>CANQWC010000005.1 GCA_947627455.1 uncultured Clostridia bacterium | reverse complement strand
TGCTTACAAATGTCATTTGAATCATAAATCTCTCCTATGCTATGTGTGTACGGTTATATCATTTTGAAATATTCAAGTGCCGCCCGAATCGCCGCTTCTTTCTCCGGCGGGCATTGGGGCTGCTTGGCGCTCTCTGACTTGGGCTTATTATAATTCTCCCGCTCGATAATCCCGCACTTCCGCTTCACTTGTGCAATATACAAGTGGCTGACCTTCATTCCGAATTTCTCCAGCACATACTCCTTGATTTCCTCATAGCTGGCTTTCTTCTCCGCTGCGGTCAAATCCATCTCGTCCATTGTCAATTCCACTTCAATATGCTGCTTGACATTGAGTTTGGACAATAAACATACCGTCTCCACATGCCCTGTCCTCGGGAACATATCGGCGGGGCAGGCGCGGGCGGCGCGGTAGCCGTTCTCGCAGAGATATTTGACATCGCGGGCGGCGGTGGCGGGGTTGCAGGAGATCATCACGATTCGGTCGGGAGACATTTTTATCATCGCGTCGAGGGCGCGCCTGTCGCAGCCCTTGCGGGGCGGGTCGACGGTCACAACGTCGGGGCGCTCTCCCCTTTTCGCGAGCTTTTCCGCGATATCCGAGGCGTCGCCGACGATAAATTCGGCGTTGCCGACGCCGTTCCTCTTTGCGTTCGCGATGGCGTTCTCAACCGCCTCGGGAATCACCTCAACGCCGATAAGCCTCTTCACGCCCGAAGCCATCGAAAGCCCGACGGTGCCCGCTCCGCAGTAGAGGTCAAGAAGCGTCTCGCCGCCGCGCAAATCGGCGTATTCAGCGGCTTTGCGGTAAACCGCCTCGGCAGCGGGAGTATTGACCTGATAAAAACTCTTCACCGAAAGCTCGGTTTTGACGCCGCAAATCTCATCGAGAATTTTCCCGTCGCCATAGAGCACAATTTCTTGATTTCCGAGAATTACGTTGCTTTTTTCGCGATTTATGTTGAGAACTACCGTCCTGATATTCGGGAATTTCTCGGTCAGAAGCTTTGAAAGCTCCCCGTAGGCGCCCGTCTGCTCGCTCACGACCAAACAGACCGAAATCTCGCCGCTGTAATGCCCCTGTCTCAGGCATATATGCCGCAAAAGGCCCCTGCCGCTCTGCTCGTCATAGCACGGGAGGCGGTTTTTTCGTTGGTATTCAAGAATCTCGGCGCTGATTTCCGAGAATATCTTCGGTTCAAGCCTGCAATCCTTACATTCCGCGACCCGATGCGAGCGCGGCGAATAGAACCCGCACACCGCCCTGCCGTCGATTTCTGCGACGGGCAGCATCGCCTTGTTGCGATATCTCTCGGTCTGCGCCGAGGGAATTATCGGCTCGAAGGGTATTTCAAGCCCGCCGATGCGCGAAAATGCGTCCTTTACCGATTGCTCCTTTGCCGAAAGCTCAGCCTCATAGCTTATATGCCGATAGCAGCAACCCCCGCACCTTCCGAAAGCCTCGCAGTCGGGTTCACGGCGGTCGGGCGACGGGCTTATGACCCTGAGAATCTTCGCGTAGGCATAGCTCTTGCAGACCTTCTGAACCCTGCATTCAAGGGTATCGCCGATCGCCGAAAAAGGCACAAAAACAGCCTGTCCTCCGAATCTTCCGACGCCGTTACCCTCGCTCGTCAGGCCGCTTATTTCAAGGGTGATGATGTCGTTTTTATTCATTCTCTCTCCCCCGAATCTCGCGAAGAAGCCTTTCGGCCTCGCGCTTTCTGACGGCGACCGTCGTGTCATATCTTCTGAGGTATTCAAGCGGGTATTTCGGGTTATAGAGGCGGCGAATGTTCTTTTCGTCGGCCACGATTTTTGTCGAGCCGCCCGCGCCGACCGCAAGAACCGTCTGTACCTCTTCCATCATGTTGATGTTGTAAATGCCGAGGCTGCCGCCGCGCTCCCAGCCGACGTTTTCTTGGTTGCCGAGCTGGTTTTTCTGTCGGTAAAGATAATACGGCTCATAGCCCGCCGCGCCGAGCGCCGAGCCCGAGTATGATATCATCTTTGCCGCGAGTTCGTGGTCGAGCTCGCCCCCGCTTTGCATTAAATCGGCAGAGCGCTTTATCGAGAGCGCGTGAACGGTTATATTCTCGGGCGAGAGGCGGATAATTTCAGACAGCCCCGCCTCAAAGCTTTCAAGGGTATCGGTCGGAAGCCCCGCTATCAGATCTACGTTTATCGCGCCGAAGCCCGCCTTTTTCGCGAGATCGTAAGCCTCAAAAAACTGAGCGACGGTGTGCTTTCTGCCGATGGCGTCCAAAACGCTTTGGTTGAGGGTCTGCGGGTTTACGCTTACCCTGTCTGCGCCGCCGCGCTTTATCGCCGAAAGCTTTTCCTCGGTGACGGTGTCGGGCCGCCCCGCCTCAACGGTATACTCGCGAAGCCCCGACAGATCGAACCGTTCGGAGATGACCGACATAATTCTTTCAAGCTCGCCCGCCGAGAGCGAGGTCGGCGTGCCCCCGCCGAAATAAACCGTGTCAAGCCTAAGCCCGAGGCCCCTGACAATATCCGCGGTGAGGGCAATCTCATCGCAGAGCCTTTCGACATACTCGGGAATAAGCTTAAGAAAGCTCGCGACGGTCTGAGACACAAACGAGCAGTATGCGCACCTTGACGGGCAGAACGGTATCGAGACATAAAGGCTCACGCCGTTCTTCGGCAGGGCTTTGAGGGCCTGCTCCTGATTCTTTGCGGTCTTAATGGCGAGCCCGATTTTTTCTCTTGATACCCCGAGGCGGCCCTGCATATGAGAATAGATCTCTTCCTCGCTGAGGCCCTTTTTCATCAGCCCCGAGACAAGTTTTACAGGCCGCACCCCCGTGAGCATACCCCACTCGGGCGATATTCCCGTGAGCTCTTTAAGGCAGTCAAAAAGAGCCCTGCAAAGCCCAAGCTCGCAGAGGTGCTCATAGTCGTCCGATTCAAGCTTCACAAGCGTGTGATCGGTCAGGTTTTTCCCGCCGATGAAAGCCTCGGCGGTGAGGTCGGCATAGCCGCTGTAAATTTTTCGTGAGAGAATTATCAAATCGCCGTCGGGCTTCGGGGCGGGCTCGCCGTCGCCGACAAAAACGAAATCAAAGGCGCGGACGGGATAAAAAAGCTTAAGAACCGCCTCGGTCTCATATTTGAAATTCTGCCCGAGCATTATTACCGTCATTTTATCCCATCTCGCTTTATTTTATAAAATTTTCGCCGAGCGAATCGCAGAGCTCGCGAAGATAAGGGTTAAACCTCAGCTCGGTGCGAAGGTCGGTCGGCGCGCCGTGCCCCGCATAGACGATTCGGTTCTTTTGAGTCTTCATGATTTTTTCAATCGAGCGGATAAGCTGTTCAAAGCTTCCGCCGCCGAGGTCTGTCCTTCCGACGGTTCCCTCAAACAGGGTATCCCCCGTGAAGATAAACTCATCGGCAATAAACGAAACCGAGCCGAGGGTGTGCCCCGCCGTCGACATCACCCGAATATCGGCGCCGCCGAGGATGATGACGTCGCCGTCCGAAAAGGTCTTTGCCCCGTAAAACGGCTCAAAGGGCGCGCCGAAATAATCTGCGAGGCAAAGCCCGCTGTCGGTGAGCATCGGCAGGTCTTCATCGGAGATATAAACCTCGCAGCCGTATTTTTTCACCAGCCCGTTGAGCGCCTCGATGTGGTCGCAGTGCCCGTGGGTCATAAGTATCTTCTCTGGCTCGAGGCCGAGCGAATCGAGCCGCCGAGATATAACGTCGGCGCTGAACGGCGCGTCGACCAAAGCGGCGTGCCCGCCGTCAGAGAGAATATAACAGTTTGTGCCGAAATCGCCAAGGTTATAAATCGGTGCGACGGTCATTTTGCGCTCCTTTCAACCGAAAGAACCCCCGATATCTTCTTCATTCGGGCTATAACGCCCTCAAGCTCCGCCGTCCCCGCGACGCTTATCGTCAGCGAGCCCATGAAGTTGCCGTTCTTGAGCACCCTCGCGGTGGCCTCGTGGGTCGAAATCCTCGCCTCGCTGAGGCTGTTCATGACGTCGCTGAAAATACCGATACGGTTATAGCCGATGACCTCGAGCGAAACCTTGTAATAGCTCGTCGCGGGCTTTCCCGCCCATCTTACGCCTATCCAGCGGTCTGGCTGAGCGTCCTTCTGAGCGAGATAGTTGACGCAGTCTTTCTTGTGAACCGAAACGCCGTGCCCCCTCGTGATGAACCCGACGATGTCGTCCCCTGGGAGCGGAGAGCAGCACTGCGAAAGCTTAACAACGCAGTTGTCTATCCCGTCGACGATCACGCCCGAGCCCGACCTGTCCTGAGTCGGGGTGAATTCAAAGCCGTCGGTTTTTTCGGGCTGAGCAAATTTCTTTGCGTAGTCTTCCTTAAGCCTCGGCAGAATCTTCGAGAGCGAAACTCCGCCATAGCCGACCGCGGCATAAAAGTCATCGAGGGTCTCGCAGCCGTGGTGCTTCATGTCTACCGCGATGAGCTCGGGAAGATCTTCCTCGGAAATATGGATCAGGTTGCGCCGAAGCTCTTTCCAGAGGGTCTCTCTGCCCTCCGCGATGTTTTCCTCACGGCGCTCTTTCTTGAACCATGTTCTTATCTTCGCCTTGGCCTCGTTGGTCTGACAGATATTCAACCAATCGCGCTTCGGCCCGTGTGAGGGGTCTTTCGAGGTGATTATCTCGACAATCTCGCCCGTCTTGATGACGTAGTCGAACGGCACAAGCTTTTTATCGACCTTAGCGCCCGTCATCTTGTGGCCGACCTGCGTGTGAATCGCATACGCAAAATCGATAACCGTCGCGCCCTGCGGCAGGGTTATGACGTCGCCCTTCGGGGTCATCGCGAAAACGTCTTCGGGTGCAAGGTCGTTCTTGATGGCTCTCACGATATCCTCGGCGTCGTCCGATTCTTTCTGAATGTCGAGAATCTGGCGAACCCAGTTTAGGCGTTCGTCGAACTTATACTTGCCTGTTCTCCCCTCTTTATATTTCCAGTGGGCGGCGATGCCGAACTCGGCGGTGTGGTGCATATCCCATGTTCTTATCTGAACCTCAAAGGGTATGCCCTCGCGGCCCATGACGGTGGTGTGAAGGCTCTGATACATATTCGCTTTCGGGGTCGAGATATAGTCCTTGAAGCGGTTCGGTATCGGCTGGAACATGTCGTGCATAATGCCGAGGACGTAGTAGCACTCGGTGACGGTGTTGACTATCACCCTGACGGCATATTTGTCATAAATTTCATCGAAGGTCTTGCCCTGCTCATAGACCTTTTTATAGATTCCGTAGGCGGTCTTTACCCTGCCCTCGATGGTCGGAACGGGGTCAAAATCTGCGGCAAGGCGCTTTCTTATCCTCGCCTTAATGGTCTCGATGAACTCCTCGCGCTCCTTCTTGTTCTTTTCAAGAAGCTGCTCTATCTCGGCATACGCGAACGGGTCAAGATATGAGAACGAAATATCCTCAAGCTCCTCTTTGAGCTGCCTTATTCCGAGGCGGTTCGCGAGCGGCACAAAAATCGACATAGTCTCAAGCGAAACGTCGCGACGCTTTACGCCGCTTCTGAAGTTCAGCGTTCTCATGTTGTGAAGCCTGTCGGCAAGCTTGATGATAATTACCCTGATGTCCTTAGCCATCGAGAGAAAAATTTTTCTGATGTTCTCGGCCTGCTGCTCTTCTTTCGAGGCGAGCTTGATTTTATCGAGCTTTGTAACGCCGTCGACAAGGTTTGCGACGTCTGCGCCGAATTTTTTCTTAACGTCGTCATAGGTCGCCTCGGTGTCCTCAACAACATCGTGCAAAAGCGCCGCGCATATAGCGTCGGTGTCCATTCCGAGGTCGATAAGAATTGTCGCGACGGCGAGCGGGTGGGTGATATAGGGCTCGCCCGATTCGCGCTTCTGGCCGTTATGCATCTCCTTGGCGTATTCATAAGCCGAGCGCACCTTGTTGAGGTTATAGTGCTTGTCAAGGTCGGCAAGACGCTTTATAAGCTCTTCAAAGGTTTTGTCGCAGGTCTCCATGGTTACTTCCGACATATACTCCCCTCCTTATAAAAGGCCGCGCAGTTTTACAAGCGTTTCAGCTGAATCTATATCTGCCCTCGCGGTCGGCTTCAAAACAAAAATTCTGCCGCTCGAGGGATAATATTTCGCAAGCCCGACGTCGCAGAAGGCGTCGACAATGATTCTCAGCCTGAAAGGGTTGACGCTTTCCCTGAGTCTTGCGCAGAGCCCTTCAAGGGTGATCGGCCGCTTGGATATGTATTTATAGACCTCAACGAGCTCCGAGCGCGTCGGGTCGCCTTTTCTGAGGATCTCGGGCGAAAGCTTCTCGCCCCGCCTGAATTTCAGATAAGCCTCCTCGGCGGCAAAATAAGGCTCCTGTTTAACGCCGTGAAGCCGACAGTCTACCGCCCGAAGCGAAACGCTCTTTACACCTTTATATTCGCCGAGGCTCATGTTTGCCATGACGTCAATTTTATCGCCGACGGAAAATTCAAGCTCCTCGGTCTTTTTCCCGAACATCAGAAGCTGAACCCTCGCGCCGTCATATAAAAGCTCAAGCTTTGTATGCTCGCCGTTTTTGAGGGGGTAAACCGCGGTTATCTCCGCTCCCGAAAGCGCAAAAATCGGCTCGGGGTTAAGCTGACCGCAGGGTTCAAGCCTTGAAAGCGACTCGGCGTTTTCAACGGTTAGGTCGCCGCCCGAGATAAGCTTGTCGGCGTTAAGGGTCGGCCTCGGGGTCTCGCGGCAGCTTTCGGCCGAATATTCCTCGACAAGCTTTCGCAGGGCGGGAATATCGCTCTCTTTAAGGGTCAGGCCGCCCGCAAGCTCGTGCCCGCCGTATTTGATGAGAATATCGCGGCAATAGTCAAAGCATTTAAATATATTGAACCCGCCGACAGACCGCGCAGAGCCGCACGCCTCGCCGTTTTCATCGATTGAGAGAACTATCGCGGGGCGCTCAAAAATCTCGGTGAGCCTTGCCGCGACTATCCCGATGATTCCTCGGTGCCAGCCCTTTCCCGCGACAACGAGAACCCGCTTTTCAAGAAGGCTCGGGGCGCTGTCGACCGCCTTTGTTATCTCCTCGGCGATGCCGCTCTCGGCCTCTCTTCTTCGCGAGTTGAGCGCACAGAGCTCTTCGGCATATTCTGCTGCCGATTCGTCCTCGGCGATGAGCATATTCAGGGCGGTAACAGGCGAGCCGAAGCGGCTTGCTGCGTTGATTCTCGGCGCGATTGTGAACGCCACTCTCGAAGCGGTCAGCGCCGAAATGTCGACGCCCGACTTCTCAAGAAGAGAAATAATCCCCGGATTCTCGGTGTTCTTCAAAAGCCTCAGCCCGTAGGAGACAATAGTCCTGTTCTCGCCGACAAGCGGAACAACGTCGGCGATGGTCGCGATCGCGACGAGGTCGCAATACTGCTCGCAGACCGAAGCGCAGTCGCCGCCGTCGAGGGCCGCGCAGAGCTTCAGAACCACCCCCGCGCCGCAGAGCTGCTTAAAAGGCGACGGGCAGTCGCGCCGATGCGGGTCGACCACCGCGAGGGCCTTCGGCAGGGTCTCGGTCGGCTGGTGATGGTCTGTAACGACAAGCTTCATGCCCAACTCGCTGATTTTTTCCGCCTCGTCGACAGCGGTGATGCCGTTGTCAACGGTTATGATGAGCGACGCGCCGCTCTCCTTCATCTTCTCGACCGCCGAAATGCTCAGCCCATAGCCGTCGCCTCGCTCGGGAATCATCACGTCGACGTCAGCGCCCATGCTCATCAGATAGCCGTAGAGCACCGCCGCCGAGGTTATTCCGTCGCAGTCGTAATCTCCGAAGATGTAAATTCTCTCGCCCGCGTCGACCGCCGAATTTATCGCATCGACGGCGTTTTGCATATCGGCGAGCAAGAACGGGTCAGAGAGCTCGCCGCCGTTGAAGAATTCGGCAAGGCTCTCGACGGTGTTATATCCCCTCGCGGCCATGATTTCGGCCAAAAGCTTCGGCAGATCGGTCGCTGAGGTTATTTTTTTAACCGCGCCTTCGTCAGCGCGGGATACAGTCCATCTTTTCATAATCGGCTCCGTTTAAGAATATAGATGAAGTTATTGTAACATATTTTTCAGAGTTTGTAAAGGAAATTTGAGATAAATTTCGGCCGTGCCATACAAAAAAGCCGCCCCGTAAGGAGCGGCCTCTGCGTCGTTTTGAATCAATCCTTCGACATGACCTCTTTGATACCCGCGGCGAGGCCCGCAAGCCCCTGAATCTCGCTCGGTATGATGATCTTGGTGGATTTTCCGTCGGCAGCCTTGGCGAAGGCTTCAAGGCTCTTAAGCGCGATAACGCTCTCGTTCGGGCTGGCGGCGTTGAGCTTTTTAAGGCTCTCCGCGAGGGCCGACTGAACGGCGTCGATGGCCTCGGCTTCGCCCTGAGCTTCAAGAATCTTCTGCTCCTTGACGGCGCTCGCACGAAGGACCGTCGCCTCGCGCTCGGCCTCAGCCTTAAGAATTTCGGCCTGCTTGTCGGCCTCGGCCTTGAGTATCTTCGATTCCTTTTCGCCCTCAGCAACGAGTATCTGCGACTTCTTGTCGCCCTCGGCCTGAAGAATCTTCTCGCGGCGTTCGCGCTCGGCCTTCATCTGTTTCTCCATCGCGTCCTGAATCTCACGCGGGGGAATGATGTTCTTAAGCTCGACGCGGTTGACCTTGATTCCCCAGCGGTCGGTGGCCTCGTCAAGAATTATCGTGATCTTTTCGTTGATGGTATCGCGCGAGGTGAGGGTCGAGTCAAGCTCCATCTCGCCGATGATGTTTCTTAAAGTGGTTGCGGTGAGGTTCTCGATAGCGGCTATCGGGCGCTCAACGCCGTAGGTATAAAGCTTTGCGTTGGTGATCTGGAAGAACACAACGGTGTCTATCTGCATCGTTACGTTATCCTTCGTGATGACGGGCTGGGGCGGAAAGTCCGCGACCTGCTCCTTTATCGAGACGCGCTTGGCAATCCTGTCGATAAACGGAAAGAGCATATGCGGCCCCGTGTGAAGCTCGCGGTTAAAAGCGCCAAGGCGTTCAACGACGTATACCTGCGCCTGAGGCACGATTTTGAAGTTCGACACCACGATGAAGAACAGCACCAGAATTATGACAAAAACAACAATAGCTCCCATTTTTATTCTCCTTTCAAGAGCAAAAATATTTCACGGCTCAGGCTTTCTTCGAGACGATAAGCTTTGCGCCGTCAACGGCCTTTACAACAACGACGTCGCCCTTATCGATTGGCGAGCCGTCCTCGCTCACGGCGATCCATGAGACCCCGCCGATCTTTGCGCGGCCCGACGAGACCTCGTTTCTCACGTCCTCGGTGACAACGGCTGTTCTGCCGATGTTGAGGTCGGCGTTTGTTCTGACGTATCCGCCGCGAAATCTCGATACAAACGGGCGGGTGAGAATCAGAAGCAGGGCGGAAACCGCGACGAACACCGAAAGCTGCGCCCAGATCGATGCGCCGATCCCCGCGAGAATAAGCGAAACCGCCGCCCCGCAGGCAAACCAGATCGAGACAAACTGAACCGTAACTATCTCGATGATTATACCCGCGATCATCGCGCAGGCCCACAAAATAACCATGATTCCGACCATTCACAACACCTCCGTAATATAATTATACACCAAAACCGTCGGCCTGTAAAGGGTTTTGAGCCGAATTTTGCAAATTATCCGAAAACTGTAAATTATTTCAGCCGAACATTTCTTGCGCCGAAGATTTTCTCAAGCTCCGAAAGCGTCTTCCCCGAAAGCTTCACCGCCGACGCGCCCTTAAGCACCGTCAGCTTTTTAATGTCGCCGAGGTAGACCTCAAGGCGGTTTTCGCCCGAATTCTCGGCGCAGAAGCTCTTAAGCGCGGCGATTTTCTCGCTCTCGCCCGACAAAAGCCGCACGCAGACGGTTTTTTTCATCAGCCCGCCGATATGCTCCTCAATCGGGGTTATCCTGTCGGCGAGTATCTTCGGCTCCTCGTCGTCCTTGAGGGAGATTTTCCCCTCGACGCAGAGCTTTGCGTTCGGGGCGAGTATCCCCCGCGAAGTCTCATAGACGTTCGGGAAGACGATTACCTCAATGTCGCCCGAGACGTCCTCAAAGGTCGCAAAGCACATCTGCTTGCCCGATTTTGTCGTGAACATCTTCTTTTTGCGGAAAATCGCGATGATGCCTACTGCGCTGCCGTCGGAATACTCTTTCACCGAGGGGTCCGCCCCCTCGAAGATCCGCCTCGCGGTGGTCATTCCCGAGGCCGAAAGCCACGGCGAATATTCCGAAAGCGGGTGCCCCGAAACGTATATCCCGAGGGTCTCCTTCTCCATCTCAAGAAGCTCTGAAAGCGGGTACTCCTCGGCCTTCGGAATCTTGGGCTCGGCGCCGCTGTCCTCGCCGAAGAGGTCGATCTGCCCGTCGATGTTCTCCCGCTTCGATTCCGAAACGCCCGAGAGCAGAATATCATAATTTTGCAGCATTTCCCTGCGGTTGTTGCCGAGGCCGTCAAAAGCGCCCGACATTATCAGCGCCTCGATAGCCCGCGAATTGAGCTCGTGACCGTACATTCGCGAAATGAAGTTATAAAGCGATGTGAACGGCCCGCCGCTCTCGCGCTCTGAAATTGCCGAGGAAATAATCCCGCTGCCGAGGTTTTTTATCGCAAGAAGCCCGAAGCTTAAGCCCTCGTCGGTCACGGTGAAGCCCTCGCGGCTGAGGTTTATGTTCGGCCCGAGGATTTTAACGCCGTTTTCCTCGCAGACCTCGGTATATTCGGTTATCTTCGAGGCGCTGTCAAGAACGCTCGTAAGAAGCGCGGCCATATATTCCCTGAAAAAGTGCCGCTTCAGATATGCCGTGCGATAGGCCACCACCGCATATGCCGCGGCGTGAGACTTGTTGAAGGCATAGAACGCGAACGAGCGCATCTCTTCAAAAATATCGCTCGCGACGCTCTCGGGAATTCCGTTATTCACGCAGCCCTTTGTGGTCCCGTCGCCGAAGATGAATGCCTTTCGCTCTGCTTCCAGAACGTCCTGTTTTTTCTTCGCCATCGCCTTTCTGACGATATCCGCCCTGCCGTATGAATACCCCGCAAGCTCGCGGCAGATCTGCATGACCTGCTCCTGATAGACTATGCAGCCGTAAGTCACCGAGAGTATCGGCTTAAGCTTCGGGGTCTTATAAGTCACAAGCTCGGGATTATGGCGGTTTCTGATGTATGTCGGAATCGAATCCATCGGCCCGGGGCGGAAGAGCGATATCACCGCGATGAGGTCTTCAAGGTTCTCGGGAACAAGCTTCATAATCGTGTTGGTCATGCCCTCGGATTCAAACTGAAAGACCCCCGCCGTCTCCCCCCGCGAGAGCATTTTATAGACCTCGGGGTCGTCATAGGGTATCTTCTCGATGTCGAAATCGGGCTGTTTTTTCCTGATGAGCTCCTCGGCGGCGCGAATAACCGTGAGGTTTCTGAGTCCGAGAAAATCGATTTTCAGAAGCCCAAGGCTTTCAAGAATATTCATCGGGTACTGGGTCATAAGCTGGCCGTCGTTGGTCTGAACAGGCACATAGTCGCTCACGGGCCCGTCGGTGATGACCACCCCCGCCGCATGGGTTGAGGCGTGGCGCGGCATTCCCTCGACCTGCTTCGCCATATCTACAAGCTCATGAACCCGCTGATCGCCGAAATAAAGCTCGCGAAAATCGGGCGATTCGTCAATGGCCTCCTGAAGCGTCTTCCCGAACGGAATCGCCTTTGCGACGCTGTCGGCGAGGGAATATGAAAGGTCGGTCGCGCGGGCAACGTCGCGAACGGCGTTCTTTGCGGCCATCGTGCCGAATGTTATTATCTGCGCGACGTGGTCGGTGCCGTATCTTCTCTTTACATAGTCGATGACCTCTTGGCGGCGCTCGACGCAGAAATCGACGTCGAAATCGGGCATCGACACCCTCTCGGGGTTGAGAAATCTTTCAAACAAAAGATTGTACTTAAGCGGGTCTATGCCCGTTATGCCGATGCAGTAAGCCACGAGGCTTCCCGAACCCGAGCCCCTGCCCGGGCCGACGGGTATCCCCTCCGACTTTGCGTACCTGATAAAATCCCAGACGATTAGATAGTAATTCACAAACCCCATCTTCGAGATGACCGAAAGCTCGTATTCAAGCCTTTCGCGGGCGCCCTCGGGCGGGTTTTCGCCGTAGCGCTTCAAAAGCCCCTCGTCGCAGAGGTTCCTGAGATAAGCCTCGTTGTCGCTCACGCCCTCGATGGAAAACGCGGGCAGCTTGGTCTTTCCGAAAGTGAAGCCGAAATCGCACTTTTCGGCTATCTCGGCTGTCGCGGCTATCGCTTCGGGGTGAGCGGCGAAAAGCTCGGCCATCTCCTCGCCCGACTTAAAACTGAATTCATCGGTCTTAAAGGTCATCGCGTCGGGGTCGCTCTCGGTGGTGTTGGTCGCGATGCACATCAAAATCTTCTGCGCCCTTGCGTCGCTGCGGTCGATATAGTGGCAGTCATTCGTCGCCACGGTCTTTATCCCGAGCTCCCGCGATAGCTTATACTGATAGGGCAGAATATCCCTCTGCTCCCGAAGCCCGTGGTCCTGCACCTCGATGTAATAATCCTCGCCGAAAAGGGCCTTGTACCTGAGCGCGGTCTCCTTCGCGACGTTATAATCGCCGTCGGTGAGCTTTCTTGCAATCTCCCCCGCCAGACAAGCCGAAAGGCAGACGAGCCCCTCGGCATGGTTTTTCAAAAGCTCAAAGTCGATTCTCGGCTTGCCGTAAAAACCGTCGGTATATGACGCCGAAACAAGCTTGCAGAGGTTTTTATAGCCCGTCTCATTCTTGCAGAGCAGAATCAAATGATAGGGCGAAAGGTCGGCCTTGCCCGCCTTATCGAACCGCGAGCGTGGCGCGACGTAAACCTCGCAGCCGATTATCGGCTTGATGCCGTTTTTTGTGCACTCGTTGAAAAACTCAACCGCCGCATATACGTTTCCGTGGTCGGTGACTGCGACCGCGTTCATTCCGAGCTCCTTGGCGCGTGCGACCAGCCTTTTAATGCGGCAGGCGCCGTCAAGAAGCGAATATTCACTATGGACGTGAAGATGTACAAATTCAGACATTTTTATCTCCTGTTTTTTCCGCGATGGCTTCGATCCTCGCAAAGCGGTGGTTCACCCCAGAGCGCGAAAGCGGCGGGTCGGTCATGTTCATAAGCTCCGAAAGGCTTGTCTCGGGGTATTTAAGCCTAAGCTCGCAGAGCTCCCGAAGCTCATCGGGCAGCTTTGAAAGCCCGCCCTCCGAGGCCATAATCCTCTCAATTGCCGCGATCTGCCGTTGGGCCGAGCGGTTCTGGCGGTCAAGGTTTGCGGTGTCGCAGTTTGTCGCGCGGTTGGCGTGGTTTCTGACGTCTTTATAAATTTTAACGTTCATGATTTCAAGGCTTGATTTCGGCGCGCCTATCAGGGTGAGTATGTCCTCGATCTGCTCGCTCTCTTTAAAATAAAGAACCCTCGAGCCGCCGCGGTTGAGAATCTTTCCCTCGGCGCCGAGTTTGTCCGAAAAAATCTCCCGAAGCTCGGCGCAAAGGCGCTCGGTCGGGGCGACGAATTCAAGGTGATACCCCTTTTCGGGGTTGACAACGCTCCCGCAGATCATAAAAACCCCTGCGGCAAAAGAGCCGAAATTCCTGTCCGAAATCGGCTGAACAGCGCCGATCCCGCGCTCGCCCGAAAGGGTTATATCTGCCGATTCAAGCACCGAAGCTATCCTCTCGGCGTCGTTTATTTTCATAAGATAGAGAGGCTGCCTTCCGCCTCTCTCGGTTTTTCTCACCGATACGCAACCCTCGCCCGCCGCGTGCTCGCAAAGGCGGACAAAAAGGTCGCGAACCGTCTTATTTTCGGTGCTGAGTAAAATCTCGCTCCCGCTGAGCTCTCTGCCGAACAAAAGCATACCCGCGAGGCAGGCCGAGCACTTTTTTCTCCCCGTGATCCCCGAGGCCGCCTCAGCCTTTGCCTTCGGCGAAAAAAGCTCGGCGCTCATCTTTCGGCGCACCTATGCTCAACGCGGGCGTCGAGGCCGTCGGAAGTAAGGTCGTCGCAGAGCCGCCGCGCAAAGCTCACCGAGCGGTGCTTTCCGCCCGTGCAGCCAAAGGCGACAACGAGCCTTGTCTTACCCTCGGTGACATAAAGCGGCACAAGGAAGCTCACAAGGTCTTTGATTTTGCGATACATCGTCTCCGCGTTATCCGCCGCAAAGACATAATTGAAAACCTCGTCGTCAAGGCCGGTCTTGCTGCGAAGCTCAGGCACATAGAACGGGTTTTTGAGGCATCTCACGTCGAAGACAAGGTCGGCGTCCTTCGGCACACCGAACATGAACCCGAAGGATACGACGTTTATGATCATCTCGCCCCTGCCTCCCTCAAACAGGCTTCTGAGGCGCTTTCTGAATGCCGAAGTCGTTATCTGCGACGAATCGAGGTAGATATCCGCGATTTCGCGGGCAAAAGACATCTGCTCCCTCTCCATCTCAATGGCCCGAAGAAGATTTCCCGAGGCCTCGTCCTCAAGCGGGTGACGGCGGCGGGTCTCTTTATACCTGTTGATGAGAACGCTGTCGTCGCAGTCTACAAACACTACCGAGACTTCGATTCCCGAATCGCGCAGGGCCTGAACGCTCTCGCGGAACTTCGAGAAAAGCTCGCCCGAACGGATATCGACGGCAAAGCAAAGCCTGTCGGTCTTCGGCACCGAGTTGCGAATAAGCTCGGCAAAGCTTGAAAGCAGCTCGGGCGGCATGTTGTCGATGCAGTAGTAGTCAAGGTCTTCAAACACGTTCAGCGCGGTCGATTTCCCCGCGCCCGACATTCCCGTTACAATAACAATTTTCATTTAAACCGCTCCTTTTTAATGTCGAAAGCCTTTATTTTCCGATGTCTGCTGGTATAAGCCTGACCTCGGGCTCAAGAACGTACCCCGTCTTTTCGAGAACCGTTTTTTCGGTGAGCTCAATCAAGTCGGTGATGTCCTTCGAGGTCGCCCCGCCGATGTTTATAATGAAGTTAGCGTGCTTCGGGCTGATCTGCGCCCCGCCTATGCCGAAGCCCTTAAGGCCGCTCTGCTCGATTACCAGCCCCGCGTATGTCCCCTCGGGGCGCTTGAACGCCGAGCCGAACGAAGGATACTCAAGCGGCTGGCGGGCCTTTCTTCTTCCGATGAGTTCTTCCATTTTTTCGGAGATTTTTTCGCGCTCCCCCCGCGAAAGCTTAAGCGTCGCCGAGACGATTATCTCGCCGCTATGCTCAAACCGCGAGGTCCTGTAACCGAGCGAAAGCTCATCAGCTGTAAAGGTAATAAGCTTGCCGTCTGCCCCCATTGCGGTGACGCTCTCGACGACCTGCTTCATCTCCCCGCCGTAAGCCCCCGCGTTCATATACACCGCTCCGCCGACCGTCCCGGGAATCCCGTAGGCAAATTCAAGCCCTGTCAAACCGTTTTGCAGAGCGGTTTTGCAGACCTCCGAGAGCTGAATCCCCGCCGACGCGGTTATCCTCTCTCCGTCCGCCTCTATCCTCCCCGAATGAGCCGCGGGAAGTATCACTGCCCCGCGAAAACCCTCGTCAGCGAACAGGCAGTTCGAGCCGTTGCCCATCACCATCGTGTAAAGCGATATGCCTTTACACTCATAATATATCTTCGCTGCGGTCTCCGAATCGGGCGCAAAAACCGCAAGGTCGCACTTTCCGCCGACCTTCACCGAGGTATGCCTTTCAAGCGGCTCATCGCGCAAAACAATCGCGCCGAGTCCCCTGGAAAACTGCTCTATTCTGTTAATTTTTTCCTGATAGGTCATCAAAAAATACCTCTTGTTCAAATGTCGAGCTCAGGCCGCTTTTTGAGTATCCGCTCGCGCAGAAGCCCCCAGTCCGAGTTTGCCACAAGCTCCCTCGGGAAGCCGATCTCGTCAAGAATTTTCTCCGAAATCGGCGTCTCGGCGATCGTCCCCCAAAAGTGCGAGTCGGTGTTTACCGCTATCGGCGCGCCCTGCCGCTTGCATTCGCTGAGCATCGCCAAAACATTTTCTTTCGGGCTTTTGCCGTCCCTCACCGAGCTTTCGTTAAGCTCCAAGAGCACCCCCGCATCCTTCGCCGCGCCGACAAGCCTATGCCAATCTGCGGGGAAATTCTTCGTCGTCGGGTGCCCGACAAGGTCTGCCCGCCCGCTCTCAAAGAGCTTCAGATAGCCGTCGGTAACGGTTTTCGGGTCGGGTATCTCAAAATTTTCAAAGTAATATCGGTGATATGACGCGACCACCCATTCAAGCTTATCAAGCTCTTTTTTCGGAAGGTCGAGGCCGCCCTCATAGTCAATTATATTAGCCTCGACGCCTTTAAGAACGGTCACGCCGAGGATTTTTCTCGGTATCACCCGAAGGTTCGCGAAGTGCCAGATATGCGGCGAGTCGGGCATCGCCATGCCGTGGTCTGTCATGGCCAGACACTTTACACCCAATTCTTTCGCCCTCGCGCAGTTTTCGGTGACGGTTGAAAAGGCGTGGGTCGAAGCGACGGTGTGAGTGTGCAGATCGGCCTGTATAAGCATTCTGACTCCCCCTTTTCGCTCAGAAATCCTGCCAATTCTGAACCGTCTCGCTCGCTTCCATCTCGAGCCCGAGGTTTCCCAAAAGCTCCTGAGCGGCGTTATAGCCCATCTTCTTTTCGCGATTGTTCATCGCCGCGACCTCAAGAATCACCGCAAGGTTGCGCCCGGGCTTAACGGGTATTGTAATGCTCGGCACCTTTACACCCAAGATGTTGGTATACTCGCTGTCGACGCCCATGCGGTCATAGAACCTGTCGGGGTCCCAAGGTTCAAGCTTCACAACAAGGTCGATTCTCTCCGAATTTTTTATCGAGCCCATGCCGTACAGCCTGCGGACATTTACAATTCCGATGCCCCTCAGCTCGATGAAGTGGCGGATATTTTCGGGCGACGAGCCGACAAGCGATATCGCCGAGACCCTTTTTATCTCAACGGCGTCGTCGGCCACAAGCCTATGGCCGCGCTTCACAAGCTCGATAGCTGTCTCTGATTTACCGACGCCGCTCTCGCCGACGATGAGCACTCCCTCGCCGTAAATCTCGATGAGAACGCCGTGGCGGGTTATTCTCTGCGCAAGCTCTACATTAAGATAAGCTATGCCCCTCGCCAAAAATTCCGACGAGCCCATCTCGGTGCGAAGAAGCGGCACGCCGTATTTCTTCGCCGCGTCGACCATCTCGGGGAATGCCTCATGGCTCTGACAGATAATCAGCGCAGGGAATTTATAGGAGAAAAGCTTATCCATTCTTGCGGCCCTCGTCTCGGGGTCGAGCTCTTTAAGGTAAGCGAACTCGGTGTTGCCGCAGGACTGCAGCTTTCCCGTGTTGAAGTACTCATAGAACCCCGTGAGCTGAAGCGCGGGGCGGTTGATATCGTTGTTGAAGATGAAGATCTGCTTCGGGTCGCTCGGCATATAAATCGTTTCGAGCTTCAATTCGTCGATAAGCGCGGCAAGCGAAACCTTGTAAACGTCTGACATATTGCTGTCCTCCTTTATAATGTAACGGTTTTTTCGTCGATCATATTCTGGGCGGCAAGAATTATTCCCGCCCTGCCGCTCGGATAGGTGATACCCCCCTGAAGCCATGCGGCGTAAGGCTCGCGAATCGGCGCGTCTGCCGAAAGCTCAATAGAAGCCCCCATCGTGAACGCCCCCGCGGCCATGATAACTTTCGATTCGTACCCGGGCATATCCGCGGGCTCGGGCGCTGCAAAGCTGTCGACGGGTGAGCCGTGCTGAATCCCCCTGATGAACGAGCAGAGCGTAGCCTCATTCTTAAGAAGGATCGAAGCGATTATGTCCGCCCTCGGCTCGCCCGCTTTCGGCAGGGTCTCATAGCCGAGCATATTGAAGAGCCGACACGCAAACACCGAGGTCTTTACGGCGTTCGCGACGGTCTGGGGCGCAAGGAAGAACCCCATATACATCTCGCGATTCTGATGAAGCGTCGCGCCGATCTCTTTGCCCATTCCGACGCAGGTCAGGCGGTAGGCGCAGAGCTCGATAAGGTCCTTTCTCCCCGCGATATATCCGCCTGTCGAGGCTATTCCGCCCCCGGGGTTTTTAATCAGCGAGCCCATCATTATATCCGCGCCGACGTTCACGGGTTCAAGCTTCTCGACAAACTCTCCATAGCAGTTGTCGACCATGATGATGACGTTTTTGTCTGCCGAGCGAATCGCCTCGGCGATGCTCTTAATGTCCGCGACGGTGTACGACGGGCGGGTCGAATACCCCCGCGAGCGCTGAATATAGGCTATTTTAGCGCCTTTTACCCTCTCGGCGATGCGTTTAAGGTCGGGCATGCCGTTCGCCAAAAGCTCGACCTCCTCATATTCAACGCCGTAGTCCCGAAGCGAGCCGTTCCCCGCCTCGCCCCTCTTCCCTACGATTTCTTCGAGGGTGTCATAAGGCGCACCCGTGCACATCACAAGCCTGTCTTTCGGCCTCAGAAGCCCGAACAGCGCGGTTGATATCGTGTGCGTGCCGTTCACGAAATTGAACCTCACAAGCGCATCCTCGGTGCCGAAAGCGTCGGCATAAACCCTGTCAAGGGTGTCGCGGCCGAGGTCGTCATAGCCGTAGCCCGTCGTGCCGTGAAGGCAGGGCTCCGAGACCTTGTTTTTTATAAACGCCGAAAGCACCTTCTCACCGTTATATTCCGCGATTTCATCAATCCTCGCGAATTCCTCTTTGCAGGCCGCCTCGGCCTTTTTCGCGAGCTCAATAAGCCTTGGGTCGATATCAAAAAATTCCGTCATGATTATTCTCCTGTTTAATTATTTTTTTGCGCTGAAAACTGTGTCCGCGCCGATTTCTTTATATCCGAGCGAGCGGTAATACCCCGCCGAGCTTTCCCTCGAAGCGAGATAGGCCGAAACGCCCTCATCGCCAAGAATTTTCGCCGCCCCGCCGAGAAGCGCCCGCGCATAGCCCTTTCCGCGGTCGGCCTCGGGCGTCGCGACGTCGGTTATATAGGCCTTTCCGCCGAGCATGAACCTGACGGTCAGAACCGAGGTCTCAAAGCCGTAAAGCCGAAGTTTTCCGAGGTTTTTTCTCCTCACCGTGTCGGTGAGCCATAGGCCGTAGTCGCAATCATCGCCGTAAACCGTCCTGAAAACCGCCTCGGGGTCGGGCTCAATGATACCCTCGGCGCTCTCGCCCGCGGGAATTTCAAAGAAAGTCCTCGCCTCGCGAATATATCCCGAGTATCCCCTCTTAAGCGCGAGCTCTGGCGCGATCTCAACGCCGTCGGGCCGCTGAAAGTCGATAAATTCCGCGATCTCCCGCCTGATCTCGGCCGATGCGTGCCCACCGTCGACAAGGTCAACTATCACCGAGCTGTTGAAAACCGCCGCAACGCCGATTCTCTTTCGGTAGCCGATTTCATAGAATCGGCAGAAATCATACGCCGTGCCGTATGCCTCGAAGTGGGCGCGAATAACCCTTGAGCAGTGCGAATCTCTGAGGCATTCGGGGTCGAAGCTGTCAAGAAGCCTTATCATTTCAGCGAGTTCACAATCGCCTTGAAGTCGCGTCCTCGCGCCTCAAAGTTCGGGTAGAGGTCGAACGACGCGCAGGCGGGCGAGAGCGACACCACATCGCCCGAAACAGCGTTTTGCCTCGCGAGCTCTACCGCCTCGCGCATCGAAGAAGCGTGCAGAATTTTAAGCTTTTCGGGGTCATAGAGCGGCGTGTCGGTCACGGCCTTCTCGATTTTCTCCGCGGTCGCGCCCATCAGCACCAGAACCTTGACAAACTCATTTACAGGCTCGGCGAGCGGCTCAAAGGGTATTTTCTTGTCATACCCGCCCGCGATGACGATTATCTTTCTGTTGAACGAGCGCAGCCCCGCGATGACCCTTGTCGGGCTCGAGGCGATTGAGTCGTTGTAATATTTCACGCCGTCAAGCTCGCGCACGAATTCAATGCGGTGCTCTACCCCGCCGAAGCTTCTTGCGACCTTGCAGATCGATTCGACCGAGACATCGCCCCAGACCGCGCATATCGCGGCGAGGTAGTCCTCGATGTTGTGCTCCCCGGGGAGCTTAATTTCGCTTGCGGGGATAACCTTGACCGACTTTCTGCCGTCGGAATAGCAAAGAACGCGGTTTTGGTCGAGATACGCGCCGACTGCGGGCTTCTCTTTTCTTGAGAACATGTTGAGGCTTCCGCGCACGCGGTCTTTGAGGGCGCGTGTGCCGCCGTTGTCAAGGTTTAAAACAGCCTTTGAAAACGCGCTCTGGTGGTCCAAAATGTTGCACTTTGCGGCGATGTATTCCTCCATCGTCCCGTGAACGTCAAGGTGGTTCGGCGTGATGTTCGTGATGACGGCCACGTCGGGGCTCTGCCTCATCGAGATAAGCTGAAAGCTTGAAAGCTCAACGACCGCATAGTCGTCCTCCGAGATGCTCTCGATTCTCGGCAGAAGGGCCTTTCCGATGTTCCCCCCGAGCCAGACGGTATACCCCTCGGCCTTTAAAAATTCCGAGATTATCGTCGTGGTAGTGGTCTTGCCGTCCGAGCCCGTCACCGCGAAAATTCGGCAGGGGCAGAGCTCAAAGAAGCTCTCCATCTCGCTCGTGACGACGACCCCGTGCTTCCTCGCCTCAACAAGCCTCGGGTGGTTATAGTACATTCCCGGGGTGCGGTAAACAACGTCGAAGTCCTCAAGCGTGTCAAGATAAGACTCCCCCGTGATGAATTTTGCGCCGCTAAGGCTTTTAAGAAGGTCCTTGTCATATGCTTCCTCGGGCTTTCGGTCCAAAACGGTGACGTCTATCCCCTTCGCGAGGAAAAGGCGGATAAGCTCGTTGTGGCTGACCCCCGTCCCGATAAAGGCGACCTTTTTCCCTTTAAGTCCCTCAAAAAAACGCGCTGTCTTGCTCATGTATATATTTTCCTTTCAAATTTGATCGGTGCTTCGGCATAAAGCCTCTGTATATATTATATATTATTCTTTCGGAAATTTCAACCTTTCGGCAAAGGTTTTATTTGTTCATTTTCAAAAAAGAATTATTCAGAGGAAGTCGATTTTTGTATGAAATGAAAAACTTACAATTAGATATTGTAAAATTTTAAAAACAGTATTATAATGATACTGGCTTATGCCGAAATTTTTGAAAAAGAAGGAGACAAAGAAAGTAATTGGAAAATACCATCATCAGTTTGCGAAATGCGGTCGTTGAGTATGACGGTGAAAGAATCCTCAAAAACATCAGTCTCGACATCATCGACAAGCAGTTCGTAACTCTTCTGGGGCCGTCGGGTTGCGGCAAGACTACAACCCTTCGTATCATCGGGGGCTTTGCCGAAATGGCAAGCGGTGATTTGTTTTTTAACGGTGTTAATATCAAAAATCTTCCTCCCCATAAGCGGCAGGTCAACACCGTGTTCCAAAAGTATGCGCTGTTCCCTCATCTGAATATCTATGAGAACATCGCATTCGGGCTCAGGATCCAGAAACTTCCCGAGGACGAGATCCGTTCAAGGGTGAGCGAAATGCTCGAGCTCGTCAACATGAAAGGCTATGAAAAGCGCTCGATACATTCACTGTCGGGCGGCCAGCAGCAGCGAATAGCCATCGCGAGGGCTCTCGTGAACCGACCTAAGGTTCTTTTGCTCGACGAACCCCTCGGCGCGCTCGATTTAAAACTCCGAAAGGATATGCAGATCGAGCTGAAGCGAATGCAGCAGGATCTTGAGATTACTTTCATTTATGTCACACACGATCAGGAGGAAGCCCTCACCATGTCTGACACCGTTGTGGTAATGCGCGACGGCATGATTCAGCAGATAGGCACTCCGCAGGACATCTATAACGAGCCGAAGAACGCCTTTGTGGCCGACTTCATCGGCGAATCGAATATAATCGACGGAATAATGAGGCGCGATTTCCTTGTTGAATTCGCGGGAAAGGAATTTGTCTGCGTTGACAAGGGCTTCGATAAGGACGAGCTTGTCGACGTCGTTATCCGACCCGAAGACATCAAGGTCGTTCCCCAGCAGGAAGGCGCTATCGTCGGCGTTGTTGAGAACGTTGTATTCAAGGGCGTTCACTATGAGATAACCGTCGACGCACTCGGGTATAAATGGATAATCCAGTCCACTCAGAGCGAGGACGTGGGCTCGATCATCGGCATGAACGTTACGCCCGACAATATCCATATCATGCACAAGTCGGAGGAAGAATAATGAAGGCGTCAAAGGCTCTTGCCGTTCCATACGCCGTCTGGGTGCTGATCTTCACCGTTGTCCCGCTCGCTCTTGTGGTCTGGTTTGCGATAACCGACTCCGACGGCAGTCTCACCCTTGAAAACATCTTCGCGATGTCGGACTACATGTCCGTCCTCTTCCGCTCAATCCTCTTCGCGATCATCGCGACAGTCATCTGCCTGATAATCGCCTTCCCCGCGGCATACATAATCTCCCGCGCGAGCGCGATAAATCAGTCCACCCTTATCGTCCTGCTGATGGTCCCGATGTGGATAAACTTTCTGCTCCGCACCTACGCATGGATGACCCTCTTGGAGCAGAACGGCCTGATAAACAAGCTCTTGGGTCTTATCGGCCTCGGGCCCTATAACCTTATAAACAACTCGGGAGCGGTAATTTTGGGCATGGTCTACAACTACCTCCCGTTCATGATCCTTCCGCTCTACTCGGTGATGGTCAAAATCGACCATAGTATCATCGAGGCGGCTCAGGACCTCGGTTCAAACAAAGTAAGGCTTGTGAGAAAGGTTCTTCTCCCCCTCTCAATGCCGGGCATTTCAACGGGCGTCATCGCGGTATTCGTGCCGTCGGTGTCGACCTTCATCATCTCAAGAATGCTCGGCGGCGGAACAAACGACCTCATCGGCGACCTCATCGAGATGCAGTTCTCGGGCAACTCCTACAACCCCCATCTCGGCTCGGCGATGGCACTTGTGCTGATGATAATTGTGCTCTTCATGATGAGCCTCTTCAATCAGTTCGGATCTGAGGAGGACATGCCGATATGAAAAGCCTTTCATCTAAAATCTACATGTATCTGCTCTACATCTTCCTCTATCTGCCGATACTTGTTCTCATCGTCTTTTCCTTTAACCAATCCAAATCCCGCGCCAACTGGACAGGGTTTACCCTCCACTGGTACGGCGACCTCTTCAGGGACGAGCGAATCCTCACCGCGCTTCTGAATACCGTCATCGTCGCGGTCTGCGCGTCTGTTCTCGCGACGATTTTGGGCACAATGGCCGCCCTCGGCATTCACAGCATGAAAAAAACGGGCCGAGCGATCCTCATGGGCGCGACCTACGTTCCCGTCATCAACCCCGAGATCATCATGGGTATCTCTCTGATGATCCTCTTCAAGTTCTTCGCGACCCACTTCCACCTTCGGTTCGGCTTCGCGACGCTTATCCTTGCGCATATTTCGTTCGACGTCCCCTACGTCATCTATAACGTCCTGCCGAAGCTTCGGGCGATGAACCCGAATCTTGTCGAAGCGGCGCAGGACCTCGGCTGCAACCCGAGGCAGGCGTTCTTCAAGGCGGTTATCCCCGAAATAATGCCGGGCATCTTCTCGGGCTTCCTGATGGCGATGACCTATTCTGTCGACGACTTCGTTGTCTCCTACTTCACCTCGGGCACGAATGTCGAGCCCCTCTCGGTGACTATCGAATCGATGACAAGGGTCAAGGTCTCGCCGAAGATCAACGCCCTCTCGGCGATAATCTTTGTGGTCATCTGCGCGATAATGATCATAAAGAACCTCATCGAAAACCGCAAGCTTCGCCGCGATCTCGCCCTTTCTCGGGCGGCAAGGCAGTAAGGGGGCGTGCGCATGAAAAAAATAATCTCACTTCTTATTGCCGCGGTGCTGATGCTTTCGCTCGCGGGCTGCGGCTCCTCCCCTGCCGATGAAAAACGTATCCCGACCGAAGAGATCCTCGAATCCTTCGGCCTCGACCCCGAGCTCTTCTCCGACTACGACTATGACCGCTTCTACGGGCAGGAGATAACCCTGAACGTCGCAAACTGGGGCGAGTACATGTCCATAAACGACGATGAAATGGTCGACGTCAACGAGGTTTTCGAGGCGCTGACGGGCATCGAGGTCAACTATAAGACCTACGCCTCTAACGAAACGCTTTATTCAAAGCTTCTCTCGGGCGGCGCGACCTACGACATAATAATCCCCTCCGACTACATGATCTCAAAGATGATCAGCGAGGACATGCTCCAAAAGCTTGACTGGAATAACATACCGAACACCGCCAACGTCATGCCGAGCTTTCTTCACGCCCAGTACGACCCGAACGACGAATACTCTGTCCCCTACCTTTGGGGCATGGTCGCGATAATCTACAACGCCGCGATGATCGACGACGAGATCGACTCTTGGGGCGCCCTCTGGGACGAAAAATACGCGGGCAATATCCTGATGTTCAACAACCCCCGCGACGCGTTCGGAATCGCTCAGGCTTACCTCGGCTACTCCCTCAACACCGAGAGCGAGGCCGAGCTCGACCGCTGCTTCGAGCTTTTGAGGCAGCAGAAGGAGATCGTTCAGGGCTATGTAATGGACGAGATCTTCGACAAGATGGAGGGCGGCTCTGCCGCGATAGCGCCCTATTATGTCGGCGACGCGGTGGTCATGTGCGAGGACAACCCCGACCTTGACTACGTTATCCCGAAAGAGGGCACAAACTGGTTTGTCGACGCGATGTGTATTCCGGCTACCGCCGAGAACAAAGAGGCGGCGGAGATGTATATAAACTTCCTCTGCGAGCCCGAGATCGCCCTTGCAAACAGCGAATACGTCGGCTACTCAACGCCCAACGCCGTTACATACAGTCTTCTTGACGACGAGGTCAAAAACGATGAAAAGCGCTACCCCTCCGACGAATTCCTCAGCGAGCACACCGAGGTGTTCATCAACCTCAGCGACGGCACCAACGCCTATATGCAGAACCTCTGGAACCAGCTCAAGATCGACAATACAAACGTCTGGTTCGTGCCGATATTCCTCGTTCTCCTGATTGCGGCGACAATATTCGTAAACGTCTGGCGAGCCCGCAAGAAGAAAAGAGACAATTTCTGAGTTTTCCCGCTTCAACTGCTCCGACGAGCGGAGCTGAAGATAAATTATGCCCCTTTCGGGTAGGAGGTAATTATGACAAAACGCAGAAAGACCGCGCAGGTGTTCAATCCGACAGTAAGCGTTGCGCCCCTCGGCATAATCGCGATGGACGGCGCAAAGGAGCTCGGCCGAAAGATCAACGACTATCTCGTCACATGGGCGAGGCAGTCGGGTCAGGATATCGACACCTTCTTAATCCCCTGCAAATGTCCGCGCTTCCAGTCGGGAGACGCAAAAGCACTTATCGAGAGCACCGTTCGCGGGCTCGACCTGTTCATCATTTGCGATACAGGAAACCATAGCTGTACCTACCCTCTTTTCGGGCACGAAAACCACATGTCGCCCGACGACCACTATCAGGACCTCAAGCGAATCATTCAGGCGGCAGGCGGAAAGGCTCACCGCATCAACGTCATAATGCCGATCCTCTACGGCGGCCGCCAGCATAGAAGAAATTACCGCGAGTCCCTCGACTGCGCATGGATGCTCCAAGAGCTTCAGTCGATGGGCGTCGAGAATATTTTAACCTTCGATGCTCACGACCCGCGTGTCCAGAACGCCGTCCCGCTGATGGGCTTTGACAACATAATCCCCTCCTATCAGGTTCTCAAAACCCTTGTTCACACCGTCGACGACCTTGAATTCTCTAAGGACAAATTCATGGTCGTCTCTCCCGACGAGGGCGCGATGTCGCGAAACATGTACTACGCCTCCGTCCTCGGCGTCGACCTCGGCATGTTCTACAAGCGCCGCGATTATTCCGTCATCGTCAACGGCAGAAACCCGATCGTCGCTCACGAATACCTCGGCAACGACGTCGCGGGTAAAGACATCTTCATCGCCGACGACCTGATTTCTTCGGGCGATTCCGTCCTCGACATCGCCAACGAGCTCAAAGCCCGCAACGCCAAGAGGATTTTTGCCTACGCCACCTACCCGATACTCACAAACGGCCTCGCGCCATTCGACAACGCCTACGAAAAGGGCCTCATCACGGGCGTTTACGGCACAAACCTGAGCTATCTCAACCCCGAGCTCGCCACCCGCGAGTGGTTCAAAAAGGTCGACTGCTCAAAGTATGTCTCATACTTCGTCGCCGCGCTGAATCACGACATGTCGGTCAGCGATATCCTCGACCCCCACGAAAAAATCCGCGAGCTCTTAAAAGAGCATAGTCATATCTGAGCTCTCAGCCGAATAAACTTGGCAGAAAGGGGCGAAACCAATGCTTAAAGAATTCGACGTAAAAACCCTCTGCTTCAACCCGTTCGAGCGCATCGGCCGCGACTGGTGCCTGATCACCGCGGGGCGCGAGGGCAGCTTCAACACGATGACCGCCTCATGGGGCGGCGTCGGAATCCTCTGGAACAAAGAAGTCGCGACCTGCTACATAAGGCCTCAGCGCTATACAAAAGAGTTTGTCGACCGCGAAGAGCTATTTACCTTAAGCTTCTTCCCCGACGGTTACCGAAAGGCGCTGAACCTCTGCGGAACGGTCTCGGGAAGAGACCATGACAAACCCGCCGAAGCGGGGCTGACTCCCCTCTTCACCGACGGCGCCGTTTCATTCAAAGAAGCCGACCTCGTGCTTGTCTGCCGAAAGCTTTACGCCCGGCCGATGACCGAGCAAAGCTTCACCGATAAATCGGTTTTAGAGCGCAACTACCCCACCCGCGACCTCCACACAATCTACATCGGCGAGATAATCAAGGCGTACAAGGCATAAAAACCGAAATCCCTTCATAACATGTCCAAAAGGACGGGTATGGAGGGATTTTTTATGAAAGAATACCAAGGGCTATCCGAAGAGCGCGCCGAGCAGCTTCTCAACGAGAGCGGAAAAAATCGGCTTCGGGCGAAGAAGCGGCCGAAAGCGCTGAAAATCTTCGCGGGCCAGTTCAAAGACGTCATGGTGATGATACTTCTTGCCGCGACGGCGATCTCTGCGTTCATGGGCGAGATCTACGACGCCGTGACCATCATCGCAATAGTTCTCACCGACGCGATTCTCGGCTTTATTCAGGAATACCGCACCGAGAAGACGGTCGAGGCTCTTGAAAAAATGACCGCGCCGACCGCAAAGGTAATCAGGGGCGGCAAGCTTTATGAGACCGAGGCCGAGCGTCTTGTCGCGGGCGATATTTTCGTGATAGAGGCGGGCGACCGAATTCCCGCCGACGGCAAAATTCTCGAGCAGAGCGATTTAAGGTGCGACGAATCAATGCTCACGGGCGAGTCTGAGGCCGTGAAAAAAGAGGTCTACCGCGAGGGCGATATCCACGCGCCGTCGCTCGTCGGCATGGTTTATATGGGCGCCTCGGCGGTTCGCGGAAACGCGGTCTGCGAGGCGGTGCTCACGGGAATGGACACCCAGATGGGCAGGGTCTCCGACATGATGAGCTCAGAGGAAGAGGGCAGAACGCCGCTCCAGAAAAAGCTTGCAAAGCTCGGCGGGGTTCTCTGCGCGATCTGTATATTTGTCTGCGCGCTTGTCGCCCTCGCGGGGATACTCCGCGGCCTGCCGCTCTTTGACATGCTCATGACGGGCATAACCATCGCGATCGCCGCGATTCCCGAGGGCCTTCCCGCGACTGTCACCATCGCGCTTGCCCTCGCGGTGAGAAGAATGCTTCGCCAGAACGCGCTTGTACATAAGCTTCATTCGGTCGAGACGCTCGGCTGCACAACGGTCATCTGCACCGACAAAACGGGCACCCTCACCGAAAACCGAATGACCGTCACGAAGCTTTTTTCGGCGGGCGATGAATTTTTGCTGAGCGGTTCGGGTTATTCGACCCGCGGAAAAGTCACCTACCCCGACGGCTCACGGGTCGAAAGGCTTCCCGCCCCCGCCTGCGATGCGCTGATCTGCGCCGCCCTATGCAATAACTCAAAGCTTATTCCCGCCGAGGGCGACGACGGCCGCGAGCGTAAGACCCGAGGGCTTTTTGAGATAATCGGCGACCCGACCGAGGCAGCGCTTCTGATTGCGGCCGAGAAGTGCGGCATCACCGAAAACGGCGAGCTCAAAGCCGCAAAACGCCTCTCAGAAATCCCATTTGACAGCGAATCAAAGCGCATGAGCGTCACGGTGTCGCTCGGCGGCCGTGAGCGAACCTTTTCAAAGGGCGCTCCCGATATAATTATCGCCGAGTGTTCGCTTGCGGCGGGCGGCGGTCGGCTCGACCGCGAGGCCAAAAAGGCGCTGATCGCGAAGTCTGAGGAATACGCAAGCGAGGCGCTGAGGGTTCTCGCGATGTCCGAAACCGCCCCCGAGGGCGAGATTTTCCTCGGCCTCGTCGGAATGCGCGACGCCCCTCGCGAAGAGGCTGTAAAGTCGGTCAGGGAGTGCAAAAAAGCGGGCATTCGCGTTGTGATGATAACGGGCGACCACCTTCTCACCGCAAAGGCAGTCGCTAAAGAGGTCGGAATCCTCAGCGGCGGCGGAAAGGCTGTAACAAAGGCCGAACTCGACCAAATGAGCGACCGCGAGCTTTCCCGCGCCTGCCGAGATATAGCGGTCTATGCCCGCGTCGACCCCGCCGACAAGCTGCGAATCGTCAACGCGCTTAAATCTCAGGGCAACATCGTCGCGATGACGGGCGACGGAGTAAACGATGCCCCTGCGGTCAAGGCTGCCGATATCGGCGTCGCGATGGGCGAGGGCGGCACCGACGTATGCCGCCAAGCCGCCGACGTGATACTTCTTGACGACAATTTCTCAACGCTCTGCCTCGCGGTAAAACAGGGCCGCGGCATCTTCACGAACATAAGAAAGTTAGTGCGGTATCTCATCTCCTGCAACATCGGCGAGGTCGCGGTGATGTTTCTGTCGATACTTTTGGGGCTTCCCGTGGTGCTCCTCCCGACCCAGATTCTTCTTGTGAACCTTGTCACCGACGGCCTCCCCGCGGTTGCGCTCGGGCTTGAAAAGGCCGAAGATTCGGTCATGAGCATGAAGCCGAAAGATTTTTCGGGCAGCTTTGCGAGCGGCGGCCTCTGGGCGAGAATAGCTCTGCGGGGCGCGCTGATCGGCGGTTGCACGCTCGGCTGTTTTGTCTACTGTCTCAGGCTCGGCTATGACCTCTGCGCCGCAAGAACCGCCGCGCTGATAACGCTGATTCTGTCCCAGCTCATTCACGTCTTCGAGTGCCGCAGCGAGACAAAATCTGTCTTCGCGATGAACCCGTTCGGCAACCCCGCTCTGCTGATTTCGGTGCTGATCTCAGCCGCCGTCACCGCCGCCTGCGTTTGGTGGCCGCCGCTCTCTGCGGTGATGCAGACCGCCCCTCTCCCGCCGATAATGCTTGTCCCCGCGCTGCTGTTTGCCTGCGCCGTTCCGCTGATCGCAGGAATCCTCGGCATATTCGGAAAAAAGAAATAAAAAACCAATGCCCCTCTGACATAAGAAAACAAAAGTGCCCAGCGGGCACCGCGAACGCCTCATATGCCGTGTTTTGTCTGCAAGACAACCGAGGCAATCGTTACCGCCGAGGGCAGTCGAGCAGGAACAAAACAGGCATATGATAGAGCCGCCAACGATGAAGTTGACGGCTTTGCGTCAGATTATGCGGTTTGTTTTCTTGTGGCAGAGGGGCAAAGGCGCAGAGCTGATCTGCGCCTTTTGTATGCTTATTTAGCCTCAGAATTCCACATTCTTTTCGTCAAGCCTCATTCCCTCGGTTGCTTCATCAACAGTAACCAAGTCGCTTTCATCGAGCGGGTAATCGGGAACCAGCATCGGCAAAGTATATCCGCAGGCCGAACATACGCCGTTCATAAACGTGTGCGGCATGAACGCCATGATCTCGCCGCATATAGCGCAGCGGGCAAGGTGTCCGCTCGGCCCGACGTTTATCCACGCGGTGAAGCTGTGGCGGTGAATCGGCTTGTCAACAGGGTCGCGGTAAATCAGCACATAGAGCGAGAATTTGTCGGTCAGAACCGTCACCGTCTCATCGCTGTCATCGGTGTCGTCAAGAAGCTCTGCCTTGCCATCGTGAAGCCTTATCACCGAGAAAATCCTACCCGATTTATAAAGCTCCTCGGGAACGTCAAAAATCAGCTTTATCGGCTTGCTTATCTCCGCGATCGCCTCGCTCTTTATCTCCTCGCCCGTGACGCCGTCCTCAGTGATTTTTGTGAGCGTTATATCCGCATACTCTGCGGCCTCATAATCGGGCAGCCCGCCCATAAATTCCTCTACGGCCGTAAGCTCATCTTCCGAAATCTCTTCTTCCGACAGCCCGTCGACAGTTATAACCACCTTGACGTTGTCGCCGTTCTCAATCGCCGAAAGGTCTTCGTCGGTGAGAACCTCGTCTTCAAGAGCCTTCCTGTCCTCATCGCTCATGCCGATTTCAGGCGCGCCGTCGGAAACCACAACTTCCGATGAGACCTCGCCCTCCTCGCTCGCAAGAACATAGACACTCAGATGCTCGGTGATAAAGCTGAAGCTTCCGATTCCGAATTCCGCGCCCATGTCCGTGAACGTGCCGTCGCTTTCAAGCCTGAACACCTTCATTTTTTCGCCGTCCGCCGAGGCCGCAACCGTGAGTTTTATCGCCTCACTCGACTGAATCTCCTCCCCGTTTTTGAGAAGCTTAATTTCGTATGCGCATACCGCAACCGAGTTTTCCTTTTCCTTGAGGTTCTCGCGGTCGTTATCCTTCAAAAGCTCATCAGCCGATTCGATCGACAGAATTATACCGTCGCCGATGCTGCCCTCTCCGTCAGCGGGCTCGGCAATCGCAGGGGCGTTTATCTTCCCGTCGACCACAGTCGCACCCTTCGGCACGATCTTCACAGCCTCACCGTCGACCTCAACGCTTCCGCCCTCGGGCAGCGTGATTTCCCCGTCTGGGGCAACCGTCACACCGTCGCCCTTGACAGTTATATCACCGATAACTGCTTCGTCCGCCGTCACCGTTCCGTCTGTCTTAACGCTGCCGCCCTCGGGCAGAGTGACAGGCGCGTTATCCCCGACCGTGACGGTTCCGCCATCGGGCACAATTACGCTGCCCTGCTCGTCGACCTCGACCGAGCCATCGCTCGGCAGGGTTATGACGGTTTCGTTGCCCTCGCCGTCGTCGATGACGATTTCTCCGCCTCTGTTGGTGATTGTCCCATCGCCCGCCGCGACGGTTTCGCCCGGCAAAAGCTCGGTGGTGCCGTCGGAAGTCGACGAGGTGACAACCGTCTTTTGTGACACAAACGACGCAAACGAGCTCACGGTCGCCTTATAGCGAACGCTGATCACATACGTTTTGCCCTCTTCAAGCCCGCTGAAAGCGCCGCTGTTCTGCCAATTCACGCCGTCAAGAGAGTACTCACAGCCCACGGTTTCGGCTATCGAGATTTCCGTCTGCGATTTGCTTACGGCCGCATCGGCAAGGCTCGGGGCTTCGGGCCTCGCAGGAATTTCAAGCGTCTGAATCTCGCCGTCAAGGTGGTTTGCGTCCTTTTTATATCGGAACATGACCGCCAAAGGCTCGCCTATCCAGCCCGTTTTCGCGATGCTCATAGCCGCCGAACAATCCTGCCAAGTCTTCCCGTCGGCCGAGAATTCAACGGTTTCATCGGTAGAAAGCGTCTCATTTATAAAGTCAATTTTAACGTCGGGCGCATTCTGTTTCGCCGCCGCGATTTTCCACTCGTGCTCGGCGCCGATTGCCCCTTCAAGCGTGTAATTCCCGTTCCCGAGCGCCGTAACCTTAGCGGTATATTCCCCCGCCGCAGTCGCGCTGTTGCCGATATATTCAATCTCAAACTTGTCGCCCGCAACCGCGTTTTTCACCGTCGCAGTGACCTCATGAGGCTCGCCGTCATATGTGAACTCATCGCCCGTCCACTCAATCTCAGCAACTCGCGGAACGATTTTCCAATCAAATTCAGCTACACCTTCAAGCGTGTAATTCCCGTTCCCGAGCGCCGTAACTTTCGCAGTATATTCCCCCGCTTCGGTCGCGCTGTTGCCGATATATTTTATCTCAAATTCGTCGCCCGCAACCGCGTTTTTCACCGTTGCCGTAACCGTGTGGGATTTGCCATCATAGGTGAATTCATTTCCGACCCACTCAATTTCCGCAGCTCTCGGCAGGATTTCCGCGTTCGTGGATTGGTTAAGCAAACTTACGGTTGACAGCTCATAATTGTCGCTCCAACCTTCTGACAAGGTTATGTCGCTGACGTTTACCGACTTATTTTTACCGACATTTTTATCAGCAAAATTAAACTTCGCGGTCGCGGTAGGCATGTCGTCAAACTTCGCGCCTAAAAGCGCAATTGCGCCGATTGCCGCGGTGCTGCCATTGTAAACTTTGTTATCAATTTCGCCGATTTTCGGCGTGAGGGCCGCCTTTTTAACGGTGATTGTGACCTCTGCCTTGATTGGATCATAGCTGCTGTCGTCAGGCGTGAAAACTACCGCAAACGACTTCCCACTGTCCTTAACGGCGGGCGTTTTATCGCCATCTGCCCATGCGAAACTGCCCGAAACAGCGATTTTTCCGTTCATCACCACTCCGCCCGTGAGCGCGCTGTCCGAAAGGCTTTGACCGTAGGTTATTTCAGCCGCCGTCGGCAGGGTAGCGACTGTGAGTGTTGATTTGATGATCGACCAAGCGTGAGTTTTGCTCGTCGAGCCGTCGAGCGTGTAGTTGCTGTTTCCGAGTGACGTCACCTCGGCGGTGTACTCGCCGATTTTGCTTGATTTTTCGTTTTTGTATGTCAGCGCGAACTCGTCGTTTTCCGCGACTTTTTTGATCTCCGCGGAGACCGAATGCTCCTGCCCGTCATACGCGAAAGTGTCGCCGACCCATGTGAATTCCGCGACTGCGGGAAGGATAGACCATTGAAGCGCGTCGGGATTTTCAAGGGCATAGTTTGCGTTGCCAAGATAAGTTACTTTCGCAGTGTAATCCCCCGCCGCAGTCGCGCTGTTGCCAGTATACTTAATCTCAAATTTATCGCCCGCAACCGCATTTTTCACAGTCGCAGTGACCTCGTGCGGCTTACCGTCATAAGTGAACTCGCCGCCGTTCCATGTGATTTCAACGGCCTTCGGTTCAATTTTCCCCGAGACCGCCCCGACTTCCGCAAGCTTATAAAACTCCGCCTGTTCGCCACCGAGCTCAACATTCGCCGCAGAAATCGTGCGCTCGCCAACATCTTCGGAATCATAAGCAAACACAGCAGAAGCGGTCACATCATCGCCCTCAATCACACCTGTAAGCTCCAACCCGAGGCCGACCGCACTCACGGTGCCGTCATAGGTTTTGGCGATCGTGCCGGTGACGGTTGCGGTCAGGAGCTTCGGGGTCACATTAACCGTGACCGTACTTGCTGTACGCTCGAGCTCACCGCTGCCGCTGTATTGAAGAATTACCGTGTTATCCCCAATCGCAAAGCCGTTTGCGCGGGTCGCGGGGATTGTTAGGGTAGCCTCACCGTTTTTAACCTCAGCCTCACTGAGCACTTTATTCCCGAGCTTGAAAGCTACTTTATTGTCATAAAGCGACATTAGAGATATGCCGTTCGAGGCGGCTTTTTCGACCTTTGCCGTGATCGTGACATTCTCGCCGTAAGTGACTGTCTGATCTGCCGCGGAAACGGTGGAATCGTAGCGGCTGACAGTCACAATCAAAATTTTCGTTGTCAACCCGCCGTCAGTGCTTGCGGTAAGCTCAAATTTGCCAGCAGAATCGCCTCTAATAGTGATAAGTGTAGCCTGAGTTATTGAAATACCGTCTTCGGCAGTCCATTGAACCGGGTCGCAAACTGCTTCGGCGGGCGTAATTGTAGCCATGATAGTCACGCTCTCGCCGACTTTCAGAGACAGATTATGGATTTCCACGCCGTCTTTATAGAAGTGAATTTCATTTTTCTCCCAGACCGGATAAAGCGTCAAATTGGCGTTTTCGGTATAATTCTCGTCAAAATCATATTCAACCTCGCTCGCGCCCTGCTCGGTTGACCAGCCTATCTGCGTATACCCCGGGCGGGTGAATTTTTTGTCAGAAATTGTAATATCCGTGCCATGGGTTTTGGTTTGCTGATCGACGGTTCCCGTCCCACCGTCCGACTCATATTTAATAGTATAGGTTTTCAGCCGCGCGACGAGAGCGCCATCAACCGCCGCGATTTCGTAGCCTTGGTCAATTAAAGATTGCGCAAGCGTGAAGCAGCCAATGGAAGCCGCAGCACCGTTACCCGTTGCAAAGGTTCTGCCTGCAACGCCGTCGATGACATACGATCCACCCGTGAGCAGCTGGTCGATAATAATGGTACCTGTTGGAAGAGAAAAGTCCGCCTTTTCGCCGTTGATTTCGGGACTGCCCAAAATCCTGATTTCTCCGCCGTCACCGTAAGCGCCAGCTTTTACGGCATATTCCGTGCCTGTGACCTTTCCGCCGTTAAGGACGAGTGTGCCGTTTGATATCGATATAGCGCTGCCGTCCGTTGCTTTGACCTCGCCTTGATTAAGCGTGAAAGTTCCTCTCACTATGCCTATAGGCACATTTTGACCGATAATCGCGCCGTTTCCGCTAAAATTGCAGTCGTAAACAGTCAACGAACCACCCACGATGGATATAAAGCCGTTCCCGCTGCAGTTAATGCTGTACCCATTAAGGCATAGGGTTACATTATTATGAACCGACGACATAGTGTTAATTGTGACGTCATTTGTAAGATAATAGTACCCGTTGTTCGGTATATCGTTGTCTTTATCCCACGGCATGAAAATCGTCCCGTCGTCCTCATGCACATGCGCGCCCTTGGGCACAAGCCAAAGCTCCGCGCCGACTTTTTGGACTTCGTAGCCATCGCCGCCGACATATTCAAACTGCCCCGCTTTAACGCCGTTTTCTCCCGCGCCGACGGTGAAAGCTTGGTTTTTAAGAGCAACATCAATTTTGATGGTCTCCGTTGTTGTCAGCTTGCCGTCAAATTTGATTTTATCAGTACTTGAGAGGGATATATAAGCTTTCCCTCCTGAAAATTTCGGACTGCCTGAAAGTGTAAGAGTGCTTTCACTTACATCTATGGCAGTATCGGTTCCTTCTATCGAACCGCCGCGAATAATTGCGTTGCCATAGCTGGCATTGATTCCGATTTTGCCTTTTATGTTGCCTTTATTCACTGTCACAGTCGCACCGACTGGCGCCAATACACTGTATGTTAATCTAATTGCTTCTCCGTTCGCTTCTACGTCGCCCCCGTTGATTGTTGCAGAACCGCCCTCTTTGACATATATTCCATATCCACCACTGTTGGGAAAGCTGATTTTTCCGCTTTCAAGCGTAAATTCACCGCCGTCAACGTTGATTGTGCATTCGGAGTTGCCGGTGATTTCGCCGTTGACTTGACAGTTATATACTGTTAAGGAGCTTCCTTTTCCTACATCAGCGTAGTTCATATTTGTAAACTTAATTGTGTGCCCGTTCAGGCAGAGTTTGACATCGCTCGGCACTTTCCAGTTAGCGCGCTGTCCGCTGAGGGTAACATCAGTTTCCAGACAATAATTGCCCGCGGCATCGGGAAGATTAGTCGCGTCGTACCATCTTTCAAAGGTGACGCCGTCGTGCTTATGCTTTTCCATCAGCTTAAGCGTATTATTTTCCGCGACCACGTCGTACCCGTCTTGAGCTGAGGTGAAGTTTTTAACATACTTCGCCGCGTTCCCGTCCTCGACAGTGGCGAACTCAGCAGGGGGAAACTTTGACTGAACGGTGTAAACCTCCGTGGTGTCGAGACCAGTTATTGTCATAGTTTCTGAATAGCCAGTATAAATATCTGCTGTCTGCCCGTCAAGTTTCGGATTACCTGAAAGTGTAAACTTACCATAGTTATTAGAGTTATTATCTATGGCGTATCGTTTTCCTGAAATTATTCCGCCGCTGACAGTAAGATTGCTATCGTTCATAACGAAGATTGCGTCATAATCTTGTGAGATTAGTTCACCGCCGTAAATAGCGGCTGAATTGCCAATGTTTAAAGCATGTCCGTTCGCACCATAGCTGATGATTTTGCCGCCATAGAGAGCAAAACTTCCATTAGAAGCATATATTGTTGTTCCGTTATTTTTGCTTATCTCCCCCTCGCCGACACAGTCATAAACGCTCAACGAGCCGTTATAGCCGATTTCAATCTGATTCTCCCCGCACTTGATATCATACCCGTTCAAGCACAGTTTAACATCACTCCGAGGCTCCCAATCCCCCGTCAGCGTAACATCTTCCGTAAGATAATAGTTCCCCGCCGTGGTCGGCAAGCTATCAGCGCTGACCCACGGTTTAAACTCTGTTGGGTCGCCTTCATGATAATGATTAGGCCATTCGACAAACTCCAGCCCGTTTTTATCAGCCGTAACTTGAACCATATACTTCGCTGGTTCTGTCGATTTAAAACACTTTACGCTCTGTGCGGCATAATCTCCCGTCGCAAACACGCCCGGTTTATCCATTTTTATGGAAATGTCGGTTGCGGTGAGCGGCTTATCAATGGTAATTTTATCGCCGTCACGAAGATAAATATCCGCTGTGCCGCCTTTAATAGTTGGTTCCCCTGAAATGTTGAGCGTTCCCCCTTTAGAATTGATTCCATAATCTTGTTCAGAACCATTGCCGCCTTTTATCACGCCGCTGGTAACAGTAACTGTTGAATTTACTGCTGTTATTCCCATCCCAAATCCAGCCCCAAGTGCTTCCACTGTTCCGCCGTTTATAGTGACATCGGCCCCGTTAGCGTCTATAGCAACGCTATACTCGCCGTCATGGACGATATTTCCGCTTTCAAGCGTGAAACTGCCTTCAACCGATAAAACCGATATAAAATAAATATATTCACCTTTGATTGTACCGACTTCGCCTTGACTGCAATCGTAAACCGTCAGAGAGGCTCCGCTTGAAACCGACACATTATATGTTTCACCGCAGTTGACCGTTTGCCCGTTAAGGCAAAGCTTTACCTCGCCCGCAGTGATGTTACAATTATTATCAAGCGTGACCGGCTTTGTCAGATACCAATATCCTGTCGAGGTGGGTAGGCTGTCAGCTTTATCCCACGCCGTCCAATCGTTGATACCGTCATGCGCCACATGATCACCATTCATCGCCATCAGCTGAATCTCGGGCTCAGGCAGCGGCTCAAAGGGCGCAGTTTCGCTCACCTCGGGCGCCGTTGTCACCTCGGGCGCCGTCGTCACCTCGGGCGGGTCGCTCGGCTCGGTCGGCTGCGTGGTCTGCGGCGGGTTGCAAATCTTGCAAACAAACCCGCATGGCGACACCCCCTCGACGAAGCCGCACTCGGCGGTGTGCTCGGGGTGGTGCGGGCAAAGCCCGAATTCCGCCTCAGCAAAAACAACAGGCGGGCAGGCCGTGAAAGCGATTGCCAGCGCGCTCGCCACGCTCAGAATTCTCCTGAAAAAGTTTTTAATCATGATACAGCCTCCATATATGGTAAATAATGGTTGCAATAATGTGTACATTTTTGTGGAAAAATTTATATCAAAAATATTCGGCAAAATAATCAAAAAAATGCCCCATCAACACTTGATTTTTTCGCGGATTTATAGTATAATATCTGTGGATAATTTTATCAATTTACCGTGCAAAAAAAGTACACTATTTTGCAAAATTATGCCTATCACACCCCGCCGATTTATCGACGCTCTCCGCCCGATATCTGAACGTCGACAGGGGCATTTTGCATGCTCTTGCCGCCGCAGTCCCCGAGATTTTGCCCGCCCGCCACTTCTGATAATTCGCATAAAAATTTTTGGGCAGCGGCTCGGGCGGCCTGCCGAATCGAACTCCCCTCGCCTTTGCCGCCGCTATGCCCTCCGCTTGCCTTTGCCTGATGTTGGTGCGCTCATTTTCCGCGACGAAACTGAGCACCTGCAGCACAATATCGCTCAAAAACGTGCCCACAAGGTCTTTCCCGCGGCGCGTGTCGAGCAGCGGCATGTCGATCACGCAAATATCGACGCCCTTTTCTTTCGTGATGACCCGCCACTGCTGCTGAATCTCCTCATAGTTTCGCCCAAGGCGGTCGATGCTCTTGATGTATAGCACGTCATCTCGCCTCAGTTTTCTCAGCAAGCGCTTGTAATTAGGGCGATTGAAGTCCTTGCCCGACTGTTTATCCATATAAACATTTTCGGGCGGAACGTTCGCCTCATTCATCGCGATAAGCTGCCGATCCTCGTTCTGCTCCTTAGTGCTGACCCTGATATATCCAAAAATCGCCATCAAATCTCCTCCTGACATATTTTCTTACATTTATTATACAAAATGCAAAATCCCCGGTCGATTCCAAATGATACCGATCGGGGATTTATTTATAAAATTTGATACAATTATTGTGATATATATGTCTTATTACTTCTCTAATTTTTCGCGATGCAAAACGCCCGCCATTATGACGAGCGCTTTATATATCAACACTTCTTAACGGTCTTTTCTTGAAAAAGCCACTGCTGCGCACCAAGCGAGCGCACCCGCGAGGGCTATCCCCGTGAGCGGGCCGCTGCGGCCTGTCTTGGGGTTCTGCTCGTCAGGCTCGGCGGGCTTATCGTTCTCATCTGCCGAAAACACCGACCAACCGCCGTCGCTGTCCTTCGGCCTCACCGCGAGGGTGTTATCATCTATCCTCACATATTCAACGCTGCCCCACGGGGCAAGGTCGCTCTCTGCCGTGATTATCTCGGCGTCGGGGTCGATCTCGAACAAAACCATGGTGTCGCGATCAAGCCGATAGGTCCTGCCGTCAACCACAAGCTCGGCTTCGCGATAGCTTCCGTCGGGATAGGGAAACCAAATATCAAAGCTCCTCATCGAATTTATCCCGTCGATCTCCTTCCTGACAGCTTCGTCGGTGAGGCTGTAATCCTTCAGCGGCCCGCCGAGGAATTTCACCTCGCTATAACCGACGAGCTGCGGCGGATAGGATTCCAGAATAAATAATCCGTCTTCCGATTCGGGGACGAGCTCAACCACGGTTCTTGCGGGAATGGTTTTTCCCTCCTTGACGGCGGCCAAAAGCTCATCTGCCGCTTGCGAGCCGTCGGAAGTGAAGATATCCGCAGTGAGAATGGTTGGCGCAAAGACATAATACCAATCGATCTCTCCGTCTGAGTCTTTGAAGCCGTAGCCCCAGGCGATTATAACGCTGTAGTCGTCTGATTCGGGGCGATATTCCGCAGAGACGAGCTCGGTGTCGGTGATGACATTCTCGCCGTCGTCGGCAGATATCGGCAGGCTGAGCATCGCAAAAATCGCGGCACAAATAAAAATCGCGATAATTTTTTTCATTTTAAATTCCTCCTTGAAAGGTCCTTCAACTGTAATACGCACAAGAGGGGCAAAATATTGCATCGCGAAAAAAATTTTATTTTCGGGCATGAAAAAATCGGGAAAATCTCTTGTCAAGTCTGCGGAAATGTAGTATAATGAGAGCGTTGAATTATGCAACTCTCAATATTTTGAAAGGAGTCAATAAAAAAATGAACTATTCACGCGAAGTCGAACAGATGTGCATGGTCCAAAAAGGTCCTAAGCACGGTCCCGCTCCCCTGCCCGAAGAGGGAAAATGGGTCGAGGCAAAACAGATCGGCGATATCTCGGGCTTTACCCACGGTATCGGCTGGTGCGCTCCTCAGCAGGGCGCCTGCAAGCTCTCCCTTAATGTCAAAGAGGGCGTCATCGAAGAAGCTTTGGTCGAGACGATCGGCTGCTCGGGAATGACCCACTCGGCTGCCATGGCGGCTGAAATCCTCCCGGGTAAGACTATTCTTGAGGCTCTCAACACCGACCTTGTCTGCGATGCCATCAACACCGCGATGCGCGAGCTGTTCTTACAGATCGTCTACGGCAGAACCCAGTCCGCTTTCTCTGAGGACGGGCTCTCGATCGGCGCAGGTCTTGAGGATCTCGGCAAGGGCACACGCTCCCAGGTCGGCACAATGTACGGCACCAAGGCCAAGGGCGTAAGATACCTTGAAATGGCCGAGGGCTATGTCACAAGAATGGCGCTCGACGACGAGGATCAGGTCATAGGCTATGAGTTTGTATCCCTCGGCAAGATGACCGACTTCATCAAGAAGGGCGACGACCCGAACACCGCATACGAAAAGGCCAAGGGCACCTACGGCAGATTTGCCGAGGCCGCCAAGTACATCGACCCGAGAAAGCAATAATATAGAGGAGGAATTGAATCATGGCTTTATTTGAAAACTATGAGAGAAGAATCGACAAGATCAACGCGGTTCTCGCTCAGTACGGTATCTCCTCTGTTGAGGAATGCAAAGAGATCACCCTTGCAAAGGGTATCGACTGCGATAAGATAGTCCGCGAGACCCAGCCCATCTGCTTTGAGAACGCCGTCTGGGCCTATACCGTCGGCTGCGCCATCGCGATAAAGAAGGGCTGCAAAAAGGCTGCCGATGCCGCTGTCGCCATCGGTGAGGGCCTCCAGAGCTTCTGTATCCCGGGTTCTGTCGCCGAGAACAGAAAGGTCGGCCTCGGCCACGGAAACCTCGCATCAATGCTCCTTTCCGAGAGCACCGAGTGCTTCTGCTTCCTCGCGGGCCACGAAAGCTTTGCCGCTGCCGAGGGCGCAATCAAGATCGCCCTCAACGCCAACAAGGTAAGAACCAAGCCCCTGCGCGTTATCCTCAACGGCCTCGGCAAGGACGCCGCTTTCATCATCTCGAGAATCAACGGCTTCACCTATGTTGAGACCAAGTTCGACCCCTTCACCGAGCAGGTCGAGGTCGTATATGAAAAGGCCTACTCCAACGGCCCGAGAGCCGATGTCAAGTGCTACGGCGCCGACAACGTTCCCGAGGGCGTTGCGATCATGAAGCTTGAGAACGTCGGCGTCTCGATCACGGGCAACTCCACCAACCCGACAAGGTTCCAGCACCCCGTCGCGGGCACCTACAAGAAATGGTGCAACGAAAACGGCGTGAAGTACTTCTCGGTCGCCTCTGGCGGCGGCACGGGCAGAACCCTCCACCCCGACAACATGGCAGCTGGTCCTTCCAGCTACGGCATGACCGACACCATGGGCCGTATGCATTCCGACGCTCAGTTCGCGGGCTCGTCCTCTGTCCCCGCTCACGTTGAGATGATGGGCCTCATCGGCATGGGCAACAACCCGATGGTCGGCGCCTCCGTCGCCTGCGCTGTCGCGGTTGAAGAGGCTATGAAGTAATATATAAAATTTGCGGTCGAGGTTTTCCTCGGCCGCTTTTTTATGTCACAAAAAAAGAGCCCCGCAGGGCCCTTTTTTCAGAAATCTTAGTGCTTCTTTGAAACAACCGCAGCAGCCATAGCTATGACAGCGGGAACGACCGCAAGGGCAAGGCCCGTAGAAGGAGCGGAAGGCTCATCCTCAGCAGGACCCGACTCGGTGGGCTCATCGGCAGGGCCCGACTCGGCGACGTTCATTACATCGGTATCAGGAGTAGTGGTCTCGGTGGGAGCAGCCTCGGTGGGCTCAGGATCAGTGCCCTCGGCAGGAGCTTCAGGATCAACAGTGTTGTTGTCAGCGGCAGTGCCGTCGCCCGCGGTGCCTTCATCGGCAGCGGCGCCAAGGCCCGAAACGGTGAAGGTTACCTTGAAGGTAGTGCCGACCTTGAGCGAAGCGGGAAGGAACGGAGCGGCGCTCTTGGTGTTGCCGTACTCGTTGTAAATTTCGATTCTGTAGTGGTTGTTATCGGTCTCGATATTGCCGTAGAGGATCTTGGAAGCGTCGAACTCAAAGGGCTCGCCGTCGACCTCAATAGAATCAAGTGTTGCCGTGACATCGGGGTGATCGACAAGAACATCTCTGATATCGATGCAAAGAACCATGGCGCCTGATGCGCCTGCGGCGGCAGTGGTCTCAATCGAATAGGTTCCGTCGCCCGTGATGGTGATCTTCGGGCAGGTCTCAGAAGCGGGATCGTCGTTATTCGACATGAGGTTCGGATACCAGTCGGCATCGGCATAAAGAAGAGCAACGGTGTACTCATCAGCCGCAAACGCAGGAATCGCGAGAGCCATTACCATAGCAAGAGCGACAACGATTGCCAAAATTTTCTTCATAATAATTCCTCCTTAATCTAAGCGCGGAAATATTATCCGCAGTCTCACTACAATTATACACTCTCTTGCGAATTTGTCAAGAGGTGATGAGAAAAAATTAAAAATGGCGAAAACAGCAAAGCGCCCCTTTGCGGAGCGCTTTACCTAAGAGGTGATTAACAACAAAATGTTGAGATTATCTCTTCTTCGAGACGACAGCAGCAGCAAGAGCAACTACAGCAGGAACAACCGCGAGAGCAAGGCCTGTCGAAGGAGCAGAAGCGGTCTCTTCGGTAGTAGTCTCAGTGGTGGTCTCAGTGGTCTCAGGAGCAGTCTCGGTGGTCTCGGGCTCAGTAGTCTCGGTCTCGGTTGCCTCGGGCTCAGCAGCAGCGCCGGTACCCTCAACCTGCATGGTTACTTCGCCGATGGTGAGAGGCTTGGGGTCTGCACCGATCTGAACATAAATCTGGTTGATAGAGCTTGCGGGGTCGATCGGGATAACGACCTCAGCATCGCCTGCGGCAAAGGGAACGGTAACGCTCTCAGCGCCGTCAGCAAACTCAACAACTACCTGTCCGCCTGTCTCAGCGCCGTTCGGGAAAGCGATCTTAAGGGCGTCATAACCTGCATAGAGGCTGCTGTCGCCTGCGATCCACCAGCCCTTGCCGACCCAGTCGTGGTCAGGGGTGATGACGTGAGAAGCCGCGTCATAGGTGCTGTCCCATCCGCTTGAACCGAAGTTGTCGATTGAAAGAGGACCGACAGCCCAATCAGCGAAAACGCTGACAGAGAGCGCCATAGCCAAAACAAGCGCCATGGCAATTGCCAAAATTTTCTTCATAAGTATTCCTCCTTAATTAAGAGCAGAGATATTATCTGCACCTTTAATTCAATTATACACATTATTGTGATTTTGTCAATAGCCATTGACAAAAAAATCATAAACGGAAAAGCGCCCCTTTGCGGAGCGCTTTACCTAAGAGGTGATTAACAACAAAATGTTGAGATTATCTCTTCTTCGAGACGACAGCAGCAGCAAGAGCAACTACAGCAGGAACAACCGCGAGAGCAAGGCCTGTCGAAGGAGCAGAAGCGGTCTCTTCGGTAGTAGTCTCAGTGGTGGTCTCAGTGGTCTCAGGAGCAGTCTCGGTGGTCTCGGGCTCAGTAGTCTCGGTCTCGGTTGCCTCGGGCTCAGCCTCAGCAGAAGGAACAATAACCTTCAGGCCGTAGGTGTTGGCAGAGCCGCTGTTGCCCGCGCCGTTGACCCAGTTGTAAGCAGAAAGGTCAAGGCCGAGAGAATCGCAAGCAGCAAGAAGAGTAGCAGCGTCGATGGTGATGAAAGCATGGCCGTTCTCAACAACAACGCTCTCAGCTCCGACATCGCCCTCATTACCTTTTTCGGGGTTCTTGGTGCCGTCGAAGTTGTAGTGCATCATAACCTGAGTCCAAGGCGAAGTAGCAGTGGAAACGATGCCGTACTGCCAGCCCCAGTCGGTAGCTTCAACATTAACAGCCTCGTCAGCCTCGATAACAAGCTTTGCGCCGGGGGTCTTAAGAGCAGCGATAAGGTCGGCATCGTTAGAAAGGCCGTTTACGCTTGCTTCTTCCCACCATGCATCAGCATGATTATCGGTGAAGTCATGGCTGTAAAGAACATCATCAGCGAAAACGCTGACAGAGAGCGCCATAGCCAAAACAAGAGCCATGGCAATTGCCAAAATTTTCTTCATAAGTATTCCTCCTTAAAATTCAGAATTCGGGCTGTCGCTCAAATTCAACTATATTATACTCTTTGTCGTTCAAAAAATCAAGGGGCGTATAATGAAAAGAAAAAATTTAGCCTAATACACAAATTTTCTTCGCGATTTTTGTGCAAGATTTTAAACAACCCCGCCGTTGCCGTAATAGTCCATCAATAGCTCTACCACGCGGTTATAGGCGTTGATTCCGTCGCTGACGCCGTTCAGGGTGAGGTTTGCGTCGGTGAGGGCTTCCGAGATTGCGGCGACTGTCTCGGTCGGAATGATTTCCTTGTGGCTGTTTTTCTCCCAATAATCCTCGGTGAACGAGCCGAGGTCCTTGTCCCAAACCTCATCGGGAACTACCGCCACGGCGTCGTAAAGCTGCTGTTCATAATCAGTTCCGATAAGTTCCGATGCGTTTTTATAGAGGTAGTAAAACGCGTCGATGCACGCCGAATACTTAAGCTCGTCCGAGCCGTATTTAAGGCAAGCCACAATCGCGACAAAGCTCGCCTCGTCCTCCTGAATAATCCCCTTGAGGTGCGCAAGCTCATGGCAGATGGTCGCGGGCGCGGCTATCGGCTGAATATCCTTGTTATATGTCGCCTCAAACGCAAAGGGTATATAAAGCCCGATTATCCCCTCCTGCGACATAAAGAACGAGTTCATGATTTTTTTCGGCCGAGGGTATCTACCCGAAAGCTGAGAATAATCCCCGCTGAGGGCGCTCATAGCCGCCCTGCAATCGTCCGCGGGGTCTTCATCAAGAATTATGTACCCGTCCCGATCCCGTTCAAATTTCCCGCTGAGCTCCGCTATCCTGTCCGAGAACGCCGACAGCGTGTCGAGCAGCAGCTCCTCATTGTGTTCCACGGGTTCAAAATATCTGTCCGAAAATTTGGTGCAGTGATACATCACAAAGCAGCCGAGGGTCTCGGCCGTGAAGATATAAAGAAGAATCCAGAGCAGAACCCTTATCGCCGCCGTGAGCGCCCTGACCGATTTTTCGGTGTTCCTGCGATTTTTTATCGCGAAGATTATAACCGTCGGAATGCCTATTATCGCGCCGAGTGCGAATATTATTATCATTATCTCGCCGACGGAAAAGGGCGCCAGCCCCGCCAAAAAAATCGGCAGAGCGCTGTAGATCGGGTATATCTTCCCGACGTAAAAATCCGAAAATCCCGTCGAAAGCCACGAAGCAAGGTTTATTATCAGCAGAACGCCGAACAGCGACATCAGAACAATGTCCGACCGCCTCAGCTTAACTTTCCTCTTCATTTTGCCCTCCCCTGTCGACGGGGTCCATATGTATCGTAAGAACCACGCCCAACTTGGCCGAAGCTTCCTTTTCAATGCCGTCGATGACGTTGTGAATCGACACGATATCGTCTCGCGAATCAACCTCGCAGTGAATCGAGGCGAAGTTCGCCCCGGGGCCGTAGTTATGAACCGCAAGGTCGTGATACCCCAGAACCTCGGGTCTTGATTTCACTATTTCGGTGATGGCGTCAACAAGGCTTTGCGGCGGCGGCGCGCCAAGAATCGGGCTCACCGCGTTTTTAACGGTCACTGCCGACGAGCAGATTATAAAGAGCGATACCGCAAGCCCCGCGAAGCCGTCTATATTCACGTTGAAAAAGCCCATAATCACAACGCTCAGAAGAACCGTCGAGGTGATCAAAACGTCGTTCCGCGAGTCAAGGGCCGCAGCCCTGAGCGCCTGAGAATTTATCTTTTTCGAGAGCGCAAAGTTCACGACCGCCTGAATTATTTTGAGTATAATCGCGGCGCAGAGCGCGATATAGGTCGGTATTCCTATTGAAAGCTCCTCGGGCCTGATTATTTTTTCTATCGAGCTTTTTGCGAACAAAAGCCCGACAAACAGCATCATCATCGCGATAAACAGCGCCGTGACCTCTTCATATCTCGCGTGGCCGTAAGGGTGGTCGCTGTCGGCGGGCTTTGCCGAAAGCCGAAAGCCTATCATCGTGAGAATCGAGCTCCCCGCGTCGGTGAGGCTGTTAAAAGCGTCCGCCGCAACGGTAACGCTCCCCGAGATAAGCCCGACGGTTATCTTCACCGCGAACGCCGCAAGATTAGTCAGTATCCCGAAAATTCCCGCAAAAAAGCCGATGCGGGCGCGGCTCTCCCTCCGTTCGGTCTTAACCGTCAAGGGCTCACTCCCTTTTCAATGTTATAGATTATATTATATCATCGCCGATGTGATAATGCAATAGCTTTCGCGAAAGCCAATTTTTTCAATTTTTGCGATGCCCCGCTAATCATTATATGCCGCGATATCCCGCCCGAACACTCGGGGAGACCCGAAAAGATGTGGCCGAAGCGGCCACATCAAGAAGACAGAAATTAGAGGACAGATGTCAGAATTTCAAGGTGTCGCCTATGGCGACGTTTTCAAATACTGAGGATAATGTGTGCGGAATGGACACTCCCACCCGAAAGTCTACCCTGCTTATAATTTCCGACTATCTGACTTTCCGACAGTCTGACGATCTGATTTCTGTTCTCTCATCGCGTTTGTTCATCGAGTGTCAGCCCATAGCTCGGCAGGAATTCGCTTAAAAAAGCGTCCGCCTCGGGCAGCTTCATCTTCTCGATGCTTTCAATCGTCTGCCTTTCGGCGTCGGCAAAATCGGTGTTGCCGCTTCGGCTCTCCTCAATGCACTTTATCAGCGCCGAGATCTTATCCGCCGCCTTGACTATCGCCCGAATCTCGGGGTCCGAGCTTTCGTCGAAGAGCTCGGCGTAATCCTCTCTGAGGTCATCGGGCACTGTCGACAAAAGCTTCTCGACCGCCGCGCCCTCGACCCGCTTATAGGCCGATTTAATCTCGGGGTCATAGTATTTAACGGGCGTCGGAAGGTCCCCCGTGATAATCTCGGGAACGTCGTGATAAACCGCCGTCAGAACTGCCTTTGAAACGTCTATATTCCCGCCGAACCGCCTGTTCCTGAGCTCGCACAAAAGGTGAGTGATGATGGCCACTTCAAGCGAGTGCTCGGCGATATTTTCGGGCCGCGAGTTGCGCATCAGCCCCCATCTTGAAATATATTTCATTCGCGAGGTCAGCGCAAAGAAGCTTTTTTCACTCAAAGTCGGTCATCTCCTTAACCTCGGGCTCGAACTCCTCGTTCTCAACGGCATAGTCTATCACCTTGCCGTAAAAGTCCGACGGGTTGAGCATAATTTTTTCGCCAAGCATTTCGGCCTGTTCGCGGTCGGGGGCGTAAAGCTTAAGGTCCATCAGCACAAGCCCGCCGTCCGTCGCGATGACGTTTACGGCATACCCTCTCTGCTGCTCCTGAATCGAGATTTTAACGTCGTTTTCGTTTTTAAGCTTCGCGAAGAATTTAAGCCCCGCGGTCATTATTTTATCGCGAAAGCTCCTCGGCACGATTTTTTTGAAGTCGTCCGCGCCGTATTTCGCAAGCTCCGAAAGAACGTAATACTCCTCGCCGTCCTGCTCGACGAGCGATACCGTCTTAGTGTCGACCAAGCCCTTAAGCGCCTCGGTGAATACGAAATAGTTGACAATTCCGCTCTCGGTGGCGATTTGAGTGAGCTGGTCGGGGGTTATCGGGCGGTTTATCTGCCTCAGAAAATAACAAATCAGAATCTTCACCGCGTAAGGGTCGGTGAGGTTCATCATATTCGGTGTGAGATATTTTTCAAAGTTCATCGCGTTACCTCTCAGATTTTGCGAATATTCGCAAAGTTAGCCATAATCTTCTTTGTGCCGACCTTTTCAAAGGCTATCTCCAAAAGCGTGTCGTTTGACATGCTCACGGCCTTGAGAACTGTCCCCTCGCCGAAAATATTGTGTGAGACCCTGTCGCCGACCGCGAAAACCTTCTGAGCCTGCGGTGCTCTCGGCGCTGCCGCCGCGCTTCCGAAGCCGAACTTCACCTCGCTCTTTTTCCTCGGCTCTGTTCTTTCCGATGCTCTTGCGGTGTCCGTCTGCTCCTTGACGAATTCCATGGGCAGCTCGCCGACAAACCTTGAAGGTCGGTTATACTGCGTCGAGCCGAAGAGCATTCTCTGCCTTGCGCAGCAAAGATAAAGCCTCTTTCTCGCCCTCGTGATGGCGACATAGCAAAGCCTGCGCTCCTCCTCAACGTCCTCTTCGAGGTCGGTGCTTCTTGCGCTCGGGAAAATATTTTCCTCCAGCCCGACCACGAACACATTGTTGAATTCAAGCCCCTTCGCCGAGTGAACGGTCATAAGCGTCACCGCATCCGCGTCGGCGTCCATTCCGTCGACGTCGGTATAAAGGGCGATCTCCTCCAAAAATCCCGAGAGCGTCGGCTCGTCGGCGTTCTGAGAATATGTCACCATCGTCGACTTAAGCTCGTTGATGTTTTCAAGCCTGCCCGCGCCCTCTTCGCCCTGAAGCTGCAGCATCGAGAGATACCCCGTTTTCTGAACAAGCTCGTCAAGCAGGATATCAAGCGGCTCCTCGGCCGAAATTTCCCTAAGCTCATCAAAAACCTCTGCCAGCGCCTTAAGCTTTTGCGCCGAGCGCGACAAAAGCGGATATTCCTCCGCACGTCTCATTACCGCGAGGGGTGTCTCGCCTATTCCCGTCGCGACCTGTTCCAAAAGGTCGACTGTCGCCTCGCCGATTCCCCTCTTCGGCTCGTTGATGATTCTTCTTAGCCGAAGCATATCGCTCTCGTTATTTAAAACCGACAGATACGCGATAACGTCCTTGATTTCCTTGCGCTCATAGAATTTAACGCCGCCGATGACCCGATAGCTTATCCCCGAGGCCACAAGCGCCCGCTCGATTGAGTTTGACTGGGCGTTCATTCGGTAGAGCACCGCGTTATCCGACCACTTCCCGCCGTTCTTGACCGACTGATAAATGGTCTGCGCAACGAATCTCGCTTCTCCCTGCTCGTCCGAAGCCTTATAGAGAACCACCTTTTCGCCCGCGCCGCTGTCCGTCCAAAGGCGCTTGCCCTTTCTTCCCTTGTTGTTCCTGATGACCTCGTTCGCGCAGTTTAAAATCGCCTCTGTCGAGCGATAGTTCTGTTCAAGCCTGATGACCCTCGCGTTCTCATACTGATTCTCAAACGAAAGAATGTTTTCAATGGTCGCGCCCCTGAATTTATAAATCGACTGGTCGTCGTCGCCCACAACGCAGATGTTCTTTCTCCTGTCCGCGAGGAGCGACACAAGCCGATACTGCACCATATTTGTGTCCTGATACTCATCTACAAGAACATATTTATAGAGGTTCTGATAGTGCGAGAGCACATCGGGGTATTCCTCGAAAAGCCGCACCGTCAGAAGGATTATGTCGTCAAAATCTACCGCGTTGGCCGCTCTGAGGCGGTTCTGATACATCGCGTAGACGTTACCTATCTGTTTTTTGCGATAGTCCCCCGCCGACTGAAGTATGTACTCGTCCGCCGAAATCTGCGACTCCTTCGCGTGCGAAATTTCGCTCAGAACAGCTTTCGGCTGAAACAGCTTGTCCGACATATTGAGGTCTGAAAGGCAGGCCTTTATCACCCTCGTCGAGTCGTCGGTGTCATAAATCGTGAAGTTCGAGGCATACCCGAGGGCTGCTATCTCTCTTCTGAGAATCCTCACGCAGGCCGAGTGAAACGTCGCCGCGGTGATTCCCTCCGAAAGCTTGCCGAGCATCAGCCCGAGGCGGGCCTTAAGCTCGCCCGCGGCCTTGTTAGTAAAGGTTATCGCGAGGATATTCCACGGGTTCACGCAGTCGACCGCGACGATATTTTTAAGCCTCTCGCTGTCGTTCGAGCGCCCCTCGGCATAATCGATAAGAAACTGCTCGTCTGCGGGGCTCACCCCCGCATAGCGGTTCTCGTCAAAATATGCGTTCCCGAAGTATATCATATTCGCGACGCGGTTGACCAAAACGGTGGTCTTGCCGCTTCCCGCGCCCGCAAGAATCAGCAGCGGCCCGTTGACGGTGAATACCGCTTCTTTCTGCATGTTGTTGAGGTGTGAAAAATATTTTTCCATAGCGCGGCGCTTTGCCGCCAAAAATTCCTTATCGGTCATGTTTCCTCCGAATTAAAATGTCGTTTTTTATATTGTAGCACACTTTGAGTCCAAAAGAAAGCCCTTGAAGGCAATTCTCAAAAAATTTCTTAAAGTTTTCACAAGGTATGGACATTTTCGGTAAAATGGTTTATAATATTTTCATCACCTTGAAAAGGGAGTGTGAACTTGAAATTTCTTTCCAACAAAAAATATAACATTATCCTGAAATATGTCGTCGTCGCGATAGTCATAACCCTGCTTCTTGTCATGGCTATTTTTAAGTGGGACACCGTAAAGTCGGTCTTCTCGACCGTCATCGGCATATTCCAGCCCGTCATCTGGGGCGTGGTGATAGCCTTCATCATGAACCCGATAATGATGTCGACCGAAAAATTCCTCGGCCGCTTCATCTTCCGAAAAAAACCCCGCCCGAAGGTCTCCCGCGCGATCGGCGTCCTCGTCGCGACTCTTGTCTTTGTCGCGGTGATAATGGCGTTGATCCTCTCTGTTATCCCCGAGATCATCTCCGCCCTGCCGGGAATTTATTCGGGCTTTACCGATGTCCTTGTCCCGAACATAAGCAGCTGGTTCGACAGTGTCCTGAAAGATGTACCGAGCATTCAGGGCATCGTCGACGAGCAGTTATCCGATATTCTGTCGACGGTCCGCTCCCTCTTCTCAACTCTCGGCCCGAAGCTCAACGAATTCCTCTCAAGCCTTCTCAACTTCGCGAATTCGGTCAAGAACTTTGTGTTCGGCATAATCTTTGCGATTTATTTCCTCTTCGGCAAAGAGGGCTTACAGGCTCAGGCGAAAAAAATGGTAGTCGCCCTCTTTAAAGAGGACACCTACCGCAAGATATTCAGCTTCACATCTACAACAAACAAAGCGCTTCTTGACTTCGTCTACGGCAAGGTGAAGGATTCGGTTATAATCGGAATCATCTGCGGCGTCGGAATGTTAATCCTCGGCATGCCCTATGTGATGCTGATCTCGCTGATAATCGGAATCACAAACATAATCCCGATCTTCGGCCCGTTCATCGGCGCGATCCCCTCGGCTCTGCTCATACTCATCGCCGAGCCGAAAAAGGTAATATGGTTTATTGTGTTCATAATCATTCTCCAACAGCTTGACGGCAACATCATCGGCCCGAAGATTCTCGGCTCAAAGTTTGGTCTTTCGCCGTTCTGGATGCTCTTTTCGATCATCATATTCGGCTCGATGTTCGGCATTGTCGGAATGATAATCGGGGTGCCGCTGTTTGCGGTTGCCTATGGGCTTATCAGCGACTATGCCGACCGCAGGCTTAAAGAAAAGAACATGCCCACCGACGACTCATATTATTCAATGCGTGGCGTCGACATCGGCAAAGTCACCGACTCCCCCGACGAGCCCATTGCCCTTGTCGAGACCTCCGCCGAGCCCATCTCCGACCCCGACGACCCCGAAGAAGCGGAGTAAACCCAACCCAAAGCAGGCGTTTCGCCTGCTTTTTATTTAAAAGTTTTCGCTTGAGCCTTTTCTAAAAGGCTCACGAGTTTCCAAAGGGCAGCGCCCTTTGGTCGCGACCGCAGTCGCGAAATCCCAAAAAAGAGCACGCGCTCAAGCGTGCTCTTTTAAATGCGTAAGCAAAACGCAGGAAGGGGAGCGAAAATCTGTCCGGTGGACAGTTTTCGCGCGGGGAGACCCTCGTCGGGGGTCTCCCCGATTTTCGAGTGCAGACGAGAAAATTTTAAGGTGCGCAGCTCTTGTCAGAGCTGCGAATCAAAAGGGGACGCCCTCTCTTGCAGGGCGTCCCCTCTTTCAAAACAGCTCACCGAGCTGTTTTTCAATTCACCCCTTGCGGAGCGCACTACGTATGGTGTTTCGCGACTGCGGTCGCGACCAGAGGCTTCTCGCCTCTGGACTCCCGCAACCCTTTTGAAAAAAGGCTTGACCGAAAACTTTATATTTTCTCACAAATCCATCGCTTTCCGCGAATCCGTCAGATCATGCTCTTCTCCCAGCACGCAGGCGGCTCGATTCCGAGAATCTTCGCGACGGTCGGCGCGACGTTCGCAAGGCCGTACTCGCCCTCTTTGATGACGTACTCGGTGTCGTTGTCATAGATGATGAACGGCACGGGGTTAAGCGAGTGCGCGGTCCTGACCTGAATAACGCCCTTCTTGTTCTTTTCGAGCATCTCATCGGCGTTGCCGTGATCGGCGGTGATAAGCACCGTCGCCCCGACGGTATCAGCGGCCTTTAAAATTCTCGCGAGGCCGAGGTCTACCGCCTCAACGCCCGTGATGGTAGCGTCAAGGTTGCCCGTGTGGCCGACCATATCGCCGTTCGGGAAGTTGCAGCGGATAAAGTCATATTTTCCGCTCTCGAGCGCCGCGATAACGTCGTCGGTGATCTCCGCCGACTTCATCCACGGCCTCTCGTCGAAGCTCACGTTGTCCGAGGGAATCTCCTTATAAGTCTCAAGCTCTTCCGAGAATTTTCCCGAGCGGTTGCCGTTCCAGAAGTAGGTCACATGCCCATACTTCTGCGTCTCCGAAACCGCGTACTGCCTGAGCCCGTGCGCGACCAATAGTTCCGAAAGCGTATTCTTGATCTCGGGCGGCGCGACGAGATAGTTCTTCGGAAGCTTCAGATCGCCGTCGTACTGAAGCATACCCGCATAGAGCACCTTCGGCACCGTTCCCCTGTCGAAGTGGTCGAAATCGGCGTTGTCAAAGGCCATCGAGATCTCGATTGCCCTGTCGCCGCGGAAGTTATAGAGGATAACGCTGTCGCCGTCCTGAATTTTCCCGACGGGTTCGCCGTTTTTCGCGATGACGAACGCGGGCAGATCCTGATCGATGACGTCAAGCTCCCTGCGATAGGTCTCAATGGCTTCGGTCGCGGTTTCAAACTGTCTTCCGATGCCGTGAACATGCGTGTCCCAGCCGAGTTTTACCATGTTCCAGTCGGCCTGATAGCGGTCCATCGTGACCTTCATTCTTCCGCCGCCCGATGCGATTTTCCCGTCGAATTTTCCGTCGTTGAGCGAGGCCAGAAGCTCTTCAAGCTCATTTACAAACGCAAGCGCCGAGGTCGCGGGAACGTCGCGCCCGTCAAGAAGAATGTGGCAGCGCACGCGTGATACGCCGTCCTGCTTTGCGCGGGCGATCATCTGTTTAAGGTGGCTGATGTTCGAGTGAACGTTTCCGTTCGACAAAAGCCCGATAAAGTGCATCGTCGAGCCGTTCGAGACGCAGTTCCCGACGAGATTTTTCCAAGTCTCCGAGCTGAACATCTTCCCGCTCTCGATAGATTCGTTGACAAGCTTAGCGCCCTGCGAATAAATCTGCCCGCAGCCGAGCGCGTTATGCCCGACCTCCGAGTTGCCCATATCGTCGTCCGTCGGAAGCCCGACCGCGCCGCCGTGAGCCTTAAGCCTCGTATTCGGGCGCTCTTTGAGAAGTCTGTCAAGAACAGGGGTGTTCGCGAGGGTTACAGCGTCGCCGAGGCCCGTCTTCGAGAAGCCCACGCCGTCCATGACAATAAGAACCAAGGGTTTCATATAAAATCTTCCTTTCGTGTGATGTAAAGGTATATCGCTTTCCACGGCGTCCCGCAAAATATCGCGGAAACACGCCGTTCAAAGCGGCAAGTAAAGCTTCAAAGCTTTACAAATCATTCCTTAGCCGCGGCGATAATAACGCCGAAATCGGGTGCCTTAAGCGATGCCCCGCCGATAAGTCCGCCGTCGACGTCGGGCTTTGAAAGAAGCTCAGCGGCGTTCTTTGCATTCATCGAGCCGCCGTACTGAACGGTGACGGCGTCTGCGGTCGCCTTGTCGAACATCTTCGCGATTACCGAGCGGATATAAGCGCAGGCCTCCTCCGCCTGATCAGCGGTCGCGGTCTTGCCCGTTCCGATTGCCCAGACAGGCTCATACGCAATGACGGTTTTTTTCATATCCTCCGCCGAGATCCCGAAGAAATCAAGCTTGCACTGCTTGCCGAGGACCTCCTCGGTGATGCCGCACTCGCGCTCCCACAAAAGCTCGCCGATGCATACTATCGGCTTCAATCCCGCCTCCAGAGCGGCTTTGAGGCGCTTGTTGACGGTCTCGTCGGTCTCGCCGAAATACTGTCTGCGCTCGCTATGCCCCAAAACGACGTACTCAACGCCGAGCTCGGTAAGCATATCTGCCGAGATCTCGCCCGTAAATGCGCCCGACTTTTCAAAGTGGCAGTTCTGCGCCCCGACGTGAATATTCGTGCCCTTGGTCGCCTCAACGGCGGTCTCAAGGTTCGTGAACGGCACGCAGACCACGACCTCGCAGTCAGCGCCAACGGCGAGCGGCTTAATCGCCTCGATAAGCTCCTTAGCCTCGGGGCGGGTCTTATTCATCTTCCAGTTGCCTGCGATAACGGCTTTTCTCAAAGATTTGTTCATTTTAAAAGTTCCTTTCGATTTTATTTTCGCGATGAAAAAGCGTGAGCGGCGGGCGGGTGGGGCGCAGTCAGCTGTTCGCTTGATGAACGAGAGCTTTTTCAGCGCGCCCCCGCTTTGCTCAGCTAAAAGTGAACGGAGCGTTTCGGCCCCGTTCGCTTTGATATTGAAAATTACTTGTCCGCGATGGCGTCAACGCCCGGCAGTCCCTTGCCCTCAAGGTATTCAAGCGAAGCTCCGCCGCCGGTAGAGATGTGGGTCATCTTGTCTGCAAAGCCGAGGTTAATGACAGCCGCAGCCGAATCGCCGCCGCCGATGACGGTGGTAGCGTCGGTCTCGGCCATAGCCTTTGCGACTTCAAGAGTACCCTTGTTGAGAACAGGGTTCTCGAAAACGCCCATCGGGCCGTTCCAGACAACGGTCTTGGCCTTTGAAACCTCAGCGCAGAAGAGCGCGATGGTCTTTTCGCCGATGTCAAGACCCATCTTGTCAGCGGGAATAGCGTCGGCCGCAACGGTAGAGGTTGCGATAGGCGCGTCTATCGGGTCGGGGAAAGCATCGGCGACAACGGTATCGACAGGAAGAAGAAGCTTCTTGCCGAGCTTTTCTGCCTTCGCGAGCATCTCGCGGCAGTAGTCGAGCTTTTCGTCGTCAACAAGCGATTTGCCGATCTCGAGGCCCTTTGCCTTGAGGAAGGTATAGGCCATGCCGCCGCCGATGATAAGAGTGTCGCACTTTTCGAGGAGGTTCGAGATAACGTTGAGCTTATCCGCGACCTTAGCGCCGCCCAGAACAGCGACGAACGGTCTGACAGGGTTCTCGACCGCGTTGCCGAGGTAAGCGATCTCCTTCTGCATAAGATAGCCGACAGCGGTCTCTTTCACATACTTGGTAACGCCGACGGTCGAAGCGTGAGCGCGGTGGGCCGAGCCGAAAGCGTCCATAACGAATACCTGGCCGTCAACGAGGTCTGCAAGCTCTTTCGAGAGATTCTCGCCGTTCTTGGTCTCGTCGTTGCCTCTAAAGCGGGTGTTCTCCAAGACTACGATCTCGCCCTCTTTCATATTCGCGACAGCCTTCTTTGCGTTTTCGCCGACAACGGTGTCGTCCTTAGCGAAGATGACGTTGGTGTTCACAAGCTGAGCGAGCCTTTCAGCGGCGGGCTTGAGCGAGAACTTGTCCTCGGGTCCGTTCTTAGGCTTGCCGAGGTGAGAGCACAAAACGACCTTAGCGCCGTCCGCGACCAGCTTGTTGATGGTCGGAAGAGCGGCGGTGATTCTGTTGTCGTTGGTGATGACGCCGTCCTTGAGGGGGACGTTGAAGTCAACGCGTACCAGAACCTTTTTGCCCTTGACCGAAAGGTCGTCTACCGATACTTTGTTTAATCCTGCCATAATAATTTATCTCCTTTACAATTTGATACAGTGGTAAAGCTTGACGGATATATTATACTAAATTTCCCGCAAAATAGCAAGGGGGTAAGCAAAATTTTTCGCAATAAAAGCCGAAAAGGGCATTTTCAGTCCCGCGCCGCGATTTCGGCTCACCAGTTATCCGAAATCACCCTGTCGACGCTTTCCCGCGAGGGCTCTTCAAAACAGCTCTGAAACTTTTTCATGAGGTTTTCATCGACGTAATAATCGCGGCTTTTCCCCGCCTCGATGTCTTTATTTCTCTTTGCGATCCGCCCGCGCCAGACGTCGTCGGGTATTTTGATATAGTGAATCTCGCACCCGACTCCCCTCTCACTGAAAAATCGGCGGGCGTCTCTGCGCTCCTCTTCCGTCCAAAGCCCGATATCTATTACCGAGCTGATGCCGCTCTTTGCGAGCTCTACCGCTTTCTCAAAGAAATATCCCTCAAGCTTTTCGACGTATTCTTCAAGAACATCGCCCGCATAAGGCCCGAGCAGCAGCATGGTAAGGTCATCTACCGAAAAATGAACCGCGGGCAGCTCTCTTGCGAGCCTTTTTGCGTATGTGGTCTTTCCCGAACAAATTTTCCCGCAGGTGAGAATAATTTTCGCCATAATCTACTCCCATTCAAATTTCGTGAGCTTCCCCTCCCGTTCAAGGTCGGGAAAATCCCACTGTCTCAAAACTTCATACGCCGCGATCGCGACCGAATTCGAGAGGTTAAGGCTTCGCAGCGTCGGCCTCATCGGCAGCCGCAGGCAGGAATCGGGGTTATCATGCAAAAGCTCCTCTGGAAGCCCCGCGTCCTCCCGCCCGAAGACTATATAACAGCCGTCGGGGTATTCGACCTCGGTATAAAGGTTTCTGCCCTTGGTTGTAAAGTAAAAATACTTTCCGCCCTTGGTTTTTTCAAAGAAATCTTCGAGCGAGTCGTAGTATGTGATATCGAGCTTGTCCCAATAATCGAGGCCCGCGCGCTTGAGGTTCTTATCGGTGACTTCAAACCCGAGCGGCCGCACAAGGTGAAGCCTTGCGCCCGTCACCGCGCATGTGCGGGATATATTGCCCGTATTCTGAGGAATCTGCGGCTCAACGAGAACTATATTAAGTGTCATGGTCTACTCCTTTACAGGTTCGGAACAAAGGTAAGGCCGCGGCCCCGCCCCCCGCGAAGCGGGGGGCGGGGCCCATGCGCCTTCGGCGCATGGGTCCTTGCGGGCTTCGCCCGCAAGGGCCGCGGCCGCGTTAAAGTTTCCTCAAAGCTGCCTGTACTCCGTAAAGCTCTGCTTCTCCGCGAGCATCGGCAGGCATTTTTCAAGCATAACCCCCTCGCGGGCGGGCGCGCCGTAGCCGAATGTCGTCTTGATTGCGTACTCGCAGAAAGCCGTCGCCCTCGTCATCGCGATGGGCAGGCTGTCCCCCAAAAGAATCCCCCCCGTGAGAATGCTCGCGAAGATGTCGCCCGTCCCCGGGTAGCTCTTCGGGATAGCCTCATAGGGCACCCGCCAGAACGCGTTGTGCTCGCTGTCATACCCCACGTTGCATATCTCCCCGTCGGCCGTCACAACGCTTGTGATAACGACCGTCTTCGGCCCTTTTGCCGAAAGCTTCACCAAGGTTTTCTTAATCTCGCCGACGGTCAGCGGCGCGTTCGGGTAGGGCATGTCAAGAAGAATCGAAGCCTCGGTCAGGTTAGGCGTGATGATATCCGCCGCCGCGACGAGCTCCCCCATTCTTCTGCAGAGCGCGTCGTCATAGGTCCGATACCTCTTTCCGCCGTCCCCCATAACGGGGTCGACGACTCTCAGGGCGTTCTTAAAGCTGTCCATGAATTCAAGGCAGTGGCTCACCTGCTCCTGCGAGGCCAAAAACCCCGAGTAAACGCAGTCAAAGCCTATTTCCGCGGAAATATAATGCCTCAGCGCCTCGGGAATATAGTCGGTCATATCCTTGAGAACAACGTCGCCGAAGCCGTTTGTGTGGGTCGATAAAAGCGCTGTCGGCACCGCGCAGACCTGAATTCCCATCACCGAGAGCGTCGGAAAAATCACCGAAAGCGAGCATCTGCCGACGCCCGATAGGTCATGAATCGCCGCGACCCGTTTTAAATCCGACATATCTATCAGTCCTTTACAAATTGGAAATTTTTACGTCAAAAAAGGGTGAATTTTAAGGTTTAAATGCAAGAAATCGGTACAGAATATTTTCACAATATATTGAAAGGCAGGAAATGAACAATGATGAACGTATCCTCGCTCGCAAAGGGAGTTGCGGTGGGAATGGCGGCAGGAGTCGTGACCTACGCCCTCACCAACGCGACAAAAACCGAAAAGCGCCGCCTTAAGTCCAACTCGGTAAAGGCCATGCGCTCGGTAGGAACGATGATGGACATTCTCGGAGGAATGTTCATGTAACCCCTGTCCCGCCTGATTCGGGCGGGTACATATCATCTGATTCTCTTTTTTCCCTTTTTCTTTTTCGGCGGCTCCTGAGGTATCTCCGTCTCGGGGGTATCTACAAACACCGCCTCGGTCTCCTCTGTCGGCTGAGTATAGCTGAGGTCGGGCATCTCCTCTCCCCTCTCGTCGTAATACGGCTTGATGATGTGCTGCCTTATCGCGGGGAAGCAGTTAAACGCATAGAGCAGCCCCAAAAACGACGGCAGCACGATGAGCAAAAGCACCGTCCACGGGAACAGCAGCACCGACGCCAGAACCAGAATAACCGTCGTGAGCAGGTTTATAACGCTTGTCTTGATCTCTATCGCCGTAAGAAACAGCGAGTTCCTGAGAATCTGCCAAAGGCTGAGGTTTGTCGAGACTATCAGCAAATAGATATAAAAGTGCATCATGATGAAGATAAAGGTAACAACGATGCAGATTAAAAACGGAATATTAAAGAACGAATTTTCCTCGCCGAGCCTGTAATAGAGGGGAAACGCAAACGACATCGCGACCACGGCGAACATGTCGATAACGCCCATTATTGCCCCCTGCTTAAAGTTAAGGCGAAAAGCTCTCCAATAGTCCGCCCAGATGAACACGGGCCGACGGCAGGAAATATTTCTGAGCACCTTCATGAACCCGCAGATCGCAGGCCCGACGAATATCCCCGACAGCACAAACAGCACATACATAAGAATATAATATACCGAAACCTCAAGGTCGAGATACTCAACGAACATTATCCCCGCGAAGGGCAGAAGCGCCAGCAAAAAGATGAAATTAAGCGCGACCAGCTTTGAAAAATGCGATGTATAAATGTCGATGAACCTAAACAGCGCAATCTTATTGTCGGGGTCCTTCGAAACGCCCTTTCCCACCTTTTCATAGTTTGAAAACAGTCCCATTTTTACATTCCTTTCCAATCTCAGGCCGAGGCCAGCACCCCCGCCAGAAAAGTGTCGCCCGCCGCCAAAACCGCGAGCAGCAAAAAATATATCATAAACCTTGCGGAATAATCCCGAACCTGCGAGCGTATCCCGAGGCGGTTTTCGTCTGTCGTCGAGAGTGCAAGATATCTCTGCGAAAGATAAAACGCCTCCCTCGCCGAGAGTATCAGCACCGCTGTCGAAAAAACCGCAAAGGGCAGAAACGCCGCCATCGAGCTCAGAACGTTCCCGCCGAGGTATACCCCTCTGACGCAAAGCCCGAGCCCGAGCCCCCTAAAGCCGACCAAAAGAAGCTCCGCAGGCTGAGCTATCGCCGAAAACCCGAGCAAAAACGCCGCCCCGAGAAGAATCGCCGAGCCGCCGAACGAGCTCATAAAAACCGCGAACCAATTCCCGCCGCCCGCGAGCGAAATCTTCCTCCCGACGCCGCAGAGCCCGACAAGATAATCCTCGTCAAACCCAAGGCTGAGTATCACCCCCGCCGTCACCCCGACGGCCGTGAAAACCGCCAGCGCGATATCGGGCGAGTGCCTTTGCTGATTCATAAAATCACCTCACGGAAAATTATATTCCCCGAGGACAGGCAATATTACAAAAGGCGGATACCCTCCGCCTTTTATTCTAACATATTTTCCCCCTGTTTTCAAGGGATTTGAAAAATTATTCTTCCGTCTCCGTCTCGGGCCTCTCGATGCCCAATTCCTCATATATTTTCGCGATCTCCGCGTCGTGCTTTTCAATTTCCTCCGCCTGAGAATTAACCGAGACCTTGAGCTCTTTAAGCTGATCGCTGATATTCTGCGCGGCATACCCGAGGCATACAACTATAATAAGCATAAGCACCGTCAGCGCGATCATCGCCTTTCCGACGCTCTCGTCGCAGAATAAAAGCTTTTCGTCGATTACCCTCTTGTTCCCGGGCACCGCCTGCCAAATTTTCAGCACGATGGGCAGAATCAGCGAGAGAAGAATAATGTCAACGGGCAGCTGAACGATGTTTTTTATCGCCCTTGCGGGAAGCATCGCCAAAAAGCCCTTCCCCGCGAGCGACGCCACCGCCCATGTCGTAAGCCATAGGTTACAGATTATCACGACAGTCGTCTTTGCCGCGATGACCCTCGGCACAAGCCAGCGGTCGTTCTGAGCGTTATAAAGAAATATCCCGTAGATCATCGCCCCGAGCGCCTCGATGAGCGTAAACCTGATATCAAAAGCCCCCGACGGGCTGATAAGATACCCGAGCAGGTCGGTTATCATTCCCGCGATGAACCCCACGGTCGGGCCGTAGAGCATCGAGACCGAAGCAAGCGCCACAAACGCGAAGGAAATATGCAGGGTGTCGCTTGCGCGCATGGTTGTCACAAGCTTTATCGCGAGGTCCAGCGCGATGAGCATAGCGGTGATAGTCAGGCAGCGAATGCTTTTAAGCTCTTTTGCCGAGCGCCCGAACAGATTGAAAAAGCCTTTCACGGCGATTCCCTCCTTGAAATAAACAGTGACCTGCTTAATATGCAGAAGAGCCGAAAAAGGCAGATATAGGCATGTTAAGCGGGATGCGGAGCACGAACCGCAGCCGAAAGGCGTTTTGTCCGAACAGCAACTCCCCGTCTGTTCGGCACTAATTCACGCTCGTGCCCCTACTCTTAAATTTTTGTTGTCTTTGCGATCAGATCGAAAGCACCCTCAGAACCGAATGAAGCTTTTCGTCATAGCCCTTCTGCATTCTGAGCGCCTCGTCGATGTCATAGTCGACAAGCTTGTTGTTCTTGACTGCTACGATTCTGTTCTTATAGCCGTTCGAGAGCAGCTCTACCGCGTAGTAGCCCATCTTGAGGGCCATAACTCTGTCATAGCAGGTCGGCGCGCCGCCCCTCTGAACGTGGCCCAAAACGGTTGCGCGTGATGTCACCCCCGTCTTTGACTCGATATATTTTGCGATGTGCTCCGAGGTGAAGTCGTCGTGAACAACCCCCTCGCAGACGATGAGTTCAAAGTGGGTCTTGCCCGCGTGCTTCTGCTCCGAAATCTTGCGGCAGATGTCGTCAAGATCGAACGGCACCTCAACTGTAAGACAGTCGATAGCTCCCGTTGCGGCAGCAACGTTTACGCCGATATGGCCTGCGTTTCTTCCCATTACTTCAACCACCGAGCAGCGCGAATGCGACATTTCGGTGTCTTTAAGCTTGTCAAGCATATCAAGCGCGGTGTTCTGAGCGGTGTCAAACCCGATGGTATACTCGGTGCAAACGATGTCGTTGTCGATAGTCCCCGGAATTCCGATGCACTTGACGCCCATGTGCGAAAGGTCGAGCGCTCCGCGATAGGTTCCGTCGCCGCCGATAACCACAAGCGCGTCAATTCCCGCGCTGTCGAGGTTTTTCTTGGCCTTTTCAAGACCCGCCGCCGTGGTGAATTCCTTGCTTCTTGCGGTGCAAAGAACGGTGCCGCCGCGGTGAAGAATATCCGATACGTCTCTGGCTCCAAGCTCGAACATATCGCCCTCGATAAGTCCCTGATAGCCCCTGCGGATTCCGATGACCTTATATCCCCTCGCGATAGCCGATCTTGCCACCGCACGGATTGCGGCGTTCATGCCCGGGGCGTCGCCGCCGCTGGTAAGGATACCTATTGTCATAGCCATAAAGTAACTCCTCCTACTTCACTGAAATTCGTGAAACAGATTGCGCAGCGGCAGTATTGCCCGCCGCAGTTACATTTAGAATATCACAAGGACAAAATAAAGTCAAGAATCAACTGCAACAAAGACGTGCCGAAAATCGACACGTCTTTTGTAAATATTCTGTACATATTTTACTGCAAAGCCCTGTTTGCCCCTCTGACATAAGAAAACAAAAGTGCTCGGTGAGCACCGCGAACGCCTCATATGCCATGTTTTGTCTGCAAGACAACCGAGACGGTCGTTTTTGTCGAGGGCAGTCGAGCAGGAACAAAACAGGCATATGATAGAGTCGCGCAAAGCCGCCAAATTCAAGGCGGCGGCTCGCACGCACTACTGTATGTAATGCAAGAGCCGCCAACGATGAAGTTGACGGCTTTGCGTTAGATTATGCGGGTTTGTTTTCTTGTGGCAGAGGGGCATTATCCCGCCAGCGAAAGCCCGGGTGTAAATACCGAAACATCGACGTAAAGGGTGTTCCCCTCGGCAACGTTTATCTCGCCGCCGACCTCTCCGCCCGTCTCGGCGCAGTATACCGCCATGACATACCCCGACATCTCGTTCGGCGTCTCGATATCCCTGCACGAATACTTGATATTGAGCCCGTCAAGAATCGCGATATATTCCTCTCTCGTCATTCTCGCGCCAGTATCGGGGTCAAAGAAATCGGGAATCTCGACCACCTTAAGGCCGTTGCTGACCGATATCTTCACCTTCTGAATCGGGTAAAGCGTCGTCCCCTTCTCGATGTCCTGCTCATAGATCAGGCCCTTTTCATATTCGTCCGAATAGTCATAGGTTACGTCGAATTCAAGGCGCTCCTTCCAAGTCGGGTTGCTCGCCACCGAGTCATACCTCTGCCCGAGTAAGTCGGGCATCACAAACGGGTTGCCCTGCGGTCTTGCGGTGGTTGTCGCTTCCGATGAAATCGGCGGCTGCGTCGCGTCGGTAACGCTCGACACTATCTCGTTTGATGTGCCGACGTTTGAAACAATCGGCGGAATATCCGAAACCGTCCCGCTCGTGACAGGCTGCTCGCCCGTCGGCGGCAAAAGCATTCTTGCGAGCATCACAAACGCCGCGACTACAAACCCGATGAGAACGCACGCTCCAAGAAGCATAAAAGCGTTCGCGACGGCGGCGTTATTCTTCTTTTTCTTCTTCTTTTTGCGGCTCTTCGATGTCTGCTGCTTCGGCACCTGAATCGGAATGGTCTGAGTAGCTCCGTTCGGCATCTTCTGCATATAGCTCGGCTGGTCGAACAGCTTTGTGACAAAGTCCGTAACCGTCTGAATCCTCTGGTCGCAGTTAAGCCTCATCGCCTGCATAATAACCTTAGAGACATTTGCGGGAACGTTCGGGTTGATTTTTGCGGGTTCAAGAAGGTCGTCGTTTCCGACCCTCGCCATCGGTTCTGTCGGCATACACCCCGTCAGAAGCCGATACATCACCGCCGCGACCGCGTAAACGTCCGTCCAAGTGCCTATCCAGTCGCTCGACGCATACTGTTCGGGCGCGGAATAACCCGTATAAAGCTCAGGCGCGAGGTCGGTGTTTACGGTCCTGACAGCGGGTATAGAGAACCCCGTCAGCAAAAGCTCTCCCCTGTCGGTGACAAGAATATTTTCAAGGCATATTCCCCGATGAAGCACGCCCGCGTTATGTATGCAGGCGAGGGTGGTCAGCAGCGGCGGGAAGAGCTTTTTGACCTGCTCCCAGGTAAGCTCGCCCGCGTTGTCGGCCAAATACTGTTTCAGGGTTATCGCGTCGGTATACTGAGTGATCACATAAGCGGTGTTGTTCTGGGAAAACATATCGATCGGCGCAAGAATATGCGACATAGTGCGAAGCCTCGCCACCGATTTATTCAGCTCGATGAATTCCGACATATAATTCTTGAACTGAACCACCGCCCCCGCGTTGACCTTAAGGTCGGGGGCTTCTCTTGTCCGCGAGCAGAGCGCGTCGGGCATATATTCGCGGATAAACACCTTTTCCTCGGCGTTCGTGTCATATCCGATATAAACCGCCGATTCGCCGTTAAGCGAATAAAGCTTGCCGACAATATATCTGCCGTCAAGAACGGTTTTCGGCTGAAGATAGCTCGGCAGCGACGGTACAGAGTCGTCATATCCGCAGTGCGGACAGACCCCCGCCCCGTCAAGAGGTTCCATGCACCCCATACAGAGCATCTTGTGTTCACTCATATATAAATCTTCCTTTCAGAAAAGAAAAGTCAAGCCCGCCGCGCAGAATTTCCCGCGCGATATGCCATTTATATTTTATCCCCGAAGAATCAAAATGTCAACCTCTAAACCCGAATCGTAATAAACCTGTAACCAACTTGTAACTTTTTCGGCACTTGACAAGGGGTGTATAATGTAACTAAGAGAAAAAATTCAACGTTCGGAGGGGTATTATGAAGAAAATTGTAAAATTCTTGCAGAGCAGGCTGTTCATCACCGCTCTCCTGATGCTTGTTCAGGTGATAATTCTCTTTGTCCTGATCTTTTTCATGGCCAACCGCTTCTCGCTGTACTATTTAATAACGATGATCCTTGCGGCGCTGATTGTTCTTGACATCGCGAACCAGAACATGAACCCGTCGTTCAAGCTACCGTGGGCCATTCTTGTGATGGCGGTGCCGATTATCGGCGCCCCGCTCTATATTCTCTTTGCAAAGTCGAAGCAGAACCGAAGAATAGCCAAGCGCTTCCGCAACTACCGCACGCTGATGCGCAACACCCTGCCCAACCCCGACGACCCCCTCTCCGAAATTGCCGAGGGCGAGCCCGTCGTCGCAAAGCAGATGAAATACATCGGGCAGACCGCCTACGCGCCCGTCTACCGCAACACCGAGTCGGTCTATTTCCCCTCGGGCGAGGAATACTTCGCCGCGCTTTTGAAAGAGCTCAAAAAAGCCGAGCGCTTCATCTTCATCGAATACTTCATCATCGAAGAGGGCAAAATGTTCGGCTCAATCCTTGATATCCTCAAAGAAAAGGTCGCCGAGGGCGTCGAGGTCAGAATAATGTACGACGACTTCGGCACCATCAACAAGCTCCCCAAGAAATACGACAAACAGCTTGAAGAGATGGGCTTCCGCGTGTCGGTATTCAACAAAATGAAGCCCTCGCTCGACGCCTTCCTCAACTACCGCGACCATAGAAAAATCGTGGTCATCGACGGCAACGTCGGCTTCACGGGCGGCCTCAACCTCGCCGATGAATATATCAACGAGGTCGAGCGCTTCGGCCACTGGAAGGACACGGGCGTGATGATAAAGGGTCAGGCCGTAACAAAGCTCACCGAGACATTCTTACAGCTCTGGCACTTCTCCCGCTCCGAGACCGAGATCGACTACAAAGACTACGCGAGCACGCTTATCTGCGAGAGCGACGGCTGCGTACAGCCCTTTGCCGACGGCCCTTCTACCGACGACCTCACCGCCGAACTCGCCTACATCGGCCTCGTCAACAGCGCCGCCGACCATTTTTACATCACGACCCCATATTTAATTCTCGATAACGAACTCACCACCGCGCTCTGCCACGCGGCAAAAAGCGGCGTCGATGTCAGGATCATCACCCCCCACATTCCCGACAAGAAAATGGTGTTGGCGGTCACGAGGTCGAACTACAGCGCCCTGCTGATGAGCGGCGTCAAAATTTTCGAGTACACCCCGGGGTTCATTCACGCAAAAAGCGTCGTGATGGACGGCAAGGTCGCCATCGTCGGCACCGCCAACTTCGACTTCCGAAGCCTCTACCTCCACTTCGAGAACTGCGTTCTGCTCTATAAAACGGCCTGCGTCGCCGATGTCGAGAAAGATTTTCTCGAAACCCAAGCCCTCTCCCGCGAGGTAACTCTCGAAGAGATCAAGAAAAAGGGCGCGCTCTACGGCCTCCTCCAAGCCGTCCTGAAGGTCTTCTCCCCGCTGATGTGACAAAAACAAATACCCAAGCCGCAAGGTTTGGGTATTTTTTATGTCGGTTCACTCTTTCCTGAACGCCGCCGCGTTCCAGATATCTCGGTGCTTCTGCTCGACGAGCGTAAAGCCCTGCCGCTTTACAGCCTCCAAAACTTCCTCAAGTCTGTCGTCGATGATCCCCGACAAAACAAGCATTCCCGCGGGTTTTGTTATCTCCGCGAACAGCTCCTTCATATACAAAAGAACGTCCGCAACGATGTTTGCCGCGACAAGGTCATAGCCTTTACAAATCTTTTTGTGAAGCACAGGCTCAGCCACCGCGTCGCCGCAATAGACCCGAATTTTTTCCATAGCGATGCCGTTCTTTTTCGCGTTTCTGAGCGAAATTTTCGCCGCGTCGGGCGAGATATCCACCCCAACCGCGCTGCCCGCGCCGAGGGCCATCGCCGAGATAAAAATAATCCCGCTGCCGCAGCCGAGGTCGATAACGCTGTCGCCCCCGCGAATATATTTCTCCATGAGCTCGATGCAAAGCTGCGTAGTGAAATGTCTGCCCGTCCCGAAAGAATTTTCGGGGTCAAGCTCGATAATTTTTCTTCCCTGCGGGTCATTAACGGTCTCCCACGATGGTTTAATTATGATGTGTTCCCCGACGGGCAGCGGCTTGAAGAATTTTTTCCACTCGTTCGCCCAATCCTCCTCGCGAATATTTCCGCTCTCGATTCGGTGCTCCACCCCAAGCGATGAAAGCCTCGAAAGCGCCTCGCTGATTGCCTCGGCCATCGCCGCGCCGTCCGCGTCGTCCGAGATATAAACGGTGACGTATGCCTCCCCCGCCGTCGCGGTTTTTAAGAGCTCCTCGTCGATGTAATCCCAACTCGAGTTCTTTTCCGCCGCGAATTCCCGAATATCCTCGGGGTCATTGATAACAAGCCCGCCAACCCCCGCCGAAATAAGCGCCGCCGACAGGTTCTCAATGTTCTCATGCTTCGTATATATTTTTATTTCTTTCCAGTCCATCTTTATCCTCTTTTATATGTGTATACTCCTCGTCCCATACACCCTCTCATAGAACCTCACCGAGTCCAGCGTGACCTCCAGCGGCACGACCGCGCTCTCAAGCTTCCCGCTCTTAACGCAGTTCATCGCCTCCTCGACCTCATAAACGAACCCGTTTTGAGTGATCTCGTCCTTAAACTCCTCAACAAGCTTCCCCGAGGCGTCATAGAGATACGCCCTTGACGCAAAATGCGAGCTCGGCACAACGATTTTCCCGCCGTCGCCGTAGATAATAAGCTTTTCTTCAAGCGGCCCGATTATCGAGGTTGTCATCGTCGCGATGCAGTCCTTATACTGCAAAACCGCGTGGTCAACGGTGTCAACGCCGCTTTCGTGCCAAAGCGCGCTCACCTTTATGTCGATAAAGTCGTGCCCGAGCATCAGCGTCGTGAGGTCGTAGGTATACACCGAGAGGTCATAAGCCGCACCGCCGCCCAATTTTGTCGTGAAATACCTGTTCCCCTCGTGAGTCGGCGCCTTAAAGCCGATGACCGCGTCCGAGCAGTAAATCTTACCGATTTTCTTTTGGTCGACCCATTCTTTCGCCTTTTTGATCGCGGGCAAAAAGTAGCTCCACATCGCTTCCATGATGAACACCCCGCGTTCTTTTGCGAACGCTATGGCTCTTTCCGCTTCCGAGAGGTTAGTGAACATCGCCTTTTCGCACAAAACTGGCGCCCCGTGCTCAATGCAAAGCATAGTAAGCCTGAAGTGCGATGCCGTATCCGCGCCGATGTAAACGCAATCGGGCTTTTCTTTAACAAGCATCTCCTCATAGTCGCCGTATGCCGCCGAAATGCCCTCTCTTTTTGCGAAGGCTTCGGCGCGTTCAAGCGATTTGCTCGACACCGCGATAACTTCGGCGTCGGGTATTCTTCTAACCGCGTCCCTGAATTTCCGCGAGATATCCCCCGCGCCCATGATTGCAAATCTGAAAGCCATAGTTTTACCTCCTAATCTTCATATACAGGTGTAGCGCGGTAGGCCCCGCGAATCTCCTCGATCTTCTGTTTTGCCTCGTTCACCACCCATTCGGGCGCGATGACCCTTGCTTCCGTCCCAAACTGGAACAGCCAGCCCCAGAATGTCGGGCTGATCTGAACGTCCACCCTGACGGTAAACCTGTCCGCGCTTATCGGGTTTGGGTGCACCGATTCGCCGTACCTGTCGATAACCACATTGATGAGGTTGTTCGACATCTCCAAAACTACCGAAGCCTCCGTCCCGCCGTACATATTATAGGTCGCCCTGAGCGATTTCGCGAAGCTCTCCTCGTCAATGCTCAGCTCTCTGCGCTTAAGCTTGGTCATCTCGACTTCGGCCATTCTGTCCGCGCGATACCTGCTGAGCTTTTCATGCTTGTTGCACCAGCAAACAAGGTAATAGCAGTCATTTTCCCAGATGAGGTAGTAGGGCGAAACGGTATAGGTCTCCCCGCCGTGGCGATATCTCTTTTTCTTGGTGAGGTCATACTCGCTGTACTTGAAAGATATCTGCCTGTTCTCCGCGATAGCCTCGTGAATGGTGTTGGTGGTGTAATAGATGGTCTCGTTGTAGGTCTTTGCGCGGTTCTCGACGTATACCGTGCGTTTAAGGTGCTGAGCGTTATATTTGCTTGTCAGGCTCATGAGCTTTTTAATGAGCTCATTTGATTTTTTCTGCGTCAGAAACTTCGACGAAGCGACCGCGTCAGCCAGAACGCAAAGCTCCTCTTCCTGAAACAGCCGCGAGCCGACGTAGTAGACGTTTGAGTGTCCCCGCCTCGCCACAACGATATCCAGCCCCGAATCTATCAGCGCGTCTATGTCGTCATAAATAGTTTTCCTCTCCGACGCGATGCCGTAAAGCTTAAGCTCATCGATAAGCTCCTGCCCCGACAGCGCATGGCTCTCGTCGGTCTTCTCAAGAAGAATCTTCCTGAGATACAAAAGTTTCTGTTTTTGTTTCGATGTTGTGATCATAATATCTCTCCTTCGTCTCCGCGAATATAATAATTCCGATTCTGTTTCTTTTCCCGTTCCCGAGCATCACGCCTTAAAATCTATCCCACCGATACAACGCCCTTTCTTCCGACGCGCCACATCAGCTCTCTTTTCCGTCCCCGCGAACACAAAACTCAATCTCGCCGCGCTCACCCCCAAGCCTCACGCCCGCGCAGCACGCTTTATCTCAAAAACTCTCCCCGCTGATAGCGCCATTTACTTCCGCTGCGCCATATCAGCTCTCTTTTCCGTCCCCGCGAACACCAACAAACTCAATCTCGCCGCGCCTCTCCCGAGCCTCACGCCTTATCTCAAAAATCTCTCCCGCCAATACAGCGCCATTTTACCCGCTGCGCCCATCAGCTCTCTTTTCCGTCCCTGCAAGCACAAAAGCTCAATCTCGCCGCGCCTCTCCCGAGCCTCGCGCCTTATCTCAAAATCTTTCCCCACCAATACAGTGCCCTTTCTTCCGACGCTACATATCAGCTTTCCTTTCCGTCCCTGCGAATATCGACAAATTCAATGCTGTCCAGCTGTTCAATAAGGCTCCTCCTGAACTCCGCACGATACTCGTCCCGAAGCGCCTTCTGTTCAGCCTTTTCCGCCTCGCTGAGCCCCTCGGCCTTAGCCTTTCTCGCCAGAAAATTTATCCTCTCAATCTTAACCTTATCCATAATCTTCTCCAATCTATTACCAAATTAAGTAAAACCAAAAGTTTTCGCTCAAGCCATTCTCAAAAAGATAAGCGTTATTTCTATCCGTTCGCTCTCACTCGCCAAACAAAGCGTTAAAACTATCTTTTCGCCTGCCCTCGGCGGGAACGATTGCCTCGGTTGGCTCAAAGAGTTTTAATCGCGTTGTTAATCGATTTGGCTCGTGGAGCTCACGGAGAAATAATCGCGTATCTCGGCTTGCGGGAGTCAATGAAAGCTGGTATTCCTGTCAAAATTAAAAAGTTTTCGATCCAACCTTTTACAAAAGGTTGGCGAGAGTCCAGAGGCGAGCAGCCTCTGGTCGCGCTCCGCAGAGCGCGAAATCTCCATACGTAGTGCGCTCCGCAAGGGGTGAATTGAAAAACAATTCGGTGAATTGTTTTGAAAGAGGGGACGCCCTGTAAGAGAGGGCGTCCCCTTACGAGTCGCAGCTCTGACAAGAGCTGCGCGCCTTAACGTTGCCCAACTATCAATGTAATATTTTAGTACACTATTTAAAACATACTTCGGGGTATTGGGGGCTTGCCCCCGCTCCTACGAGCGCAGCTCGTCGGCCAAACATAGGGGCGCGGGGGATATTCCCCCGCTTATATCTCTCAGTTCCCCCCTCCCCTCGAGGGGAGGGCCTGCTCTTTATCCTCTACATCAAATTTTTAACGGGTAGGGTGTCTATAAATAGCACGAGCGCAGCGAGTACCTTTTCGAGCGCAGCGAGTACCTTTTTCGGGGGCGCGGGGGGGACACCCCCGCCTTAAATTTTTATATGCCCCCCTCTCACCTTTCCTTTGATTCTATCATACTTTTTCTCCGATTTCAAGTCTTTCTGTACAAAAAAACGGATTCTTTCCCTCCGCCCCCTTGACATTTGCAAAAATCGGGTTATCATAGTAATTGAGGAATGCGAACAAACGTTCGTCGTGCGGTAAAAAATCCATCCAAAGGAGAAAATAGATTTGAAAAACATAAAAGAAATGATCGCCGCCTATTCAAAAGAGGCGGCGCGGCTGTCAGAATATCGCAAAAAGCTTCTTGCCGAGGCCGCGGCGCTCACCGACACCGACGCTCTTTCCGCTCTTGAGCGTCGAATCGAGCTTGTCGAGACCGAGCGCTACGAGATCCTCGCGGATATCGAGAGCATGATTTCCTACGAAAGCGAGAGGTCCCAATGCCGAGAAAGAGCCTGATCCCGCCTGAAGCTGCCGATTTCGACGTCTGGCGCCGCACATTAAGCCGCGAGTCCGAAAAAATCGACCCGCGGCTGTTAAATAAGGTCATCGCCGAGCGTCTCACCGCTCCCCAGCGCGATTATTTGACGATGTATTTTTTCGACGGTCTCAAGATCTCCGAGATTGCGAAAAACCGAGGCGTTGCCCGCTCCACCGTATCTCGGACCATCAAACGAGCGAAAAAAAGAATTCTCGACGCATTAAAATATTGCGTCCGATGCTAAAACTTATTGCATTTTTAATTTTTTTGTGATAAAATAATAACACACAATCCCCCGACAACGGAAAGGAGAACGACTATGAAGCTGATTTTCGCCATAATAAACGACGATGACGTCCGTTTTGTTTCCGACGCTCTTGTCTCGAAGGAGATACAGGCAACCCGCCTGAGCTCAACCGGAAGCTTTTTAAAGGCGGGCAACACCACACTGCTCATCTGCATCGACGATTCAAAGGTCGACGAAGCGATCGGAATAATCCACAACCATTGCAGGCGGCGCAAACAGCTCCTGCCCTCCTCTGCGTTGAGCGGCGCATTCTCGACCTATCCTGTCGAGATAAATGTCGGCGGCGCGACTGTTTTCGTGACCGATGTCGAGCGATTTGAAAAATTCTGATGAAGCTTTTTTCAAAAGATAAGGCGACCTCGCTGATCTCCTCGATGATAAAAAGCGGCCGCCTCTGCCACGCATATATAATCTGCGGCGAAAAAGGCGTCGGAAAAAAGACGCTCGCCCTCCACATGGCCGAGCAGATCTTGTGCGAAGCCCAAAGCGGCGAACCCTGCGGTCTATGCAAGTCCTGCCGAATGCTTTCCCACAACGCCCACCCCGACTTCATAACGGTAACCCCGAGCGGAAAAAGCGGCAACTACCGTGCCGACGATCTCCGCCCGATAATCTCCGACGCGAACATCTCGCCGAATGAAGGCGAACGAAAAATCTATTTTCTCCCTGATATTGACAGGGCGCTTCCTGCCGCCCAGAACGTGCTTCTCAAAATTGTTGAGGAGCCGCCTTCCCATGTCATTTTCATAATGACGGCCGAATCCCGTGAAAAAATCCTCCCGACGGTGCTCTCCCGCGCTTTAACTCTCAATATCCCCGAGCCTGCCGAGAGCGAGTGCCTCGAGGCGCTTACCGAGTCGGGCTATGAAAAAACCGCCGCCGAAGCTGCGGTGTCGGTCTTTGGCGGAAACATCGGCAGGTGTAAGGAATATCTCTCCGACGACGGCGCCAAGGCCCTGCCCGAGGCATTTGCCAAGGTTTCCGATGCTCTTTTGCGCGGCGATGAATACGCGCTTCTCACCGCCCTGTCGCCGCTTGACAAAGACCGCGACCTCTGCCTCGGTGTTTTATCTGCGCTGAAAGATTTTCTCCGCGATGCCCTCGCGGTAAAGTTCGGCGGAAAATTATGTTCCCTCGGCAAGGAAAGGGCGGCCGAGCTCTCAAAAAAACTGCGTCAGAGCGCAGTCGAAAAGATGTATGACGACATCTCCCTTGCGGAGATAAAGATAAACGGCAATTCCCAGATGTCGCTGACGCTCTGCGACCTCTGCGGAAGACTGTCATCAGAAAGATAAAGGAAAGGAACAGATATATGACCGAAATCATCGGAGTGCGCTTTAAAAGCGTCGGAAAGATTTATTACTTCTCCCCTGCCGAGCTTGAAATAAAGGCGGGCGAACGCGTAATTGTCGAGACAGCGCGGGGCGTCGAATGCGGCGAGGTCGTCTTCGGCAACAAAGAGGTTCCCGACGAAGAGATAGTCGCGCCCCTCAAGGCGGTAATACGCATCGCGACCGAGGACGACTTCAAGCAGATCGAAAAGAACAAGATAAAAGAGAAAGACGCGTTCGGCATCTGCGAAGAAAAAATCGCGAAGCTCGGCCTGAACATGAGCCTTGTCGACGTCGAGTGCACCTTTGACAACTCAAAGCTGCTGTTTTATTTTACTGCCGAGAACAGGGTTGATTTTCGCGAGCTTGTCAAAGAGCTCGCCGCGATTTTCCGCACGAGGATCGAGCTTCGGCAAATTGGTGTCCGCGACGAAGCGAAGATGATGGGCGGTCTCGGCCTATGCGGCCGCCAGTTTTGCTGTTCAAGCTTTCTCGGCGATTTCCAGCCCGTCTCGATAAAAATGGCGAAGGAGCAGTCGCTGTCGCTCAACCCGACGAAAATTTCGGGTGCCTGCGGAAGGCTCATGTGCTGCCTGAAGTATGAGCAGGACGGCTATGAAGAGCTGCTGCGCATCACGCCTAAATTCGGCGCGATAGTTGACACGCCGTCGGGCAAGGGCACCGTCACCGACGTCAACCTGATATCGGGCAAAATGCACGTAAAGCTTGACGCCACTGGCGGCGACGCGGTATTCACCCGCGACCAAGTGACAATTCTGAAAGACTCCGTCATGCGCCTCTCCCGCGAAGAAATCAACGCCCTCAAAGAGCTCGAAAAGAACTAACCAAAAAGCAGGCTAATGCCTGCTTTTTTGTAGGGAAAATTAAAAGTTTAAGATCCAACCTTTTGTAAAAGGTTGGATCGAAAACTTTTTAATTACATTAACCTATTGTTCTTCCATTCCCTCAATCACTTATAAGACACAAGCTTGAGGTAATTGTTCAGCGTGGTGCCGCTGATCTCGTAGACGGCTTCCTGAGCGGCCGTCTTGTCATAGAGATACTGCTGGACAGCGGGGTTGCTGTAGCCCGCGGCGACATAGACATGAAGCCTGACTTGGGCGCCGTCGGGAATGTTGGAGTCGACCCAAAGGTCGACCGAGCGCTCGGCATATTGCAGAATGTCGCGATAGCCTGCGCTGTACCAGCTCTTCCACTCGCCCGCATAGCTTACGTTGCCTTGGCCGTCGGTCTTGCGCTCTCTGTATTCTATCACGATCTGCGCGACAAAAGCGCCGTCGTTTTCAAGCTTGAAATAACGGATCTTATCCATATTTACCTCCTAAATCAGTGTCAGAGCATACTCATAAAGCTTGACAAATTCATCATCAAATCTCGGTGAGCCCGAGAAGAGCACTTCCTTTCCCGAAGTGGATACATATGCGTTCAGGCCGACGGCGGTGACTTTGTCCTCTAAAACCCACGCGCCGCCCGATGACCCTCCGGTCATTTTGCTTCCGAACATCGCCCAATGGCCGTAATACGGTATCGCAGGGCCTTGTGTGAACATCATCTGCGCGCCGCCGCTGTATGCAACGGGATAGCCCATCGACGTTATGGTCTTTCTGCTGATATCCTCGGTGGAATACCTCAGCGGCGTGGCGACGTTCGCGTTTTTGTTGAGTATCGCGATGGCATAGTCATACTTTACATTCTTTTGCAGATACCAGTTCTCGCGAAGGGCAATTGTCTTGAACGTAAAGCTGTCCTCGGCAGATTCGCCCGAATAGCAGAGCTCAAAGACATAGTTTTCGCCGAGGTTGCCCGATTTCTTGTCCTGAATGCAGTGCGCCGCCGTCAAAAGCATGTTGTTTCTCATGAATATGCTCGCGCTCGCGACGTAGTCCTTGCCGTCCATGGAATAGAAAAGCTTTCCGCCTGCCGAAAAGGGCATTTCGGTGAGGTTCGCGGGCTTGGGGTCTGTCGCGGGCGGCGGAGGAGGCGCGTTTTCGGGAAGGCCGCTGAATTCAGGCCCCTCGCCGATCGCGGAAATCGCCGCGGCCTTGCGCTCAGGCGTCCAGTACAGCCTTACGTCGGCGGGAGAACTGTTCAGGCTGATAGGCTCCATCGCCATGAATTTTCCTGCCTTTGGGTTCAATTCCATCTTTATACCTCCTTACAGCAAAGTCTCCACATATTTATACAGCTTATCAAATTCTTCGTCAAATTTCGGCGAGCCCATATATACCCCTCCTTTGGAGGTTTTGGTGCTGAAAGAGCTCACCCCGACGGCGGTCACGTTGTCTTCCAAAACCCATGCGCCGCCCGACGCACCGTTTCCGAGCTTTCCGCCGATGATCGTCCAGTTATCAAGCCGCTGAGTGATCGTGCCGTTTACATACATCATCTGAGCACCGTCGAAATAATTGAGCGGATAGCCCATCGCATTGACCCTTTTTTCAAAAGCGCTATCTAAGGAATACTTAAGCGGGGTCTCAACGGTCGAATCCTTGTCGAGAATCGCTATTGCGTAGTCCCACTTGTTGTCCTTCTCGATATGCCAGTTTTCCTTGAGCGCAATCGTCTTAAAAGTAAAATTCTCAGTTGATTCCTCACCTGAGTAACATCTCTCAAAAATAAAATTTTCAGCCAGATGGCCCGTAACGTCGTCCTGAACGCAGTGCGCCGCAGTCAGAACCAGATTCTTCTTCATGAAGATGTTTCCGCTGCCGACGTAATCGACGCCGTCAAGCGTGAAAAAGAGCTTTCCGCCCGTTGTATAAGGCATTTTGCCAAGATCGGCCTGCTTGGGCTCAGAAGTAGGGTCAAACCTTGAGAGCACCGGCGAGGCGTTTGACTCGGGCACCTGCTCGACGCCTGTCCGAAACATTCGCGCAGGCCGCGCCGCACGCTTTCGCTCAGGCGTCCAATACTGCCGAATCTCCGAAGAAGACCTCTCTGAATTGACCGAGGGAAACGCGGCAAATCTTTCGCTGTCAGGGTTAGGGATCATGAATAATGCCTCCTTTTAATCAATTTTTGGTAAAATAATTATAACATGGGCGGAAAGACGGTGTCAACGGGTTTTGGAAAATATGTGAGAAATTACGGAATTGAGGAGGAAAAATTGGTGAAGGTGACGAAGAAAGGAGGGATATGGTGGGGCACTATGCGGATCCTCCATTTAATAACCGCAAAAGCACATATATTTTAATCAATTTTGCCTACGAATCAGTAAAACATTTCAATTTCTCGCTCTAATCATCACCACCCCCAGCTGTAAATCGCCGCATTAAAAACCTGCCCCGACCTTTCGGCCGAGGCAGTTTATTATTATTATCATCAAAATACTTTTAAAACTTCCGCGCCGTCTCTCACAAACGCTATAAATTCCCCGATGTCGGCCTTGCAGCTGACCGTTTTGCCGCCGTCGGTGACGGTTTTATCGGTCGTTCTGATCCACCTGCCCTGCGGGAGGTAGACCTCGCGCTCGGTTTGGCCCTGCTCGGCTATCGGCGCAAAGAGGATATCGGGGCCGAACATGTACTGGTCGCCGAGGGCGAAGCATTTTTCGTCGTCGGGGAAGTCGAAGAACATCGGCCGCATTATCGGCTCGCCCGTTTGCGAGGTTCGCTCGGCGCAGCTGAGGATATACGGCTTGAGGCGGTATCTCAGCTCGATTATCTTCCTGATGATGTCGTAATCGCGGTCGCCGAACTGCCATATTTCGTTATAGCCCCCGCCGTCGCAGATAATATCGGGGTATCTGTCTTTGTAATACGACTGCTTCAGCCGCGTTCCGTGAAGCCTCATCACGGGGCAGAAGAGCCCGAACTGGAACCATCGCACAATCAACTCTCTGAAATACTCGCTCTCGGTGTCGCCGTTGAAGAACCCGCCGATGTCGCTGTTCCACCACGGAATCCCGCACATCGCCATCGAGAGGCCCGAAACAATGCTCTGTCTGAGCGCGTTGAAATCCGAGCCGATGTCGCCGTTCCAGACCAGCGCGCCGAATTTTTGCGACCCGGGGTATGCCGCCCTCGTGAGGAGCACGATCTCGTCCTCACCCTCGGATTTCAGGCCGTCATGGAAGCATTTTGAATAGTAATATGGGTATGTCAGGCCCGTTTCGGCCATGTTCCCGAGGTGTGTCTTGAGGTTTTCCCACTGCTGAGGGTGGACCTCGGGCTCGGCCTCATCAAGCCAGAAGGTGCGAATGCCGTATTTTATGTAGGTCTTGCGGATCTGCTGCCAGACGAATTCTCGCGCCTCGGGGTTTGTCATGTCGACGTATGTATTCGAGCCCCAGAAGTCAAACGTCGGGTAGTGGCCGTTTTCGGTGCGAATGAGCAAATTTCGCTCGTTCATTTCCTGCCAGTTGCGGCTGTTCGGGTTGACGGTCGGCCAGTATGAGACTATCGGCCGAATGCCCATTTCTTTGAGCTCGGCGACCATTTTCTCGGGGTCGGGCCAGTATTTCGGGTCAAAGTCGCAGTTGCCCTGCTCAGTCCAGTGGAAGAAGTCGATGACGATGGCGTCAAGGGGTATGCCGCGCTTTTTGTACTCCCTCGCGACCTCTAAAAGCTCGTCCTGAGACTCATAGCGGCACTTCGACTGCCAGAAGCCCGCCGCCCACTCGGGCATTTTCGGGGCGAAGCCCGTAAGCTTGCAATACCTGTTCATGACCTCAGCGGGGGTATCGCCGACAAAAACAAGATAGTCGGCCTGCTTCGAGTTTTCCGCCGTCCAGACGGTGTGGTTCAGCCCGAATTCTACCCGCCCCTGCGAGGGGTTGTTCCACAAAAAGCCGTAGCCGAGCGAGGAATAGATCACGGGCAGGGTCGACTTGGTATTCCAATTCGAGATGTCGTAGGTGCAGCCCTTGCGGTCAAAAAAGCCCTGCTGCTCCTGCCCGAGGCCGAAGATGTGCTCGTCGCGGGCGTCGAAGTTGACGCGGATTTTATAGTTTTCCCCCGAAATATGGCGATATCTCGTGATCGGGTCGGCCTCCTCGTGTGTCGCGAGGACGGTTTCGCCGTTCTTCTGAAATTCAATCCGCGAGCCCGACCACGATTTCATCAGCCGAACGGTGAGCTTGCCGTTCTTGATTATTCCCGTGTCGCCGTCGAGGTAAACCTCGGCAGAGCAGCTTTCTGGTTCAAGAAGAGTCCACCTTTCGTCTGAGATTTCAGTGTTTCGCGAGGCGCGAACCCTTGCGCAGTTTTCGCCGTAGGGCTCGACAAAAATATTTTCGTCGCGGGTGGTAAAGAAAATCCCGCCGTTTTTGATCTCGATGATGCTCATAAAAATCCTCCCGATAGTTGATGATTTATTTTAACATATATCCGCCGAAAAAACTTTCACTATATTGACATTCATTTTCATGATATTGACTTTTTAGCGCCGAGATAGGGCTTTCGGCTTTATTTTTATTGACACGGTTTCACAAAAAGCGTAAAATGATTGCAGAGGAGGGAAGACTATGGACTATGATTTTGAAGCGCTCTCTCACGGGACGAGCTTTTTCCCGATAGGGCTTCACAAAACCGTTGTGCCGCCGAATTATTCGCTCGGCGAAAACGCGCGGTATAACATTCTGTATTCGCACTGGCACCCCGAGTTTGAGCTTTTTTATCTCTCGCGGGGAGACTGCGTTTTTGTCATCGGCGGCGAGGAATACCCAATGCAGGCGGGCGAGGTCGTTTTTGTGCCCTCGGGAACGCTTCACTCGGCATACCGAACCAAAAGCGGCAGCGAGACGGTATTTTACGCGGCGGCGTTTTCAAAGCTTCTCTTGGGTGACCCGACCGACGTCATCAGCGAAAAATATATCTCGCCCGCGATTTCGGGAGAGCTTAAATTCAACCCGATATTCAGCCGCAAAACGCCTTGGCAGGCCGATGTCATCGACCTTTTGATTGAGATAATGTCGCTCTATGATTATACCCCTTACGACCTCGACCCGCTGTCGGGCAAGCACCCCGAAATGTTTCTCAAGGCCGATGAGTTCGGCGCCGAGCTTACCGTCAAGGCGAATATTCTTAAAATCTGGCGGCTGATGGTCGCCCACGCCGAAAGGGTTCGCGAGATAAAGCCCGCCGACAAGGCAAACCGCGAGCGTGTCCGCCTCGCAGTTGATTTTATCCATCGGCACTACGCCGAGCCGCTGACCCTTGAAAAAATCGCCGCCGAGGCATATCTCAGCCGAGAATATTTCTCGCGGGTGTTCAAGGCCGAGACCCTCAAAACGCCTTTTGAATACCTCACCCACTACCGAATCTCACGCGCGATGGAGCTTTTGGAGCAGAGCAGCCTTAGCGTCACCGAAATCGCCGAAAAATGCGGCTTTTCAAGCGCAGGCTATTTCAACGTGAGATTCTCCGAAATAGCAGGCTGCACGCCGACGGCCTATCGAAGCGGCGCGAAAAAACAGAACGACGAATAGACTCAGCCACCGAGCGCCGAAACGTTCGGGGGCGATTTATGAAAGGAACAGAGGAATTATTATCTTCTCTTTGAGAGGGCGGCGGCCGCAGCGGCGACGATTGCGGGAATCACCGCAAGGGTGAGGCCTGTCTCGGGTGCGGAATTTTCCACCTCGGGAGCGGTTGTCTCGACGGCTTCGGCGGTTTCAGCCGCTTCGGGCTCGGGCTCGGGAGCGGGAACCTTTGAGATGATGATATAGGCCATGTTCAGCGTCGGCATGTCGGTCTTGCCCTCGACAGTTATAAAGCCGTCGACGGGTGAAGCTGTCGCTGTCGCAACGCCGCAGTCGTCAGAGGTCGCCATAATTCCGTCGGCGGCAAGCTCGCCGTTGACGTAAAGGGCGGCGGGAACAGAGTTCCCCCAAGGCGAGGCAAACCCGACCTCAACGGTGTACTCGCCGTCCTCGGGAAGCTCGAATTTATAGGTGATAACGCGGTCGAGGCCGTTTTCCATCATATTATGGCAGTAGCGGTTCGACTGCTCCTTCGGAACATCGGCGCCCGCGTCGTTGTATTCATAGGCCCATGTCCACTTTGTGACTACCCTTGAATCGCCGTAGGGCTCGGCCGAAGCGGCGTCGAGAGATTCATCGACAACGCCCCACTGCATACCCGTGGCGGGGTCGGCGCCGAAGAACTGATCGGTCACGGAGTTGAGCGTGCCCATGGTGTCGCCCTCCGAAACGGTGTCGACAAGATAGTCGCCGCAGTCAACAAAGTAGCAGACCACGGGCTCGTCGTCGGCAAAAGCGGCGAGCTGGCAGGAAAGGATCAGAGCCGTCGCCATCAAAAGCGAAACGGCAATCTTAAATGTTTTCTTCATAAAAATGCCTCCTTAAAGCAATATCGCAATAATTCTTGCATTTTCATTATAAAACAGATAAAATTGCCATTCAATTCGGATTATACGCTTATTTTTAACGATTGCGGGTTTTCAGAACCCGCCGAAGGTTCGTTTTTTTCTTCTGTATTCCGTCGGGGTGAAGCCCGTGACCGCCTTGAACTGCCTCGCGAAGTGGGCGGGGCTGTTATAGCCGCAGAGGCGGGCGGCCTCGGTTATCGGCTTGCCCGTTTCCGAAAGAAGGGTCATCGCGTATTTTACCCTCGCGTTGATGATATCCGCCCCGCAGCTTATGCCGAACATGTTCTTGTAAAGCTCCTGAAAATAAGTCTCGCTGACATATAAAAACTCGGACATCGACTTGATGTTCCATTCGCGCTCGGGGTGGGCGTACATATCATACCTCAGCGGAATAAGCTTGTCGGCGTGGGGCATTCCCGAGGACTGAGATTTTGCGATTATACCCGCGGACTGAGAGAACATCGCGTTTATCAAAAGGCAGCAGGCTATCTCATCGCCGCGGATATGCGCCTCGTAGATGAGCTTCATGTGCCCCGAAATATCCACCGCGCTGCCGATGTAAACGGGCTTGTTTATCGGAAGCCTTATCTCCTCGTCAGATTCAAAGATCATGCAGTCGTCGATATACTCGCCCTTATAGGTGTGAGAGTAAAGCGGCGAATCGACGTTTAAAAGAGGCATCGTGTTCGGCTCGACAGCGGTCTCTGAGCCCTCGGTGCCGAGAATCGCCCTTGTTTTTATGAACATGAAGAGATAACACCCGCCGCCGATGTCATATCTTTCCTGATGTCCGTCATTCCAACGGTTTATCTCAAGCCGCTTTATCGTTATCGTATCCATCACCGCCGAACCTTAAAATTATAACAATTATACACCACTTCGTGTTAGCTTTCAATACAAATAATAAACCGAATTTGACTGATCGCGGGTTTTAAAAAAGCAGGCCGCCCTTCGCCGAAGCAAAGGGCAGCCCGCCTTGGAAGTCAACCTATTCAAGCTCTTTTATCTGTTTGTTGAGGTCGTCAAGATAATACTGAAGCTGATCGCCGTACTGTTCTTTTCTCTGCCCCCATGAGCTGTCGCCGCCTTGGCGGGTATAGTTGAACAGGTGGTCGACTATCGGCGCGGCGTCGCCGAGGCCGTTTTCAAACATTATCAGCGTGTTGTGCGAATGCGCGATCTCATACATCTCGTCCCACATGTCAAGCATCTCGTCGGTCCAGCCCTTCTTTTCTTTAAGCTGGCGCTTGTCGATGTTCACCACCGTCGGGTCGACCGTCTTGAAGCGGTCGCAGGCCGCCAAAAGCGCTACTGCCTCGGGGTGAGGCGCGCCATTGATGAGGTTATACCCCTTTATCTTAGAATCGATATAATATTCGCCGTCGCCGTTCGGGTCGCGTGGAACGGGCACTATCATCAGCTCGTTGTTTCTGATGTCTCCGAAGATGTTTTCATATTCCTCGGCGCTTCTGCATTCGTCAAAGACATACCACGGGTTCATCGCGAAGAGGGTCTTGCCCTCTTTCATTCCGCCGCCCTCGGCGCCGTAGTTCATTGTCCGGCCCGTAGTCCACATCGGGAAGCAAAGCTCGCCCTTCATGACGTCATAGAGCCAGTTTGCGGCGCGCTCGATTCTCGGGTCGTCGAGGTTCTGTTTGAATATTCCCTCGGAGGGGTCGTATTCGACCAAAAATGTTCCCGTCGATGTGAACAGCGCCTCCTCGGTGTGCCATGCGTTAAAGGCGTAGTGGCCCTCGTCGGGGTCGGTGAAATCCATCGACATGTCCATCATCTCGTCCCAAGTCCACTCGTTGTTATAGAACAGCTCGGCGGGGTCGGCAAAGCCGTATTCCTCCATGATCCTGCGGTTATAGACCACCACGCAGTTTGCGATAACGTCGGTGATGAAGATATAATGCTTTCCCGCGATCGAGAAATAGTTGTCAGCCATGTATTTCATATCCGCCCAGAGCGGGTCGTCATAGCTCATATAGTCGTCGATCGGCCGGAACATTCCCTGTAAGCAGTAGCAGGGAAAATCCGTCGCCCAAGCGGCATAGAAGTCGGGCGTGTCGCTTGAAAGCAGCAGGTTCGCGAGTGTCGTCCGGCGATCGGCAAAAACACATTCAATATATTCTATATCGCTGCCGTAGCGCTCTTTGAACGTCCAGTAGCCCGTCTGGAGCATTTCCTCGTCGGAATAGTTCTGAAGGTCGTTGCGATAGCCGTAGAGCTTGATGATTGTGTTCGCGCCCGCGGCCGTTTCTGCGTCGGGAAGATAGATTCCCGCGGCGTTTAAAATCGCCTCGGCGTCTTCGGTCGAGAGTGTCAGCTCGATGACCTCGCGCCTTTTTGAACCGCAGCCGACGAGCGAAATTATTATCAAAGCCGCCGAGATGACCGATATTACCCTTTTGAGCATAAAATTTACCTCCTAAATTAAACGTTAAGTTTATTTTAGGAGGTTTTGAGTTGCGCTTCAATACAAATAATACTAAAATTTTGACGTTTTGTATGCTTTTAATTCTCCGTCGGTTTTATTCTCTCGGGCGCGTAGTCATACATCGCGTTGGTGGCCTCTTTGGTGAGGTCGTAGTGATACCACGATTCCTCGCTGCCGTCGGTCTGGCTCCAGACCAAAATTCCGCCCCAGCCGTGGTCGTAGAGGTCTTTATACTTCTCCGTAAGGCTCATGCCGATCTCGCCCTCGTCGTCGTTGTGGGTCTCGGCTATCATGCAGGGCTTGTCGGTGTGAAGCTTGAATTCCTCGGGCGTGCGGCCGATGGGCGTCAGGAACCACGGCGCCTGCCAGTTATAATAGTGGGTGCTGTAAAAGTCGAGATAAGCGTCATCGTCGTCATAGAGCGATTGCAGATATTCGTCCGAAACCTTGTCGCCCTCGTAGTCGTCGGAATTATACTTGACAATGCCCATTCCGACCGTCACAAGCATTTCGCTGTTTTCGTGAATCGTCGCCGCGCACTTCGCGAAGAGGTAGCTTATATCCTCCCAAGGAAGCCGCCCGCACTCCTCGTTTTCATATACCCAATCGGGCTCGTTCATGAGGTCGATTGCGAAGACGTATTCGTTGTCGCCGAAGCGCTCGCAAAATTCTTTGACGTATTTCTCGGCGTATTCGTCGCAGTTTTCGCGGCTCTCGAGCATCGCCCGCCAAACAGGCCCCGAGCCGTTCTTGAAGTGGTCGAACGAAAGCAGCGTCGGCATCACATAGACCTCATATTTTTTCGCGAGGTCAAAGAGCGATTCGAGGTCTTCCCAGTGTTTTTCGTTTATCGAGGCGATGCTGCCGTCAGAATTCAGGTCGACGATGCTTTCGCCGTCGCAGTTGACCCAAATGCGCACGCAGTTGATGTGGTCGTCGGCAAAGCGCTTGAATTCGGCCTCCCAGAAGTCCTCGTCCATGCCGCCGTTGAAGTCGTTCCAGTTCTGCCACGGCGCGTTCATGCCGCTGAAGAAAATTTCCTCACCGCCGACCATGAACCTATCGCCCAAAACCGTCACCCGAGCCGACGCGCGCTCGGAATTGATGATCTGAGAAACGGCGTTATCTCCCGTCGTGAGGCCCTTGCGAGCCTTGTCGCCCCCGCAGGAGACGAGAAAAACCGCCGCCGAAATCACGACCGCAAGAATTTTGATATAATCAGCCTTTGTCATGCCGAGCCCTCCCAAACAGGATTTTGATATATTATACACCGCCCTGCCCGCAATTGCAATACATATCCTAAGATTTTATTGACGGATTTGCGGCAACTTGTGACGGGGAGCTGCTCAAAAACCTCAAATCCGTCATCACAAGAAGATTATTTTTATTGCAAATTTCGCTGCGCGGGTTTATAATATTTTTGACATTTCATGATAGGAGGCATTCATTATGAGCATTCCTCGGCCCGAGCACCCGAACCCGCAGTTTGAGCGTGAAAATTGGCTGAATCTCAACGGCGTATGGGAATTTGAGATCGATAATTCAAAAAGCGGCATTGACAGAAAATTATATCTTGCCGATCACCTCGGTGGCAGTATCACCGTGCCGTTCTGCCCCGAGAGTGAGCTTTCGGGCGTCGGCACCAAGGATTTCATGAACGCGGTGTGGTATCGCAGAAGCTTTGTTTTAGACGATTCGCAGCTTTCGGGCAGCGTGATTCTTCACTTCGGCGCGGCGGATTATGAAACCATAGTTTGGCTGAACGGCGCTGAGGTCGGCAGACACATCGGCGGCTATACATCGTTTGAATTTGATATATCGTCATATGTTCACTCGGGCGAGAACAGCGTCACCGTGTGCGTTTTTGACGACGTTCGCGCACCCTATCAGCCGCGCGGCAAGCAGTCGGAGCTATACTATTCGCACGACTGCGACTACACGCGAACCACGGGCATCTGGCAGACGGTTTGGCTTGAATTCATGCCGAAAAACTACATCAGAAGCGTGAAATTTTACCCCGACCCCGAAAACCAAAAGGTCACGCTTATCGCCGATTTATGCGGCTTTGGCAGGCTTTGCGCCGAGGTGACTTACGACGGGAAACCCGTCGGCGGCGGCTTCGGAGAATCGCACGGCGGGCCCCTGACAATAGAGATACCGCTGGCCGAAAAACACCTCTGGGAGGTCGGAAAAGGGCGGCTTTACGGCGTCCGACTGACCTTCGGCGGCGATGAAGTGAAAAGTTACTTCGGGCTGCGGAGCGTGCGGCTCGACAGCAAAAAATTTCTCATCAACGAAAAATCGGTCTTCCAGAGGCTCGTCCTCGACCAAGGCTTCTACCCCGACGGAATTTACACCGCGCCCTCCGAGGCCGCGCTGATTCGCGATATTGAGCTGTCGATGGCGCTCGGCTTCAACGGCGCAAGGCTTCACCAAAAGGTCTTTGAGCCGCGGTTTTTGTACCACTGCGACCGCCTCGGCTATCTCGTCTGGGGCGAGTACGCCGACTGGGGCTTCGACCATTCCGACCCCGCGAACCTCGGCGGCTTTTTGAACGAGTGGAGCGAGGCCGTCGGGCGTGATTTCAATCACCCCGCGATAATCGGTTGGTGCCCGTTTAACGAGACGTGGGACTATCGCGGGAAGCCTCAGGACGACCGAATTCTTGAGACGGTCTACCGCTTCACAAAGCTCCTCGACCCGACGCGGCCCTGCATCGACACAAGCGGGCATTTCCATGTCGCGACCGACATTTTTGATATTCACGACTACGAGCAGAGCCCCGAGGTTTTCCGCAAAAAGCTTGTGAATTTCCCGAGCGGCGACGAGCGCGCGTGGAACCCCTTCCCCGACAGGCAGCGCTACGGCGGGCAGCCGATGTTCGTCAGCGAGTACGGCGGCATGAGATGGAACAAGTCCGAAAATTCGGACGCTTGGGGCTATGGCGACGCGCCGAAAACCGAGGAGGAATTCCTTAACCGCCTTAAGGGCCTGACCGACGCGATCATGGATAACCCGAACATTTTCGGGCTCTGCTATACTCAGCTGTATGACGTTGAGCAAGAGGCGAACGGGATTTATACATATGAGAGGGAAGCGAAATTTGACGAGGATAAGATGAGGAAAATCAGAGAAATTTTCGAGAGGAAGGTGGGGAGAGAGTAGGGAAAAGGGAGACGAGTCCTCTACACGTTTTTATGGGGGAACCTGCGGGCAATCACACACTCTCAAGATTTGATAAGTCGGGGGCACCCTGCATACGCTGCTACAAACTCAGACGGTTTATAATTATCGGGGGCACCCTGCGGGTTCCCCCCGATTTTAAAATTAGTTTGTTTAAATGGCCCTACTCAAGACGCATATCCCCTTATTATAAGGTACTCGCTGCGCGAGTAATGTTTTAACGCTCAAACAGAGAATAAAATTGAAATAAGTGCCCACCCGAAAAGCCGCCGTATCCCATTGTATAAGGTATACCCGCGACCTCGCTGCCGCGAGCTCGGGGTATGCTATTTTTAATCACCTCTCCCCAATCATAACATAGCACGAACGGGAAAGCAGCAATGCCCCCTCCCCTCAAGGGGCGGTGTTCCCACACTTAAAGACCCGCAACGCATTCCCACGCTTACAATTTTAATAACTCGGTTTAGCAAATCATATTCTGCAAAAAAGCGTCTATTAAAAAGTTTCCAATTAGAATTGACGGTCCTGCATGCTTTCCCTATATTTTTTCGTGCCAAATCAGACATACAAAAAGCGGCAAGCTACTGCTTGCCGCTTTTATCTATATATGTTTTTACCTCCGCTTAGTCGCCAGCGCGAGCGCTGCTGCGAGGAGCAAGGACATTCCGCTGCCGAGTGCGCCCGTTACGGGGTTGGGCTCGCTTTCGTCGGGGACTTCATCGCCTTCGCCGCTGCCGCCCTCGGTCGAGGGAATGATCTCAACTCGATCATCGGGGTCGGGTTCAGGGGTCATCGGCGGAGGATTGATCGGCGTGCGCGAGCCGAACGTCGCGTTCACCGCGATGGCGACCGCATCGCTGTCGGCGGTTATCGTGCCGCTGAGGCCCGAGCTGCTTTCGCTGAGCAGCGTATAGCCGCTGACGCTGTCTTCGGTGATGACATAGTCTACACCGACGGGAAGCCCCGTCATTGTGACGCTCTCGCCGCCGCTGAGTTCTACCCAAGCGACGCCGTTATCAAAGCTTACACCGTTTGCATCGCCCGTAAAGTCAGAGCCCAAAAGCTCAATCTTAAACCTGAACTTTCTGCCACCCTCCGAGATTCTGCCATCGACGACCAAAATCTTGCGAAGAGTAAGGCTGCCCGTTTTCGGGGTCTTGACGTTATTGTAGATCAGCTCGACCGTGCTGCCGTCGGCAACGCCTTTAAGCTTTTCGGTCGAATCGGTATAGCCGTCGGGAACATTTATCTCGGTGATCTCATACTCAGCGCCGAACGGAACTGTCAGCACAACCGTTGCACCGCCGTCAACAGTAACTGTTGCTTTGCCGTTTGTGAAGCCGTTTTCCGAATATTCGGGGCGGTTTGTGAGGTTGACCTCAAAAGTGAAGCTTCCCTCGGCATATTCCTTGCCGCTCGAATCGGAGACCTTCTTCGTGAGTCTTATCTCGGCGAGGCTCGGGTCGGGGCGTGTATAGGTGTTGATGAACACAACGGGGTTGGGTGTTGCCGTCGCGACAACAGCGTTGGCCGCCTCGTCATAGGTAACGCTTACCGTGACGGTCTGCGCATCGGCATAACTCATACCCTTGATGCCGCCGTCAACCTCGGTGATGGTGTAGTAGTATGTATTGCCGATGTCCTCCTCGGTGAATTCGCGGGTGATGAATGTATCAGTGCCCTCGTTTGTGATATGAAGCTCGTCAATTATTTCGCCGCTCTGGTCTGCCTCGGTGACGGTGAAATCAAAGTCAAAGCTTTCGCCGCTGATATCATCGCCCTCAATAAGCTTCTGAACGGTTATTACCGCGCTCGACGGCGTTGGCGGTTCTTTTGGCGCAACATAACGGTTTACAAACACGATAGGCTCAATAGGCGTCGCGGTGAGAATTCCGTTGACCTCGGTGACAGTGACGACCGCAAGCTTCTCATCGGTAACGGTGTAAAGTTCGCCGCCTTCGGGCACATCGCCGATATACTCCGCGCGCTCCTTGATCGAGAAGGTATAGGTTCCCGCTCTGTCAAAGCTTAACTCGACAGTTCCGTAGCCATCCTCCTCGCCCTTATTTACGGTTACATTTGCAAGGTAGTTTCCGCTTGCGTCGGTTATCGGGCTGCCCGATGGGTCGACTGCGCTGATTAGCGCAACGTCGAAGCTGAACGTAAGAGCGTTGTCCTTGGTCGAGCCCTTTTGGTCAAAGGTCTTTGTGATGGTGAGCGAGGTGCTCGCGGGCTCAGGTTCGGGCTCGGGTTCGATGTGGTTATAGAACGTAACCGAAACATGCTCGCCGCCCTTGACATCGCCCGAGGCAGCATTTGACTGGGTTTCGTCGGCAGTCATTATTCCGTAGAACGGGTCGTAATACGTCGGCGTAAACGCGCCAGTGTTTGAAATCGTCACGGTGTGACCGTTCGGGTCGGTCTCGGTGATGATATAGTGAATATCCTCGGGCAGACCCTCAAGGCGGAGGCTTTCGCCGTGGCTGAGATTGAATGCCGCACGGCCGCCTGTAACGCTGACATCTCTCGGCTCGCCGCCGATGATTTTACCCGTGAGGTTGACATCGGCAGCCAAAACCTCGGGGCTTCCCGTCGTGTCGTGATAGTAAAGCTCAAGCGTGAACGGGAACGGATATGAGGTATCGCCCTCGCCCGTGACTATCTTCGAGACGGTGAGATCGCCCGTTTTGACGTTTTTCTGTTTAAGGTTGATGAACGCCGCGCTGCATGTCTCGGTGTCCGAGATCATGCCCATCGTGATAACGCCGATCTGCTCGCCCGCAACGCCGCTTTCATAGCCGCTCGCTTCGATCTCCTCGACCTTGTAGTAAAGCCCGACGGGCAGGCCGACCGCCGTCACGCTTTCGCCGTCGGCAAGAGAGATATAAGCAACGCCCGCTTCAAAGTACATTCCACCGAACTGTCCGCCGACCTCCTGCGCAGATTCGCTTAAAGCCGAGTCGTGATAGAGCGAGACCATGAACCCGAACATGTCGGTAGACATTGCAAGGTTTCCGACCGCCGTCTTTGAGACGGTAAGCTGGCCCGTTTTTACCGTGTTGACAAACACCGCGTAGGCGTCTGCGACCGCGCCGTTTTCATCAAGAGTGATGACGCCGCTTGTATTATATCTGTCGACGATATAGCTGCCGACCGTCGGAAGCTCGTCGACCTTATAGGTCGTGCCCGCAGGCAGGCCCGAAATCTTGATTCTCTGACCGTTATTAAGGCTGAATGTGCCCGACGCGCCGAGCGTGCCTCTCCCGTCAATGACCTCAACGCCCATATAGTCGAAGTGGGATATGGTGTAGTCAAACTCTGTCTCGGTAAAATCTGATGGCAGACCGAGGCTGTAAGTGAATCCGAAGGTCTCGGGAATTATTGCCTCAGCGGGGCCCGCGACGGTCTTTCTCACGATGAGCGAACCTGTCTGAACCACGGGCTTTGAGCGATTGTTTTCAAATCTCACCGAAACCGTCGTGCCGTTTTTGACAACGCCCTCATAGGAATTGCCGCTGACTCCGTTTACCGACGGGGTATATCCGAGCGTGTCAGTCTCAGTAACGGTAAACTTCGCGCCGTCGGGAAGATTTTCATATTTTTTGCTCTCGCCCTGTCCGAGTTCAAACGTCTCCGCAAGAATCGGGGTGACTCCGTCGTCGCCGTAAACCTCAATCGTGAAGCTGAACCTGTCGTTAGTGTCGAAATCGTTGCCCGTGAGGGTCTTGCGAATCTCAATATTGCCGACCTTCGGCTTTTCTTCAATCAGCACAACGGTCTCAGACGGGGTGCCGTCGGCGTATGCGATATTTGACCAAGTAGTTCTCGCCGTCACGGGCGGCGCCGTAACTCTGAAGCTTACAGTCGCAGAATTATGCGCGCCAACGGTAAGCGTCCATGTTATCTTCTGCCCGTCGAGCGTTCCGCCGACGATGCTTTCCTTGATGATATCAAGCCCTGTCGGAACGGTGTCTATGACCTTGACCGCAGGCGCGTCAACATCGCCGTCATTTGAAACGGTAAGGGTATATTCGACAATATCCCCTGCCTTTACGGTCAAAGGAGTGCCCGTAAGTCCGTTGACAACCGTCTGGCTCTTAGTAATCGTGATATGAGGCTTCGGGGCGGTATAGGTGTTTGTGAATTTCACCTCAGAAACGCTCGGCTCGGCCGTGACGGTGTTTGCCGCGGGGTCATAGCCAACCGTTACCGTGACATACTTGACGGGTTCATCGCAATCAAAGCGCGGGTCGTTAAGGTCCTCGGCGATGGTGTAATAGTGTGTGCCGATGTCGCCCGCGGTAAATTCGCGGGTGAACAGCGCGCTGCCCTCGTTTGTGACAGTTATAGACGGTATCTGAGCAGCTCCCGCCAAGGGCTCGCGGTTTTCATCGGTCTCGGTGACTGTAAATGTGAATGTAAAGTTTGCGTCGCTTGGGAGCTCGTCGCCGTCGACATCTTTTGTCACGGTTATATTCGCCGTCGCGGGTACAGCGTCAGGGATATAGGTGTTTGAAAACTCTATATCAGCCTTGTTGCCATTTACGTCTGTAACATCATACGACGCGGATAAAATGCCGCTCTCCTTGCTGTAGCTTACCGTCACCGTGATGTGATACTCGGTGTTGTCATAGCTTATATGAGCTGTTCCGTCGTTCTTCTCGGTGACTTTGTAATAATATTTTACAGAGCCGCCGTCCTGAATCTCGGGAATATTTTTAAGCTCATAGGTCTTTTTAAGAAGATCAACTATCGGCTTTTGAGACGGAGTGCCGCTTAAATCGCTGCCTGAGAATTCAACGGTCTTTTTCTCGTTTTGCTCGGGGTTCTTTTCTTCCGTCCAAGTCGAATCGGTCTCAATCACATCAAACGTGAATGTGAATACTTCGTCAGACTCGGGCGCTTCGCCGTTCGCAAGAGTGAAGCTCTTGGTGCCCGAAACTTCTATTTTGGCGACTTCGGGGGTATAGATGTTCTCAAAGTTGAAGCCCTCAACATGACCGTCAACGATATCATCACTGTCTACGCTTGTGCCGTTGACATTGACACTATATTCAAGCGTACCCTCGTTATCGGTAACGGTAACAACGACAGTGTACTCCGTGTCGTCATAGGCGATTTTATCGTCGCTTCCTTTGGTTTCCCTGATAGTATAGGTATACTCATCTGGTTTTGTGAAGGTGATAGCCCCGAACGTGAAGTCTTGCTTGTTGCTGTCAGCATATACAGTTGTCTGAGTAGGCAGGGGTACATCATCGCCCTCGATTGTAAATTCAAACGTGTCGGTTGCTGCCCAGTCGCGCCCGGTGAGTTCTTTCGTTCCATCGAAATAAACTTCGATTTCTTCGGGCTTGTAAGTATTGGTGTAAGACACCTCGACATCGCCGACAACGGGATTGCCGTCATCGACTGTTGCGGTGACATTCAACTTATTTTCGGCGGTATTCGCTGTGACCTCAAATTTAACGGTATGCACCGCTTTTTCATCATATATGAATCCCTCTTTGTCGCTCGGGACAATCTCGGTGACAGTATAGTAATATGTGCCCACCTTGGTGAAGGTCAGATTCCAACTGTCAGAATTTGTTTTTGAAGTCGCGGCATCGGGAGTTGCCTCAAAGCCAATGCTGATGGTGTCGCTTTCGGGCATCGGCGTTGAGCCGTCGGTTATCGGGTCGCCGTTTTCATCGACGGGCGCAAGCTTGAACTTGAACGACGTCTCGCGGTTGGGCAGATATTCGCCCGTGATAGTTTTTTCAACGCTGAGCGTCGCGGATACAGAAGGCTCATAGGTGTTCGTGACCTCGACCGTGTCGCCGTCGCCATCTGAAATCGTCTGGTCCTTGTCCGAGAATTCATATTCGGTTGTGAAGCTGTCAACAGGCTGCTCCTCAACGGTGTAAGTCACGCCGACGGGAATTCCCGAGATTGTTGCGTTTTCGCCTGCCTTAAGCGTTACTGTGCCGTTGAAAGGCTCCGCAGGTGCGCCGCCAATGCTGACGGTGATATTATCAAAATCGTCGGTAGCAAGTTCTTTAGTGCCGTTAAGGAATGTGACGTTAAAGGTGAATTCCTCAGTGCCATCGGGCTCAAAGTCTGAGGAGTTGTCTACGACCGTCTTTGTGATAGTGAGGGTGCCCGTTTTGAGCGTTCCCTTTATCTCGGCAAGGCCGATAAGGTCGTCAATCCTACCCGCGTCTGTGCTCGCTGTGCCGAGCTTGATCGGGCCGTAATAAGAACTACTGTTGAAGCCTCCCGCAGGGTCATTAAACAGGCCTGCCGCATAGGTATAAGAAGCCCTGTAATCGGTGTCTCCCTTAGAAGCTTTCTGCATTTTTCCCGAGGAATCAATATAAACATAATCGTTAAACTTGGCAAGCGCGTCGTCTGTCAAATCCTCAACAAGCTTGATTGAGTCGAGCGATTCAAATACCAACGGCAAATCGGCGTTGGGCTTGGCGTTGGCAAACGAATAGTCGCCTATCGGGAGCAAATCTTTAAGCCCCGTGCCGCTTGCGGGCTTAAACTCCGCATAGAGATATTTTTCGCCTGTCAATGCCGTTGCGGCAACCGCAGGGGTTTTGACAGTGAGTGTTCCGACGGTGGTATCTTCGCCGTCATAAGTTCTTACGAGGTCAGCGCTGTAAATCTCGGTATCGGGATAATACTTGCAAATATAGTCATAATCGGCGTCGCTGAGAGCCGCTCTCAAAACAATCTGCCCGCGAACCATGTAGACGGTGTGGGTGTTTTCAATTTCTTTGCTGAACCCGCTCTGAACCGCACCCGCGGCAGGTTTGAAGCTATTGTCCCAAGGATATACAGCCTCATTTTTTACATCCTTCTCGGTGACAAGCGCACCGTTAGCGGTGTTTCTGTCGGTTTCAATGCCGTCAACTACAGAAGATTTTGACTCAACCTTAAACGGCTCAAAGTCCACGGTTAAGGTATATTTTCTTTCCTTTGTATAAAGAGTTATTACACTGCTGTCATCTTCTATTTTTTCGCCGTCGCCAAGAGCTTCCTCGGCCTTAAGAGTATAGGTGATTGTTCCGACATAATCTTTCTGATGCAATTCATCGCCTGCATAGCTGTCAGGGTCGTTCACACGCGGCACATAGGAATAGGGCAGAGTGAGAGTTTCTTCGCCGTCGCCTTCAAGCCCCTCAAACAGCTTAGCAAGCTTGGTTTTGTTGTCCTCTGTTCTGAGAAGATATTCAAAATACGGGCTGCTGTTTTTCTCGTCGGCAAGATTTTGCTTAATAAGCGCGGTTATAATATCCTCGGGCGAAATGGTCTCGCCGAGATAGATATCGCTGTTGCTTACTGTCGGTTCAAGAGGCAGTCTTCTGACGTTTGCCGCCGTCCTCGGGAAGCCCTTTGAGACATATTCGGCCGATGACAAGTTGATGTCATTTGCCTTGTCCTTGCCCGAGCTTGCGTTCGCCACGTCGCTTGGGTTATATACATAATTCTGTTTTTCTTCGTTGCCGTTGGTGAGTATGGCGTTGCCGCCGATGAAGTCTTCCTTCGCGACGATTTTAAACTCAGAGCGCCAGACCGTAAGCTCGCTGTCGCCGACGGTGCAGTATGGGATTTCCTGCTTTGTCCAAGTGAGGTAGTACCCGCCGTCATAGTAAAGATAGGCGATTTCGGAGTTTCCATTGTTAGACGACAGCTCTATCGAGAGAGGAGAACTGCTAACATTGTTGATTGTCTCGCCGTTCTTGGCGTCGATATATTCAACTTTTCCGCCCTCGTTAAGGTGAAATACCGTCTCTACATGGCGCTCGTTCTCATCCTTCGTATAACCGATTAAATCAAACCTCGGGTCGATATAGTCTTTAACGGTATAGTCATTGAGGGTCTTTGATATTTCGCCGAGGATATCATTTCGGAATATGTCGGTAAGGTTATCGCCGCCTGTGGCCTCAAAGATATACTGTTCCTGAAGAGCTTCATATTTCTGTACGTCGCTTAAACTTTTGTCCTCTGCATAATCGTCTGTTTCGGTGTTACCCGCTATCGAAGCGATAAACGCCTTCTCCGCATCATCTATTACCGTGAATGAACCGCTCTTCAAAAGAACATAGAAAATCGTGAAGCCGTCGCTTTTAAGCGTTTGGGCAATTTCTTTTGACCCGTCGACCTTTGCTTGGGCGGCTTTCTTTTCGTCTTCGTCCGTGCTTGTCAAATCCTCGACATTGGTGTCCTTGCCGTCGGTGAAGATAATAACGTATTTGCCCTTGCCGTTATCGCGGTCGGGGTTGTCGCGATCCATTCGCGAGGTGCCGTCCGACTGTTTCGCGACAAGAATATCATTAAACGCCTTAAGCCCCTGATATGTGCTTGTGCCGCCCGTGAGGCCGTAGTTATACTGCTTTATGGACGATTGACTGTTATTCTCGTTTTCAAGACTCGGCACCGAGTTGTCAAAACCTGTAGATTCGCCTTCGCCATATTCAAGGCTGAGCATTTTTGTCGCCGCGGCGGGGTCTTTCGTCCAGTCAAGCATTACAAGCTTGTCGAGATCATCGTCCCCGATCTTCTCTGAGCTGAACCGAACCGCCGAAACGCGGCTGCTCGGCGATATTTCCTCAAGGTCGGCATTGAAGGTTCCGAGCGCGGCCTGAAGCGAATCCGTCTTGACGTCGTTGCAGTCCCACTTGAAGTAAACATAGGACGCCGAGCTTCTCGGGCCTGAGCTGTTTTTTGGCTCGGTTTTTGAGTTGCTGTTGCTGTAAAAGCATCTGAGATATCCCGCGTCGTCGACAAAGAATATAACGGGTCTTACATTTTCATTGCCGTTGCGCGTTTCGCCCTCGGGAACAGTTATTGCGGCTATTCCCTCGTTTGAACCAAGTTCGTCTGCATAATCATACTCTTTTATATCTGTGATATAAACGCTTGGCTTGCCGTCATTCTCTTCTGCATTATAATAATAGTGTTCAGAGCCGTCTGTTAATGTGAAATCATTTTTGCCCGTATAAATAAATCCGCCGTTGCATTTTGAATAGTCGTATTCCCAACCTTTTTCTAACTTTGCTTGAATGTCTTCGGGAAGGTCGTTAATCGAGATTTCATTCTTAATGACCTCGTCTGTAGAAAGGGCCTGTAATACCTTTGCGGTGCCGACCTTGGGGTTGTCATAGTTATTGACCCAGTCGCTCGTCGAGTTGACATAGTACCACCCGCGCATTTTTTCTTCTTCACCCTTGTTGGCAACAAGTGCGGCGTCGATATATGCGATGGTGTTGCCGCTGTCGTCGAGGGCGACGTTTGCCGCAGCGGCGATTACCTTCGGTTCTTGCAGCGATTTGTAAAGCTGCGACACTTCACTCTCATCGAGCGCTTTGTCATAGACAAATAATTCGTCGATTAAAATATCTTTGCCGTTATATTTGTCCTGCAATCCGCCCAGAATGATGGCAAAATCAGATTCGGTTAATTGGCCAAGAGTTGCGGTCGAACCGCCCGCAGTTTCGACAGCTTCACCATTTACATAAGCTTTTACAGTACCATCTTTAACAGTAAACGTTACTGTTGTCCAATCCCCTTGACTAAACGCATTAGATCCGCTGGCTTTGGTACCTGTGTAGTTACTGTCTTTAGAAAATCTTATATGCCTTGGATCGCCGCTCGTAGGTGACGTCGAACTTTGCGAACGGAAGATATTATAGTAACCGTTGTTTGTATTTAACGGGCCCATGTAAACCAATTCGGCTTCTTGGGTTGGCGAGTCGCTGTCATTCTTCACCTTAAATGAAATGGTGAAATCGTTTTGATTTGTCGGGACAGCGTCGAGCAAAATACCGCCGTTCTTTGCGGTTTGAGTGAGATTCAGAGCTTTATCAGCATAAATCGGTTCGAGCTCGGTTTTGCCTTGGATCTCTTCTTTGGTGTTGAACGCGCCGTTTTCTGCCTGCTTGATGAATTTGAGAGAACCGCTTGACGAAGAAGCGCGGTTACCTAATTTATCGCCTGCACCGTCGCCAAAATCGTAAAAGGCAGTTAAGCCGCCAATTTCCTGCATTTTGCTGTAAGTTTTTATATTACTCTTTGTATTTACTGTTTGAAGTTCATTATCAGATAATGCTTTATCAAATACGCAAAATTCTGTCAATTGCATCGGTGAATATTCTTTTTCACTACGTCCGTCAATATCGCCACCGATTATAATTACCGCATTGTCTGTCGAAAAACCAGAAAGTGAACGTTGTACCGTATCTTTACTTATAGATGTACTCTGATTCTTATCATATTCCGCTATTGTTAAGTTGCTTCCATCGTATAATAAGCATAAATTTATCCAATCAGTATCATGGAACGGCTTCATTGTTGTTGCCGCTGTTTCACTATCACCATAGTTAATGATAAGTGTACCATTTTCATAAACTTTTATATTTCTTGCGTCGCTACTACTTCTTACAACTTTTATATAATTTGTGCCGTTAGGATCACCGATATAAACAAGCGGAATCTCCTCGTATACATCTTTTTCTTGGCCGGAAACAGAAGATTTAATACGCATTGCTATAGTAAACTTATTCGGTGTATCAATGTCCAGCATAAGTCCGCCTTTTTCAGCTGTTGCAGCTAAATCAAGCGTATTGTCATCGCCCTTAACATATTCGGGCTCCGTCTTAATTGACGGCGTTGTGTCTTTATCAAACGTCGCGCCCGTGCCTTTTTCAACATTGTTAATAAGTTTAGCTTCGCCGCCGCTGCTGCTTTTATCATTTTTCAGCGTATCATCAAACGTATAATGCCCTATGAGTTTTTCAGTCGCAGGGGGGTCGGTCGTTTCGGTATAGGGCTCCGTTTTTCTGGACTTTCCTCCCCAATAGCCGAGAGGGTTGAACTCGCTGTGGCTGGCTCTTCTGTCGTAAACATAGTAGGAATAGCCGCTGTAGCCGAGCATTGAGTTGTCGGTGTCCGTCTGCTTCAACAGAACGTCGACTACATCAGGCGGAAGATATTCGTTCGCCTTGAACGTGTATTCCGCGCTTCCGTTCTCACCTGTGCCCGTATAATAGCCTTTGCCGTCATTTGTTGTGAGCTTATATGTCTTGGTGTCATCGTCATAACTGAGCTTATAATAGCCGTACTTATGTTCGGCTCTATCCTGAATTATTTTAGGATCGCCCCAATATGTATCATCAGCGGTATTGTGATCAAGCCATGTAAGAGCTTGTTCGTTCGACGAATTGCTCTCTTGCGAGAGCCGCATCGGAATCATATTTGAGGAAGAAAACGCCATCGAGCCCGAGGCGTCAAGAATCAGGCCGATGTCGGCGGTCGCGTTGCCGCCATACCACGATTCAAGCGTTACGTCAAACTTGCGAGAGCCGTCAATGTTGTCGCCGCGCGCTTCGGTCGCATAAACCGTCTTGTCGGTATGAAGCCCCGCCGAAGTATTATAAAGTTTCGCGACGCCTGCCGCATCAGATATACCGTCTTCGTCAACATCAACAAGGCCGTATTCATTGGTAAAGTCATCAGCATTAAGGCTCAGCTCGCCGTAAATACTGGTGGTGACCCAATCAGGGTCAACAATATAGAACCTGTCCTCAAGCGCGCTTTCGGAGGTTGAGCCTGACTTTTCCAAAATATTTCCGTTTTTGTCCAGAGCTATATAACAAACGTCGTTTCCCGCTCCCGATGAGCCGAAGTCTGCGCCGTACTGCGGCTCTTCCATGTAGAATACGTTTATCTTGACCTCGTGTACGAGCGATTTATCTTTGTCGACCGACCCGTAATCGATCTTCAGAACTTCCTTGCCGTCCTCTGTGGCGAACGAGACGATGTCGTTTCCCGCCAAGACAGCAAAGCCGACGAACACGCCGTAAGCATCGATGGCGTTGACGGTGACAATGCCGCTATCTACATCAAAAGAGATGTACTAGTTAGAAAATGATGAGGAATTGTCTTTGTTAATAACTGTGTGATAGGTGTGTAGGTCGTTGTTTGCGCTTCGATGTATGATATCAAGCGCCATCGCTCTGGTGAGATAAATGTTGGGCTCGGGTCCCGGCGATGCTGACGCCGCAAAAATCGGCAAAGCGCCGCCGAGATCGCCCACAAGAGCGAAAGCCATAACCACGCAAAGCGTGAATGCCGCAAAACGTTTGAACAATGATTTCATCAGACACACTCCGTTCTAATATTTGCGTTATTGCAAGGGCTCCAAAACGGGCCTTGCGGAAAGGTGTA
>CANQWC010000004.1 GCA_947627455.1 uncultured Clostridia bacterium | reverse complement strand
TATGTTCTTGACGGAAAGATCTCGAGAAACGATCAGGTCAGAATTGTTCGCGACGGCATCATCATCGCCGACGATAAGATGTCGAGCCTCAAGAGATTTAAAGACAACGTCCGCGACGTTGCGGCGGGATTTGAATGCGGAATCACCCTTGAAAAGTTCAACGACTTCAAGGAAGGCGATATCTTTGAGGGGTATATCATGAGCGAAGAGGCGCGATGATCTGTAAAGGAGAAAAAATATGGCTGATTTCAAGTCCGCGCGGCTCGCGTCGGATATTCAGAGAATCATCGGCGGAAAGCTCAGAGACTTAAAAGACCCGAGAATCAACGCCGAGCGGCTTACCGTCGTGAGAGTTGACGTTTCGAGGGACCGCTCGGTGGCGAGGGTTTATGTTTCAAGCCTTGACGGAATGGCAAAGGCAAAAGAGGCGACCAAGGGGCTTGAGAGCGCCTCGGGGCTTCTGCGGCACGAGATCGTCGCCGTTCTGGGCATCAGAAAGGCGCCTGAGCTGAGATTCGTCGCCGACGATTCGGCGGAGTATTCCGCGCATATATCAAAAATGCTTAAAGAACTTAATATTCCCGAGGAGAGCGGAGAGGAGCAAAGCGATGAGAATTGAAACCCTTGAGGAGCTTGCCGAGAGAATTAAAAAGGTGAGCGACGTCACTATCCTCACACACGCTCGCCCAGACGGCGACACCATCGGAGCGGGGTTCGGGCTTTGCTATTACCTCAGAAGCGTCGGCGTTCGAGCAAACATCAAAAATTCGGACGGCTTTCCTCAGAAATTCGGGTATCTTTTTGAGGGGTACTCGGATATGGATTTTGAGGAGAAGTGCGTTATTTCGGTAGATGTCGCCGACAAAAAGCTTTTGGGCGATGAGCTTTCGGGATATGCCGACAGGATAGACCTTTGCATCGACCACCACATTTCAAACAGAATGTTCGCGAAAGAAAGCTATGTCGACGGCGAAAGCTGCGCGACCTGCCTTATTTTGTATAAGCTTCTGAGAATTATGGGCGCAAAGCCGAGCAGGCTTATCGCGGACTGCCTTTATACGGGCATCGCGACAGACACGGGCTGTTTTATGTATGAGAATACATCGCCCGACGCGCACCGCGCCGCAGCGGATTTGAAGGAATTCGGCGCAAAAGCGGCCGAGATAAACCGCGAAATGTTCCAGATAAAATCTAAGGGGAGAATTCTTGCAGAGCAGAAGGTCATCGGCTCGATGAAATTCTTCGGCGACAGCAGGATAGCCCTTATAACCATCACCAACGACATCATCGACAGCTATAACGTCGACAGGGCAGACCTTGACGGCTTTGCGGCGATTCCGCTGACCGTTGAGGGGGTCGAGATAGGCATAACCCTTAAGCAGCAGGCCGACGACCCGAAGAAGTTCAAGGCTTCGGTCAGGACGGTGACGGCAGACGCCTCGGCAATTGCGGCGAATTTCGACGGGGGCGGGCACGTCCGCGCAGCGGGGTGCACACTTTCGGGGACGGCGGAAGATGCCGCCGAAGCCATCGCAAAAGCGGCGGAAAAATATCTATGATAAGCGGAGTAGTTCCGATAAACAAGCCCGAGGGTTTCACTTCGTTCGACGTTGTGGCGAAGCTTCGCGGGATTTTGAAGATAAAACGCATCGGGCACTCGGGGACGCTTGACCCGATGGCGACGGGGGTTCTGCCCGTTTTTGTCGGCAGGGCGACTAAGGCGATTGATATCATTCCAGACCGCAAAAAGGAATATGCCGCGGGGTTTTCGCTCGGGTTTTCGACCGACACGCTCGATATCACGGGGAATATAACCGAGAGGAGCGGCGTTAAGGCCTCGGAAGAAGAGGTAAGACGCGCGCTTTCGGGGTTCGTCGGGAAGATAACCCAGATTCCGCCGATGTATTCGGCCGTGAGGGTCGGCGGGAAGCGGCTTTATGACCTTGCAAGAGAGGGAAAGACCGTTGAGAGGCCGCTGAGAGAGATCGAGATTTTCGAGCTCAGGCTTTCGGAATTTGACGGGGAGAGCGGCTCGGGAAAAATCGAAATGAGCTGCTCGAAGGGCACTTATGTGCGGACGCTCATCGACGACTTGGGCAGAAAGCTTGGGACGCTCGGGACGATGACCTCGCTTGTTCGCACCTATTCGCAGGGGTTCTCGTTCGGCGAATGCATGGGCATTGATGAGTTCGCGGAGGCGTTTTCGGAGCGCGGCGGAAAGGCTCTTCTTTCGGTCGAGCGGTGCTTTGAGGAATACCCGAAGCTGAAGCTTTCGGCGGCGCAGGAAAGAATGTTCAAAAGCGGCGTGAGGCTTGACGGAGAGCGCATCAGGGGCTTTTCGGGCGACGGGGTTTACCGCGCAGAAGGTTCGGAATTTCTCGGGCTCGCCGAAGCGGCCGACCGAGAGGTGAGAGTTCTCAAGAGTTTGTGGGAGACGGAAAATGACTGAAAAAACCGTTCTGCTCGGGCTGTTCGACGGCCTTCACCGAGGGCATATGAGCGCCGTGAGCGAGCTTTTGAAGCATAAAGGCGAGAGGATAGTTTTCACGTTCGACTCGCTGAGCATGAGCACAAAGGGCGAACGCGGGCTTTTGATGACCGACGAAAAAAAGCGGGAAACGCTTCTTAAATTTGGGGCAGATGAAGTTATATCGCGGGATTTCAACCTTTTGAGGGAGACATCGGCAGAGGAATTTGTCGACAGGATTCTCGACAAAGAGCTTCACGCCCTAAGAGTTATCTGCGGGGAGAATTTCAGATTCGGAAAGGGCGCAAAGGCGGGAGCAAAGGAGCTTAAAGAGCTTTGCGCGGCGAAAAATATCGAGGCTGTCGCTGTTCCGACGGTTTTTGACGGCGGGGAAGCGATCAGCACAACGAGGATAAGAAAACTCATCGAGGGCGGGGAAATTTCAGAGGCAAACCGCCTGTTGGGATATGAATACGGCTTTGAGGGCGAGATAATTCACGGGGACAGGATAGGCACCTCGATGGGGATAAAGACCCTGAATATAGGCTTCGACACGGTAAGGGCGCTGCCGAAAAAAGGGGTATACGCCTCGCGGGTGAAGCTCTCGGAGGGGAGCTTCGCGGGGGTGACGAACATCGGCACGAGGCCTACGGTTCACGAGGACGGAAAAATTGTCATTGAGACGCACCTCATTGACTTTGACGGGGATATTTACGGCGAGAGGGCGGAGGTCGCGCTCGCGGAATTTTTGAGAGAAGAAAAGCGCTTCGGCTCGCTTGAGGAACTTCGGGCGGCCGTCGCTGGGGATATATCAAAAGTAAAGGAGAGCTTAAAGCTATGAACGAAGTAAGAACGAGGTTTGCACCGAGCCCGACGGGTTATCTTCACATCGGAGGGCTTCGCACCGCGCTGTTTACCTACTGCATCGCCAAAAAGGCGGGCGGAAAATTTATTCTGAGGATCGAGGACACCGACCAAGAACGCTATGTTGAGGGCGCAAACGAGGTCATCTATCGCACGCTCAGGGCAGTCGGGCTTGACTGGGACGAGGGGCCCGACGTCGGCGGAAATTACGGGCCTTATATTCAGACCGAGCGCAGGGGCATTTATAAGGAATACGCCGAAAAGCTTGTAGAGCTCGGCGGGGCGTATTACTGCTTCTGCGACAAGGAGAGGCTCGCGGAGCTTAAAGCCGTTCAGGAGGCCTCGGGCGTAAACCCGATGTATGATCGGCACTGCCGCAACCTTTCGCCCGAGGAAGTTAAGGCGAAGCTCGACGCGGGAACGCCTTATGTCATTCGGCAGAAGGTGCCCCTCGACGGGACGACGACTTTTCACGATGTTTTGTACGGGGATATAACCGTTGAGAATTCTACGCTCGACGATCAGGTTTTGCTTAAGACCGACGGGCTGCCGACCTATAACTTCGCGAACGTGGTCGACGATCACCTGATGGGGATAACTCATGTTGTCAGGGGCAACGAATACCTCGCTTCGGCGCCGAAGTATACGCTTTTGTATGAGGCGTTCGGCTGGGAAGAGCCTGTATATATCCATGTTGAGCACATCATGCGCGACAAGCAGCACAAGCTCTCAAAGAGGGACGGCGACGCTTCGTATGAGGACTTCATCAACAAGGGATATCTGAGCGAGGCGATTGTCAACTATATCGCGCTGCTCGGGTGGTCGCCGAAGGGCGAGAGGGAGATATTCTCGCTGCCTGAGCTTATCGAGGAGTTCGATATTTCGGGGCTTTCAAAGTCGCCCGCGATTTTTGACCCGCTTAAGCTTAAGGCGATGAACGGCGAATATATCAGGGCGCTGAGCCCCGAGAAATTCGCGGAATATGCCGAGCCGTATATCAGGCAGACCTGCAAGGGCGATTTCGACATCGCGAAGATAGCGGCGCTTTTACAGCCGAGGACGGAGGTTCTCTCGGAAATACCCGATCAGGTGGACTTCTTCGACGAGATGCCGAGCTATGACCTCGCGCTCTATGAGAACAAGAAGATGAAAACCAACCTCGAGACGGCTATTGAGGTTCTTGAAAAGGTTCTGCCCGTGCTTGAAAATATTACCGATTGGAATTTTGATGTGCTTCATGACTCTCTGTTTAATTTAATCGGCGAGATGGGGATCAAGAACGGGTATGTTCTTTGGCCCGTGAGGGTCGCGATAAGCGGAAAGCAGTTTACCCCCGGCGGCGCTATCGAGGTCGCCGAGATAATCGGCAAGGACGAGACGCTTTCAAGAATGAAACGCTCGATAGAGATGCTTCGCAATTGACTCAGGAGGCGCCGCAAAAATGATTGAAGTTAAAAATCTTGTTAAGTCCTACGGCGACAAGCTTGCCGTCGCGGGAATAAGCTTTAAGGCCAACGACGGCGAAATCCTCGGGTTCCTCGGGCCGAACGGCGCGGGGAAATCGACCACGATGAATATTCTTACGGGGTATCTTTCTTCGACCTCGGGCGAGGCGTTCATCAACGGGCACGACATACTCGAAGACCCTATCGCCGCGAAAAGGGAGATCGGGTATCTGCCAGAATTTCCGCCGCTCTACCTTGATATGACGGTCAAGGAATACCTTTACTTCGTCTATGAGCTCAGGGGGTGCAAGCTTCCGAGGAATACACATTTGAAAGAAATCTGCGAGCTTGTGAAGATAGACAACGTTTTCAACCGACGGATAAACAACCTCTCAAAGGGTTATAAACAGCGCGTCGGGCTTGCGCAGGCGCTTGTCGGGAACCCGAACGTTCTGATTCTTGACGAGCCGACGGTCGGACTTGACCCGAAGCAGATAATAGAGATCAGAACGCTCATTAAAAAGCTCGGCAAAAACCACACCGTAATTCTTTCGTCGCATATTCTTTCGGAAGTTCAGGCGGTTTGCGACAGGATCGTCGTTATAAATCAGGGGAAAATCGTTGCCGACGACACCGCGGATAACCTCTCGCGGGAATTGACTGCGGACCACAAGCTTATCGCGAGAATAGACGGGCCGAAGGACGAGGTCATCAAGCTTGTTCAGACCATTCCCGGGGTCGTTTCGGTGGTAGCCGATCTTCAGCGCGAAAAGGGCGTTTGGGAATATAACATCGAGGCGGTCGAGGGGACGGACATCAGGCGGGAGCTCAACCGAAGGCTGATGTCGCGAAACTGGTATATTTTGGGGCTGCGCTCGAGCGAGCTTTCGCTTGAGGATATATTCCTCAAGCTCACGATGGGCGAGAGCGTCACCGAATTTCTTGCCGACAAGGCCGACGACCTTGAGGAGCATTATAACAGTGAGGAGGCCGAAAAATGACAGCTGTTTTAAAGCGCGAGGTGCGCGCATATTTCGACTCGCTGATAGGCTATATATTTCTGACCGCTTTCTTTGCGGCCTCGGGGGTTTTGTTCAGCATTTCGTCGCTGAGCTTCGGCTCGACCGATATGTCGGCGATGTATTCGACGCTGTTCTTTGTTCTGCTCGTTCTCATACCGATTTTAACGATGCGCACGCTCTCGGAGGATAAGCGCCAGAAGACCGATCAGCTTCTTCTGACCGCGCCGATAAGCCTTTCGGCGCTCGTTGTCGGGAAATTCCTTGCGGCGATGCTGATTTATGCCATCGGCGTGGGCATGACCCTTGTTTACGCGGTAGTGATTTCGTTCTTCGGGACGGTTTCATGGCTGACGGTTCTCGGGAACGTTGTGGGGCTGCTGCTTCTCGGTGCGGCGTATATATCGGTGGGAATTCTGATTTCATCGCTGACGGAAAATCAGGTTATTGCGGCGATTGGCGGCTTCGGCTGTATGCTCGCGCTTTACCTAATAGGCTCGATAGCGACGATAATTCCCATCGGGTGGATATCAAAGATATTCGCGGAGATTTCGTTTTCGGAGAGATATAACCCGTTTACATTCGGGATATTCGACTTTTCAAACGTTCTGTTCTTTATAAGCGCGACGGTTATCTTCCTCTTCCTCACGATCAGGGTGCTTGAGCGCCGCAGATGGTCTTAAAAGGGGGCGAACGGAATGAAAATATCGGAATTTTTCAAAAAGCATATAAACAAGCGCCGCCTGAAATACGGCTCGTTCGCGACCGCCCTCACGGTGTTCGTGATTGCGGCTATCGTTTTGGTGAACGTTGTTGCGACGCTTCTGTTCGACCGCTTCCCGATAACGCTTGACCTGACATCGGGCGGAATTTACACCGTTTCGGAGGAATCGGCGGAATATATCTCGGGAATAGACAGCCCCGTCGCGATAACCGTTCTCTCGACCGAGGAGGATTACCGCGTTATAAGCGACTATACCGCCCAGACGGTCGAGCTTCTGAAAAACTATACTCAGCAAAACCGAAACATCAGCGTTAAGTATATCGACCTGCTTTCAAGCCCCGATTTTGTCGCGAGCTATTCGCAGAGCCTCGCTTCGGGGGATATAATCGTTGAGCTTGACAACGGCGAACACTCAAGGGTCAAGATAGTCACTCTGGCGGATATCTTAAATGTACCCGACGACTATGCGACATATCTTGCGCAGATGAAAACGGCATACGGCGCGGAATATGCGCACCGCTATTTCACCGCGGCGGCGGACGCAAGACAGGTAACGCTTAAATCGAACGCCGAGCAGGCGATAACCTCAGCGATAATGACAGTCACCGAGTCGAACCCGATAACCGTGGCGGTGCTGACCTACCCGGGCGCCGACGAAGCCGACGCGAGCGGCCTCACCGACCTGCTGAGCATCAACGGGTATATCATCACGAGCGTTGACATTCAGGGAAGCGAGCTTGACGACGACATCGACATCGCGGTGATTCCCGCGCCGAAGGTTGACTATACCGTCAGCGAGATCTCAAAGCTTGAAGATTGGCTTCAGGGCGGAGGAATGCTCGGGAAGCACATTATCTATATCGCTTCGGCGATGCAGCCCGAGACGCCGAACCTTGACGGGCTGCTCTATAAGTACGGCATCACCGTGGAGAGGGCGCTTATCAGCGAGACTGACACCGATAAGCTCGTCGGCGGCGAAAACGCCCCGAGAAGCTATACTCTTCAGACCATCGCGACGGATAATTACCTCACGGACGTTACCAACAGGGACCGCATGATTCTTGCGCCCGACGCGAGGGCGATTACGACGAGGTTTGACGACGTCGACGCGATTTATGCCTGCGAGACGCTTATAACCTCGAGCGCGTCGTGTGAATTGAGGCCGCTCAGCGGCGACGCGAACGCCGAAGTCACCGAGCGCGGAAGCTTTGCCTCGGCGGTGCTCGCAAAACAGCAGAAAATCAATCAGGACACGCATATTTCAACTTATACCTACGTTCTTGCAATCGGCTCGGAGCTTATGATCGAGCCGTCGGTGATTCGCAGCGCAAACTATAACAACGGCGACTTTATCATCTCAATGCTCAACGAGCTTACGGGGAAATCGGAGGGAATTACCATCACCCCGAAGTCGGTCTCGGCGGGCAATTTCGAGATAACGACCTCGCAGACCCGCGCACTGACCCTCACCTTTGCGCTTATTATTCCTGTTGCGGTGCTTGCCGTCGGAACCTTTGTATGGGTAAGAAGGAGGCATAAATAAGCGATGAGCAAAAGAGTCAGAAACCTTCTTGTCATCGGGATTTTTATACTGAGCATGGCGGTCGTGCTGCTTGTTCTGATGCTCACCCAGCCGAAAGACGAGGTTGAGGAAGAGACAACGACGAGCGCGAAGATCTCGGTTTTAAGCTATGACCGAGACAGCGTGGCGAACCTCACGATTAAAAATGAGACGGGCGAGTTTTCAATAAGAAACGGAATTCAGGGGTTTGTCATCGACGAATACAGCGACCTCAGACAGAATTCGACGATCATGGGCGCGGCCGCAAGGTGCGCGGCGACCATCAGCGCTGAGGCGCTTGTTGAGGAGAACGCGCAGAATCTTGACAAGTACGGCCTCGCGGAAGACGCGCCGAAAGCCTCGTGCGATGTGACACTGAAGGACGGCACCGAGTATACCGTATACTTCGGGATAGACGCGCCCGACGGGGATTCGAGATATGTCAGGCTTAAGGATTCGGGCGATGTTTACACCGTTCTTACTAACAGCTCGGGGTATTTCTATTACGACGAGAGCGACTTTCTGAGCCTCGCCGTTACCGATGAGATCACGAACAACAACGTTGCGCCGACCATCGACAGACTTGAAATCACAAGAAAAGACCTTGACTATGACGTTATTTTCATCGACGACAGCAAGAAGTATTCTATCGACGATGTGACGATGGCGTCGGCCCAGGTTATGATATCGCCTGTATACGCGTATCTCGACATCACCAACTCGACAGCGGTGGTTTACGGCCTTTGGGGGCTTACCGCCGAGGACGTTGTGAAGGTTCACCCGACCGAAGAGGACTTTGAGAAGTACGGCCTCGACGACCCGTTCTGCACCGTGAACCTTGACGCAGAGCTTCGCAATTATCACCTTGATATCGGAGACGTGGCTTCGTATGCCCTCGACCAGAACGGCGAGCCGACCTCTGAGCCGATATCGTATTACGCATATTACAGGGGAATCGACGTCATCTATACCTTCGGGATCAGCGAGATACCTTTTGTAAACTTCCAAGTCATTGACATTCTCTCGACGATGATGACTTCAAACTACATTTATGCCCTCGACGGGATCGACATTAAATTCTTAGACGAACCCGCGGACTATAACTTTGAGCTTGAACCGAACATGGAGGAGGCTTACCTCATGGGGGAACTCAACGGCAAGGGGTTTGAAGAATATGACTTCAAGATTCTCTATCAGTTTATGCTCAAGTGCCCGATAGACGACCTTTGCTTTGATGACCCGCCCGAGGATTCGCTTATCGCGACGATTTACTTCTCGCGAACCGACGGAGAGGGCGACAGCCTTGAATTCTATGACATCGGCAACAACAGGGTCGCGGTTAAGCTTAACGGGCAGACGTCGTTCAGCCAGCCGAGAGGGTATCTCAACGTTCTTCACAAGAATCTTGAAGCTTTTGCGAACGGCGCGACCGCAGACGAGCTTCAGGAAGTCTGGTAAAATAACATCAAAAGAAACGGAGGACATTTTATGGCAAAATATTTTGAGTACAGGGGCCTGCCCCTTGTCCGCAAGGGCAATGAGCTTTATTACGGCTCGATGGGCGACAGCGAGGTCGTTATGATGCAGCTCAGCGGCAAAAAAGACGTCGGCGGGACCGAGACCGCCACTAAGGTTCAGCTTTACAGAATGCTGACAGATGAGAGCGTCCCCGTGATGCAGAGGATTACAAAGACCGCAGTCAAGCCGAGCCTTTTTGAGGCGCTCGACCTTGCTTATGACTGGATCGGGCATAGAAATTGAAGAATTATTGATTAAAACTAACCCCGCCCCGGGCAGCGCCTTGGGCGGGGTTTTTGGGGTTTTACAGGCTGTATTTATGCCTCTGCGGTTGAAAAATGTGTTGAAAGTGTTGACAAAACCCATGGCTTCGTAGTCGCATACTAAAAAATCGGGCAGGTTTTCAACAACCTGCCCGATCAAAGCATAGATTTAATTACAGTGAGGCGAATATGGTTTAGGCGCTATGTTTTGACTTATCCTAATGTAACCTCGACCTCGTGGACGGAGCCAGCCTCGAAGACTGGCAGAACGTTTCCGCTCAGCCTTACGCCGTCGCAGACTATCGACCTGACGCCCTTTGAGACGCCTTGGGGGTTCTTGACCGAGATGTTGTACCTTGCGCCCCTGAAGAGCCTCGACGCCTCGAAGCCCTCCCAGTCGGAGGGAATAGACGGGTCGATCTTAAGGCCGTCATAATCGGGGGCGATGCCGAGGATATACTGAGATATCGCGACGAAATTCCATGCGGCGGTGCCTGTCAGCCAGCTGTTCTTGGCCTCGCCGAATTTTTCCTTCGGGGCATCCTTTCCCGCGACCATCTGGGCGTAGACGTAGGGCTCGGTCTTGTGGATCTCGGAGATCTCCTCGCAGTAGGAGGGTGCGATCTTCGACCAATATTCAAAGGCCCTGTCGCCGTGGCCGACGAAGGCTTCGGCGCAGATTATCCACGCGTTGTTGTGGCAGAAGACGCCCGCGTTCTCTTTGAAGCCGTTGGGGTAGGTGGATATCTCGCCGTACTCGACATAATAGTGGGTGTAGCACGGGTTCAGGAGCACAAGGCCGCGCTCGCAGTCGAGATATTTTTTGACGCTTTCAAGCGCCCTGATGTCGGCGCCCTGCTTCTTTCCGAGGCCCGAGAGCACCGCAAAGCCCTGCGGCTCGATGAAGATTTTGCCCTCTTCGCATTCTTTTGAGCCGATCTTTCTGCCGAAGTCGTCATAGGCCCTGAGAAACCACTCGCCGTCATAGCCGTCGCGCATTACCGCCTCGGCCATCTTTGCGACGGCAGCCTCGGCCTCTTCGGCGTCGGCTTCAAGGCCCTCGCGGCGGCAGAGCTCGATATACTCGGGGACGATAAAGGTGAACATGCAGGCGACAAAGACAGACTCGGCGACCTTGCCGTCTTTTGAGGTGGTGGTCTGGAAGCTTTCGCCCGAAGCCGTCGAGAAGCAGTTTAGGTTGAGGCAGTCGTTCCAGTCGGCGCGCATTATGAGCGGCAGGCCGTGGGGGCCGAGGTTTTCGGCCACGCGCTTATAGCTCATCTTGAGGTGGTGCATCATGCTCTGGGCGAGGGCGGGGTCGTTGTCGTAGGGCACGGATTCTTTGAGAATTCCGTAGTCGCCCGTTTCTTTTATGTATTGGGCGACCGCAAGGATCATCCAGAGCGGGTCGTCGGAGAAGTTTCCGCCGATCTCGCCGTTGCCCTTTTTGGTGAGCGGCTGATATTGGTGATAGCAGCTTCCGTCGGGCATCTGGGTCGCGGCGAGGTCAAGAAGACGCTCGCGGGCGCGGTCGGGAATCTGGTGCATGAAGCCGAGAAGGTCTTGGTTGGAATCCCTGAAGCCCATTCCCCTGCCGATGCCGCTCTCGAAATAAGAAGCCGAGCGGGACATGTTGAACGTCACCATGCACTGATACTGGTTCCAGATGTTCACCATTCTGTCGACCTTTTCATCGGGGGTTCTGACGGTGTACTTCGAGAGAAGATCGCTCCAGTATTCGCGGAGCTTTTCAAGCTCTGCGTCGGCCTTTTCGGGCGCGCCGAGCTTTTCAATCATCGCGTGGGCGCGGTCTTTGTTTATTGTTCCGTCGGGGTTGAATTTTTGGTCGACGGGGTTCTCGACATAGCCGAGGATAAAGACTATTTCTTTTTCGGCGTTTGGCTCGAGGGTTATATCGAGGTGATGGGATGCTATCGGCGACCAGCCGTGGGCAAACGATTGGCGCGAGCGGTTTTCAAATACCGCGTCGGGGCGGTCGAAGCCGTTGTAAAGCCCGATAAAGGAGTCGCGGTCGGTGTCATAGCCCGAAATTTTTTCGGAGCAGTGGAAGAAGGCATAGTGGTCGCGGCGCTCGCGGTATTCGGTCTTGTGGTAGATAGTCGAGCCCTCGATCTCAACCTCGCCCGTGCTGAAATTGCGCTGGAAGTTGGTGGAGTCGTCGTTGGCGTCCCAGAGGCACCACTCGACAAAGCTGTAGAGCGAGAAATTCTTCGTTTGGCCCGAGGTGTTTTTCAGCCTGAGCTTGTGGACCTCGCCGTTAAAGCCGACGGGGACAAAGAACGTGACCTCGGCTTCAAGGCCGTTACAGCTGCCCGATATGACGGTATAGCCCATTCCGTGGCGGCAGGAATAGCTCTCGAGATCGCGCTTGACGGGAGCCCACGACGGACACCAGACGTTTCCGCCGTCGTTGATGTAGTAGTATCTTCCGCCCATGTCGATCGGCACGTTGTTATAGCGGTAACGGGTGATGCGGCGCAGACGGGCATCGCGATAGAAGCAATAGCCGCCCGCGGTGTTGGATATCAGGCCGAAAAAGCCGTCGCTGCCGAGATAGTTTATCCACGGATAGGGCGTCTTTGGGCTGGTGATGACGTATTCCCTGTTTTTATCGTCGAAATAACCGAATTTCACAAAAATTCCTCCCGATTCAAAAAATTCAAAGCTGCGAATAATACGCTGATTTGAGTATACAATAAATTTCGCGATTTGTAAATATAATTTTTGACATTTTCAAGCGGCGCTGTATAAACATCGCAAAAACAGCCAAAAATAAAGACGGCCGAACGATGTGTCGGTAAAACTGTCAGAACCTTTGGGGAAAAACCTCGGAAAGGAAGGTCAGTAGTGAAAATACTTGATAGAATAGCCTTGTTTCTTCTGATCGTGGGCGGCGTAAACTGGGGGCTTGTCGGAATATTCAAATTCGACCTTGTTGCCTATCTGTTCGGCGGCTCAGCGGGACTGATCTCGAGAATAATCTATGTGATAGTGGCGCTCTGCGCGATCTGGTGCGTGTCGCTTTACTTCAGGAATTCGAGATTGATTGAAGAATAAGGGTCAAATTAGGGGCGCTCAGACGCCCCTTTTTGATTTGTATTATATCCGTCAGCACAGTTGATATTTTGAAATTCCGATATCTGCTCTCTTATTTCTGTTTTCTTTTGGGAGTGTCTATTCCTCACACATTATCCTCAACATTTAAAACCGTCGCCGTAGGCGACACCTTGAAACTCTGACATCTGATTTCTAACTTCTATCTTCTTGATGCGGCGGTTTAGGCCACATCATTTCTTTTTACTGTCTTGACAAACTCGCAAGAATCAGTATAATATTAAGGGTGCGCAAATGCGCCTCAATAGAAACGGAAAGGACGATAATCATGTCAAAAAAGCCCTATTTGATCACAACCGCTATTGCTTATGCCTCGAAGCTTCCGCACATAGGCAATATGTACGACCATGTTTGTGCGGACGCAATCGCGAGGGCAAAACGAATGCAGGGTTATGACGTCTTCTTCCTCACGGGAACGGACGAACACGGCCTTAAAATCGAAGAGGAGGCCGAAAAACAGCATATTACCCCGAAACAGCACGTAGATAACATTTCCGCGGCAATAAGGGCCGAGATCGACGGGCTTAACGTGAGCTATGATAAATTTATCCGCACCACTGACGAGGAGCACGAAAAGTGCCTGCAAAAGGCCTTTGACCGTCTCTATGAGCAGGGCGATATCTATAAATCGGAATACGAGGGCTGGTACTGCCTTCCCTGCGAAAGCTTCTTTACCGAGGTTCAGCTTAAGGACGGGCGCTGCCCCGACTGCGGCGCTGAGGTGAGAAAAACCAAGGAGGAAGCTTACTTCTTCAAGCTCTCGAAATATCAGAAGCAGATTGAAGATTTCTTTGAAAACAACCCCGATTTTATTCAGCCCGTGAGCCGCAAAAATGAGATGCTCAACAACTTCGTGAAGCCCGGGCTTCAGGATTTCTGCATCACGAGAACAAGCTTTAAGTGGGGCGTGCCCGTTGACATCGACCCGAAACACATCATCTATGTCTGGATAGACGCCCTCAACAACTATATCACCGCGCTCGGGTATGACCCCGAGAACCCCTCGGAGAACTATAAAAAGTATTGGGAAAACTGCGTGCATGTCATCGGAAAGGACATTCTGAGGTTCCACTCGATTTATTGGGTCGCGTGGCTGATGGCCCTCGGCGCAAAGCTGCCGAAGCAGATCTTCGCGCACCCGTGGCTTTTGTTCGGCGAGGATAAAATGTCGAAGTCAAAGGGCAACGTCATTTACGCGGGCGAGATGGTAAAGCGCTTCGGCGCCGACGCCGTTCGCTATTACATGCTTTCGGAGATGCCCTTTGCCGCCGACGGCTCGATAAGCTATGAGACTTTCATCGACCGCTATAACACCGACCTCGCGAACACCCTCGGAAACCTTGTCAACCGCACCGTCGCGATGGTGAATAAATACTTCGGCGGGGTTGTAGGCGCGCCGTCGGACAAGAACGACACCGACAGAGACCTTGAGGAAAAATGCGTTGGCGCGACGAAGAAATTCACCGAGCATGTCAACGCTTACCGACTTGCGGACGCCGTTGAGGACGTTATCGCCCTCGCGAGACGCGCAAATAAATATATCGACGAGACGACGCCTTGGGCCCTCGCGAAGAACGAGGCCGACAAGCCGAGGCTTCAGACCGTTCTTTACGAGCTTATAGAGGCGATTCGGTTCATCGGCATTCTCTGCTCGCCGATAATCCCCGAGACATCGAAAAAAATTCTCGCGCAGATTAACACCGACATCACCGACTTTGAGACCCTTGCCGCTTTCGGCGGATATGTCGCGGGGACAAAGGTCGGCGAGGCCGAGCCGCTCTTCGCAAGAATAGACCCGAAGCTTTTGGACGAGCTTGTCGCGGAGATGGAGGCGACTAAGGCAAAAGCGGCTGCCGAGGCGGCGAAAACCGCATCGGAAGAGACAGCGCCCGCGCCGATAGCGCCCGAAATCGACATCGACGAATTCTTCAAGGCCGATCTCAGAGCGGGGAAAGTTGTGGCCTGCGAAAAGGTCGAGAAGTCGAAAAAGCTTCTGAGAATTAGGCTTGACGACGGCTTCGGCGGAAGGCAGGTGCTCTCGGGCATCGCGAAATGGTATTCGCCCGAGGACCTCATCGGCAGGACGGTTCTCTTCGTCGCGAACCTTAAACCCGCCAAGCTTGCGGGCGAGCTCAGCGAGGGTATGATCTGCGCGGCGGATATGCCCGACGGCTCGGCAAAGGTTTGCTTCCTTGACGGCAGCACACCCGCAGGGGCGAAGATCAGATAGTGAAGCTCGTTATTATAATCGGCGGAGGGGCGTCGGGAAAAATGACGGTCGGGCAGGAGCTCTGCAAAATGACCGATCTGAGGCTGTTTCACAACCACATGACCATCGACCTTGTGACCGAGATCTTCGGGCGGTATGACTCGGAGGCGATAGCGAGGCTTCGGCAGGTGATTTTTGAGGAGTTCGCGAAGAGCGGAAATTACGGGCTCGTTTTTACCTATATTTGGGATTTTTCTTCGCCGAGGGACGGCGAATATATTCGCGGGGTCGCGGATATTTTCAGAAAAGTCGGCGCAGAGGTTTATCTTGTCGAGCTTGTCGCCGACTTTGAGGAGCGGCTGAGGAGAAACCGCACCGAAAATCGGCTCAGAAACAAGCCGAGCAAGCGCGATTTTGAATTCTCGGAGGCGCTTATCTATGACGAAAAAACCTGCCGAGTCGAGAGCCTGCCCGATGAGACGGGGTTTGAAAACTACCTCAGAATCGACAATACAAATATCTCGGCGGGCGAGGCCGCAAGGCTTATCAAGGAAAAATTCGGACTGTAAATCAATACAAATTGTAGTATTAAAAAGGAAATTGACATATGGTATATTATTCTGACGGCAAAATAACCGTCCGAGACATGGCGGAGAGCGACCCGAAGGTCTTTGCCGAGGGCGAACGCGCTCAGGGCTGGGAAGCCGACGAGTCGAAGCTCGAAAAACGCCTCGCGGAAAGAGAAGAGGGCAGGGCGATTTGCCTTGCGGCCGATTGGTGCGGCGAGCCCGCGGGTTATGTCAGCGTCTACCCGAAATATGAGCACGGCGCTTTCGCGGGGCGGCTGCCGATGATCGTCGACTTTGCGGTTCTCGAAAAATTTCGCAGAAGAGGCGTCGGCGGGAAGCTTATGGACATCGCGGAAGAGATCGCGGGGAAATTCTCGGACGAGGTCGGCCTCGGCGTGGGGCTGAACTCGGGCTATGGCAGCGCGCAGCGAATGTATTGCAAGCGCGGGTATCTGCCCGACGGCAGCGGCGTTTGGTATCGCGACAGGGTCTGCGGCGAGTTTGAGGACTGCTGTAACGACGACGATTTGGTGCTGTATTTTTCTAAAAAACTCGGCGGCAGGGGTTGACCTTGCCGCGGGAATAACTGTCCGTAGCTCAGTGGATAGAGCAATGCGCTCCGACCGCATGCGCGCAGGTTCGATTCCTGTCGGACAGACCACGGCGTCGCAAGCTTCGTATCGCTTGCGGCGCTTTTTTCATGCTTTGCATTTCAAAATCGCCGCTTCACTCGCTCCGCTGCTCCGCCTTTTCCCCAAAAATGCTTACGCATTTTCGGGGCCCCTTTTTGCACCCGCTTGTCGGGAGTTTTTCTTTGATCAGTCGACAGGTTGAGAAGCTGCGGTCAAAGCGCTCGGAAAGTGGTTGAGAGATGGGAAGGTTCGGGTTTGGCAGAGTTGTGGAGCGGTGCAAAAGTATGGGCGCTTTGGGGCGCAGACGCGATTAAAACTCTTTGAGCCAACCGAGGCAATCGTTCTCGCCGAGGGCAGGCGAAAAGATAGTTTTAACGCTTCTGCTATGGAAGTGGCTATTTCTCCGCAAGCACGAGCGGGCAATAGTTCACGCCTGCGAAGTGCGAGCGGCAAGAAATAGCGCTTCCATTGAGGTTACGATTCCTGTCGGACGGGGTTCGCGACGATTGGTTAAAGCGTTATATGCGGCTAATTTCCACGCCCCTCCCCTTGCAGGGGAATGAAAGACGGTTTTTGTAGCCAATCGGGCTTCGCAATCGTAAACGATTGATTGCTCGTCCTCTTGGGCAAAAACTACGTTCATAGGAGCCCGCTTACGCGGGCTCCGCGATGCGCCTTGATAGTGTAAAGCTGGGTGATAATAAAGACCCACCCGAAAAGCCGCAATACCCCTTTTTAAAAGGTATTCGCTTCGCTCATGCTATTTTTAGTCACCCCACCCCCGTCGAAACATAGCGCTAACGGAAAGACAGCAATGCCCCCGCCCTTCGAGGGGCGGGGGCTGAGCTGAGAATTGATTCATAGCAAAAGTTTGGCGGGGGTGGGGTGATAGCGACGCACATGCGCTTATATGAGATATTTGCTCGGCTAAGCGCTTTTATGCGTGTTGTTTGGCGGCCGACTCGCATGTGCGGAGCGGTAAAAACAGCATACCCCGAGCGAGCGGAGCGAGGTCGCGGGTATACCTTTAAATTCACCCTCCCTGTAAAAATCTACAAAAAAGAGGACTTTCGCCCTCTTTTTGAAAAACACTTCTTGAAAAATTTTAAATCGCTTCTTGCGGTTACTGCTCGGCGGGTGGGATAGGCTTCGGCGGTTCGGGGCGTCGGAAGAGCGGCTCGCCGAGCTTGGCTTTGTGGATAGCTAAGCTGAAAAGATAGGTCGCGACGGCGCAGAGCACGGTATAGGCAACGACAAAGATCACGGGCGCGGTGTAGACGATAAAATCGCGGGTCACTTCGTCGACCTCTCCCCTGCCGATTAGTATGAGCACGGGGTCTTTTGTCGTCGAAAGGCTCATGTAGGTCGTCGGGAGAAGCTGGGGAAACGGCGAAATATAAAGCTTCAGGGCGGCGTTATAGATCAGCGACATCGCGAAAAACAGCACCACCCAGATGTTCACACGCCAGAACGAGCAGGCGTTCGTGAGCTGGTCGCGGCGGGGAAGCTTAACCGTGCCGAGCATGAAGGTCATCACGCCGAGGGTCATGAACACAAAGCACACAAGCGACGAAACCTCATCGGCGGTTATCGCGAAGATGCCGCAGGAGACCATCAGGCCGATGACGTTAAGCGCCGTCGCGACGATGTTATATGGCGCCGAGGGCCTCTTTTTGGTTTCGGGGTATTCGCCGATGGGCTCGACCCCGCGAAGAAGATAATCGGTCGTGACGCCGAATATCTCGCTGAGGGTCACGACGTTATACATGTCGGGGATCGATTGCTCGCTTTCCCACTTGCTCACCGCCTGGCGGGATACCCCCGCAAGCTCGGCGAGCTCTTCCTGAGACATCGCGCGGGAGCGGCGGAGCTCGGAAATTCTGTCTGCAATAGTCATTTATCGCAGCTCCTTTCTTTTTTGGTCTATGCGTTGATTGTATCAGAAAATGTCGGTTGCGGTCAACCAACCCGACCTCTTCGGCAAAAAATATTTGTTGCGAGGACGGTTGCGAAAAATGTAAAGATGAAAAATGCCCCGAAAATAGGGGCATTTGACTTATTACTTTACGGGGAGGGCTTTCGCCTTTTTGAGAGCTTCGATTATTATCGGAATAAGGATAAGCTGGACGATTATCCCCGGGATCGCCTGAACAAAGCCGCTCGTGATGAAGATGGTGAAGCTGAATTCCGTTCCCGCGACGCCGAACATCACCGTTCTTGCGATTCCCCAGATGAGGCGGCCTATAACCATCGCGGAAACCAAAGAGATATATGTCGCCGCTAAGTTTTTCTTCTTAAAGAGCGAGTAGATTATCGCTACCGACGCGCCGTAAGCCGCAAGCTCGAACGCCATGCCGACAGCGCTGGGGTAAAGCGGGGGCATTCCCGCAATAAAGCTTCGCAGAATCGGGGTTATCGCGCCGACCGCGAGCCCGTATTTCCAGCCGCAGATCAGCCCGCAGAGAAGCACGGGAATGTGCATCGGGCAGAGCATATTTCCGATCTCGGGAATGTGCATCGTGACGGCGGGCAGGGCGAGACCTATCGCAAGAAACATCGCGGAGAGGCATAAAAGCTTGATCTGTCTATTCATGGTGATTTTCCTTTCTTTGGAGCCGTAAGAGTATCGCCGAGAAAACAAGCCCGTTGACCGCCCCCGCGGCAAGCCCGCAAATTATCAATACGGGTGTATAATACCACAATGCCGCGGCGTCTGTCAAGAGCATCGCGACGGCAAGCTGGCCGACGTTATGAAGCGCGCCCGCCGCCGCAGATATGCCTATCGGCGAAAAGCGCCCCGATTTTTTCAGCAGGAGCATCGCCAAAAAACTCAAAAACCCGCCCGCAAGGCTGTACAACAGCCCCGTGAAGCTTCCGAATATCGCCCAGTTGAGGATTATTCTTATGAGGTTTATCGCCGCGGCCTCTTTTGCGCCGACAAGCCAAAGCGCCGCCATTACGCATAGATTGGCGAGGCCGAGCTTTACCCCGGGCACGCCGAACGACGGCAGTGGCAGCAGAAACTCGATATATGAAAGCACGAAGCAGAGCGCAGTCAGAAGCCCGAGAAGGGCGATTTTTCGCGATGTTTTCATGGGCGGCCTCATATGTAGAAATCGGCGCCGCCGCTCACCCGAACGGTCACGCCGTTGGGCAGGCAGACGATGGATTCGCCCGAGCGGCTTATCGGGCGGTGGTTTACGCATAAAAGGTTTGAACAGGTCGATTCCGAGACCCTTGCCGCGCCGTTTTCAATCACAACGGTGCAGAGCCCGCCGACGTCGGTCGACGAGTCGGTATCGAGGGGGAGAACCTTGAAAAGCTCGCCGCCGATCCTTATCTCGACAGCCTCGCCCTCCTCGCCCGAGGGAAGCCTTGTCAGAAGAAAAATCGCCCCCGCGAGCGCCGCTATCGCAAGGATCAGGAGAAGATCGCAAAGAAGCCGCTTATTTTTCATAGTCGGAAAATCCCTCCGTTTTGGCGATGCTGCCGTCGGCGGCAACCCACATCGCCTCGGCACTGATTTTTTCGGCGAGCGCCCTGCCGCTTTGCTCATCGAGGCAGAAGAGCGCGGTCGAAAGGGCGTCGGCCTCGGCGGAATTTTCGCTGATTACCGTCACCGAGCGCCAGAGGCCCGCGGGGTAGAGCGTGTCGGGGTCGATGATGTGGTGATACCTCACGCCGTCGACCTCGAAAAAGCGCTGATAGTCGCCGCTCGTGACCACCGACTCGCCCGAGACCTTCACCGTTGTGAGCAGGCCGCCGTCGGGGTCTTCAATGCCGATCTCCCATCTGCCCGAGGGCTTTTTGCCTCGGGTGATGACGTTTCCGCCGACCGAGAGGGCGAAGTTTTCAAACCCCGCCTCGGTAAGAAGCTCGGCGGTTTTTTGGGCGGCATAGCCCTTCGCGACGGCGCCAAGGTCGACAGACATCAGCGGGTCGGAAAGGCTCACATTATTGCCGTCGATGACAATATCGGCGATGGCGCAGTGCTCGGCGCGGGCCTTGAGCTCGCTTTCATCGGGCAGAACGCCCTTTTCGCGGCAGTCGTGCCAGAGCGAGAGAACGCTTCCGAGCGCGATGTTGAGTTTTCCGCCCGAGAGTTCATACCACTGTTTTCCGCTCGCGATGAGCTCAACAAGCTCGTCGGGGCAGTCGGCGGAGAGATCGGAATTCAGCGAGGCGGCGTTGGTTAGGCCGCCGTAGGTGTTATAGATGTCAAAAATCTCATGAAGCCGCAGGAGCTCGGCATGGGCGGCGGCAGAGCAGGCGTTGAATTCGTCTTCGGTGTCGCAGTAGACGGTGAGCTCGGTGAAGGTGTCGAAGACATCGGTATAAACGGCGCCGAACCTCTTCGGGGCGCACCCCGAAAGAAGTATCAGCGCCGAAAGAAGCGGTATTAAAAGCCTTTTCATGACGCGTTCGGACGAATGATCTTGCAGGGGCACTTTTCGGCGCACTTGCCGCAGCCCGTGCACTTTGTGCAGTCGATCTTCGCGAGGTTGTTCTCGACGGTTATCGCGCCGCTCTCGCAGACGCGCTGACACATTCCGCAGCCTATGCAGCCGACAGAACAGGCGGCCTTGACGTCCCGGCCCTTTGATTTTGACGAGCAGCCGACGACATAGGGCGCGGTCTCGGGAATTATTTCGATGAGCCTGTTCGGGCATACCGAAACGCAGCGCCCGCAGGCCATGCACTTTTTGCGGTCGATGTGGGCGAGGCCGTTGATTATCTTTATCGCGTCATAGGGGCAGACGGAAGCGCAGGTGCCGAGCCCGCAGCAGCCGTAGACGCACTTTTTCGCGCCATGACCCGGGGCAAGATAGGCGATTCGGCAGTCGCGCTCGTCGCCGTAGAAATAGTTTTCTTTGGTGTTCGAGCAGTCGCCCGAGCACTTCACGACGGCAAATTTTCTCACGCCGTCTTCAAGGTGAATGCCGAGTATCTCGCCGATCTGATGTTTATTCGACGAGGGGCAGAGGGTCGGGTCGGCGTTGTCGAAAACAACCGCGTGGGCGTAGGCATCGCAGCCCGCAAACCCGCAGCCGCCGCAGTTTGAACCCGCAAGACAGTCGCGGACCTCGGCTTCGCGGGGGTCGGTCTCGACCCTGAATTTTTCGGCAAGAACGCCGAGAATTATACCTATTATAACGCTTATCACGCCGATTACAGCGGCGGCGATGAGTATTGGCATTAACATTTTCGCCGCACCTCCTCAGCTTATCGTGCCCTTGAAGCCGTAGAACGCAATCGCCATAAGCCCTGCCGTAACAAGGACGATCGGCATTCCCTTGAAGCTCTCGGGGATATCGTTGTGCTCGATTCTTTCGCGGATACCCGCCATCAGCACTATCGCGATGAGAAAACCGACCGCGGTGCCGATCGAATAGATCATCGTCTCGGAAAAAGTATAGTTTTTCTGGGCCGAGTCGATTGCGACGCCGAGAACAGCGCAGTTTGTGGTTATCAGCGGAAGATAAACGCCGAGCGCCTTATAGAGCGAGGGTATTTTCTTTTTGAGTATTATCTCGACCGACTGGACGAGCGCCGCGATTATCAGGATAAAGACGATGGTGCGAAGATAGACGAGCTTCTCGTGCAGAATGAAGTGGTCGATAAGATAGGTTATCGCCGACGAGAGGGTTATTACCGCGATGACCGCAGTGCCCATTCCGAGGGCGGTAGAGGTCTTTTTCGATACCCCGAGGAAGGGGCAGAGGCCCAAGAATCGGCTCAGCACGACGTTATTTACAAGCGCCGCGGAGATTATGCCGAGAAAAAGTGTTGAAAGAAAGTTCATTCCTCATCGCTCCTTTCGCGGAAGCCGCAGTTTTTCTGCATACAGCCCGAACAGCTTCCCGAGCAGAATTTGTCGCTTCGGTTGGTCGCCGATGGGGCCTTGAACCTGTTCTGAAGGGCGGTTAAAATCGCGAGGACGAAGAACGCGCCCGGGGCCATTATCATTATCGAGACGGGCTCGAACGACTCGGGCATAATTCTGAACCCGAAGATCTCGCCCGTGCCCAAAAGCTCTCTAAGAGCGCCGATTACCGTCAGCGCGAGGGTGAAGCCGAGGCCCATTCCGAGGCCGTCGAAGAAGGAAGCGAGCGGGGGGTTCTTACCCGCATAGCTTTCGGCCCTGCCGAGGATTATGCAGTTGACGACTATCAGCGGGATATAGAGCCCGAGAGAGGTGTATACCGAGCGGACGTAGGCCTGCATCAAAAGCTCGACCACCGTGACAAAGCTCGCGACGACGACGATATACGCGGGCATTCTTACGCGCTCGGGAATGAATTTTCGGAGGATCGAGATGATGAGGTTTGACATCATCAGCACCGCGCAGGTCGAAAGACCCATTCCGACGCCGTTTACCGCGCTTGTAGTCACCGCGAGGGTCGGGCACATGCCGAGCATCAGCACAAATGTAGGGTTTTCTTTTATGACGCCGTTATAAAGGCGCTCCAACGGGGTATTTTCCTTCATTTCACTCACCTCCCAAAAGACTGCGCGCACATTCGAGCGCACCGTTTGCCGCTTCGGTGACGGCGCGGGTGGTAAAGGTCGCGCCGCTTATCATGTCGATCTCATTCGGCTGAGATTTTCCGCCCGAGGTGTATGTGACCTCGCCTTTGACGCCTTTGAACTGCTCCTGAAAATCTTCGTCTTGGCAGTGTGAGCCGAAGCCCGGGCTCTCGGACATCGAGGTGACGGTCATTCCCGTGACGGTGTTTTCAAGGTCTATTCCGACGGAGAGGGTTACATCGCCGCCGTAGCCGTTGGCAGAGGTCGAGGAAATCACGCAGCCGATGACGTTACCCTCTGAATCGACGGCGAAGAGCGATTCGCCGATGGTGACGCCCGCGACAGAAACCGTTTTGCCGATATCTTCATCGCCCTCGGGGGTTATGAAATCGGCGGCCGCGGGGAATACCTCGCGGTAAGAGGCGGTGCGCTCGTCGGCCTCGGCCTTAAGAATCGTGTCGGCGGTGAGCTCGTGGACGAACGAAAGGCAGACCCCCGCCACAAGGGTTATCGCGACTAAAGAAAGTGTGTCTTTGATTATACGGTTCATTTCTTGCCACGCTCCTTTTTAAGGCCGAACGGGGTCGGTATCGTAAGCTTTTCGATGAGCGGGGTGAGGATATTTGAAATGCATATCGCGTAGGAAACGCCCTCGGTGCCGCCGCCGACGCAGCGGATAAGCGCGGTTATAAAGCCGACGCAGCAGCCGAAGATCACCTGACCCCAAGGGGTGACGGGGGTGGTGGTATAGTCGGAAGCCATGAACACCGCGCCGAGGAGCATTCCGCCGCCGAGCATGTGGACGGCGAGGAAGTCAAGGGTGACGGGCCTGCCCTGAATAACGCTGAAGAGGGTGACGAATACGCCCGTCGAGATTATCACCGAAAGCGGCTCACGGGGCTTGATTATTCCCCTTGCGCAGAGGTAGACCGCGCCGATTATTATCGCTATCGCCGAGGTCTCGCCGATGGTGCCCGAATGGGTGCCCAACAGAAGATCGCGGACAGGTGTGTAAACGCCCTCCTTCGCGAGGGTCAGCGGCGTCGCCGAAGAAACGCCGTCGAGGCGGGGATAGTCGGTCATTATTCTTGAAAACGACAAAAGCAGGAAGCAGCGCGCGGCGAGCGCGGGGTTCATGATGTTCTGGCCGATGCCGCCGTAGAGCATCTTCACGACGATTATCGCGAACGCGCCGCCAAGAATCGGCAGCCACCACGGGGCGGTCGAATAGAGGTTCACGGCCAGAATCAGGCCCGTGACCACGGCGGAGAGGTCGGTTATGGTTATCGGCTTTTTGAGGAGCTTTTCGTATATGTACTCAGAGGCCACGCAGGAGACCACCGAGAGCATCGTTATCGCGAAAGCCCTCGCGCCGAAGACATATACGCCGACGGCGATCGAGGGTATCAGCGCGATGATGACGTCGGCCATTATCGTCGCCGTCGTTTCCCGCGAGCGGACATGCGGCGAGATCGAAACGTTGAGGGTCTTGCTCATTTTGCCGCTCCTTTCTTCTTCTCGGCCAGAACGTAGCGCTTGGCCATGGTTATTGTCTGAGACAGCCTTCTCTTCGCGGGGCAGACATATGTGCAGCAGCCGCAGCCTATGCACTCAAGCCCGTGCGACGCCTCAAACTCGGCATAATCGCGGCGGTCGGCGGCGTTTTTGAGCCGAATCGGCATGAGGTGTTCGGGGCAGGCGTAAAGGCACTTTCCGCAGCGGATACATTCCGTCGGGTTGAGGCCCGCGGTCTCGTCATGCAAAAGCGCCAGAATGCAGGAGGTCGACTTTGTGACGGGGATATCGGCGGTATAAACCGCGGCGCCCATCATCGGGCCGCCGAAGATTATTTTCTCGGGGTCGGCCTTGAACCCGCCCGCAGCGTCGATGAGCTCCTGAGCGGCAATTCCGATCGGAATGTCGAAATTCGACGGGGTGTTGACGGCGTCGCCCGTAACGGTCACGACGCGCCTTATCAGCGGGATATTTTTTGTTACCGCGTCGGCTATCGCGATGAGGGTGGCATAGTTCACAACGACGCAGCCGGCGTCGGCAGGGAGCTTTTTCGAGTTTATCTTTCTTCCCGTGATCGCGCGGATTAACATTCGCTCGCCGCCTTGGGGGTATTTTTTCAGAAGCGGCACCACCGAGATTTTTTCAGAGCCCTCGCAGGCCTTTCTCAGCGACTCGATGCCGTGGGGCTTGTTGTTTTCGATACCGAAAACGCCGACGGCATTCTCAAACAGCCTCAGAAGAATTTTCATACCCGTGACGGCGTCGTCGGGCTTTTCAAGCATCAGGCGGTAGTCGCAGGTTATATAGGGCTCGCACTCGGCGCCGTTGCAGATTATGTGGTCGATGGCGGAATCGTCCTTCACGGCGAGCTTGACAGAAGTCGGGAAGCCCGCGCCGCCCATTCCGACGATGCCCGCGGCCCTTATTATCTCGCGGATTTCTTCCTTTGAAAGAGCGGTGTAATCGCGGTATTCGCCGAAGCCGCTTACGGCCTCATACTCGTTGTCGTTTTCAACGACGATGGCAAAGGCCTCGTCGCCCGACTGGGTCATTCTCATTCCGACCGATTTCACCGTTCCCGAGACAGATGCCGACACGGGCGCAGAGACAAACCCTCCCGCTTCGGCTATCGTCTGGCCGACCAAAACGCGGTCGCCGACGCTTACGACAGGCTTTGCGGGCGCTCCGATATGTTGGTTGACAAGGTATGTAAGCTCTCCCTTAGCCTCAAGCCTGACTGTTCGGGCATTTTCAGACATGGCTTTGCGGTCCTTCGGGTGAACGCCGCCCTTGAACGTCTTTAGGGGCATAATCCGACCTCCCTCAAAAAATTTGCGGACAAAACAGCTCCGCGTTGAATATACAAAAAAATTATATCACACTTTTCAGAAATAATCAACGGAAATTGAAAATTTTGCGCAGGTTTTGTTTTCGGCGGGGCTTCGGGGGTAACAGCGGGCGGCGGTCGGGCATATTATGGCATTGAGCACCCGTGAAAGGAGCAGGGCGATGATAAGCTTGTGTATGATAGTCCGAGATGAGGAAGATGTTCTTGAAAGGTGCCTTGAGAGCGTTCGTGGGCTTTTTGACGAGACGGTGATCGTCGATACGGGCTCGACCGACCGCACGAAGAGCATCGCCGAAAGGTTCACCGATAAAGTCTATGACTTTAAATGGGTGGATGACTTTTCAAAGGCGAGGAATTTCGCGTTCTCAAAGGCTTCGGGCGACTATCTCTGCTGGCTTGACGCCGACGACGTCATCGAGGGCGATAATTACGGGCTCTTCGGGGAGCTCATCGACTCGCTTGAAAGGCTTTCGCCCGATATGGTCATGCTGCCCTACAACGTCGCGTTTTCGGGCGACGGGCGGGTGCTTCTTTCCTATGAGCGCGAGAGGATAGTTCGCGCGGGGGCAGGCTTTTGGTTCGAGGGGGAAATTCACGAGGCGATCGTGCCTCGCGGAAAGATCATTCACGGCAGGGCGGCGGTATCGCACAAAAAGCTCAAAGAGGGCTCGGGCGGGAGAAACATCGCGATATTTGAAAAAATAATCGCGAAGGGCCGCGGGCTTTCGCCGAGAATGAGGTATTACTATGCCCGCGAGCTTTGCGCCGTCGGCCGCCGAGATGAGGCAATAAAACAGTATCGGCTTTGCGCGGAGGATTCGGCCGCGTGGTCGGAAAACAGGATTTCGGCGTTTTATGAGCTTTCGCAGTGTCTCTCTGCGGCGGGCCGCGATGAGGAGTCGGAGGATGCGCTTTACCGCGCTCTTTCGCTCGGGCCGCCGCGTGCGGATCTTTGCTGCGAGCTTGGGCGGAGGGCTTTGGAAAAAGGGCGGTATGGCCTCGCGAGGTTCTGGTATGAGCTTGCGCCGAGGCAGTTTAAAACGGCTGTCGGCGGGTTTGTTCATGCCGATTACGGCGGGTATGTGCCCTATTTACAGCTCTGCGTCATCGCCGACCGCCTTGGTGAGCGGAAGCTCGCGGAAAAATACAACGATCTTGCAGAAAAAATATATCCGCGCAGTGCAGAGGTTCTTCACAACCGCGAATATTTCGCGGGGCTGAGGGCCTCGGAGCGCGAAGGATAAAACTTCGGAAGGGCGGGAAAACGCGGGCGGAGCCGCCCGCGGACGGGACGTCCGCGGGGCGCGCAGCACCCCGCCGAAGGCGGGGGCTCGGCTCCGCCCTGTATAAGCCCCCGCTTCCGAGACCGACCCGCACTCTGCGGGAATCTTTTTCAGGGAGGAAAACCATATGGCAAACAATAACAGCGGCTGCGGCTGCAGCTCGGCCGCAAATAACAGCTATCCGAACGGCACCAACGTATACAGTTTCGGCTGCGGGTGCGGCGGCGGAATGGTCATCGGCCCGACAGGCGTTACAGGCCCTGCAGGCCCCATCGGCCCAACAGGTGCGACAGGACCCCAAGGCCCGATCGGACCGACTGGCGCTGTCGGCCCTCAGGGACCTGTCGGCGCTCAGGGCGCAGCGGGAGCAACGGGCGCAACAGGTGCTACGGGCGCAACAGGCACCACGGGGGCGACCGGCCCCGCAGGAGCAGCAGGACCCGCCGGTCTGAGCATTACAGGCCCGATAGGCCCGACTGGTGCTACTGGTGCTACTGGCGTTACAGGGCCAACTGGCCCTATCGGCCCGACGGGTGCAACAGGCCCTGCTGGCGCAGTCGGAGCAGTCGGCGCTACTGGTGCGACCGGCGCAACAGGCGCCACGGGGGCGACCGGCCCCGCAGGAGCAGCAGGACCCGCCGGTCTGAGCGTTACAGGCCCGATAGGCCCGACGGGGCCAACAGGCCCTACTGGCCCTACTGGCCCGACGGGAGCGACAGGCCCAGCAGGCGCAGTCGGAGCAGTGGGCGCTACTGGAGCAACTGGTGCCACTGGAGCTACTGGTGCAACAGGCGCTACTGGAGCAACAGGTGCTGACGGTGTTTCGCCGACCGCGGCTTTTGCACGCGTCTATAACACCGCCGCCCAGACCGTCGCGGCGCAGGCGCCCGTGACCTTTGACACCGTCGCGTCGTCAAACGGCGTGACCGTTGCCCCGAACGGCTCTTCGGCGACCATCACCGAAGCGGGCACCTATCTTGTGATGCCGAGCGTATCGCCCGACGCCGCAAGTCAGTTCACCGTTTATCTCAACGGCGCACCCGTCGCGGGCGGAGTGCTTCCGAACAGCGGAAACACCTATTCGGGCGCTGTCACCGTCGATGCCGCCGCGGGCGTCGCTACCCTTGCCGATTCGGCGGGCGGTGCGCCGAACGCGTCGCTTTATATTCAGCGCCTCGGCGATACCGCCTGATTCGGCTGAATTTTTAAACTCGGCAGGGCATTAGGGGCAGCCCGCATAAAACGGCAAAAGCAGACGAAACCCGTCTGCTTTTTGCATATAAAGAAGAGTGTATTGAAACACGTTTTTTACTTGAGCATGTCATTTTACCCTTTACCCCACTTTATTACATACGCCAAGTCTGCAATCAGCACCGCAGCCCAATGCACGGCGACAAGAAACGTGAGGGCTTCAATGGCGTAGTTGGGGTCACTTAAAACAAGCAACAGTGCCGCAGGGAACAGGCATATCATTACTATCCCCGAAACAATAAATCCCTTTTTCAAAATGCCGATTTGATATTCGTCATAATTTTGTTTTCTGATGAAAGATAAAATTACAATGGCAGCTGCCAAAACAATATAAGCATAGCCGATATGCTTCAAATTACCCTGAATCAAAAAAGCTGACCATGCGTTCCAGAAAGCATTGTTTAGGGTGTCGGCATGACTTAACATGCGTTCAAACTCAATGTGCCCCGATGCTGAAATAAATATCGGCGAGTAAAACGCGGTAATTATTAAGATAATTGCGGCATTCACCTTTGGATTCCTCATTATTTTCATTTTCGTGTACTCCTCTCAAAATCGAACAATTCTTCAATGCGTATACCGAAATATTTTGCAAGGTCATACGCCAGCCAAATTGAAGGATCAAACTTTTCTGTTTCGATTGCGTTGACAGCCTGACGGGAAACACCGACCTTTTCCCCGAGCTCCTTTTGCGTTAAGCCTGCCGCTTCTCGCAGCTCTCTTACCCTGTTTTTCACAACATCACTCCGCTTCGTGTCATGTTTACCTTACTTCATCATTGTAGCAGATTCTGCCGAGCGTGTCAAGTACACCTGACACGAAATTTTAAAATTTCTGCGAATATCAGGCTTCTATGCCTCTGAAGCGGGCGGCTTCCTCTCGCCGACTGCAATATCGCCAAGCTGCTTTCGCCCTGCCTCTTTTTTATTCATCAGAAATTCATAAAATTGTTACCAAACCTTAATTTGACAAGCGGGCGAAAATGAGTTATAATACATCTGTATATTTATCTTTGCGAAAACGGCTGATAAAATGTCGATGAAAGGAATGGTTTTGCATTGGGACTCATGGATAAAATTTTCGGGACGTACAGCGAGCGCGAGCTCAAGAAGATCGAACCGATAAAAAATAAAGTGTTGGAGCTTGAGGGCAAGTATAAGCCGATGAGCGACGCCGAGCTTAAAGCTCAGACAGAAATTTTCAAAGAGCGCATCAAAAACGGCGAAACGCTCGACGACATAATGCCCGAGGCGCTTGCCGTCTGCCGCGAGGCGGGCGCAAGGGTTCTCGGAAAGCGCGCCTTCCCCGTTCAGATAATCGGCGCGATAGTTTTGCACCAAGGCCGAATCGCCGAAATGAAAACGGGCGAGGGCAAAACGCTCACCGCCTGTCTCACCTCATATCTCAACGCGCTTTCGGGCGAGGGCGTTCACGTCGTCACCGTCAACGACTATCTCGCGAAATTCCAGTCTGAGGAGATGGGCAGGGTCTATCGCTTCCTCGGGCTCTCCATCGGCGTGATTCTTCACTCGAAGACCCCCGCCGAGCGCCGCGAAGCCTACAACTGCGACATCACCTACGGCACGAATAACGAGTTCGGCTTCGACTATCTTCGCGACAACATGGTGATCTATAAAAAAGACAGGGTTCAGCGCGGCCACGCCTTTGCAATCGTTGACGAGGTCGACTCTATACTCATCGACGAGGCGAGAACACCGCTTATTCTCTCGGGCAAGGGCGACGATTCGACCGACCTTTATCAGAAAGCCGACAGGTTCGCCAAGACCCTCAGAAAAACCGTGACGGTCGAGACCGAAAACAAGGAAGATACCGACGCGCTTTATGACGGCGACTACATCGTCGACGAAAAGGCGAGGACCGCAACCCTCACAAAGAGAGGCGTCGAAAAGGCCGAAAAAGCCTTCGGGGTCGAGAACCTCACCGATTCAGAGAACGTAACGCTTTTGCACCACATCAACATCGCGATAAAGGCCAACGGCGTTATGCAGAAGGATATCGACTATGTGGTCAAGGACGGCGAGGTCATCATCGTCGACGAGTTCACGGGAAGGCTTATGTACGGCCGCCGCTTTAACGACGGTCTCCATCAGGCCATTGAGGCGAAAGAAAACGTCAAGGTCGCGAGCGAGTCGAAGACCATCGCGACGATAACCTTCCAGAATTACTTCAGGCTCTATAAAAAGCTCTCGGGCATGACGGGCACCGCCGCAACCGAGGAAAACGAATTCCGCGATATATATAAGCTCGACGTCGTAGTCATTCCGACAAATATGCCGATGATAAGGGTGGACCACCCCGACGTTGTTTACAAGACCGAGCAGGCAAAATTCAACGCGGTAATCGAGCAGATAGCCGAATGTCACGAAAAGGGCCAGCCTGTCCTCGTCGGCACGATATCGATTCAGAAGTCTGAGCTTCTTTCCTCGATGCTCAGGCGAAAGGGCATTAAACACGAGGTTCTGAACGCGAAATATCATGAGCGCGAGGCCCAGATAGTCGCTCAGGCGGGCCAGCTCGGCGCGGTGACGATCGCGACCAACATGGCGGGCCGAGGCACCGATATAATGCTCGGCGGTAACGCTGAATTTCTCGCCAAGGGCGAGCTTGTGAAGCTCGGCTATGACGACGAGCAGATCTATGAGATTACGGGATTCTCGGAGACCGACGACCCCGACATCATTGAGGGGAGAGAGAAGTATCGCAGCCTGCTTGACGGCTTCTCGGCGGATATAAAGGAAAAGGCAAAGAAGGTCAAGGAAGCGGGCGGCCTCTTTATCATCGGCACCGAGAGGCACGAATCGCGAAGAATCGACAACCAGCTCAGGGGCCGTTCGGGCCGTCAGGGCGACGAGGGCGAGTCGAGGTTCTATCTTTCTCTCGAAGACGATTTGATGAGGCTCTTTGGCGGCGACAGGATAACCGCGCTGATGAACACGATGTCCATTCCCGAGGATATGCCGATTGAGTCGAAGATGCTTTCAAACGTCATCGAGTCATCGCAGAAAAAGGTAGAGGGCCGCAACTTCAACATCAGAAAGAACGTCCTCAACTATGACGACGTAATGAACGCCCAGCGCGAGATCATCTACGGCCAGAGGACAAAGGTTTTGGAGGGCGAGGACCTCAGAGACTATATCCTCAAGATGATAACAGACTTCTGCGCCGACAGCGTGAACACCTATATCGCGGGCGACGAGCCCGAGCATTGGAACCTTGCGGGCCTAAGAGAGCACTTCGCGGGGCTGTTCACCGTCGAGGGCGACTTCAATTATTCCGCTCAGGAGCTTGACGGGCTTTCAAGAGAAGACCTCATCAAAACGGTCAGCGAGGCCGCTCTTAAGCGCTATGAAGAAAAGGAAAAAGAGCTCGGCAGCGAAATTCTTCGCGAGTGCGAGAGGGTGGTTCTGCTTCAGGTCGTCGACCGCAAGTGGGAACAGCACATCGACGACATGGACGAGCTCAAAAAGGGCATGGGGCTTCGCTCATACGGCAGCCACGACCCTGTTGTGGCCTACCGAATGGAGGGCTTCGACATGTTCGACGCGATGGTCGCCTCAATTCGCGAGGATACCGTCAGAATGCTCTATAACCTGAGACTTCGCACCAACGCACCCGTCGAGAGAAAGCAGGTTCTTAAGGCCGAGGACACGGGCTCGGACGGCTCGGTTTCGGCGACGAGGACGGTATCAAAGAAAAAACCCGGGCGCAACGACCCCTGCCCCTGCGGCAGCGGTCTGAAATATAAAAAATGCTGCGGAAGATATGAAAATTAAGAGGGGAGAGAATTTCAGATGACCTTTAAAACCGCTTTCAGAACGGCAGATATACTTTTGCCGAAAGTCAGGGATATGACAAAATGGTCGGTGATAGCCTGCGACCAGTATACCTCGGAGCCCGAATATTGGCAGAGGGTGGAGGCGGAGGTCGGCGATGAGCCCTCTTCGCTTCGGCTGATTCTGCCTGAGCTCTATCTCGGAAGAGACGACACGAAAAGCCGCATCGGCGCGGTTAATTCCGCGATCGACGATTACCTTGACAGGGGAATTTTTGAGGAGTATAAAGACTCGATGATTTATGTCGAGCGCACCCAGTCGGACGGAAAGGTGCGTCGGGGCATCGTCGGCGCTGTTGACCTTGAAAAATATGACTACCGCGCGGGGAGCGCCTCAGAGGTCAGGGCGACCGAGGCGACCGTCGTCGACAGAATTCCCCCGAGGCTTGAAATCAGAAAGAATGCAAAGCTTGAGCTTCCGCATATAATGATTCTCATAGACGACCCCGAAATGAGCGTTATCGAGCCTGTTTCCGCCGATTCGCTGAAAAAGCTCTATGACTTTAAGCTGATGGCGGGCGGCGGAAGCATCAAGGGGTATTTAATGAGCGACAGCGAGATAAAGCGGGTCGATTCCGCGCTCGGGGCTTTGGGCGAAAAATCGCCGATGCTCTTTGCGATGGGCGACGGCAACCATTCGCTCGCGACCGCAAAGGAGCACTATGAACAGCTCAAGCGCGACACCCCCGATAAGGATATGACCTCTCACCCCGCAAGGTGGGCGCTCTGCGAGATAGTCAACCTTCATAGCGACGCCCTTGAATTCGAGGCTATACATAGAATAGTCAAGGTCGGCGACCCCTATAAGCTTATCATGGAGATGTCGCTTGCCCTCGGCCTCAGCGGAATACCCTCGGACCAGAAGGTCAGAATCCACCGCAACTATACCGTCCGCGACCTTTATATACGCGACCCGCTCGCGAAGCTTTCGGTCGGAAGCGTTCAGGCGTTCTTGGACGACTATATCAGGCAGAACGGCGGCCACATCGACTATATTCACGGCAGCGGCGCGCTTAAGAGGCTGGCATCGGAAGAGGGGCTTATCGGCTTCGAGTTCGAGCCGATGAAAAAGGAAGACCTCTTCCCCGCGGTCATCGCCGATGGGGCCCTGCCGAGAAAGACCTTCTCAATGGGTCACGCTCAGGACAAGAGGTATTATCTTGAAGCAAGAAAAATCACCGTCTGACCACATAGGAGACAGAATGAAGAATATTTACGTTATCTTTTCGTCGACCGACTTAAAGATCGGGAAGATGATAAGATTTGTGACCAAAAACGACTACAACCACTGTTCGATCTGCCTTAACAGCGATTTTTCGATGTTCTATTCGTTCTCGCGGCTTTATTTTCACAACCCGCTGATCTGCGGCTTCACGGTCGAATCGCCCTGCCGATATACCCTGAGCCAGCGCACAAAGGTCAAGATCGTGACCGTTCCGCTGAGCGACAGCGCATACTTTGCGGTCGAGAAGATGATTAACACGATGAACGACCACTGCGATGAATATGTCTATAATTTCTTCTCGGCGCTTTCCTATCTCTTCGGGGTGAGGTTCAACCGCTCAAAGGCTTTTACCTGCGCCGAATTCACGAATAACGTCCTCAAAACCGCTGGGCTCGACATGCCCAAAATGGCGAATATCGAGCAGATGGAGCAGGCGCTTAGCGGCTATCCGACTTGGGAGGGCAGGGCTGTCGACGGCTTTGATGACCCGAGCTGGGGCGACGACCCTTATCTTGACCACGTCGGAAAAATGCGCTCGGCGGTGCAGATCGCAAGAAGAATCATGCTTCTGATGCTCGGCCCCGCCTGACGGAGGTTTTATGGCTGAATATATTCTTTTCGACCTCGACGGAACGATGACCGAATCGGCGCCGGGAATAATCAACTCAATAAAATATACTCTGCGCCGCTACGGCTTGGAGGAGCTTCCTCAGCAGACGCTTGAAAAGTTCGTCGGCCCGCCGCTGATCGAGTCGTTTATGCGCTACTGCGGGTTCTCCGAGAAAAAGGCCGAGGAGGCGGTAGACGTCTATCGCGAGTATTTTTCGGAAAAGGGGCTCTATGAAAACGCCGTTTACAGCGGCATTCCCGAGTGCCTTGAAGCCCTCAAAAAGAGCGGCAAAAAGCTTGCCGTCGCAACCTCGAAGCCCGAGGTTTTCTGCGAGAGAATTCTCGAGCACTTTGATTTGAAAAAATATTTCGACGTCGTTGTCGGCATTCCGCTCGATCAGGAGCACATGACCAAGGCTGAGGTCATCGCGAGGGCGCTGAGGCTGTTGAACCCGCGGGATATCGCCGAGGCTGTAATGATCGGCGACCGCGACTATGACGTTGTCGGCGCAAGGCAGAACGGCATCGGCTGCGTCGGCGTGCTCTACGGCTACGGCAGCCGCGAAGAGCTCGAAGCCGCAGGCGCTGTCGCTATCTGCGAAAGCGTTGAAGCGATGAGGGAGTATTTGATAAACAACTGAAAAACCCGCCTGTTTCAAAAGAAACGGGCGGGTCTTGATTTTCCCTTTTCATTGTAGTATAATTGCCCTATCTGCAATTTTTGAAAGGCGGCAAATAAATGAAAGGAAAAATTCTGAAAAACAAGGTCTATCTCTATCTGACCGAATTCTTTGCGGGAATGTCGGTCATGGCGGTCGAGCTCGGCGCGTCGAGGCTTTTGGCCCCCTATTTCAGCTCGTCTCAGATAGTCTGGACAATAATCATCGGCACGATAATGATCGCGATGGCGCTCGGGAACATCTATGGCGGGCGCACCGCCGACAAGAACCCCAACCCCGACAGGCTTTATTTCAGAATTCTTATTTCCGCGATATGGCTTGCCGCGATACCCGTTTTGGGGCGATTTGTCATCGTCGGCATCTCGGGCATAATGATCTTTGCCGTGAACTCAAATCTTCTGATATGGGCGGCGTTCGTCGCATGCATGGTCGTGTTCGTTTTTCCGCTCTTTTTGCTCGGAACAGTCACCCCGTCGCTCGTGAAATACACCGTCGACAGCCTTGACAGCAGCGGCCGAACCGTCGGCCTGCTCAACGCCTCAAACACAATCGGCAGCATCATCGGCACGTTTGTGCCCACCTTTGTGACCATCCCCGCCGTCGGCACTTCGGCGACGTTTCTCATCTTCGCGGGCATTCTCCTTCTTCTTTCCGCGATATATTTTCTCAGCGAGCGGCGCAGGCTCGTAAGCGTTGCGGTCTCGACCGTCACCGCGATAGTCTGCTGCATTTTCGGCGCGACGGGCTCGTTCGCATTCTGGCAGGACGACATCGAATATGAGGGCGAGTCGGTCTATAACTATTTGCAGGTCACCGAGGACGACAACGCCGTGATCCTCTCGACAAACGTTCTTTTCGGCGTCCAGTCGATGCTCGAAAAATCGGGCGGGCTGACCGGAATGTACTACGATTACGCGATGGCCGCGCCCTACATGGCTGGGGTTCACGAGCGCGACAGCCTCGATGTTCTTATCCTCGGAATGGGCACGGGCACCTATGCCACCCAGTGCTCGCGATATTTTGACAACCTGAATTTTGAGGGCGTCGAGATCGACGAAAAAATAATTGACCTTTCGAGGGAATACTTCGAGCTCCCCGAGTCGGTTCATGTCGAGCTCTATGACGGCCGCGCCTATCTCAACGCGGTCGAAAAGACCTACGACATCATAATGGTCGACGCCTATCAGGACATCACGATACCCTTTCAGATGTCCACCGTCGAATTCTTCACGCTGGTAAGAGATCACCTCAACGACGGCGGCGTGATGGTCATGAACATGAACATGAAATCGGGCGGCGAGGGCGGAATAAATTCCCACCTTAGCGACACCGTCTCTGAAGTTTTTGACGAGGTATATACCGTCGACGTCACCCGCTCTTCAAATGTCGAGCTCTTCGCCGCAAACGGCGTCGGAATTAAAGAAAGAATGTCCGAAAACGTCGCGCTCGAGCAGAACCCCGAGCTGAAATCTCTGATGGAGACGATTCTTTCGGGGCTTGAGGAATACACCTCGGGCGGGCTTGTGATGACCGACGACCGCGCTCCCGTCGAGCTTTTGGGAATGAGGGCCATCGACTCGCTCATCTTCTCAGAGGTCGGCTATTATAAAGAGGTATTCAGGCGGGGCGGCTTCAAGGGGCTAATCCGCTCGCTTTCCTGAGACATCACAAAAACAAAAGAGGTCATAAAATGGCAAACCCAAACTCCGCCGCAACTCAGGCGGCATCAGACGCAAAATTCAAGAGAATGACCACCGAGCCCGTCGAGAAGCTCGTCGCAAAGCTTGCCGTCCCGACGATAATAAGCATGCTCGTAACCTCGTTCTATAACCTTGCCGACACGTTCTTTGTCCGCCAGCTTGAAAGCGACTCGATGATTGCCGCCGTCGGAATAGTCTTCCCGCTGATGGCGATAATACAGTCCTTCGGGTTCTTCTGCGGCCACGGCTCGGGAAACTACATCTCCCGCGCTTTCGGCCGAAGAGACTATGCCGACGCCGAAAAAATGGCCGCCGCGGGCTTCGGCTATGCGGTTATTTTCGGTCTCGCGATATGCGTTTTCGGGCTTCTGTTCAAGAACCCGCTGATAACTCTTCTCGGCGCAAAGACCGAGGCCACCTCTGCCGCGACCGCCGACTACATGGGCTGGATACTCATCGCCGCACCGTTCATGACGGGCGCTATCGTGATGAACAACCAGCTCAGAATGCAGGGCAACGCGTTTTTCGCGATGCTCGGCCTGACCTCGGGCTCGATTTTAAACGTAATACTTGACCCGCTGCTGATCTACGGCAAGGGCAATTCGCTCTTCGGCGGGCTTATAACAATGCCCTTCGGCGCGGGAATGGGCGTCGGCGGGGCGGCCCTCGCGACGGGCGTAAGCCAGATAGTAAGCTTTGCGGTTCTATCTGTCGGCATACGCCTCAGCGACAACATCAAGATAAACCTCAAAAACTTTTCTTTCAAGCCCTACTACTTCAAGGGCATAATTCAGGGCGGCCTGCCCTCGCTTGTAAGGCAGGGTCTCGGCAGCATCGCCACGACGGTTTTAAACCACGCGGTCGGAATTTATGTCGACGGCGGCGAGATGATCGACGCCGTTCAGGCCGCGATGACGGGCGTTTCAAAGCTGATGAACTTCGCTTCGTCGGCGCTGATAGGCTTCGGGCAGGGCTTCCAGCCCGTCTGCGGGTTCAACTACGGCGCGAAGCTTTATGACCGCGTCCGCAGGGCGTATTATTTCTGCTTCAGGCTCAGCTTTGTCGCGCTGATAGGTCTCTCGGCGGTCGGAATTATCTTCGCGAAGCCGATAACCGCCGCGATAGCGGGCTCAAGCGACGCCGCCCAGCAGATAGCCGCGTTCACCCTTCGCGCTCAGCTTGCCGTCTTCCCGCTGATGTCTTGGGTGACGCTCTCGAACATGATGCTCCAGAACATCGGAATGACGGGCCGCGCAACAATAGTCGCGATGACAAGGCAGGGGCTCACGTTCCTGCCGTCGGTGCTGCTTCTGCCGCTTGTGGTTCAGCTCTTCGGCGCCGAACCGCTTTTGGGCATCGAGCTTGCACAAGCCGTCGCCGACGCATTCGCCTTTGTGATAGCCCTGCCGATAGGCTTGCAGGTCTTAAACGAAATGAAGCGCATCAAGTCCGATGAAACAGTTGCAATCGGCGAAAAATTGTGATATAGTGTTTAAAAGTGTTTGCCAAAAAGAAAGGGGCGCTTGAAATGGGCGTATGGGGAGTCTTCTTTCTCAAGCTGTTCATACTCTTGGCGGGTGTCTATGTTCTGATTCTTCTGACCCCGAAGCTTGCGAAATTCATCGACAGTCATAGAAAATCTGCCGAAGAGGGTCAGCCTCCCGAGGAGCCGCGACCCGAAAGGGTGGAAGATAAAGATGACAAAGAGTAATAATCAAAATAAATATCACAAGGAGTATTGAAAATTATGGCTAAAAACGAGAAATTGGTTGCCTCGATAACCTCAATGGACGAGGATTTTGCGCAGTGGTACACCGACATAGTAAAAAAGGCGGAGCTGATCGAATACACCTCGGTCAAGGGCTGCATGGTCATTCGCCCCTACGGCTACGCGATATGGGAGAACATGCAGAAGATTCTGGATTCAAAATTCAAGGAGCTCGGCCACGAGAACGTCTGTATGCCGATGTTCATTCCCGAGAGCCTGCTGAATAAAGAGAAAGACCACGTCGAGGGCTTCGCGCCCGAGGTTGCGTGGGTCACCCACGGCGGAAACGAGAAGCTTGAAGAGCGCCTCTGCGTCCGCCCGACCTCTGAGACGCTTTTCTGCGAGCACTACGCGAACATTGTTCATAGCTACCGCGACCTCCCGAAGCTCTATAACCAGTGGGTCTCGGTTGTGAGATGGGAAAAGACCACCCGTCCGTTCCTGCGCTCGCGCGAGTTCTTGTGGCAGGAGGGCCACACTATCCACGCCACCGCCGAGGAGGCGATCGAAGAGACCGAGAGAATGTTAAACGTCTATGCCGATTTCTGCGAGCAGGCCCTCGCGATGCCTGTCATCAAGGGCAAGAAGACCGAGAGCGACAAGTTTGCGGGCGCGGTCTCGACCTACGCCATCGAGGCGCTTATGCATGACGGCAAGGCGCTTCAGGCGGGCACCTCGCACTATTTCGGCGACGGCTTCGCAAAGGCTTTCGGCATCACCTATACCGACAAGAACAACACGGTATGCGTCCCCCACCAGACCTCATGGGGCGTGACCACCCGCCTCATCGGCGCGATAATAATGACCCACGGCGACGACAACGGCCTTGTTCTTCCGCCCGCCGTCGCGCCTATTCAGGTTGTGATAATCCCCGTCGCCCAGCATAAAGAGGGCGTCCTCGAAAAGGCGAACGAGCTCTACGAGACCCTCAAGGCCGCGGGGCTGAGGGTAAAGCTTGACGACTCCGAGCAGTCGCCCGGGTGGAAATATTCCGAGTATGAGATGAAGGGCGTTCCGCTGAGAATTGAGATCGGCCCGAGGGATATTGAAGAGGGCCACTGCGTCGCCGTTGAAAGGCACAACCGCAACAAGACCTTTATACCTCTCGATGAGCTTGTCGAGCGCGTAAACGAGCGGCTTCAGGCGGTTCACGACGGAATGTATCAGAAAGCCCTTGAAAACCGCGAGCGCAGGACCTACGCCTGCAAGTCGGTCGATGAGATAAACGCCGCTCTCGCCGAAAAGGGCGACGGCTTCGTCAAGGCGATGTGGTGCGGCAACGAAGAGTGCGAGAAAAAGGTCAAAGAGCTCACGGGCGCAGGCTCGCGCTGCATACCCTTTGATCAGGAGCAGATAGACGACAAATGCGTCTGCTGCGGCAAGCCCGCGACCTGCATGGTCGTTTGGGGCAAGGCCTATTAAATGTAAAAAAGCCCTCGATGCATGCGGGGGCTTTTAATTGACAAAAATAAAAATATATTGTATAATTCTTTCAGCAGAGAGCTGATGCGGTAAAGCCCCGAAAGGGGGTGGCAGCGAATGGAAGAATTGATACTTATAGTTGTTTTGGCTTTTATCATTCTTGAAATATTCAAAACCATAAAAAAGTAACCGCCGGCTCTTCCAAAGTGGCGGTTGCTTTTTGTAACTGTTAAACTTAGCTGAGCCAAATCAGCTCTTTGCTACTTATATTATATCACACATTTCGGCTTTGTCAAGGGGCAGCTTCGAGCTCCGACATAAAAACAAGCCGTTTGTCTGATCCACAAACGGCTCTTGTCAGTATAATCTGACATTTGTTCCTTGCCGTTCAGCGACCCGTCGGGTCTCCTCGCTGCTTATATTATACCACACATTTCATCTTTGTCAAGCGTTTTGCGGAAAGGTCAGCCATGAAGATTTCAAAGTCGACCAAGGGCAAGCTGATGCTTCTTGCTTGGTTTTTTGTCGCGATAATTTTCTGCATACTCTGGCTGTCGACGAAAATCGACCTCAACAAATACATCAGGTGGAACAAGGTCTACTACGAAAGCCACCTTATCTATGCCGCCGATGATCTTGAGGATTACCTCGAGAGCGGCAAGCTCAGCGACTGGAACGCCGCGGCCGAGCAGTTTCACGCCTTTTCGGTGCTGGTGACCGAGTCGGACATTCGCGCCGACGTCAACCCGAAGCTCCATTCCGACGCCGACCCCGCAGTTGCGAGCGTTTGCTACGCGGTTTCCGAGGCCATGCTCATCAACCGTGAGGCGATGATGCCTTATGCCGACGAGATCTATTCGGCGTTAAAACTTCTCAGAGAAGACTCAAACAGCCCCGAGGCCGCCAGAATTTTGGGCGAGATAAAAAGCAGCGCTCTTGACGGCGGCTCAGAGTGATAAAAATTCCGACTTCGCGATTGCTAAGTCGGATTTTTTTGTAGCAAATGCTGAAACATCGCGGGTTTATTGACTTTAACGCGGGTTTCTGATATACTGTAATATGTATAAGCAGGCGGGCGAGGGGTGAAAATATGAAAATAATGATAGCTTCGGATATCCACGGCTCGGCCGAATATTGCCGAAGGCTTCTTGAACGCTTCGACGCCTCGGGCGCCGAAAAGCTTCTGCTTTTGGGCGATATCCTCTACCACGGCCCGAGAAACGGCCTATGCGAGGGCTATGACCCCAAGGCCGTCGCCGACATGCTCAACGCCTACGCCGACCGAATCATCTGCATAAAGGGCAACTGCGACAGCGAGGTCGACCAGATGGTTCTGAACTTTCCCATGATGTCCGAGACCGCGCTTATTTATAACGGCGTCGTCGCGGCGCTTGCGATCCACGGCCATAAGGACATGGAGAGGCTTGCGCTCGGCGGGATCAAGGCGGTATTTTCGGGGCACACCCATGTTCCCGACAACACAGTTAAAAACGGCGTTCTGTTCGCAAACCCCGGCTCGGTGTCGATTCCGAAGGAGGGAAGCCCCAAGGGCTTTATTCTCTGGGAGGGCAGCACCCTTGACTGGACTTCGCTCGATGGCAATCGGTACGACTCGCGCGAGCTGACATAATAATTTCGATAATTTTTTAGGAGGAGTTTTATGGAAAAGAGAAACTATGAAACCGTCGACAGCGTTCCGAAGCTTGAAGAAGCTTTAAAGCGCGTCCGTGAGGCGCAGGCGCGCTTCGCCGAGTATTCTCAGGAGGAAGTCGATAAAATCTTCCTTGCCGCGGCGACGGCCGCCAACCGTCAGCGAATCCCGCTCGCAAAAATGGCGGTAGAGGAAACGGGCATGGGCGTTGTTGAGGACAAGGTCATCAAGAACCACTACGCGAGCGAATATATTTACAATCAGTATAAAAACGTCAAGACCTGCGGCGTCATCGAGGAGGATAAATCGGGCGGCGTGATGAAAATCGCCGAGCCTATCGGCGTCATCGCAGCGGTGATTCCGACCACCAACCCGACCTCAACCGCGATTTTCAAGACGCTCATCTCGTTAAAGACCCGCAACGGAATCATCATCAGCCCCCACCCTAGGGCGAAGAAGTCGACTATCGAGGCGGCTAAAATTGTTCTTGAGGCCGCTGTCGAGGCGGGAGCCCCCGAGGGCATCATCTCTTGGATAGACATTCCCACCCTCGAGATGACCAATCTTTTAATGCGCGAGGCCGATATAATCCTTGCGACGGGCGGCGCGGGAATGGTAAAATCGGCCTATTCAAGCGGCAAGCCCGCGCTCGGCGTCGGAGCGGGAAACACCCCCGCGATTATCGACGACACCGCCGATATATTACTCGCTGTAAACTCGATAATCCACTCCAAAACATTTGACAACGGAATGATTTGCGCTTCGGAGCAATCGGTAATCGTCCTCAAGGGCGTCTACAACGCCGTCAAAGAGGAATTCAAAAAGCGCGGCTGCTACTTCCTCTCTCCCGAGGAGACCGACAAGGTTCGCCGCACAATGATAATCAACGGCGCGCTCAACGCAAAGATAGTCGGACAGACCGCCCCGACCATCGCAAAGCTCTGCGGGGTCGAGGTTCCGCCGTCGACAAAAATTTTAATCGGCGAGGTCGAGAGCGTCGAGCTCTCGGAGGAATTCGCCCACGAAAAGCTCTCCCCCGTCCTCGCGATGTATAAAGCCAAGGACATTCACGACGCGTTCGCCAAGGCCGAAAGGCTCATCGCCGACGGCGGCTTCGGCCACACCTCGTCGATATACCTCAACACCGCGACCGAGGGCGAAAAGCTTCACGAGTTTGCCGAGCGAATGAAGACCTGCCGAATTTTGGTGAACACTCCGTCGTCCCACGGCGGCATCGGCGACCTTTACAACTTCAGGCTCGCCCCCTCGCTTACTCTGGGCTGCGGCTCATGGGGCGGCAACTCGGTATCCGAGAATGTCGGCGTAAAACATCTTCTCAACATTAAAACCGTCGCCGAAAGGAGAGAGAATATGCTCTGGTTCCGCGCACCCGAAAAGGTCTATATAAAGCAGGGCTGCCTGCCCGTCGCGCTTGAAGAGCTTGCGCACTCGGGCAAAAAGCGCGCGTTCATAGTCACCGACAGCTTCCTCTACAAAAACGGCTACACCAAGCCGATTGAAGATAAACTTCACGAGCTCGGGCTTAAGTTCACATCGTTCTTTGATGTCGAGCCCGACCCGACACTTGCCTCCGCAAAATCGGGCGCCAAGGCGATGACCGACTTTGCTCCTGACCTTATAATCGCGCTCGGAGGCGGCTCGGCGATGGACGCCGCAAAGATAATGTGGGTTCTTTATGAGCACCCCGAGGCCGATTTTGCCGATATGGCGATGCGCTTCTCCGACATAAGAAAGAGGGTCTACACCTTCCCGAAGATGGGTGAAAAAGCTTACTTTGCCGCGATCCCGACCTCTGCGGGAACAGGCTCTGAGGTCACTCCGTTCGCGGTAATCACCGACGAAAAAACAGGGGTGAAATATCCCCTTGCCGACTACGAACTCCTGCCCGACATGGCGATAATCGACACCGATTTCCACATGACCGCCCCGAAGGGCCTTACCGCCGCCTCGGGCATCGACGCGGTCACTCACGCGCTCGAGGCCTATGTCTCGGTGATGGCCACCGACTATACCGACGGCCTCGCGATTCAGGCTTTGAAGGTCATCTTTGAATATCTCCCGATCGCCTACAACGACGGCACAAACGCCCTCGCCCGCGAAAAAATGGCCAACGCCGCGACTATGGCGGGCATGGCCTTTGCGAACGCTTTCCTCGGCGTCTGCCACTCGATGGCCCACAAGCTCGGCGCCTATCATCACATCGCCCACGGAATCGCCAACGCGCTTTTAATTGACGAGGTTATCCGCTTCAACTCGGCCGAAGCCCCCGCAAAGATGGGCACCTTCCCTCAGTATGCCTATCCCCACGCGCAGAGAAGATATGCCGAGATCGCCGAAGCCCTCGGTCTTAAGGGCCGCGACGACGCCCAAAAGGTCGAAAGCCTCATAAAGGCCATCGACGAGCTTAAGGAGAAGATCGGCATCAAGCCGACTATCCGCGACTATGCCCCCGATGAAAAGGACTTCCTCGACAGGCTCGACGACATGGTCGAGAACGCGTTCGACGACCAGTGCACGGGCGCGAACCCGAGGTATCCTCTGATGAGCGAGATTAAGAAAATGTATCTTGACGCCTATTACGGCAGAAAATGGAGCGAAGAATGATGAATCTCAATAATGCTGAAATAATCGCCGAAAGGCCGACCAAAACCGTCTATCGCGACGGCGACCGCTGCATAAAGCTTTTTGTCGAGGGCTATTCAAAGGCGCTTATCCTCAACGAAGCCCTCAACCACGCCCGAATCGAGGAGACAGGCATTAAAATGCCGAAGCTTCTTGAGGTCACGACTGTCGACGGCCGCTGGGCGATCGTCGCCGAATATATCGAGGGCAAGACCCTTGCCGAGCTTATGGCCGAGCACCCCGAGAAAGAGGACGAATACCTTAAAACCTTCGTTGAGCTTCAGATCTCTGTCCAGAGCCACACCTGCCCGATGCTCAACAAGCTCAAAGACAAAATGAATTCAAAGATATCTCAGGCCCGCCTCGACGCCACGACAAGATACGAGCTCCATGTCCGTCTCGACGGCATGCCGAAGCACAACAAGGTCTGCCACGGCGACTTCAACCCGTCTAACGTAATAGTCTCCGAATCGGGCGAGCTTTACATCATCGACTGGGCCCACGCGACCCAAGGCAACGCCTCGGCAGACGCCGCCCGAACCTATCTTCTCTTCTGCCTTGAGGGCAGGTTCGACACCGCAAAGAAATATCTCGACCTCTTCTGCAAGGAATCCGACACCGCAAAGCAGTATGTCCAAAAGTGGATGCCGATAGTTGCGGCTTCCCAGTCGGTAAAAGAAAAAGAGAAGGAGCGCGAGTTCCTGCTCAACTGGGTCAACGTCGTCGATTACGAGTGACAGAAAATGGTTGTAATTCTCAAACAAAACCCCGACAAGGCCCAGCTTCGCGGGCTGATGACATGGCTCGAATCAAAGGGCATAAGCGTTCAGACCACCGTCGGCGCCCAACAGACTATCCTCGGGCTTGTCGGCGACACGTCGGCGCTTGATATCGACTTGATTTCCGCCCTCGATATCGTCGAGGCGGTAAGGCGCGTTCAGGAGCCCTATAAGTGCGCGAACCGAAAATTCCACCCGACCGACAGCGTGATAAACGTTGGCGGGGTTGAAATCGGCGGCGATAAAAAGGTGATAATCGCGGGCCCGGGCTCGGTCGAATCCGAGGAGCAGATAATCCCGCTCTCAAAAACCCTCTCGGCCCTCGGCGCAGATATCCTTTGGGGCGGGGCATTCAAGTCCCGCACCTCGCCCTATTCCTTCCAAGGTCTTCGTGAGGAGGGTGTAAAGCTCCTCGTGACGGCGAAAAGGGCCTCGGGGCTTCCGATAGCGGCCGAAATCGCCGACCCCTCTCAGTCTGAGCTTTTCACCGACGTCGACCTGATAATCGTCGGCGGGCGAAACATGCGCAACTACGAGCTCTTAAGGACCCTCGGCGCGATGAACAAGCCCGTTCTCTTAAAGCGCGCCGTGAGCGCCACCTATGAAGAGCTTTTGATGAGCGCCGAATACATAATGAACGGCGGCAACCCGAATGTCATCTTGTGCGAGCGCGGAATCAGAACGTTTGAGAGCTCTGTCGCGTTCAATCTTGACATAACCGCTGTTCCGATGCTCAAACAGCTCTCCCATCTTCCCGTTTTGACCGACCCGTCCGACGCCTCGGGAAAATATACCCTTGTCGAGCCGCTTGCTCTGGCCTCGATAGCCGCGGGCGCCGACGGCGTTATAGTCACCGTTCACAACGACCCCGAGCACGCCATGTGCGACGGCCCTCTATCATTAAAGCCCGAAAAATTCGGCGCTCTCGCCGAAAAGATCAGGGGATAAACGGAGGTTCAAAAAATGGAGCTTAACGAAATAAGAAACGAAATCGACAGCCTCGACAAGGAGCTCCTGCCCCTGATTTTAAAGAGGATGGAGCTTTCGGATCTCGCCGTTAAAAGCGGCGCGCTCACCCCTGCCGAGATAAAGTCCCGCGAGCGCGGGCTTTTGAAGTGGGCGGGCGAAAACAGCGGCAGCCTTGAGCCGTTTATTCACCGCTTCTATACATATCTCTTCGAGCTCGGCCGCGCTTACCGCGAGACGCGTTCGCCCTACGGCGGCGCGGTCAGGGGCGAGGTCACAAAGGCGCTTTCCCTGAATTGCGGCGAGTTTCCCCAGACAGGAACGGTGGCGGTTCAGGGCGTCGAGGGCGCATATGCCCAGATGGCCGCCGACCGAATGTTCCCCCGCGGCAATCTCATCTTCTTCAAGAGCTTCGAGGCGGTTTTCGACGCGGTTGAAAGCGGCCTCTGCCGATTCGGCGTCGTGCCGATCGAGAACAGCTCAAACGGCTCTGTAAGGGCGAATTACGACCTCTTGAACCGCAAGAACGTCAAAATAGTGCGAAGCGAAAGGCTCTTTGTCCGCCACGAGCTTCTGGCCCAAAAGGGCGCGACCCTCGACAAAATACGCGAGATCCGCTCGCACGAGCAGGCTCTCGGCCAGTGCTCGGAATTCTTAAAAGGCCTCGGCGACAGGGTAAAGGTCGTCCCCTGCGCGAATACCGCGATGGCCGCCGAGCTTGCCGCGCGTTCCGAATTCGGCGACATCGCCGCGATAGCCTCTCACTCCGCCTGCGAGCTCTACGGCCTCGTCCCGATCGCCAAGGACATTCAGAACAGCGACAACAACTACACCCGCTTCATCTGCATCTCCCGCGAGCCCGAAATCTACCCGGGGGCGGACAGGATAAGCCTTATCCTCGCGCTGAAGCACCGCCCGGGCGCGCTCTATGAGATTCTTGCAAAGCTCACCGCGCTCGAGATCAACCTGATAAAGCTTGAAAGCTGCCCCATCGTCGGCCACGATTTCGAGTTCATGTTCTTCTTCGAGATGCAGGGCTCAGTCCGCGACCCCAAGGTCGCCGCTCTGCTCGAAAGCCTCGAGCAGTCCTGCGAGAGCTTCAAGTTCCTCGGCAACTATGCGGAGGTCTGAAAAAATCGCGGTGGGTCTTCTCGCCGCGATGTTCTATGTTCTGAGGCTTTTCGCGATGCTTGTTTTCGCCGCCGTGATGCTTTCTGTCGGCCTGCGATTTTCAAACAGCCCTCCCGAGGCCGTCACTGTTTCGGGCGAGGAGCAGCCCGACCAAAATATTCGGCTTGAATATGCCGAAAATTAACTCATAAGGTGAAACAAATGCTTAATACAGATAACAAAGCCAGAACCAAAGACATCACCCTGACGGCGCTCTTTGCGGCGCTTTTGTGCGTGATATCGCCGTTTGCGGTGCCCATCGGCCCGATCTCGATAACCCTCGCGACCTTCGGGGTATATCTTGCGGGCGCGGCCCTCGGCGCAAAGAGGGCGTCTGTTGCCGTCGCGATATATCTGATGCTCGGGTTTGTCGGCCTGCCCGTTTTTTCTGGCTTTTCGGGCGGAATCCAGCGGCTTTTCAGCGCCACGGGCGGCTATCTTGTCGGCTATATCCCCTGCGCCGCGATAACGGGCCTTTTCGCCGATAAATTCAAAAAGCCGTGGGCCTGTCCCGTCGGAATGGCGGTCGGCACCGCGGTGCTCTATGCCCTCGGCACGGGCTGGTACTGCATTCTCACGGGCTCGAAGATAATTCCCGCGCTGATGCTCTGCGTCGTCCCGTTTTTAATCGGCGACGGAATAAAAATCGCCTGCGCCTCACTTCTCGGCCAAAAGCTCAGAGAGTTTTTAAAGCGCAGGTAACGTGGTGATATTATGATAAGATACGCCGATATAAGCGACTTTGCCGCCCTGAAAGAGCTCGACAGGCACATCTCCGAAGCCGAGCTTAAAAGCGTCATCTCTGCCAATCGGGTTTTGGTCATGCATCAGGACGGCGCCCTTGTCGGCTGGCTTCGTTTCGGCCTTTTTTGGGATATTATCCCGTTCATGAACATGCTTTATATTCTTGACGATTACAGGGGCAGGGGCCTCGGCGCCGCGCTTGTTTCATTCTGGGAGAGCGAGATGTCAAAGGCTGGCCATCGCCAAGTTTTGACCTCGACCCAATCGAACGAACAGGCTCAGTTTTTCTACCGAAAAATCGGCTATACCGAATGCGGTGCGCTTCTGCTTCCGAGCGAGCCCCTCGAGATGTTTTTCATAAAAACCCTGTCGCGGTAGGCTTCACTGAAGCGTCTCGCCGTTGTTGAGCACCAGTGTGCTGTAAAGAAACAGCACGTCCGCGCCATCAAAATTCACAAACCGTTTTAAATTCCCGCTCGGCAGATATCTTATATCCGCCAGCGTGATTTTTTTATACCCCTCCGCCAAAAGCGGCGCTATGCTCGAGCCGAACGAATCGCGAAAAACGATGAGCTCTTTGTCGGTCTCGGCGTTCGGGTTTTCCATCACGATGAGCGAGCGCGGCCCGTTGAGGAAGATTTCATACGGGTCGTTCCCGTCGGCCTTTTCGAGGGTATACACGTCGATGTTCCCGTTCGCCTCAAAGTCAAACGCGCTCACGCTGTCGAAGATCTCGCTGTCAAGATAGCAGAGCCTATCAGATTTAAATGGCAGCGCCGACTGGCCGTAATAAACCCCGCGAAACGGCTTCTCAAGCTCGTTTACGGTATATTCCTCCGAAAGCTCTACCCCCATTCCCTCGGCGAGGGCTTTCGCGGTGTCAAGAATTTTCTCCTGCCGCCAGTGCGTATCGGTCCTGTAATAGTCGCCGATATCAAGTGTCGGGAAGATATCGATATACTCCGCAAAGGGCATACCCTCCCTGACCTTTGAGATGAGCCTGTCATAGTCAAGGTGCGGATACCCCTCGGCAAGAAAATAATTCTTGTCGGGAATTATCGAGAGGTAGATATCTCCGCTGTTTTCGAGGCAGTTTTGATAAATCCAATCAAACTTTTTTATCGCCGAATCAACGGCCTCTTCCCGAAGCGGGTACTCGGTTTTTGAGATATACCCATCGCGAAGATAAATCCCGTTCGAGTCAAGCTGTCTGAAGATATAAAATTCCGAGAGCGCCTTTACGCCCCTGAAGCCGTCGCGAAGCGGGAACTGATCCGCCGAATATTTTTCAAAATCCGATGTGAATTTCCCGCTGAGCAGGCTTTCCGCCGACATCTCGGGGAACTGCGCAAGCTTTCGCCGTTCAGAGGCCGAGATTTCGCCGTCGGGCGATATCAGTCCCCAAGCGCAGAGCCCGAATATCCACGCCCCGCAGAGGAGCACCACGGCAATATTTTTAAACTTTTTCATTCCGCGCCCCTCCTAAAATCTGAAATACAAGAACGGGTTGAACGAGCCGTCGACAAGATACCCCGTCGAGACCGCGAACAGCGCGATTATCGCGAGCGGCTCGCCGACAGAAAGTATTCTTTCTCCGACCTTGTTCCCCGATATTTTCACGAAAACCTTTTTAATGAGCGGCGTTGAGCCGATTATCCCGAGCGCGAGTATCACCGCATAGCTTCTGAGGTTATAAACCGCCTCGGCCGAAACAAGCGGCAGCCCGCCGAGCCCGAACATCTCGCCGATTGTTTTAAGCGCTCCCCCGAGCGAAGCCGCGTCGAAGATTACAAAGCTGACCGTCACGAAGAGAATTTTATAAAGATGAGGCAGCACACGGAGCTTTTCAAGGTACTTAAGCCCCCAAAGCTTTTCAAGCATCAAAAGAACCGCGAAGAAAAGCCCCCAGACGATGAATGTCCAATCCGCGCCGTGCCAGAAGCCCGTCAGAAACCACACCGTGAAGATGTTAAAAAGCCACCTCGGCTTTGACACCCTGTTGCCGCCCATCGGAATGTAAACATAGTCCCTGAACCAGCTCCCGAGGGTCATATGCCAGCGCCGCCAGAATTCCGTCGCGCTCTTTGATATAAACGGGTAGTTGAAGTTTTCGGGAAAATCGAACCCGAACACCTTCCCGAGGCCGATGGCCATATCCGAATACCCCGAAAAGTCGAAGTAGATGTGGACAGCATACGCCGCCGCGTAAAGCCATACAAACATCACCGACCTGTCGCCCGAGGCCTTATATACCGAAACGAGCTCGCCAAGCTGATTTGCTATCAAAACCTTTTTGCCGAGGCCGACGGCGAACCGCCTTGCGCCCTCGGCGGCCTTTTCAAACGAGTGAACGCGGCTGTCAAGCTGTTCCGCGATGTCCGAATACCTGACTATCGGCCCCGCGATAAGCTGAGGAAACATCGCGACATAAGCGCCGAGGTCGATAGGGTTTTTGCGAGCGGGCACCGTCCCCCTCGCGACGTCGACGGTATAGCTGAGTATCTGAAAGGTATAAAAGCTTATGCCGATCGGCAGGGTGATTTTGAGCAGCGGCAGCGAAAGCCCCGTCAGCGCGTTGAAGTTTTCGATGAAGAAATCGGCGTATTTGCAGTAGATAAGAAGCCCGACGCTCACCGCGCAGGAGAGAAAGGTAAACAGCCTGCGAAGCCTTTTTTTCTCCCTGAATTTTTCGATGAGCAGCCCGAAGATATAGCCTTGGGCAATCGCGATAAGCATAAACCAAACAAAGCGCGGCTCGCCGTATGCGTAAAACAGAACGCTGAACGCAAGCAGCACCGCGTTTTTAAGCCGCCTCGGCGATATAAAATAAACGAGTATCACCGCGGGCAGAAAATAATACAGAAAGGGTATGCTTGAAAAGACCATATTTTTACCTTATTTTCCGTCGTGAGGGGCAGGGGTCGCCTTATTGCATATCGGCGGGGAAATGCTCGCCTATCGTTATGCGGATAACGTCTTCGTTATAATACGGAATTTCCTCGGAATAATCGCCCATTGATATAAGTTCGTTTTTCAGCGCCTCTGCGTCTGAATCCGTCGCTATGACGATATCTATTCTCGGCAGGGTAAGGTCAAATCCGAGCTTGTTTATCCCGAATTTTCCCTCGTCGCGCCAGCCACCCAAAAGTTGCTCCATCTCGTCAAAATAGCTTCTGAGATACTCGTTTTCGGGCGGAACCGATCCCAAAGGCAGGAGACTTCCGCCGGGCAAATTATCTCCCTCTTCGGGCGTCTCATCAAGAAGACCGCCGATATTTGAGTCGGCAAGCGGCAAGCCGTCAATGGGAATCGCAAAGGTGTTGTCGCCGCCTGCTTCGGACATATCCTCTTCGCAGTAGACCTCAAGCCCGTCTCCGTAGACCTCTTTTGCGGTGTCGACGAACTTCTCGACGAGGTCGCGCGCGCCGAAAACGTTCATAACGAAGTTGTTCGGCAGCTTCATCACGAAGAGGACCTCGGGCCAGCCGCACATATAGGCGCGGTTCATAAGGCTGTCGCGAATCCCCTGACATACCGCGTCGACGTCGTCGGCGCTGTTTACGGCGTAAGCCCCGCAGGTGAAGGTGTTGACATTGAGCATGTGGCGCATCGCCGCGGCTTCGCTTATTTTGTCGATCATTCCCGCAGGGAAGCCTACCGCGCTGTCAAGCCCCGCCGCGTCGTCTTCCGTCGCGATGTTGTGAACCCCGGGCGCGTTTTCGACCTGATTTTCCTCGTTATAGTCGCCGCCGAAGGTCATGAACTTATCTTCCTCGGCGTATGCGTTCCAAACCCGCGCGATTGCGTCGACAGCGCCTGTAAGCGGGTTTTCGTCGACAGCTTCTTCTACCTCAACGGGTTCGGTGTCGGTGCAAACGGGCAGGGTTTCCGCAACAGTGCCGTCGGGGCTCGCGTCCGAGTTGTCTTCGGTTTTACCGCATGCCGCAAGCGACAGCGTCATCGCAAGCGCCAAAAGAATTGCAATTATTTTTTTCATTTTCATAGCTCCTTTATTTTTGTTATGCATATATAATACGAATCAGCGGGCCGAATTATTGCACCCGCAAATATTTTTTATGCTTAAACATTATACAATAAAATCCATAACTTGTCAATTATGTCGATGTTTTCAAAAAGCATTTCCCCTTCCGAGCGGGTCTCTTCATTATACTATCCGACAAAATGCGCCGAGCGGTTTCGGCAAAGTTTAATTTTTCTTCCGATGCGCAACATAAATGCGGTATATTTTCACGTCGGGCATAAAAAATCTCAAAAAATCCCTCCCACCCCCTTGACAAAATCCGTGCGGGGGGGGGTATAATTAAATGAGAAAAAATTTAAATTATTCCGAAACCTTTTGCCTCTTTTTGTCGTCTAATATAATAGGGGAGTGTCAATCCCGCACACCCATTCTCTATTATTAAAATTCTAAATTCTATCTTCTATCTTCTATCTTCTAACTTCTATCTTCTAATCGAAGAAGTGGTTTATAATATATAAAAGCGAGCCCGCTCCCGATGCTCATGACGGGGGCGGGCTTTGCTCAGTTCTGATAATGTATCTGCGGGCCTTCGATAAGCGGATAGCTTTTTATCTCGGCGCCGTCGAGGTTTTCGCGATGCATGTCCACCGCGGTGATCCTGCTGTTGTCATAGGTGGTGTAGTAGTAAACGCCCGTGTCGGTGTTGCAGCAGCTTGAATAGATAGTGTACTCAAAGTCGTGACCGACTCGGCAGCAGCCTTTTTGCTGATCGACCGACCCGAGAATGTGGAAGAACTGGCTGACGCTCTCGCCCTCCGATTCTCCGCAGACCGAGTTAAGCTTTGTGAAAGCCGCCTTGACGAATCTTGAAGCGCTCGAAAGGTCGCCGGGTATTCCGAACCCGCCGATTCCCCTGCTGAACGGTTTGATCTCATAGCTGTCGGCGAACCTGCTTACGGCCTCTTCTCTTGTCGAGTTGAGGTAGTTGCCGAGGTTGAGAAGGTGATAGTCAAACGGCGGGTTATTTGTCATCACCCCGACGGGGTTGTCGTGGACTTTGAGGCCCTCTTTGACGGATTCGACGACCACCGATTCATCTCTGTCCGAGATTATCCAGTGAAGCGGCGATGCGGGAAGCTGTTCGCTGAAATTTATTTTCGCGATGTTTATTCTCGCCAAAAGCTTTCTCGCCTCCGCGACGGTTGAGCACTGCGAGAGAATCCACGGAATGAATTCAAAGGGCGCGATGTTGTCCCTGCCCTCTTCGACGGGCTTATAGTCGGCGAACGTCGGGAAGTTAAGCCCCGCCATCGAGAGGCCCTTTTCGTTGGTGGCGTCGTAATAAAGGGGGTAGCCCTCCTGAACGAACGCCATGCCTATCATCGCGAAGTGAGAGTTCACCTCACCCGCCTCGCGAAATTTAAGCGGAAAGTTTCTCGGCGTGACCGTGACCGTCTCGTGATATGAAAATTCAAGGTCAAGGTTTCTGCCGAAGTAGTGGTCATGCGTTTTGAATGATACAGCCGTGCACATAAAAATACCTCCTTATTTTAATCGTTAGTGATATCTCCGTCTCCGCTGACGGGAACAGCCTCGCCGAGATATGTCGGTTTCGGCTTGATTATCGATGTGGCAAAGTCCTTGCACCTCGCGAGGACTTCTCTTACGTCTCTTTTAAGCTGCCCGCGGTATGTTTCAAGGTCCGAATCAACGCCGACAGCGTCAAGCCCGAGGCTTTTCGCGATATAAAGCGCTCGGTAGAGGTGATATTTCTGGGTCACGATGATGACCCTTTTCGCCCCGAAGATCTCCTTAGCGCGATATACGGTTTCATATGTCGAGAACCCCGCGTGATCCATAAAAACGTCAGACGACGGAACGCCCGCCTCGACGGCGTACTGTTTCATCGTGCCGACCTCGTTATAATTTTTCCTGCCGTGGTCGCCGCTCATGATTATTTTCGGCGCCGCTCCGAGCCTATAAAGCTCAATGCCGCGCTGAAGCCTGTCCCGAAGCATATCCGACGGTTGCCCGTCCTCTTTGACCTTGCAGCCGAGTATGACGATGCAGTCGGCGTCGAAATCTTTTGCGCCCTCCGATGTTACTATCATATCAGAAACAGAATTTTTGACATACGCGTTTATCCCGAGCATAGCGCAAAGCCCTGCCGCCGCTATCCCCGCGAGGGCCGCGATTGCCGCCTTCAACGGCTTTTTCATATTGAACCACTCCGCAACCAAGCTTTTTAACTATTTTAACACTTTAGCCATATCGGTGTCAAGCGAAAAAGATTAAGATTTGATTAACTGCTGCCCGACGTCCCAACTGTTCATAGCTGTCGTTGCCCTATTATAAGGTATACCCGCGACCTCGCGTCCGCTCGCTCGGGGTATGCTATCCTTACCGCTCCGCCCATTTTTGGAGACCGCCGCAGGCGGGCTCGCAGCGACGCTGATAAATGTGACCTTTATTTCAAAGTTTTGGGCGTCGCTATCACCCCACCCCCAGCCCCTTCCCCTCGAGGGGAGGGGGCGTTGCTATCTTTCCTTTTGCGCTATATTCCTACGGGGGAGAGGTGGTTAAAAATAGCATTCGGCGTTAGCCGAATACCTTATAATAGGGGGCAGCAGGGCGGTTCGGGCGGGGATAAAATATCAGCTATGCGAAATTTTTTGGCGAGCACGCCGCCGAGCTTGCGAGGCGGCCAGTAGCGGAGGGGGTTCGGGGGGAACCCGCAGGGTGCCCCGAGTCTAATCAAATTGGCAGCAGTATATTACTTCCCGCAGGGTGCCCCCGTTTCTATTTTATTGCTATTTCCAACTCTTAGCGCGAGTGAGGCGCCTAAAAACAGTATCCCCCGCACTCTCTAACACGAGCACGGGGGATACCTTATAATAGCTGTATCACGAGCTTTAGGGACTTTAAGCGCCGCTGCGGTTCAGGCCTTACACCCTCTCCCTTATCTCCCTCGTGATCCTCTCAACAAACTCTTCCAACTTCATCGTCTCGTTGGCGGTCGAGTCGAGCCGCCTTATCGACACCGTGCCATCCTCGGCCTCTTTCTGCCCGACGATAACCATATACGGCACCCTGTCGACGACCTGCGCCTCGCGGATCATATACCCGATCTTCTCGTTGCGATCGTCAAGCTCCGTCCTGACCCTTGCCGCGCGGAGCGCCTCATAGACCTTGTTGCCGTAGTCCGCGCATTTTTCCGAGACGAGCAGCACCTTTGCCTGAACAGGCGCGAGCCAAGTCGGGAATTTCCCCGCGAACTGTTCGATGAGGTTTCCGATGAATCTCTCGATCGAGCCGAAAACAACGCGGTGAATCATAATCGGGCGCTGTTTTTCGCCGTTTTGGTCGATGTATTCAAGGTTAAAGTTGAGCGGCATCTGGAAGTCAAGCTGAATGGTGCCGCACTGCCAAGATCTTCCGAGGCAGTCCTCGATGTGGAAGTCAATCTTCGGCCCATAGAACGCGCCGTCGCCCTCGTTGACGGTATAGGGCAGCCCGAGCTTTTCAAGCGCATGGATAAGCCCGTTGGTTGCGGCTTCCCAGTCCTCGTCCGAGCCCATCGAGTTTTCGGGCCTTGTCGAGAGCTCAACCGCGTATTTGAACCCGAATTTCTTGTAAACCTCGTCGATGAGGTTCACAACGCCGATAATTTCGTCGGTGATCTGGTCTCTTGTCATGAAGATGTGCGCATCGTCCTGAGTGAAGCATCTGACGCGGAAGAGCCCGTGCAGAGTGCCCTTAAGCTCATGGCGGTGAACAAGCCCGAGCTCGCCGACTCTCATCGGCAGGTCGCGATACGAATGAGGCTGCGATTTATAGACCATAACCCCGCCCGGGCAGTTCATCGGCTTGACGCAATAAATCTCGTCGTCGATGACGGTCGAATACATGTTGTCCTTATAGTGATCCCAGTGTCCCGAGGTCTCCCAGAGGTGGCGGTTCATTATCATCGGCGTCTGAACCTCAACATAGTGATCGCGGGTGTGAATTTCGCGCCAATAGTCGATGAGCGCGTTTTTGATAGCCATTCCCTTCGGAAGGAAGAACGGGAATCCCGGGGCTTCGTCCGCGAGCATAAACAGCCCCATCTCCTTGCCGATGCGGCGATGGTCGCGCTTTTCGGCCTCTTCGAGCATCTTAAGGTAGTCGTCAAGCTCCTGCTGAGTCCTGAACGCCGTGCCCTTGATTCTCGTGAGCATCTTGTTTTCCTTGTTGTTTTTCCAGTAAGCCCCCGAAACCGCGGTAAGCTTGAACGCCTTGAGGCCTTTAGTATAGGTTATATGCGGCCCGACGCACATGTCCACATAGTCGCCCTGTTTATAGAAGCTTATAACTGCGTCCTCGGGCAGGTCAGCGATGTGCTCGACCTTATAGATCTCCCCGCGCTCCTTCATATAGGCGACGGCTTCCTCCCTCGGAAGAATAAACGGCTTGATGGGAAGATTTTCCTTTGTTATCTTCTTCATCTCCGCCTCGATCTTCTGAAGGTCCTCCTCGCCGACGGTTTCATCGCCAAGGTCGACGTCGTAATAGAACCCCGTCTCGTTGGCGGGCCCGTAGGCGAATTTTGCGTTCGGCCAAAGGCGAGATATCGCCTGCGCCATGATATGCGCCGCCGAGTGCCTCAGAACGTGAAGCTCTTCCTCCTGAGCGCACTCGCCGACCGTTCCGTCAGAATAAATTACTTTCATAAAATTTCCTCCTATTTATATAGTATTATATTTTTCTCAAAACATACAGCGTGGTGATGTCTCCTATATCGATACCCACGCGCTCTGCCTGTCTGCCGAACTCGTTGTCGGTTTTATCCCATTTGTGATAGTACGACTTATCGCAGGCTTCGATTTCAAATCCGCACCTTACAAATTTCTCTTTCCATGTTTCACTCGGCTCGTCGTCATACGGCTTCCACAACGGCGGGTCCCACGAAGCATAGACCTTTTTGACCGCTTCAATATCCGCCCAGCCGTCGCTTTCGATGGCGACAAACCTGCCGCCGTCTTTTAAAACTCGGTGGATTTCTCTCAGCGTTTTTATCTGGCCCTCTTTGCCCGCCCGCGTTGAAGAAACCCCGATGTAGCTTGTAACATTTTCAAAAGCGCCGTCGGCGTCGGTATCGTAGTAGTAATCCCCGCAGATCACTTTTTCGGGCTGACGGCTGAATAAGCCGCAAAATAAATCGTTCATCGAAAATCCTCCTCTTTGATGACAGGGGGAAACAAAAACGCCCCGCAAGCTTTTGGCTCACGGGGCGACAGAATCGCGGTTCCACCCGAATTTATAACTCTGCTCCCTTAACGCGGGCGACGGCGCTGATTGGGCGCACTCGGGGGCGGTACCCTTTTCGGAGCTTAAACTCCTGCCGATTCGGAACATGCGCCTTTTCACCGCTGCGGCGCTCTCTGAAAAAATCCGTTGGCGGGCTTCCCTTCAACGTTTTTAATTTTACTGATGATACCACACCTTTGCGTTTTTGTCAAGCCGAAAACTCCGCTTCCCCAAAATTTTTTAAGAAAATATACAAAATGTAAAAAAATATCCTTGACATCAGCGAAAAACAAGTATAAAATATATCTGTATATGCATCAGTATGCCTATATGTTCTGTTATCTTATAGATTTACGGATAAAAGCTTTTTGAAAATTTTTTAATGAAAGGAGAATGTCGATGCCTATATTGGACATCATACTGCTTTTGGTCGCGGTTGCGGCCGCGGTTATATCGGGAATAGTCTTCTACAAGATCGGATATAATGACAGAAAGAAAAAAGCAGAAGCACAAATAGGTTCGGCGGAGCAAGAGGCAGAGCGAATAGTCGAAGAAGCCAAAAAGAACGCCGATTCACTTAAAAAAGAAAAAATCATCGAAACCAAGGACGAGATCTACAAAGCCCGTCAGGAAGCCGAGCGCGAAATAAAAGAGCGCCGATCCGAGGTTTCGCGTCAGGAACGCAGGGTTCAGCAGAAGGAGGAGACCCTCGACAAGAAGCTTGACAGCCTCGACCGAAAAAACGAGCTTGTCCAGCAAAAGCTTGCTCAGGCCGATGAAAAGCTTGAGGAGGCCGAGAAGGTCCGCATGGGCCAGATCGAGATGCTCGAGAGAATTTCTCAGTTCACCGTCGATCAGGCAAAGGAATACCTTTTAAAGCAGCTTGAAGACGACCTCACCCACGAAAAGGCCGTCAGAATAATGAATTACGAACAGCAGATCAAGGAGGAGTGCGAGGCCAAGGCAAGGCAGTATATCTCTCTTGCGATCGCCCGCTGCGCCGCCGATCAGGTCTCCGAGTCGGCCGTAAGCGTCGTTCCTCTCCCGAACGACGAGATGAAGGGCCGCATAATCGGCCGCGAGGGCCGCAATATCCGCGCTCTCGAGCAGCTCACGGGCGTCGACCTCATCATCGACGACACCCCCGAGACCATCACCCTTTCCTGCTTCGATCCCGTCCGCCGCGAAGTCGCGAGAATTGCGCTTGAGCGCCTGATTCAGGACGGCCGAATCCACCCGACCCGCATCGAAGAAATGGTCGATAAGGCCCGCCGCGAGGTCGAGCAGGTGATCAAGCAGGAGGGCGAGCGCGCCGTTCTTGAGGCCAATATCCACGGCCTCAACCACGAGCTCGTCAAGCTCATCGGCCGCCTCCACTACCGCACAAGCTACCGCCAGAACGTCCTGAACCACTCCATCGAGGTTGCCCACCTTGCGGGCATGATGGCTTCCGAGCTCGGCGTCGATCCGACTCTTGCCCGCCGCGCAGGTCTTCTTCACGACATCGGCAAGGCTCTTTCTCATGAGATCGAGGGCTCTCACGTCCAGATCGGCGTAGACGTCTGCAAAAAATACAAAGAATCCCCCGACATCATTCACGCTATCGAGGCCCACCACGGCGACGTCGAGTGCCACAGCGTCATCGCGGCGCTTGTTCAGGCAGCCGACGCCATCTCCGCCGCAAGGCCCGCCGCGCGCTCCGAGAACTTCGAAAACTACATCAAGCGCCTCGAAAAGCTTGAAGAGATCTGCTCAAGCTTCGAGGGCGTCGAAAAATCCTTCGCGATTCAGGCAGGGCGCGAGGTCCGAATCCTCGTCGTCCCCGAAAAAGTCAACGACGAGCAAATGGTCATCGTCGCCCGCGAGATCTCCCAGAAGATCGAGCAGGAAATGGACTACCCGGGGCAGATCAAAGTCAACCTTATCCGCGAGACCCGTGCGGTCGACTTCGCGAAGTAGTCATTTATTCCAAAGCGGTGGGCGATTTTCGTCCGCCGCTTGTGCATTCTTCACAAATTGAAATTTTTCTGAAATTTTTTGCAACAATTTTCGTTCTCATCGACACTATTTGAACAGCGGGAAGCAAAGAGCAGCTTTCGGCGCCGAATTACCTTTTTTAAGAAATAAATCTGGAAAAGGGTTGACAAATTATTCTTTCGGTGCTATACTTGATTGCGTCTTGGATTCCCGAGACAAACCAAAATTCCTATACCCGTATAGGGATGAAAACCATATCCTAATTTTTTAAGGAGGAAAACACTATGGCAAAGAAAATTCTGGCAGTCGTTCTGGCTGTCGCGATGGCCCTCTCTGCAATGGCCGTCACTGTTTTCGCAGATCACCAGATTCCGCTTGTTCACGCTACTACCAGCACAAGCACTGGCATGACTCTCGAAATCGACATTCCTGTTTACACTCAGTACGGTTGGGGCACTCAGTATGATGCTTTCGACCTTACTCTTCCTACCAACCTCGGCGGCGGTTTCGCTGAGCTTGGCAATGATGCAATTGATATCAACTGGAATATCATTGTAAACGGCACTAAGTGGGCTATCCAGCCTCTTCTCAAGAAGGGTTCTACCCCTGCTTCCAACGGTAACGTTGTTACTGGCACATGGGGCGACACCACTCTCGCAACCTACACTCAGCAGATTAACTTCGGTGCTTTCACCCACAACTATGTAAACACCACTGAGTGGACCACTATTCCTCAGACTCAGACCTTCGGCGCTATCAACTCCATCAAGCTCGTTGCTGAATTCAGCATGAGTGGCGAATACCAGGCTTGGAGAATTGGTAATGGCTTCTCCCACACCAACCAGTACGGCGTTGATATCGGTTGGGCTGATCCTGCCGAGTTCCTCAACTCCATCTACGGCGGTGTCTGCAAGGTTCAGTACAAGACCTTCAATTCAGAGACTCAGCAGTATGAGCCCGTTCCTCACTCTGTTTACTATCTGAACGGTTGGAAGTGCTCTTCCACTCAGGATAAGTCTTCCACTTCTTCTTGGGAATTCGTTTCTGGTGACGCCGATCAGGCTTATACTAACTTGGTTGACAAGAACGGCTACGTTTGGGACGCGTCCGGCAAGGTCTTCGATCCTAACTATGTTGTTGCTAACCCCCTCACTTGGGACCACAACATTGAGAACCGTGGCTACCTCTACGGCGCTGAGAAGGTTCAGCTCGTTGTCGAGCTCGACAAGACCATCGCTGGCGTAGCAACCTACAGCCTCTATGGCCGCACTCAGGCTCCTTATGTTCAGGATACCACTGGTAGCAATGGCGACCTCTGGATGTTCTATGAGGGCTACAGAAAGCTCGTTTCCACCTGCCATGTTGAAGAGCCTACCGACAAGCTCGTCTTCGAGGTTCCTGTCGAGTATCTCTACGACACCATGTACGGTGCATACAACGATGAGTTCGCTATCTTCGAGACTGTTGAGCTCTACGACACCACCGTTATGGACAGCCGTTATACTGTTGGCTCTTGGGCTGGCGACTCTGGCTCGCTCGGTAACATCAGCTGGAACAAGTACGGTTCCGCTCCTACCATCGACGTAACCACTGGCTCTGTTTGGGCTTACTACAAGAACTCGCCTATCCGTTACGCTGCTGGCGGCTCTGTCTTCCCCAAGAATTTCTATAATTGGACTGACACCGACGGTGATGGTATTGCTGATGAGGACGAGATTACTACAATTAAGAACAATGCTTACAGCCTTGGTGCTTTCGCTACCAACGTCTACCTCAATGTAATCGAGACTCCTGACGAGCCCAAAGAGACCGAGACCGTTGACCAAGCTACCGAAGGTGGCGAAGGTCAGGGCGATGACGTCAACGTCGGCGATGTTGACGGCGGAGATATCAACGTTGGCGACACTGAGCCCGAGCAGAACCCCACCACAGGTGTTGCTCTCGCGGTTGTCCCGATGCTCGTCGCTGCTGCTGCTGCAGTAGTTTGCAAGAAGCACTAATTCCTCCTATTAAAGAAGGATAAACCGCAAACGCGGTTAAAAGCCCCCGACTGATGCAGACAGTCGGGGGCGCTTTTATTTTCCTCACCACCAAAAAGTTTTCGCCAGCCTTTCAAACTGCCTTACCTGTCAAAAATCAAAAACTTTTCGCTCAAGCCTCTCAAAGTCGGCCTTACCTGTCAAAACCAAAAAGTTTTCGCTCAAGCCTTTTCTCAAAAGGCTTGCGGGGGTCGAGGGGGCGGCGCCCCTCGTCGCGACCGCAGTCGCGAAACCCCATACGTAGTGCGCTCCGCAAGGGGTGAATTGAAAAACAATTCAGTGAATTGTTTTGAAAAAGGGGACGCCCTGAAAGAGAGGGCGTCCCCTTATGACACGCAGCTCTGACAAGAGCTGCGCACCTTAACGTTGAAGTCCAAACCATGTTGACCGCACGCGCCCAAGCGTGCTCTTTTTAAAAGCGTAAGCGAAACGCGGGAGTGTCCCAAACGACCACATTATAAAAAATTTTTGCTTTGTGATTCGCCGTTACTAAACGCTTTCCATTAACTGCTTTGGGCTTAAATGTGGGCAGATGGGACACTCCCCGAAACGCAGGAAGGGGAGCGAAAATCTGTTCAGCGGGCGCCAGTTATCACAAAAGTTGGGCAAAGGCGTAAGCCTTTGCAGAACGATGCTGACAAACGTTCCCTACCCGTAGATGGATAGGGCATCGTTTGAACCCTCGTCGGGGGTTCCCCCGATTTTTGAGCGCCAGCTCAAAAATTTCCCGCCGCCGAGCCCCGCTCGGCGGCCCATGCGGAGGGGGTTCGGGGGAACCCGCAGGGTGCCCCCGATAATAATAAAAAGTAATGTTTTGCGGTGATTCGCGGGCTGCCCCCAGCCATTCCCCCTCACTCGGCAAATTCCCCTTCCCCCTCACATCTCGCCCTTCCTCCTCTCCCGCCCACAACATATAGCCGTCCTGCCTCCCCAAAAATATTTTTTTGTGGAAATTGTGTGATTGCTCTTGACACATGCCTCTCACTTTGGTATAATAATGACAACAAAGATTTTGAAATCTTAATTTAATATCATCGGTTTAAAGCAAATATTTTTTTCTTGGTTTTGTGCGAATCATGAGAAAAAGTATTTGCTTAAAGTCGTTTTGAGCGTTTAGCACCCCTTTTTGTGCAACCTGCACAAATTTTCTTCGGAGGAAAAATGGCAGAACTTTTGACAGCAACCAACATCACCCGCGATTTTGTCATCGGCGACGGAAGCGTGGTCCACGCCCTCAAAGGCGTAAATATCAATGTGGCCGAGGGCAAACTCACGATCCTCAAAGGCCGCTCGGGCTCGGGCAAAACAACGCTGATAAACATGCTCGGCGCGCTTGACCGCCCGACCTCGGGCGAGGTAATCTTCGACGGCAACGACCTCACGAAGCTCTCCGACCGCGAGCGCGACGAAATTCGCCGATACCAAATGGCCTTTGTTTTTCAGAGCGTCGCCCTGATGAGCTCGATGACCGCCTATGAAAATGTCGATTTCGGGCTGCGGCTTGCGGGCTTCCCGCTTGAAAAGCGGCAGGAGCGCGTAACCAAGTGCCTTGAAGAGGTCGGCCTCGCGAAGAGAATGCACCACCGCCCCGGCGAGCTTTCGGGCGGCGAGCAGCAAAGGGTCGCGATCGCAAGGGCGCTGGCCCACGAGCCGAAGATAATCTTTGCCGATGAGCCTACAGCCGAGCTTGATTCGGGAACAAGCCACCATATCGTCGAGCTTTTCAAGAGGCTTGTGCTCGATGAGCACATGACCATCGTGATGACCACCCACGACGTCAGCCTGCTTGAAATTGCCGACCGCGTCTACACGCTTGAGGACGGTGAGATCGTTGAATAAAAAGAAAAAGGCAAAGCTTGAACACGAGCAGGAGCTCATCGCCGAAAGCGAATACGCGATCGAATGTGAAAACCTCGTCAAGATCTACAAGACCGACAAAATCGAAGTCGTCGCGCTTCAGGGCCTTGATCTCCAGATTAAAAAGGGCGAGCTTGTCGCGATAGTCGGAACTTCGGGCAGCGGCAAGTCCACGCTTCTGAACATGTTGGGAGGGCTCGACAAACCCTCCGCGGGCACCCTCACGGTGAACGGGCGAAATCTTTTGAAATTCACCGAAGAGGACTACATGATCTATAAGCGCAACACTGTCGGCTTCGTATGGCAGAACAACGCGCGAAACCTTGTGCCCTACCTCACCGCCGTCCAGAATGTCGAGCTTCCGATGCTCCTCCAAGGGCAGAAACAGCGCCACGAAAAAGCTCTCGAGCTTTTGGACGCCGTCGGGCTTTCAAACAGGCTCAATTCCCGCCTCGACCAGATGTCGGGCGGCGAACAGCAGAGGGTCGCGATAGCGATTTCCCTCGCGAACGACCCCGCGATACTTTTGGCCGACGAGCCCACGGGTTCGGTCGATACCAAAACATCAGACCAGCTTTTACAGGTATTCAAAGATATAAATAAAAACAGGGGAGTAACGGTCGTGATCGTCACCCACGATCTCAGGCTTGCGAAGCAGATCGACCGAGTCATCGCGATCCGCGACGGCCGAACCTCGAGCGAGATAATCAAAAAATCTCACGCCGAGATAATGAGCGAGTCCAAAGGCTGGGACGAAGGCGACGCCGAAGCCGCCGCAGCGGCCGAGGTTTCCGAGGAGCTCGTCGTTCTCGACAGAACGGGAAGGCTCCAGATTCCGAAAGACTACCTCGACGCCCTTGAAATTAAGGGCGGGTCAAAGGTCAAGGCCGACCTCGACCTTGAAAATGAGCGCATCTATATCCACAAAGCTCAATAAATCTCTTTATAACCCAATCGGAGAATATATACGCACTCCAAATTCAACGGAAAGGTGGATTTACAGTGAAAGACAGAATGTTCAGGCGCTTGATTTCGCTTATTTTGGTTTTGGCGATGACGGTGCCGACATTAGCTCAGATTTACGCCGACGATACTGTTGCCGATGCGGAAGTGCCTCATGACACCTCGGCCCAGTCTATCGACGACGAAAACCGCGAGCGAACCTACGGCGCATACCATGACAAGCACGAAAACGACCCAAGGCCGTCGGGCGAAATTACCGTAATGGGCGCTGACTATGTTTCGGCGACCGAGGATACGGGCGCCCATGTCGGCGACATTGACGGCAGGACCGCCCTTATATGGGAGAATGCCTCGGGTCAGGTCGATTTCAGCGTCAGCGTCCCGACTGCGGGAATGTATTCCCTCAAGCTTGATTACTACGCCCTTGCAAGCTCGGCGTCGAATATCGAGTTCGGAATCATGATCGACGGCGAGTACCCGTTCGACACCGCAGAGAGAGGCGTCTCGCTCAGCAAAGTCTGGGTGAGCTCTTCAAAGTCCCTCGTCACCAACGAGGACGGCACCGTCGGCTTCCGCAAGGATACCCACGGCAACCAAATAAGGCCTACTCTTGAAGAATCCCTTCAGTGGCAGTCGACCTTTATCAAGGACAGCGACGGCCTCTTCAACGGGCCTCTCGAGTTCTATTTCGATGCGGGCGAGCACACGCTCTCCTTCGTATCCGAAAAGGCGAGGTTCGCGATCGAAAAGATCACCCTCACCCATGAGGAAGAGCCCGCGGCCGCCTCAGCGGTCGATACCGTCACCACCGACGAATCGAAGGCTGCTTCTTCAAGCGATATCTTCGTTTCGATTGAGGGCGAGCGTCCCGCATACGCTTCCGACATCACGCTTTACCCCACCTATGACCGCTCTACATATGTCACCTCTCCTTCCGACCCGACCAAGATGATCTACAACACCATCGGCAAGGAAAACTGGAAGACTTCGGGGCAGTACATCACATGGAACTTCACGATGGAAAAAGCGGGCTGGGTCAAGATCGCTATCCGCGCAAAGCAGGATCAGATGCGCGGCCTCTACTCGAACAGAACCCTCTATATCGACGGCGAGGTCCCCTGCAAGGAGGCAGAGCAGATCAAATTCTACTACTCCACCGAGTGGCAGACCGTCGTTCCCTCTGATGAGAACGACAACCCGCTCTACTTCTATCTTGAGGCGGGCGACCACACCCTGACCCTTGAGGCTCTCCCGGGCGAGATCGGCGCGATAATGCGTCAGCTCGACGACGTAGTCTACTACATCAACAGCTACTACCGCCAGATCCTCCAGATCACGGGCCCCACCCCCGACGAATACAACACCTACATGATCCAGAACCAGATCGACGGCATTCTTGACGACTTCGCGACCTACTCCACGCTTCTGAGAAGTCTCAAGTCCGAGGTCGAGGTTCTTGCGGGCACCGAGGGCACCGAGGCCGTCTCGCTCGAGACAATGGCGAAGCTCCTCGACCGCCTTGTAAAGCGCCCCGACGATATCCCGAGCTGCCTGAGCCAGATCAAGGATAACATCTCCTCGCTTTCCCAGTGGATGGCCGACTACCGCAGCCAGCACCTTGAGGTCGACCTCATCGAGCTCACCTCTGCCGACCAAGATTTCAGCCCCATCAAGGAAAACTTCTTCAAACAGCTTTCATTCAGCTTCCGCTCCTTCCTCGGCTCGTTCTTCGAGGACTACGACGTCCTCTCCGACGAGAACAAGGCCGCCCTCAACGTCTGGGTATCCCTCGGACGCGACCAGGCCCAGATCGTCAAAGAGCTTGTCGACTCCTACTTCGTTGAGGAAACGGGAATTCCCGTCAACATCAACCTTGTTCAGGGCGGTATCCTTGAATCAACTCTCGCGGGCAAGGGTCCTGACGTCGTTCTCTTCGTCGGCGGCGATCTCCCGATCCAGCTTGCCGCGCGTGACTGCCTCGTCGACCTCTCCCAGTTCCCCGATTATGAGGAAGTTACAAAGAGGTTCGCCCCCAACGTAATGACCCTCTACGAGTATCAGGACGGCGCCTACGGCCTCCCGATATCTCAGATCTTCTCGATGATGTTCACCAGAACCGACGTTCTCAACTCCTTCGGTTTTGACGGCGGCCCCGACACATGGCCCGAGCTCATCGACATGCTCCCGACTCTCCAGAGGAGCTATATGGGCGTCGGCTTCAACTTCGACGTCTACGGAACATTCATGGTCCAGCGCGGTCTCGGCTACTACAACGAGAACAAGACAAGGACTATATTCGAGACCCAGCCCGCTGTCGAAGCGTTTGAGATGTGGACCAAGTTCTATTCGACCTACAGCTTCGAGCAGACCTTCGACCAGTTCACCCGTTTCCGTACAGGTGAGTATCCGATAATCATCACGGGTTATACCTTCTATAACCAGCTCTACATGGCTGCCCCCGAAATCCGCGGTCTTTGGGACTTCGACCTCATTCCGGGCACCGTCGATGAAAACGGCAACATCAGCCACGCGACCACATCAACTTCCAACGGCGCGGTCATCTTCTCCAAGCTCAATCAGGAGCAGAGGGAGAACGCGTGGGAGCTTCTGAAGTGGTTCACCAGCGCTGAGATCCAGTCTGAATACGGCCGTTCAATCGAAGCCCTCCTCGGCCCTCTCGGAAGATTCGAGACCGCCAACTCCGAGGCGCTCGGCCAGCTCGCATGGAAGCAGAACGAGTGTGATCTTATCCGTGAGCAGATGCAGGAAACCGTCGATATCGAGATCATTCCGTCGACCTACATCGTCACAAGAAACATCACCAACGCGTTCAGAGAAACCGTAAACCTCAACACCAACCCGCGCGATACTCTCATGCAGTATAACAGAGATATCAACGATGAGATTCTGAGGAAATATGAGGAACTCGGCATCGAAGTTCCTGAAGATTAAGAGAGGGGGAATATATAATGGCCAAAAAAGCTAAAGAAACTCAGGCAGTAAAGCCCATCAACACCGACAGCAAGTTCCATTATACTATGCACCTGATGAAGATGAATCAGTCCTGCTACTGGATGATGCTTCCCTTCTTCCTGCTCTTCACGCTGTTCACCATCATCCCCGTTGTAATGTCGCTTCCTCTCGGTTTAACAAGCTTCAACCTTGTTCAGTTCCCGAAGTACATCGGGCTCCAGAACTTCTATTCGCTCTTCGTCAACGATGACATCTTCCTTATCGCGATCAAGAACACCCTCATCTTCGCGGTATTCACGGGCCCGTTCTCCTATGTGCTGAGCTTCCTGCTCGCATGGTTAATCAACGAGATGAACCCCGTGCTCAAGGTATTCTTCACCTTCGTGTTCTATGCCCCGTCCATGACCCCGTCGGCCTACGTCATCTGGCAGCTCGTCTTCTCGGGCGACTCCTACGGCTACCTCAACTCGGTTCTCATGGACCTCGGCATCATCAACTCGGCAAAGCAGTGGCTCACCGATACGCGCTACATGATGACCGTCGTCATAATCGTCCAGCTCTGGATGTCGATGGGTGCGGGCTTCCTTGCGCTTCGCGCGGGCTTCCAGGGAATCGACACCGCGCTCTATGAAGCGGGCGCCATCGAAGGAATCCAGAACAGATTCCAGGAGCTCTTCACCATCACGATCCCCGCGATGGGTCCTTCGCTCCTCTTCGCCGCGGTTCTCGCGATCTCGGGCGCGTTCACCGTCGGTACCGTCGGCCAACAGCTCTGCGGACTTCCGTCGACAGGCTACGCAGTTCATACAATAATGAACCACGCGAACGACTACGGCTCGATCCGTTATGAAATGGGCTACGCCTCTGCAATATGCTTCGTGCTCTTCGCGGTAATGCTTATTACCAACCACGTTATCCGCAAAGTGCTCAGTAAATATACCGATTAAAGGAGGGGAATATAAATGGCTGAACAGATTATGGATTCTCTGGAATCCGCAAACGCTAAGGCTCTCAAAAAGCTGAGAAAGCGCCAGAAGAGAAAAGGCGACATTGAAAAGGCAAGGGTCAAAAAGTCCAAGGGCAAGCATATAAACGGCTCCCTCGGCGGCGATATATGCATCTTCATACTTCTCTTCCTTCTGGGATTATTCATGATTTTCCCGCTCTACTACTCAATAGTGCAGTCACTGAAACCGATAAGCGAGCTCTTCGTCTTCCCGCCAAAGCTCTACGTTCTGTCACCCACGGGCGAAAACTTCTCGAACCTCTTTAAAGTAGCGGGCAATCTCTGGGTGCCGTTCTCAAGATACGTGTTCAACTCTGTATTCATCACCATCGTCATCACGATACTCCATGTGTTCACCGTCTGCTGCTGCGCATATGTCCTCTCCAAGTGCCCCCAGATCCCGGGCTACGGCTTTGCAAACCAGCTGATAGTCACATCGATGCTCTTCACATCGACTGCGACATGGATCATGCAGTTCGTCATCATGGCCAAGATGGGAATGATCAACACCTACTGGGCGCTGATCCTCCCGCAGGTTGCGACCCCGATGGGCCTCTACCTGATGAGGCAGAACATGTCGACCATCAACGACGCGGTCATCGACGCCGCTAAGGTCGACGGCGCGGGCGCATTCCGCACCTGCTGGCAGGTCGTTATTCCTAACCAGAAGCCTGCTATCGCAACACTTATCATCTTCGTATTCCAGGGAGCATGGAACATTCAGGGCGGCGCGCTTGTCTATAAAGAAGCGCTCAAGACCCTGCCGACGATCATGACTCAGATCGCCGCATCAGGTATCGCGAGACAGGGCGTTATCTACGCGTCAGCGGTTGTCCTGATGATCCCTCCGCTTGTCATATTCCTTATTGCACAGAGCAACGTTATGGAAACCATGGCCAACTCGGGCATGAAGGACTAATTCAATAATTCAGACCACTAAATTATATGAAAGGTGATAAGCGGTGATTGAAATGAAAATCAAAAAGCTACTGAGTATACTCACGGCCGTAATGCTTTCAGTCTCAATGCTTACAGTCAGCGTAAGCGCGGTCGACCCGTATACTACCTACAACTATGACGCTTGGTGGAACGCCGTTCCCTCCCAGGCGGGATATGAAGTCGTCAGAACCGTCACGGGCGCCGACATCGGTCTCGAGCAGCTCTCCGACCCGTCGAGCGAGTTCTTCATCAGCGAGAACGAGCCCTCGTCCCTCAACGACGCGAAAGACTTCTATCTTTCCCCCAACAATGAATTCTATATTGCCGATACGGGCAACAACAGAATCATCAAGACCGACCTCGAATTCAACCTTCTTGCCTGCTATAAGACCTTCCCGGGGTCCTCGTCAAAGCATACCGTCACCGACGAGAACGGCAACGAGATCGAGGTTGACACCGACGAGCTTAAAAGCCCTTACGGCGTTTTCGTCGATGCGAACGACGTCATCTACATAGCCGACCGCGACAACCAGCGCGTTGTCAAGTGCGTGGAGGAGACAAAGACCTCGGCAAGAATACTCAACGAGTATTACCGCCCCGATTCCGAACTTTATAATTCTGTATCCTTCTACTGCACCAAGGTCACTGTCGACGCAGCGGGCAACGTATATGTAATCTGCCCCGCCGTCAACAAGGGCGCGATAATGTTCTCCGATTCGGGCTCATTCGTCGGCTACTACGGCGCAAACCGTGTTGAAGTCACCGCCGAAGTCATCAGGAACAGACTCTGGAGAAAGATCGCCTCTGAAGAGCAGATCGCTTCTTTAACAAAGTCCACCCCTGTTGAGTACGCAAACTTCGACATCGACGACGCAGGCTTCATCTACACCGTCACCGAGGTTGCAAACGCCTCTACCGACGCTGTAAAGAAGATGAACCCCGCGGGCAACAACATTCTTGAAAAGACCGCCGACAACGACGCTTTCGGCGATCAGATCTCGGTAACCTACAACGGCACGACCTACGCCACCCGACTTACGGATATATACGTCTCCGATGAAGGCTTCATCAATATCCTCGACTACACCTCGGGCCGAATCTTCCAGTATGACGAGCGCTGCAACCAGCTTCTCATCTTCGGCTTTGACCAGGAAGAGCAGCGCGGCGGCTTCAGCAACCCGAACGCCATCGAGGGCTACGGCGACAATATCTGCATTCTTGACGGGCGCAACAACGACATCACCGTCTTCGGCCTGACCGAGTTCGGCGGATATGTCCACGAGGCCATAAAGCTTCATAACCAGGGCCTTTATGAAGACGCATATGAGATCTGGCAGGAGGTTTTGAAGCGCGACGGCGGCTTCTACATGGGCCTTGTCGGAACCGCGAAAGCCCTCTATAACCAGGAGGACTACAAGGGCGCGATGAAGTATTCAAGGCTCTCCTTCTACGCCAAGGAATACGACCAGGCGTTCGAGGCCAACCGTGAGCTGATGCTCCGCAACAACTTCACGCTGATTGTAGTCATCGTGCTTGTCCTCATAGTCGTCATGATAGTCATTAAACAGCTCAAGAAGCGCGGTAAGATTCCTCAGAAGCTTATCGCGACGGCAGTCGGTAAGATCGCCGACGGTGTTAAATCGGCTGTCGGGAAAATCGGGAAAGGGGGCAAGAGCAAATGATCTATGACATGAAACCGTGGCAATGGGTAAAACACGTTATCTTCCACCCGACCGAAGGATTCGAGGACATGAGGTGGAAAAAGGCGGGCTCATTGAAAGTCGCGTTCTTTATCGTGTTCATGCTCTTTGTGTCTCAGGTATTTTCTTCAAGATACGGCGGCTTCGCCTATAACACAAGGGCCTATTCCGATGTATTCAACATCGTGCCGATCCTTGTCCAGTCGATAGCCTACTACGCAACATGGGTTGTCGCGAACTGGAGTATCTGCACCCTGTTCGACGGCGAGGGAAACATGCGCAGGGTCGCCATCTATTCGGCATATGCGCTTGTCCCGTTCATAATCGGAAACTTCCTCTCCACCGCAATATCCTACGGTCTGACTCTCGATGAGAGCATCTGGTACACCGCAATCTATCAGGTAGGTCTTTGGTGGTCGGTAATACTCATGGTTTTCGGAATGAAGGCGTGCCACCAGTACAACTTCACAATGACGATCGTGAGCATGATCTGCACCGTCCTCGGAATGGTACTTATCCTCTGCCTCCTGGCGCTGATAATGTCCCTCTTCCAGCAGGTATATGTGTTCTTCGCCACCGTTTACACCGAGATCCTCTACCGCGTGCGCAGCTGATACAGCAGAAAGTGAGTAAAGTATGAAAAATAAATTTCTGAAATTACTGTCCTGCCTGCTTGCAGCGGCGATCCTGATGTCGGCTTCTGCAATTGCCCTTTCGGCTGAAGATGAAGAGGCCGAAACCGCTGAGGAAGGCGAGGAGGTTGAAGAGGCAGTCGCGCTCATAACCGACGACGAGGCGCTTTCAAGCTGCCAAGTCGCGGCCGAGAACGACAACTTCATTCTCTACTACGACGAAGGCGTTGAGGACGCAACCCTTGAAAGGGTCGGCCTTTACGTCAAGTCAAGCGGCAAGATCTATTGGACCACCCCGATAAACGCCCTTGCCGACACATCAACAAACAAGGCAAATACAAGGCTCAACCGTCTTTCAAACCTCTCTTACAAATACGGCAACGCCACCGACCTCATAAGCTCGTCGTCCTTCCTCTATTCTTACCGCGAATCGACTCAGAACGGCAACACCAAGATCGAGACCGAAAAGAACGGTCTGAAGATCACCTATTCATTGAGAACAGGCAAGGCTTCCGTCCCCGTTCACTATGAGCTTGAGGACGACGGTCTCAGCGTTTACGTCAACACCTCCGAGATCAAGGAGAGAAACGGTTACAGCGAAGACGTCGAAGAGGATCAGGAGGCATCGTCCGACACGATAATCCTCACCGAAATCGCGCTCTGCCCGTTCATGGGCGCCACCACCGAGGACGAGAACGGCTACATGTTCATTCCCGACGGCTCGGGTGCGATAATCAACCTCAACAACGGCAAGGGCAACTACTCCTCTTATTCCCAGCCCATCTACGGCCGCGATATCACTCAGGTCAAGGAAGTCGAGCCCGACATGGTCGAGCAGGCATACCTCCCCGTAATGGCGATGGTCAGCGGCAATCAGGGCCTTGTGATGATCGCCACCGACGGCGATACCTTCGCTCAGGCGAATGCCGACGTCTCCTACTCCAAGACGGGTAACTCGTGGTACAACAACTGCTACTTCTCCTTCACGGTCCGTTCGACCGATAACTACTACATGACGGGCGATTCCTCCGCCATCATGGTATTTGAAAAGGGCGACGGCACTATCCTCACCGATAAGATTGCGGTTAAATATATCCCGATCGAGAGCGATGAAGAAACCGTCCCGATAACTCAGGTTGCCGATGTTTACCGCGACTACCTCATCAACGAAAAGGGCCTCAAGAAACAGGCCGACGCCTCAGAGCCCGCCCTTTACGTCGACTTCTACGGCGGAACCCGCAAGTCCAAGTCTATCCTCGGTATCCCCGTCGCGCTCAAGACCGCCTACACCACCTTCGATCAGGCGAGCGAGATAGTCGATACCCTCACCGAGCTCGGCGTCGATAACATGGTCGTCAACTATAACGACTGGTCCGACGACTCGATGAACGAGAAGATCGACACGGGCGATTCGGTCGCCTCCGTCCTCGGCGGAAAGAGAGCATATAAGAAGATGCTCGAAAACTTCAAAGAGCACGGAATCGACTACTACGCGACCGTCACGGGCCTGACCTTCAAGTCAAACGGCAACGGATTCTGGACGCTCTTCAACACCGCCTACCGCGTTTCAAAGTCCTATTCAAGGCAGTACAGCTATAACATCGCCTACGGGACCCCCGATACGGGCGTTGCCCCCGCGCTTTTAAGCCCGCGCTCGATAGTAAAGCTCTCGGCGGCGGTTTCAAAGAACCTCGGCAAGTTTGATCAGGGCGCTTCCCTCGGCATCGCGTCCTCCACTCTCTGGAGCGACTTCTCGAAGAAATACCGCACCAGCCGCGACATGACCGCCGACTACATCATCGACTACTACAAGGCAGTGGCCGAGTCGAACGGAAGGGTTTATGCCGATGCGCCCAACGCCTATCTTATCCCCTACGTCAACAGAATCGGCGACCTGACCCTCCAGTCGAGCCAGTTCAAAGTCACCGACTACGACGTCCCGTTCTACCAGATGGTCCTCCACGGCTATGTCGACTATGCTTCCGAAGCCGTGAACGCAACGCCCGACACAATGGTTGCTGTCCTCAAGGCGATCGCCGCGGGCTCGAATATCCACTTCGACCTCATTCACGAGGAGACATCCGAGCTTGTCAACACCGATTATGTCGACCTGTTCTTCGCGAACTATGAGGGCTGGCTCGACGAAGCCGCGATGGCCTATAAGCTTGTCGATGAGGTTCTTGCCCCTGCTGTCGGCGCAACCATCACCGACTACGAGATCGACGGAAAGGTAATCAGAACCGCCTATTCAAACGGCTATTCTACCGAGGTCGACCTCGGAACGGGCAACATCACCGCCAACGGAAAAACCTATAACTATTCAGATTATGTAAAAGGAGGTTTGGACTAATGGCAGAAACCAATAACGCGGCTGCCGAGGCCGTCAAGGAAGTAAAGGTCAAGGCCCCCAAGGCCGAAAAGGCCCCCAAAGCTCCGAAAGAGCCCAAGGTTAAGGGCATGAGGATAGCGTATGAGAAGCGCAAAGCCCTCTACGCATACGGGTTCCTCGCTATCTGGATCATCGGCACGCTCTATTTCTTCATCAGGCCGCTTGCCGTTTCGCTCTGGTATTCATTCTGCAAGACCGAGGTAACGATCGGCCACATGAACACAACGTTCATCGGCATCACAAACTACATCAACGCTTTCAGGCAGGATACCGACTATACCGAAGCTCTCATCGCGGTCCTGACCGAAACCCTCTGGAAGACCCCGCTGATAATCATCTTCTCGATCTTCATCGCGGTAATCCTCAACCAGAAATTTAAGGGCAGAACCTTTGCCCGTGCGGTATTCTTCCTCCCCGTTATCATCGCGACAGGCCCTGTTATCTCGATCATCAACGGCGATATGGATAACTCGGGCTATGCGGGCGGCGCCGAACAGTTCTCAACAATGTTTGAAACGGATATGACAGGCGCGCTGCTCGGCTTCCTCGGTGTATACAATATTTCGGACAAGGTAACGGATATGATTTCGACGGTAACGTCAAACGTATTCAACCTCGTCTGGAACGCAGGTATCCAGATCATAATCTTCCTCTCGGCTCTCCAGAATATCCCCTACTCGGCAAAGGAAGCCGCCTCTATCGAGGGCGCCACCGCTTGGGAATTCTTCTGGAAGATAACGATCCCCTACATAAGCCCGATGATAGTCACCAACCTCGTTTACACGATAGTCGACTCGTTCATCGACCCCTCGAACGGAGTTATGGAGCTCGTTCTTTCCAAGGCTTCCGAGTGGGAACACGGTTATTCCGCCGCGATGGCGTGGGCATACTTCTTGATTGTAATTCTCGCCCTCGGCATTGTGCTGCCGATAATCAACAAATTCGTCTACTATGAAGTATAAGGGAGGGATATTGAATGGCAACTGCAAAAGAAGAAAAACAATTTGAAAAAGAACGCGCCAAAGCTCTTAAAGAGCGCCACAAGGCCTATAAAGCGGCCAAAAAAGCGGGAACTCTCGACGAGCGCATAGTATCCCCCGAGCACACCGCTTATCTGAGAAGAAGAGCGATCATAAGCAAGGTCTGGCCGATATTCAGATTCCTTATCCTCTTCGGTCTCTGCTTCGTAATTCTCTATCCTCTGATCTACATGTTCTCGACCGCGTTCAGGCCCAATGTTCAGATGACCGACCCGTCCATAATCTGGATACCCAAGTCGCTCACCTTGAGCAACATGATGGACGTTCTCGACATCATGAAGTACCCGACCGCCCTTCTGACAACGCTTAAGATCAACATCGTCTGCTCGCTGCTTTCGGTCGTTGTCTGCGCGATAACGGGCTACGGCCTCGCAAGATTCAACTTCAAGGGCAAGGGTCTCTGCTTCGCGATAGTCATAATGCAGATCATCGTTCCCCCTCAGATCACGGTAATCCCGCTCTATCTCCAGTGGGCATTCTTCAGGGGCTTCGGCCTTGTCGAGCTCCTCTTCAAGGCGGGCGTAACAAGCATCTTCGGAAAGAACATCACCCCGTTCGACGACGACCCGACAAGGCACTTCGTCTCGATGATAAACGTGCCGATAGTAATGTATGCCCCCGCGTTCTTCGCAAACGGCATAAAATCGGGTCTGTTCATCTTCATCTTCCGCCAGTTCTTCCGCGGCCTGCCTATCGAGCTTGAAGATGCCGCCTATCTTGACGGCTGCGGCCCGTTCAAGACCTTTATCAGAATAATGGTACCAAACGCCGCATCGTCATTCTTAACCGTTTTCCTCTTCTCGATCGTCTGGTACTGGAACGACTTCTACATCAGCTCGACGTTCTTCAACAACAACTGTACGATTGCGCTGTCGCTGCAAAAGCTGTCGGATAACCTTGATCAACAGCTCTTCAACGGCGCTCAGGTCGGCACACGAAAGAAGATCGTCTGGCTCGAGTCAGGGTGTCTGGTCTCAATAGCGCCTATCCTGCTGATGTATATCTTCCTCCAGAAGTATTTCACCGAAGGACTTGCGAGATCAGGTCTTACAGGTATGTAATTTGCCTTTGGCAAGGCAATATTTCGGGGGCCTGCCGCTGAAAACGCGGCGGGCTCTGCCGCAATACGGGGTGTTTAATTGAAGAGACTAATAATAATGCTTCTCTGCGGGCTGATAATGCTTGGCGGCTGCGGTTCACCCGATGCCGCCGAGGCCGATTTAACAACGTCTGCCGCCGAACCCAACGTTCCCGACATAACGGTTTCGGCCGAGCCGACATCGCCCGCCGAAACAGAGCAGCCTCCTCTTGAGAATCATTTTGCGGATATCACGCCCGAGGAATACGCGGTCGAAACGGCCCTTTATTCCGAGCTTTTCGAGGCCGAAAGCGCCGCTCTCTCGGGCAGCGCCGAGGTTTCATCCGAGCGCGAGGGTTACTCGGGCTCGGGCTATGTCCGAAGGCTCACCTTCGGCGGAAGCTTCAATCTTTCGGTCGATATCCCGTCTCCCCAGCACTACAATATAACCCTGCGCGCCGCGTCTGATATCCCCGTCGACGGCGAGCTTCTGATCGACGGCGCCGCAAAGGGTATTTTTTCGCTCTCGGGCTCGGGTTTCGAGGCGGTGAGGTTTGACAACCTCTACCTCTCCGAGGGCGAGCATAGCTTCGGCGTCGCCAACCTCTCTGCCGAAGCCGACATCGACTGCATACAAATTGAAAACGCGACCGAGATCTACCGCCTCACATACCCCTTCGGCGGGCTCTCGAACCCGAACTCCGACAGCAGCGCCCAAAGCCTCTGGGCCCTGCTCGGAAGCTTCAACGGCAGCGCGATTTTAAGCGGCCAGCAGGCCTCACGCGGCACAAACGACGAACTCGAAAGAATTTTCGAGATTGCGGGCCGCTACCCCGCCATTCGTTTCGGCGAGCTGATGGAATATTCCTCTGGCCTCGATTCGGGCGATATCGAGGCGGCGCTCGAGTGGGCAAATTCTGGCGGAATCGTCGGCTATGTCTGGAATTGGGAGATGAACGGTTCTGTCTATGCTGACAAATCCTCGTTCAGCCTGAGCCGCGCGGTGACAGCTCTCGATATTGCCGCGATGGATTCCGAGGCCGTAGCGCTGAGGTATAACAGCGGCGACATAACCGCCGAGACAGTCGCGGTGATAAGCGGCATCGACCTTGTCGCCGATCAGCTCAAGCGCCTTAAAGACGCGGGCGTCGCGGTGATATTCAGGCCCCTGCCCGAGGCTTCGGGCGGTCAGTTCTGGTGGTCAGAAAGCCGCGAAAGCTATCTTTGGCTCTACAAGCTCATCTACGAGCGCATGAGCATCTATCACGGGCTTTCAAACCTGATATGGGTCTGGAACGGCCAGAGCGCCGATTGGTACGTCGGCGACGGCATGTGCGACATCATCTCGCTCGACGTCTACAACGAAAAGGGCAGCCCCCTTGACGGCCAGAGCGGAATAAACTTCATGCTCTCTGCGCGAAGAATTTCCTCAACAAAGCCCGTCGCCCTGAGCGAATGTTCGGCCCTGCCCTCGCCCGAAAACATTTCGGCGGACAAGACCTACTGGGCGTTCTGCTCGACATGGAACGGCGACTACGGAATCGACGGCGGCCGCGCCCCGATCTCCGACTGGTACAGCTTCTATAACAGCACCGCTGTAATCACAAGAGATGAAATTGAAAACAATCGGTAATATAATATGCAATTATTACAATCCGTTTAGATATTTTTCACCAATCCGAGCCTTTTTTACTTATTCAGGAGGACAACAATGAAACTCTCAAAGACGATTTCGCTTGTGCTTGTTGCGCTCATCGCCCTTGCCTCATTCAGCGGGTGCTATTTTCTTCCCGAGGAGGAAGAGCTTTTAGAGCCGCCAGTGGTCAAAAAAAGCGACGTATCCTACACGACCACGACCGCCGAGCTCAAGGACATCACAAAGCAGGTGCTCACCGCGGGCACGATAGCCTCGGGAACGGAGTATAAAGCCCGTTTTACCGAGACGGGCGGCAATATCAAGGAGATCTACGTCTCAGCGGGCGACACTGTCGAGGTCGGCGATCTTCTTGCCGAATTCGACACCTTCGAGCTTGACAACGAGATCGCTCTTCAGGAAAAAATTGTCTATCGCGAGCAGCTTGAATACGACATCGCGGTCGAGGAGCACGAGTCCGAGACGGTCAAAGCCAAAGAGCTTTTAGACGTCGAGCTTGAGCAGTACACCCTCGACGGCCTTCTTGCCGAGAAGGAATCGGCAAAGCTTTATTCCGAGGTTGCGGGCACCGTTTCATATGTGATGACCTGCTCGCCCGGCGATTGGGTCAACCCGGGTGTCGATGTCGTCACCGTCATCGACCTCACCGACCTCTACATCAAGATCGACCCCGACAACGAAGTCAGCGAGTTCCTCATCGGCCGCCCGATAACCATTCGCTACAACGGCGAATACTTCGACGGCACCATCATCAGGAACAAATCGGGCCGCCAGTGGGACGAAGCCTCGGGCTCGGTTCTGGTCGACGACAACGGCGAGGAGGTTCTGGCCGAGATGTCTGAGGACATAATCGTTAAGTTCAACGACATGATCCCCGAAAGCTCTGCCGTCGGCAACATCGCCGACACGCTGCTGATCCTTGACAAGCGCGAAAACGTAATAGTCATTTCCGCGAACCTTGTCAAAAAGGTCGACGGTTCTCCCTGCGTCTATGTATTCAAAGACAACGAAAGGGTCAAGGTCAATGTCACCCTCGGTCTCCAGAGCGGTTCGCTGGTCGAGATAACCGACGGCCTTGAGCCCGGCGACGAGGTAATCATCAGATAAGCGCATTCTGCGGGCACAATTGAGTTTTTGGAGGACATAAGATGCTTACACTTCTATTCCGCAAGATGCGCAATACCAAATGGATGGTAATTTGCCTTCTGATCGGATTCATCATGGCGACGGCGATGACGAGCACGATACCGATATATATGCACGCCTCTTTGCAGCGAATGCTGATAAAAGATATGCAGGCATATCAGGAGGAAACGGGCGTGTACCCGGGGGTCTACTCAGTATATAAGACCATCGTCGGCGGCACAAACGCGGTCAACCAGCGCAACACCGTCAACAATATCTACGCGAGGGCGGTAAACAGGTTCAACAACCTGCTCGTCCCGTATCTTTCCTATAAATGCGTCACCTCTGACCCGTATCTCTACGCCGCCAACGTCGAGTCAAGCCAGACCCTTGTTCTGACAATCGGCGGAATGACCGACATCGGCGAGCATATAAACATCACCTCGGGCCGAATGTTCGAGGCGGGCAAGACCTCCGACGGGGTCTATGAGGTCATCTGTACCGAGCGCGCGCTCCAGACCTCTCAGCTTGCCACCGACACGGTATACGAGGTCGGAAATCTTCTTGATTCCAAGTCGGGAAACACCATAAAGATAAAGGTCGTCGGCGTGTTCGAGCTTTCAAGCGACACCGACACATACTGGTCCGAGGGCCTTTCGGAATATGACAACACCTTCTTCACCGACTTCACCACCCTCACCGACGACATCATCATGACGGGCGTCGTAAACCTCAACTCGGTCGAAGCGAGAATAATCATCGACTATCAGAACCTCAGCATGAACGTCATCGAGCACGTCCGCAACAGCTTCGAGTCGCAGGAAGAGCAGTATAAAGAGGAAAACTCTGTATTCACCGTCCCCGCGAAGGAAGTTTTGGAACAGTATGCCGACAAGGCCGCCTCGCTGAAATATATCCTTCTGATGCTCGATATCCCCGTCATACTGATGCTGGTGTTCTACCTGTTCATGGTCTCCCAGCTCAACATCGAGTCTGAGCGAAACGAGATCGCGATGTTAAAATCGCGCGGCGCCTCTTCTTGGCAGATACTCAGGATATACGCCTACGAGACGCTCATTCTCGGCGCTGTTTCCGCGCTGATAGGGCCGTTTGTCGGCCTCGGGCTATGCAACATTCTCGGCGTTTCAAACGGCTTCCTCGAGTTTGTCAACCGCCCTGCGCTCCATGCAAAACTCTCGCTCACCGCTTTCGGATATGCCGTTGCGGCGGTTGCGGTGTTCTTTGTCACCACCCTTGTGCCGATAGTTCCCGCCTCTCGCGTGTCGATAGTCGCCCACAAGCAGTCAAAGGCTCACGAGCAGAAAAAGCCCTTCTGGCAGCGCTCCTTCCTTGATGTCATCTGCGTGATTCTCCCCGTGGTATGGCTTTGGTGGTATAACCGCACCAACGAAAACCTCATCGCTCAGGGCATCGTCGACACCTCGGCGAATATGAACCCGCTGATGTTCGCGGCGTCGACAGTGTTCATTCTCGGCGCGGCGCTCCTCTGCGTAAGGGTATACCCCTACTTCATCAGGCTGGTCTATAAAATCGGGCAGAAGCACTGGTCGCCCGCGGCATATATCTCGCTGAACAACATCGGCCGCTCGTCGACGGGCCGCGAGAAGTTCATAATGATCTTCCTGATACTCACCGTCGCACTCGGAATCTTCTCGGCGAACACCGCTCGCGCGATAAACCGCAACACCGAGGAGAGAATCCGCTATAACCTCGGCGCAGACGCGGTTATCACCGAGGCATGGAAGACCAGCCGCGTCAAAGTCGTCGACGAAGAGACAGGCGAGGAGAGCTCGACCACCCAGTATACCGAGCCCGACTTCGAGCGCTACGCCTCTCTTGACGGCGTTGAGATGGCCACGCCCGTCTTCCGGCGCGATTCTGTCCAGCTCCGCTTCGACGGCTCGACTCAGGTCGACGTCCACGCGATGGGCATTGTGCCCTACCAGTTTGCTCAGGTCTGCTGGTTCAGGGACGATTTGCTCCCCGGGCATATAAACTACTACATCAACGCGCTTGAAGAGTGTCAGGACGGCGTCATAATCTCCGAGTCCTACGCCGACAAGACGGGTGTCGACCTCGGCGATGTCATCGAGGTCAAGTGGGCAAGAAACAACTGGTTTGAAGCCACGGTCGTCGCGAAGGTAAAATTCTGGCCGAGCCTCAACCCCTATGAAAAGAATTCTCAGGGCGACTATCGCGACTTCGTGATAATGAACTATGACTACATCAACATAATGACCGTCACCGAGCCCTACGAGGTCTGGCTCGACCTTGAGGACGACGCCGACATCGGCGCGCTTTATCAGAGCGTCGTCGATTCCGACATCACCGCCACAAGGCTTGACGTCGCCTCTCAGCTCATCGTCGCCTCAAAGACCGACGCGGTTTTACAGGGCGTCAACGGTGCGCTGACCCTCGGCTTCATCACGATAATGGCGATGTGCTTCATCGGCTTCCTCATCTACTGGATACTCTCGATCAAGGGCAGAACGCTTCAATTCGGTATCCTCCGTGCGATGGGCATGTCCTTCCGCGAGATAATCTCGATGATAGTCTATGAGCAGATCCTTGTCTCGGGCGTTTCGATCTTCCTGTCGATAATAATCGGCGGCATCGCTTCGGATATATTTGTGCCGCTCTTCCAGGTGCTCTACAACGTCACCGAGCAGGTACCGCCGTTCAGGGTCATCGCCCAGCGCAGCGACTATTTCAAGCTCTATGCTATCGTCTTGGTGATGCTTCTTGTCGGCTTCGCGGTGATAGCGCGGCTCATCAAGCAGATAAACATCAACAAGGCCCTCAAACTCGGCGAAGATTAAAAAACAATACCGCATTTCCGCTCGGAGATGCGGTTTTTGTAACCACTTTGTAACTATTTGTAACTGCCCTGTTATTGATTTTTTCTTTGCGACGGGTTAAAATATAGTTGCAAACATGAAATGATCCTCCACTTTCTATAAAACAAAAATCGGGAACGGTAACACCGTTCCCAATTTTTTGCCTGTTTGTTATACTGATTGTAATTTCAAGCTTCAATATTTCATTCTGTCGATGAATCCTCGGCGATTTTTATTTCAAACCAGAACGTCGAGCCCTTGCCGACCTCGCTCTGAACGCCGAACCTCATTCCGTGAAGCCTCAGCGTCTCCTTGACGATTGAAAGCCCGAGGCCCGTCCCCGTGACGTCGCGCTTGGTGCGCTCATCGCGGTAATATCTGTCAAAGATCATCGGAAGCTTCTCCCTCTCGATCCCGACGCCGAAGTCGACGACCTCGATTCTCACGACGCCGTCAAGGTTTCGCTGCCTGATGATGATTCTCCGCGAGTCGCCCGAATAGTTCACCGCGTTGTCGATAAAGTTTCTGAGCACCTGTTTAAGCCTCATCTCGTCGCCGAAGCATACAACATCGGGGTCGCGTTCAAGCTCGAAGCGGTAGCCGCCGTTTTCGGTGAGAAGCTGATAGTTCGCGACCGCGCTGTCGACAAAATCATAGACCGAGAAGCAGGTCCTGTTGAGCTCGACCTTGCCGTTCTGAAGCTTTGAAAGCTCCAAGAGGTTGTTTACCAGCTCTGAAAGCCTGTCGCTCTCGTCGATGATGACCTTGAGGTGTTCGTTGCGCTTTTCGGGCCTGTCGCCCGACAGGTCGCGAATCATCTCGGCATAGGCTTTTATCATCGTGAGCGGCGTGCGCAAATCGTGCGAGACGTTCGCGATGAGGTCGTTTCTGAGCGAATCTACCTTTGAAATCTCCGAGGCCGCATAGTTCAGGGCATCAGAAAGCTCATCGATTTCGGCATAGCCGCCGCCCTCGAATCGGGTGGTATAATCGCCCGAGGCAAGCTTGTCCGCCGACTCGGTGATCTGTTTAAAGGGCCGCGAGAGGCGGTTTGAGAGCATCAGCGTTATAAACAGCCCGAGGAAGAAGGTCAGCAGGGTGATGAAAACAAGCTGTTCCTTTATCACCTCGGCGACAGGGCCGACGGGCTCGAGCGAAGCGTTTATAAAGAGCATGTAATCGTCCTTGAGAATTGCGCCGTAGATATACTCGGTGGTGCCGAAGCGCTCGTTTGTGGTCTCCTGAAGAAAGCGGCCGTCCTCGCTGTTTAAAAGCTCGTTTCTGAACGAGAACAGGCGAATGCCCCTGTCTTGGGTCAGGACGGAATAGCCCCCGGCGAAGTCTGAGGAGATGAGCGGGGCGCCGCCGCTTTTTTGGGTGACGACAATGGTCATCGTGTTCTCATAGGCAAGGTTCTCGACGGCCTCGCGGCTTGTCTGGAGAGAATCGCCGTCGAAGATAAGAGAAATCGCCGCGGCGACCTTCTGAATTTTCACCCTTGTTGAGGCGCGGTAATAGCGGTCGAGGGTGAAGACCTGGAAGAACCATACAACGCAGAGAATCGCGGCGGTGAATACCGCGAAATAGACCCATATGGTAGAGCGCAGGGTCAGCGTTCTTTTTTTGGGCGAGCTATTTGATGTTGTCAAATTTATATCCCATTCCTCTCAGGGTCACGATGAGGTCGCGATAGGGGCCGAGGCTGTTGCGAAGCATTTTAATGTGGGTGTCGACGGTGCGGTCATCGCCGTAAAAATCAAACCCCCAGACCTCTTCAAGAAGCTTCTCGCGAGACATCGCGATGTTCATATTCTTCGCAAGGAAGAAGAGAATGTCATATTCCTTCGGGGTCATCTGGGCGCGCTTGCCGTCGATGATGACGTCGCGAGCCGCAAAGTTGATTACGAGGCCCTTATAGGTGAGGATATCCTCGGTCTGGTCGCGGGTTCCGCGCTTGATGACGACCTTGACCCTCGCCATAAGCTCCTTCGGCGAAAACGGCTTTACAACGTAGTCGTCGATGCCGACCTCAAACCCGAAGAGCTTGTCGTATTCCTCGCCCCTTGCCGAAAGCATTATGACGGGAATATTCTTTATTTTCTTGATCTCCTTGCAGGCCGAGTAGCCGTCAAGCTTGGGCATCATGATATCCATGATTATGCAGTCGAAGTTTTTGTCGGCCCGAACAAGCTCGACCGCTTCCATTCCGTCTGCGGCCTCGGCGACCTCATAGCCCTCAAAAGAAGCGTATTCCTTAACGACCTCGCGAATTTTCGCCTCGTCGTCAACAATCAGAATTTTAGCCATAATATACCTCCCTCATTGTACTGAAACCATTATAGCGCAAAATAACGCGCTAAGTGTGTCGGATTTATGAAATTTTACAGAAATTGAGGGGTTTATTTCCGCGGTCGTGCTTTCCTCTTGCCAATTTCGGGGAAAAGTGGTAGAATGGTGTCAGTAAAACCGAAAGGCGGAGGGAAAATGAAAATCGGAATGATAGTCGCGATGGCGAGCGAGGTCGAGGCGCTGCTTTTGAAAATAGGCGCGCCGACGGGAAGCGAGAGCTTCGGGGGATATGAGGTGAAATCATATCGGGTCGGCGAGAACAGGCTTTTCGTCGTGAAAAGCGGCGTGGGCGAGATCTACGCGGCTTCGGCGACGCAGATGCTCATCACAAAATACGGCGTCGAGATGATAGTCAATTTCGGGATATGCGGCGGGCTCTCGGAGGACATGACCCTCACGCGGGCGGTGGTCGTCGAAAAGGTTGTGCATTACGACTTCGACCTCTCCGAGATCGACAGGGTCGCGGTCGGGCAGTACCCCGATTACTCGGACATCTATATTCCCGCTTCGGAGGAGCTTGTTTCGGCGGCGGTTTCGGCCGAGCCGTCGCTTTTGCGGGTGATTTGCGCATCGGCGGACAAGTTTGTCGGCTTGCCCGAGAAAAAGCGGGAGCTCAACAGAATTTTCGGCGCGAAAATTTGCGAGATGGAGGCGGCGGGAATACTTCTCACCGCGAACCGCGCAGGGGTGCCCGCCCTGCTTATCAAGGCGGTTTCGGACAGCGTTGACGCGGGCGCCGATGAGTTTGAAGCGATGGTCGCCGAGGCCGCGGGAAGCTGCGTTAGGGCGATGATGACGGCGCTTGAGACGATATGTTGAGCTGAATATCGGTCGGATTGAGGTTAAATATATGGCGAGTAGGACGTCGGGATTTATAGGAGTGAGTATAATTGAAAGTAATCAGCTTTTATAAAAGCGAAAGGCAGAGCCATTGGCTTAATGAAATAGGAAAAAGCGATTGGAGAGCGGGAGCGTATCTGCATCAAATATTAAGCACCAACACTTTTTACGATGTTGTGGGCGAAGGCTCTGAGCTGCTCTTGCTTACGGACGGAGATGAACTTGTTTCATTCTGTACATTTGCAAAGAAAGATGAGATCATATCAACAGAATATTCTCCTTGGATAGGATTTGTATATACTTTTCCTCAATATCGCGGGCATAGATATATGGGGCTGCTGTTTCAGGAGATTGAAGCTGTCGCGAAAGATCAAAACATAAATAAAATATTTATATCAACAGATCAAATCGGCTTATATGAAAAATACGGATTTGAGTATATTAAACAAATGGAAAGCATTTACGGGGGATTATCAAGAGTATATGTAAAACATATCAAATGATAAATTCCGATTTATCACAAAGTTTAAAACTCTCAGGAAAGCGAGGAATTATTATGACTACATTCGGCGAGCGCTTGAAAAAGGCGCGCAAACGCAAGGGGCTTTCTCAGATGGACGTTTTTGACGCCGTCGGGATTTCTAATAAGTCGCTGTCAAGATATGAAAACGGCGACACCGCTCCTAACCCCGATACCCTTAAACGCCTCATAAGGCTCTATGACGTCTCGAGCGAGTATATCTTGGGGCTGACATCGGACATGGGGCACTCGGCTGACAACGCCAAAGAGGACGAGAACCTAATCGGAATGAGCGATAACCGTTCGAGCGCCGAAAAGCTCATCGCTTTTATTTCGTCGAGCCCGACGCCTTTTCACGCGGTCGATAACATCGCAAGAAAGCTCGTCAACGAGGGCTTTGTTCAGCTCAACGAATGGGAGGACTGGGACATCGAAAAGGGCGGGAGGTATTTCGTCACACGAAACGGCACCTCGATAATCGCGTTCAAAATAGGCAGCGACGACCCCGACGGTTTTAACATCTTCTCGGCGCACTGCGACTCGCCCTGCTTTAAGCTTAAGCCGCTTTATGAGCTTAAATCGCCCGAATATATTCGCCTTGACACCGAGCGCTACGGCGGAATGATCATGCCGTCTTGGTTCGACAGGCCGCTCGCTGTCGCGGGGAGGCTCGCGGTTTCGGCCTCGGGCGGGGTGAAAACCGTTTTGGTGAACCTCTCGGACTTTACCGTGATGATCCCGAACGTCGCAATACACATGCAGAACAGCATAAATAACGGGTTTAACTATAACCCGCAGGTCGACCTCATTCCGATTATCGGCTCGGGAAAGGCCGAGGGAAGCCTTCGGAAAAAGGTCGCCGAGGCCGCGGGCGCCAAGGAAAAAGATATCCTCGCGGCAGACCTTTACCTCTATAACAAGACGGCGGGAACGGTCTGGGGCGAGGACGGAGAGTTTGTATCGTCGCCGAAGCTTGACGACCTTCAGTGCGCTTACGCGGGGCTTCAGGGGTTTCTCGGCGGAGGAAGCAAAAACACCGTTTCGGTGCTTTGCGTATTCGACAATGAGGAGGTCGGGAGCTCGACAAAGCAGGGGGCAAATTCGGACTTTTTGGTGAACACCGTCGGGAGGATTTGTAAGAGCCTCGGGAAAGATGTTGCGAAAATGCTCGCGAAAAGCTTTGCGGTCTCGGCCGACAACGCCCACGCCGTTCACCCGAATCACCCCGAATATGCAGACGCGATCAACAGGCCCTATATGAATTCGGGCATAGTGATAAAGACCAGCGCCCGTCAGTCGTATGCGACAGACGCGGTCTCGGAGGGGCTTTTCAGAAGAATTTGCGCAGCGGCAGGAGTTCCCGTTCAGGTCTTTGCAAACCGCTCGGATATGCAGGGCGGCGGGACTCTCGGAAACATCTCCGCAACAAGGCTTTCGGTGCCGACGGTGGATATCGGCCTCGCTCAGCTTTCAATGCACTCGTGCTATGAGACCGCGGGTTCGATGGATACGCTTTATCTTGAACGCGCGGCGGCGGAGCTTTTTTGCACCGAAATTCAGAGGTCGCCCGACGGCGGGTATGCCCTTAAAGAGGGCGTATGAGCATGGGCAAAATAAGCATCAGGCGGGGTGAACCCCGCGATTGCTCTTTCGCGGAAAGACTTCTTAACAATATTCTTGAACAGCATCGCGCGGGGAGACCCGATATATTCAGCGAGGCAGAGGGAAAATACAGCGAAGATGAGTTCAAGAGCCTCTGCAAAGATAAAAACGCGGTGGTGTTCATTGCCGAAATTGACGGCGAGCCTGCGGGTTATCTGATCTGCAAAATCATCACCCAAAGGCAAAACCCCGTTCTTCGGAACATTAAAACGCTCTATCTTGACGATTTGTGCGTCGACAGCCGAATGAGGGGGCTCGGCGCGAGCCGAGCGCTTATGGAAGCCGCCGAGAGCTTCGCGAGAGAAAACGGGTTTTACAACATCACCCTCAACGTCTGGGAATTCAACGACGGCGCGAGGGAGTTTTATGAAAAACTCGGGTATTTTACTCAGCGCAGAGAGATGGAAAAGCTCGTCTGAGCGGCGGAAAAATTTTTGATGATCATCGTTTGAAAGCTTGGGCGCAAATTCATGCCCCTTCACTTATACCCCCGAAAACGCCAAAAGTTGCACGAAAACGTGCAACAAATGAAAAAATTTTTTGAAAAACGGCGTTGGAGTACAAATTTTTGGACAGGGGGGAATATTCATGGGGGCTGTCGAAATGTGCTCCATGGTGGATATATTATACAAGCAAAGATTAAAGGCGGGGGGGATAAATCCCCCCGCGGCCCCCTGAAAAGGGATTCGCTGCGCGAATGATATTTTATCACGAACCGAGTAAGGGGGGGAGAGAATAGGTGCCCGCCCGAAAAAGCCGCCACGCCCCTTTTTAAAAGGTATTCGCTTCGCTCATGCTATTTTTAGTCACCCTTCCCCCGCTGAAACGTAGTGCAAAAGGATAAATAGCAACGCCCCCTCCCCTTGAGGGGAGGGTTCCCCCGATTTTCGAGCGCCAGCGAGAAAATTTCCCGCCGCCGAGCGAAGCTCGGCGGCTTGTGCTCGGAAAGGGTGCGGGGAAACCCTGCAAGGGTGTCCCCGCTAATAAAAGCGGAGAGAGCTTGCGGGGAAACAAACGACGCTCTCTCCAAAGTGCAAAAGATTGCGTTTGTCAGCGTCGTTCTGCAAAGGCTTACGCCTTTGCCCGACTATCAAGCTGTAATAACAGGGGTTCCCCCGATTTTCGAGCGCCAGCGAGAAAATTTCCCGCCGCCGAGCTTGCGAGGCGGCTTGCAAAGAGGGGGTCGCAGGGGGGAGACTTCCCCCTGCCTGCCGAGCGAAGCTCGGCAAGAGCGGGAAAGGGCGCGGGGAAACCCTGCAAGGGTGTCCCCGCTAATAAAAGCGGAGAGAGCTTGCGGGGAAACAAACGACGCCCATTACAGTGTTCAGAAGGTCACATTTGTCAGCGTCGTTCTGCAAAGGCTTACGCCTTTGCCCAACAACTTTGCTGAAACAACATGGGTGCCCCGCTAAATTTTTAAGTGAAACAAGAAACTCTCCCCCAGTTCACTCAACCAAAAAAGCAGCCAACACTGTGGCTGCTTTTGATTTTTTCTGCGCCTCACTCGCAAAACCCGTCGTGATAGCAATAGATTGTGGTGACGAAGCCCTTTTCGGGCGAGCCCGTGAAGATCAGCCTGTCGATCTCGCCGCGGTAGCGAAGATCGGTGACCGAAAAGCTGTCAAGAAGCTCAAGAAGCGGGTTGCAGCCCAAAAAGCTGAAGCTGTCAAAGGTGATTTTTCTCATCGCATAGTTCGATTTGAACTTGAGGCCCTCGCTCGGGTCCATAATCCATTCGCGGTCGAAGTTGAGCTCTTTTGCGCGGACTATCGTTCTTTGGGCGGCGAGGCCGTTTGTGTAAACATAAGCGCCCTCGGTGCCGTCGATGTCTTTCATGGTGATTTTCGAGATGATTCTTGAATAGTCGCTGCCGAAGCTCTGAGAGATAAGCGCGCCTGAGCTGATTTCAAGAGAACCCGCGTTTTCTGGCACGCTCACCCTGATGGTGTTATAGCCGCCAAGGTAGGGGTAAAGCCCTGTCGCCCTGATTGAATAACAGACGATCGCGTCCCATGCGCTGGTGCCGTCGTAATAGTTTACATAGTTTACAACGGGCGTGTTTTGCTGATAGGCGATGAGGGGCGGGTTTCCGCTTGCCGCGCCAAGGCCCGCAAGGTCGATGTCGGTGAGCATTCCGTCGGGGCATTGGTTTGTCATGAGCGCGGCGGTATAACCCGTGCTTTTTATGTCGACGATTATTCTGCCGTCCTTTTTTATTGTCCTGATGTCTGTCGGATAGCCGTAGTGGACCATCGTGTTGTCGATGTAGAACACCACCGCGACGATCTCGGTCAGGGCAGTGGCGCTGTCGCAGTACCATTGGGAGGTAAACTCGGTATAGGGCGTATAGCGCTCTTTTTCAAGGCGAAAGCTTATACAGCCCGATGTGAGGTTCTTTGCGCCGCGGACATATCTTATCATAAGTCTCAGCGAATGGCTCAAACCTCGTTCACCTCCGTGAAGCCGACAGCTATCTCGGAGCCCTTTTTAAGGCTTCCGCCGAGCGTGAGCTCGGTCATGGTCATATTCGGGAAGATAAGCCCTGCTACTGTCAGCGAAACGGGCCTTCCGCCGAGATAGGCGGCGAGCGATGAATAAACCGTTCCCGCAGATTCGGCGGACAAAACGCCGCTGAGCTTTATTTTGAGCGCCCTCGCGCCGACCGAACGGGTTATTATTCCCATTCCGATGGTCGGGGTCTCGGCGGTTTTAACGGCTCGCGAGACCTCATAAGACCTCATGCAGGCGAATTCTGCGCCGTCTATCGAAAAGCCTATGCCCTCGGCGGCGGCGGTATCGGCCTCTTCGGAGCGGACGGTGACCTTTGCCGAAACGGTGTAGGCGCCGTGCTCTTTAGAAAAGAGGCAGGGCTCGCGCTCGATTTTTTCAATTCCGAGGCCGCAGCCCTCAACAGCGGGTATCGCCCCGCCGTCGAAGAGCTCGCAGAGAGCATCGGCCGACATGTCTCTTTTTGAGAGCGCCCGAACAAGATATCTCACCTCGGCGGTTCGAGTTGAACCGCCATCGCCGTTTGAGACCGCCTCGCCGACAGTCGCGCTGTCGACGCCGACAAAACAGATGGTTTCATTTCGGTGCTCGGCGGGGTTTACCCGCTCATAGAGGTCGCATACGCGGTCGAAGAGCTCGGAAAGAGACTGCTTTATTATGTCGCTCTGATCGGAAAATCCTGCCATTTTTAACCCTCCGTGCACTCGAACACGAAGCCGTCATCGCGAATTAAACCGACAGGGAGCGCGGAGAATGCCGCCTTCATTACCCTCTCGGCGTTGATGACCGTCGCATTCTGGGATATTTTTGTGAAAACGCCGCCCGTAAGCCCCGCGGCGGTGGTGGGAATCGCGGCGATCAGGACCGTGTAATCGAAAAACGCCTTCGCCGCGCAGGCGTATTCGCAGAGCGACGCTTCATCGCCCTCGGTCGGCTCTCGGAGCAAAAGCCTCTCAAAATAAGCCTTCGCCGACTTTACCGTCGGGGTGTAGGCCGAGGCCTCCTCATCGGTGAGCTTGGCAAGTTCTTTAAACCTTGCGAGAACATTTTCAAGACCGATTTTGTTCATCGGAATTCTCCTTTCTTTTCAAGGGGCCCGACGCCCGAGGGGCGGGCGTCGGTTTTTCGGCTCTCAGTTCTTGTTGATGACAAGAACCTTTGCCGCCGTCGGATAGATCTTCGCGAAGCCGACGCTGACGCTGAACGCGATGCAGTCGATCTGGGCGGAGATGAGCCTGTCGCTGTCGACCACGACGTCGGTGCCGAATACGGCCTCGAGCGCGCTGCCCGAATCTACGCCGACGGCATAGTCGTCGGAGAGGCCCGAGCACTTCACGAGCTTAACGCCGTAGGGGGTGTTGACGGTGCCGCCCGTGAGGTCGCCCGTGCAGTCCTTCATCTGTTCGAGAGCGAGGATCTCGGCCATTACGGCGGGCGAAACGAGCATCGCAGTCATGTTGTGCTCGCTCATCGAGGCCCAGAACGCCGCGAGGTCGGAATAGGAAACAGTGCCCTCGACAGTGACGTCGGTGGTGGCTGCGCTGTCATGAAGAACAGCCGCGGCGGCATTGTTCACGGCGACGGAGATCTGAGCGCCCGCGGACTTGAGGATCACGCCGAAGAGCTCAAGACGCTGCTTTCTGATGACCTCATAGACCGCCTGAATCTGTCTGCCGTACTTCGAGATGGCGACGGTTGTATCGGCGCTGCCGACATTGGTGATGGGAAGCGCGCTGCCCGCGGCAACGGCCTCGTCGGTGCCGTTTTTGGTGATCTTCAGGCCGCGGTAGTCGACGCCGTCGGTGTAGGATTTTGCAGCGACGATGTAATCGAGGACCGAGGCGCGGTCCATGCCCGCCTTGATGCAGCGGCGGACGTATTCGGGGAAGAGGATCGCGGACTGGGTTGTGGTGAAGAATTTCTCGACCCTGTCGGAGTTGGGGCCGCTCACCCTGATGTTGAAGCGCTTGAGCTGGCGCTCGAACGCGTCGAGGCCCTCAAGCTCGGTGCCGACGTAAGCCTCGTCGGCGTCAAGGTCGGTAAGAGCCTCGGTAAAGGTCTTGCCGCAGATGTTGTAAAGTCCTTTTTCAAGTGTGATGTTGTCGTACATGGTTAAATTTCCTTTCTTTTTTACACCCGAAAGCTCTTGTTGGCTTCGGGTTCGTTCTGATTTTGGGTTGTGAATATTTTTTCAAGCTCGCCGACGCTTTCGTCGCGGGCTTCGGCGATCAACGCCTTTTTCATTTCGATGAGCTCGCGGGGGGCCATTTTTTCAACGGCTGCCCTCGTCATCACGGCGGGTATTCCGCTTCCCTCTAAAAACGAAAGCCTTATGATATCACGCCTGAGATCTTCGCAGAGCTCATCAAGAACGCCTTCGTCAAAAAGGCTCTTATCGACGGGGTATTCCCCGCCGAAACGCTTTGTGACCCCCGCGCCCTTTTGAGCGGGAACGGCGACAAAGCTCCATTCGTAGGCGTCGGTCGGCGCCTCTAAGATCGAGAAGCACTTTCTTCCGCCGTAAACTCTGCCCTTTTTGTGTGAGCAGCCGCCCGCACGGCGATCGCGGCCGCAGACAGAGCAGAGCTCTTTTGAGACCGCGCACCCGACCGAGACCTCTTTTTTGATGCCGCCGTCGATCTCGCGAATGAGATCGGCGTTGGAAGAAGTCCTCACCATGTAGGCGCTCGCCTTGAGGTAGGTATAGGTCTCGCCGTCGGCGGTTTTGCGCGTCGGGTCGGAGACTACTTCGGCGTCGTAGATTCGGGCGGTCTGGTTCTCGCCCTTCGGGTCGTGGCTCCAGATGCCTGTTTTGCCGATGTAGAGCTCGGCAAGTCTTTTTAACGCCGAAATTGAGAATTTTTCGCAGTCGCGGTCGATATCGTTATCGCAGAGAATGACCGAAAAACTGTAGATCTCGTCCTCCTTAAGCTCGCGGCGGGTGAAACGGTTGATTTTTTCCATCATGCTGTCAGACACTCATTTTTTCCTCCTTTTCTTTGTTTGAGAGTTCGACTGACCTTGCCTGCGCGTTTCTGAGCCGCGCAAGGGCAAGCTCGGATTCGTCCTGTAAATTGATGCTCTCCCATGTTACATTTACGCCGCCCGAAGAGCCGCAGAGCCGAAGGTAGGTCTCGCAGACCTGAGTTATCGCGGGCTCTAAAATTCTTCGGTAGTATTCGAGCTCGCTGGTGAGGATATCGGACTGCTGGACAGACATTCGCTCTGAGGTGCTCCACGAAAGGCCGAGAAGAAACGGCGGTATGCCGAGCTTGGCAATAAGCTGCTCAAGGAGCTGTCTTACAGGCACTTCGGTGTCGATGATCTGATTGTCGGCGCCGATCACCTTTATGCCGACATCGCCGACAGCGACAAAATCGCGGATATCGCCGTTTTTCATCGCCGACATGCCGCTCGACCACTCCTTTGCGATCTGCTTGGCACGCTCGCCGGCAAAGGCGGCGTCGCCGTTTTCGGCGCTCGGCTTATAGGTCACGGCGTAGCGGACGTTGCCGACACGGTCGAAGTTCTGGCCGATGCACTCGTAGATGCGGAGGAGTATCGCCGAAAGAGAGGGCAGCCCCCGAAGAACGGATACGCCGCAGGGCGACTCGGGTGTCGGCGAAAGGGCCGTGAAGATAAGGTTTTCGGGGTGGCTGAGCCGCAGAGGAGCATCGGAACCGACCGTTCGGTAGCTTCTTGAAAGAGGCTCGGGGCCGCCTTTTATCTCCATTCTCTTGACGGGCGCGACATAAAGCCCCGCGATTTTTCGCCTGCTGCGGTCGTAAACAATCTCGCCGAGAGCGCAGCCGTAGGTCAGAAGAGAATCAAGATAGCTGTCCAAAAACGTTTGGAGGCCCTTGCCCGACGCGCCGACGCGAACGCTCTTTATAAATCGGTCGAGAAACGGCTGAAAATCGGGGTCGTCGGCCTCGACCTTCATTCCGCCGACAAGCCTGATTATCTTGCCGATGCAGGCGTCGATTATCGGGACGTTCTCTCGCAGAGATGAGTAGAGCTCGCGCTCGCCCGCCTCGGAAGCGGGGCTTATTCGGTAAAAGCCCTCGCTGCCCGTTCTTGCGGACGTTTCTGCCCCGACAGCGGGACAGGTTTTCTTTTGTTTTGCAAAAAATGCCAATTTTTCACTTCCTTTGTAAAAGTATATATTTAAACCCCGCCTCCCACCCGTAAAGCTATCTCTGTACCGAGGCGAAGAACCACCCGCCGCCGCTCGGACGGATATATCGGTTCACGAAATATCTCAGGTCGTCCATCGCGTGGTCGTTTTCTTTTATGACAGCGTCGCGGCCGCCTTTTTCGTCCCAGCGATAGGTCTCGAACTCTCGGATACAGTCTTTACATTCCGCCGAAATTTTTATTTTGCCGCCCCGAAGCGCATCGCCGACGCGCCTAATGCCGTTTAAGACATCGTTGTCGGCGGCGATCACGGGGAACCTTGAATGTCGGCGGATACATTCAATGAAGCTTGCGGCAGAGGGGTCGACGATGACCGCCTCGACTTTTCGGCCGCCGCAAAGCCGCTCGAGCGCGGCGTAGTGCTCTTCGTCGGTGCGCATCGCGCCCTCTCGGCGGGAGCTGTAGTAATACTCGGCAAGGCGGTACCAGACGCCCCCGCTCTCACCCCAAAGGCCGAACGACGACGGGTTTACCGTGCCGTAGTCGCAGCTTACCGCGAAACGCTCGCACTCGGGGACGCTTGTGACGACGTGGAGGCTGCGCTCGAACATCGGATAGACGACGCCGCTTAAAGCCGTCCACTCGCCGAGGACAAAACGACGATAGAACGCGCCGCTGTAAAGCTTTGAATACCTCGCTTTCATCTCGTCGGAGAGCGCGGGGTTGTCGTCCATCGTGAAGCGGATTCGGCAGGCGTTTTTCGACTCGGCATTTTCTATCCACTCGCGGTAAAACCAGTGGGACGGGTTGTCGGGGTTGCAGTTGAACCAAAGGCGCGAACCGTTCAGCGAACACCTTGCTATCGCCTGTTCGACGAACGAGCGGGGCATCAGCACGACCTCGTCAAGAAGTATGCCGCCGAGAGTCATGCCCTGTATCAGCGCCGCAGAACCCTCGTCTTTGCCTCCGAAGAGGTAAAATTTGTTCTCGCGGCCGCGGTGGCGAACGGTGAAACAGTTGCGGGAGAGCGTCATTTTTACCTCGAAGCCGCATCGCGAACAGTAGTTTATCATGTCGTCGACAAGGTTTCGCTTCACCGAGGTTATCGTCTTTCCGCAGATCGCGAAATTGGTCGAGCTGAAACAGGTCATCGCCCAAAGAACAAACGATATGCCCATCGAGACGGTTTTTCCGCTCCGCACTGCGCCGTCGCAGATTATCGCGCAGCGGCCCTTCGTCTCGGGCCGAAGCCACCACGTCAGCACCTCGCGCTGCTTCGGCGAAAAGTTTTTAAGGCTCCACACTTTCGGGTTCCTCCGAATTCGCGGCGGTCTTGCGAAGAGCCTCGAATAATGAATCGGCAGTTTCGGCATCGGCAGCGGAATTCTCTAACTCGCTGAGCTTGCCGAGCGCCTCAAGTCGGTCGAAAAACTTTATTTCGACACCGCCGCCCTTGGGACGCTTTATTTCAGCGACATTGAAAAGATCAAGACGCTGATAGTTGATGCCCGAGGGGTCATCGGCCAAAAGTGCAAGGGCATCGTTAATTCGACCGAAAGCAAGTCTTCGCAGGCCCGAAAGAGCCGCGGCGGACTCGCGCTTCTTTTTCTTTGAAACATATCGACGGACTTCCTTGGAATCGGCCATTCTGAGGCCCTCGGTAAGCGCGCGCTCGGGGGAAATCCCTACCCGAACGGCCGCTTCCTTGGGGTCGCCCAACGCCACAAGGCAGTCGGCAAATTCCTTCAGCAGCTCGCGGTCTGTTTCGGTGTTTGTGTTGGTAATATGTGTCAGTCCTTTCTGAAAGGGAGATTTGGGGGTGTACCTTACAAAGTTATAGTAGTCGGGGGCACCCTGCGGGTTCCCCGAACCCTTTCCCGCGGATTTGTGGGAAACAAAGCATACCATTTTTTATTAGCGGGGGCACCTTGCAGGTTCCCCCGAACCCCCTCTGCAGGGGGTTGCCTCGCAAGCTCGGCAAATTTGAAACAACTGCGGGTGACCCTCTCAGCCAGTTTGAAGAGAGGCGGGGGCACCTTGCAGGTTCCCCCGCGCCCCCTCCGCGGAGGTTGCCTCGCAGGCTCGGCAAGTAAGGGGTACAACTGCGGGATTAAACAAGACCGTTGTTTATGTGTTATCGGGGACACCTGCGGTTTCCCCGAACCCCTTCCGCAGAGGTTGCCTCGCAGGTTCGGTGGCACGGCAAAAAGGTAATACGACGCCGATGGTTTGAATAAGAGCGGGGACACCTTGCAGGTTCCCCCGTGCCCCCTCCGCATTCGCGCGCCCAAATCAAAAGCCCTTTCACTAATACCCCCGAAAACGCCAAAAGTTGCACGCAAACGTGCAACAAACCGCAAAAATTTTTTATAATACCCCCTCGGAGTCCGTTTTTTTGGACTTTTCAGGAAAAATTTGGAATGAAAACGGTCAAAAAAAATACCGCCCGATAAACGGGCGGAGAGGTGTAGGGAAATGTGGTGTTAAGGTAACATTGTGCCTTGAATAATTTGCCTCGCATAGTTCGGCAAATTGGTGGGGGAACCCTGCGGGTAATAATGTAAAAATGAGCCCAGATATTTATACTTATCGGGGACACCTGCGGTTTCCCCGAACCCTTTCCGCTTTTTGCGGGGGCACCCTTGTTGCTTTAGGAACATTGTCGGGCAAAGGCGTGAGCCTTTGCAGAACGACGCTGACGAACGCAATTTTTGCACTTTGGAGAGGGCATCGTTTGTTTCCCCGCACCCTTTCCCGCATGCTTCGCTAAAATAAAGTGGGGCGAGGAAAATATCGTTTAGTTGAGGGAGTTTTTGCGAACAACCGTACCTATTTCTTTAAATCGGGGGGGACACCTGCGGTTTCCCCGAACCCTTTCCGCGGTTATTGCACGATCAATGCTTTTTATTATTAGCGGGGACACCCTTGCAGGTTCCCCCGCGCCCCTCCGCGGGGGGGCCTCGCAAGCTCGGCAAGTAAGGGTACAAATGCGGGCAATCTCCGATTAGAATTTATAAGTCGGGGACACCTGCGGTTTCCCCGAACCCTTTCCGCATGCTTCGCTAAAATAAAGTGGGGCGAGGAATAATCGTTTGTTTGAGGAATATTTGCTAACAACCGTGCCTAATTCTTTAAGTCGGGGGCACCCTGCGGGTTCCCCCGCGCCCCCTCCGCATCGTTTCTCGGAAATAATATGGGGCGAGGAAGATATCGTTTGTTTGAGAAAATTTTGCGAACAACCGTACTTATTTCTTTAAATCGGGGGCACCTTGCAGGCTCCCCCGCACCCAATACGCGGGGGGTATATCAAACGAGCCCATGGTATATATACTTATCGGGGACACCTGCGGTTTCCCCGAACCCTTTCCCGTGGGTTGCCTCGCAGGCTCGGCAAGTAAGGGGTACAACTGCGGGATTAAACAAGACCGTTGTTTATGTGTTATCGGGGACACCTGCGGTTTCCCCGAACCCTTTCCGCTTTTTGCGGGGGCACCCTTGTTGTTTTAGGGGGATTGTTGGGCAAAGGCGTGAGCCTTTGCATAACGACGCTGACAAATGTGACCGCTTTTGCTTTGGAGAGGGCGTCGTTTGTTCCCCCGAGCCCCCTCCGCATCGCTTCTCGGAAGTAATATGGGGCGAGGAATAATCGTTTGTTTGAGAAAATTTTGCGAACAATCGTACTTATTTTTTAAGTCGGGGGCACCCTGCGGGTTTCCCCGAACCCTTTCCGCGGAGGTTGCCTCGCAGGCTCGGCAAGTAAGGGGTACAACTGCGGGATTAAACAAGACCGTTGTTTATGTGTTATCGGGGACACCTGCGGTTTCCCCGAACCCTTTCCGCACGGGTTGCCTCGCAAACTCAGTGGCACGGCAAAAAGGTAATACGACGCCGATGGTTTGAATAAGAGCGGGGGCACCTTGCAGGTTCCCCCGCGCCCCCTCCGCAGGGGGTATATCAAACGAGCCCATGGTCTATATCCCGCGGATTTGTGGGAAACAAAGCATACCATTTTTTATTAGCGGGGGCACCTTGTTGCTTTAGGAACATTGTCGGGCAAAGGCGTGAGCCTTTGCAGAACGACGCTGACAAACGTAACCTTTTGCACTTTGGAGAGGGCGTCGTTTGTTTCCCCGAACCCTTTCCCGCGGTCCGCGGAAATAAGGTGGGGCAAGGAAAATATCGTTTGGTTGAGGAATATTTGCGAACAACCGTACTTATTTCTTTAAATCGGGGGCACCTTGCAGGTTCCCCCGAACCCCTTCCGCAGTTATTGCACGATCAATGCTTTTTATTATTAGCGGGGACACCCTTGCAGGGTTTCCCCGCGCCCCCTCCGCGTGGGGTATATCAAACGAGTCTATGGTCTGTATACTTATCGGGGACACCTGCGGTTTCCCCGAACCCTTTCCCGTGGGTTGCCTCGCAGGCTCGGCAAGTTAGGGGTACAACTGCGGGCAATCTCCAAATAAAATTTATAAGTCGGAACACCTGCGGTTTCCCCGAACCCTTTCCCGCGGATTTATGGGAAACAACGCGTATCAATTTTATTAGCGGGGTCCCCTCCGCAGGTCGCGCTACCCAAATCAAAAGCCCTTTCACTAATACCCCCGAAAACGCCAAAAGTTGCACGCAAACGTGCAACAAACCGCAAAAATTTTTTAAAATACCCCCTCGGAGTCCGTTTTTTTGGACTTTTAAGGAAAAATTTGGAATGAAAACGGGTAAAAAAATACCGCCCGATAAATGGGCGGAGAGGTATAGGGGAATGAGGGCTGTTAATGGGTGAGGGGCGACGAGTGAAGCTCGGAGGGGTGACTTTGCGCCTTGAAAAATTAGCCTTGCATAGCTCTGCAAATTGGGGTGCACCTGCGGGATTAAACAAGACCGTTGTTTATGTGTTATCGGGGACACCTGCGGTTTCCCCGAACCCTTTCCGCGTGGTTTGCGAAAACAAAGCTAAATTCGATGCAAAAATTGGAAAACAGGGTCGCCTATGGTAGGTGTTCTCCTGCAAATAATGCATCCCAACTTAATTGGTAGAAGCGGGGACACCTGCGGTTTCCCCGAACCCTTTCCCACGGATTTATGGGAAACAACGCGTACCATTTTCTATTGGCGGGGGGCACCTTGCAGGTTCCCCCCGAGCCCCCTCCGCAGGGAGGTGCTTCGCAGGCTCGCAAGTTGGAGGGTGCACCTGCGGGCAATCTCCGATTAGAATTTATAAGTCGGGGACACCTGCGGTTTCCCCGAACCCTTTCCGCATGCTTCGCTAAAATAAAGTGGGGCGAGGAATAATCGTTTGTTTGAGGAATATTTGCGAACAACCGTACTTATTTCTTTAAATCGGGGGCACCTTGCAGGTCCCCCCCGAGCCCGTTTAACAAACTTAAAGACGTGTGTATGTGTTTTAATCAATTTTACCTACAAATCGGTAAAATATTTCAATTTCTTGCGTTCTGGTGCCGTCGGGGTCTTTGAAGGCTTCGTGTACGACTATTTTCTCAATGAGCGTATTGAGCATTTCGGCAGTCAGCTCCGTGGGTTCGGAGTATTGGTTGATTAGTGATACCCATTTTTCAGCGTCGGCGGTTGTTTGCTTTTCGGTCGCAAGTTCGGACTTGAGCTTGTCAATCTTTTCAACCAATTCTTGCTGCTCTGCCTGATACTTCTGCGACAGCATCTTGAAGTTATACTCCGTAATGCCGCCGCTCGTCCAGTCCTCATACATTTTCGTGAACAGTCTGTCCACCTCTGCTTTGCGCTTTTCGGCTTTGGCAAGCTCGGCAGGCTGTTTCTTATGGGCTTTAACTGCTTCTTTATCGCTTGTCTTAAGCAGCCTGTTCAGAAGCTCTTTTTCGTCCGTATGAGCTTGATAAATCCAATCCTGCAGCCTTGCTAAAACATAGGCATAAAGTGTGTCGTACCGGATATAGTGCGCCGAACACCGTCCTCCGACTTTGCCGAGTTTCCGAAACTGAGAGCAGTTAAAGAATCCAGTCGAGCAAGTCTTATATTTTTGCTCAGTATAAGGCAACACCGCACAAAAAAGTATTCCAAAATGAGTATAAATGTGCTATAATATGTGTATGAACAAACAAATAAG
>CANQWC010000003.1 GCA_947627455.1 uncultured Clostridia bacterium | reverse complement strand
GAATGAAGCGATATGCCGTATACACAGCTTTGCTACTACAAAACTGCTTATAAGCGGAATTATGCGGTGGTGCCTTATCATATTTTGAAAGCTTATCGTCTTTAGGGTAATGACTGTGGAACAATCCACAAAATTCAAAATCATGTTTATTCCAAATTTGAATTACATGATTTAACTTGCTGATATCTGGCCGATAAACTGATGAAAATTTTTCAGGATTATATCCTTTATCAAAATATAATTTTACAACCACACCATTTTTACATCCGAGAATTCCTCCGGTTTCTGGAGGCGGAGAAGGGACTTTATATAAAAGCATCCTATAGGCTGTTAATGATATCTTCATACAAACTTAGCCTTTGCTTCCATGACCACTATAATTAGGAATGTATTGTCTATTATTTTGAATTATTGAGCTTGCCGTTTTTCTAAGATTATCAAGTAAATATTTTTTTAGATCTGACCCTTTAGAGGCCGCTAACTTTACGTATTTTTCTAAATTTGATATTGCCGGCTGATATCCGTTAAGCCCTGAACATATCATCCAAAACTCATACATATTTTGAGATTGCTTAACTCCAGAGCCTAAAAAGCATGCACATGCGTATTTAAATTGAGATTCTCGATGACCCATTTTGGAAGCTGTTTCAAAAAGTTGTGCTGCTTTTTTCTTTCTGTTAAATATAGAACCGCATTTGCCTTCCTGATAGTATTCTGCAAGATAATAATGTGCTTCGGGACTACCTTTTTTTACACCTGCAGAGAAAAAACGTATTGCCTCATCATCTCTACCCACATTTTTTGCTGCAATCCCTGCACTAACCTGAGATTGAGCATCTCCATCATCTAAAGCTTTCATTGCAACTGTCGTATATGCATATAAATCAAGAGATGCTGCCATATCATCATCGCAGTAGTACTTACATGAATCATAATCATACACTTGCATGTGTAAGATATTACAATATCTTATATTTTTTCCAGTAGACTTATCTTCGACAACTTCTCCATGATCGCACATAAAACCGCATTGCCCAATGTTTTCGATATATTCCCCATCATCTCCGCGGTAAACATAATTTGCATTTTTTAATTGCTGTTCTGAGACCATTTTGTCACCTCCAACAGTATTATACAAAATCCTGTACATTTTTGCCAAGAAAATTTTGTTGAATTTTTTCGGCATAATTGTCAAATTTAAGCTTGAAAATACTTGATTTTTGTTCAGATATGTAGTATAATAAATGCAGTAAATTTTAGCTTAAGATTTACAAAAAAGTACACATTGTTGTAAAAAAGGTCTGCTACAAAATAGCAGACTTTTTGTAAATTTCTGCCCTGTAACGAAACGTCGAAAGCGGCATATTACAGGCTTTTGCGGCTGCCGTGCCTGTGATTTTGCCCGCTCGCCACCGTTGATAATTGCTGTAAAAGTTCTCGGGCAGCGGTTCGGGCGGTCTGCCGAAGCGGACACCCCGAGCTTTCGCCGCCGCTATGCCCTCGGCTTGCCTTTGCCTGATGTTCGTGCGCTCGTTTTCCGCGACAAACGACAGCACTTGCAAAACAATGTCGCTTAGGAATGTTCCTACCAAGTCCTTGCCACGTCGGGTATCAAGCAGTGGCATATCTATCACGCAAATATCCACGCCCTTGTCTTTGGTGATAATCCGCCACTGCTGTTGAATTTCTTCATAATTCCTGCCAAGGCGGTCGATGCTTTTAATATAAAGCACGTCATCGCGCTTTAGCTTGCGAAGAAGCCGCTTGTAGTTCGGTCTGTTGAAATCCTTTCCCGACTGCTTGTCCATAAATATATTCTCGGGCGGGACGTTAGCTTGAGCCATAGCTATTAGCTGCCTATCCTCATTTTGCTCCTTCGTGCTTACCCGAATGTAGCCGTAAATCATCGCTTGCCCCTTTTCTGCCATACAAGGTCATAGCCTAATACGTCTGCCAATTTCTTTGCTTCGCTGTATCTCAAACTTCCGCGTTGTAGCTTACCCGAAAAGTTCGGAACGCTGGCACTCCAACCGTGTTCTTCGACAAGTCGGTCGACAACCTCGCTCATGGTCATGCCCTCACGGACGATATAAGATTTAATTTCATTTCTGATGTTCATATTACCTCCAAATTTTGTGTTCACTTGATTGTAAATGCCGTTCACTTCCTCACGAATCGGCAATGTCATCAAGTGTAATTTTCTGATTTTTGTTATCTTTTCAGTTTTCCTTGGCGTGTATACCTGTTCAAACTTGGCATTGTCGATTTCACCATTTAGCACGGTTTTTCGCTAAATCGAAAATACTCACACTATATAACAAACCTCGTTCGCTATACAGTGTCACGCTCCTCAATGTGTTTGGCAATACTTTTTGGCGATATATTTCGTTATATCGCGATTGCCCTGTTTTTGCCGTTTCAATGAAAGCCGTTCCTGACCCGGTTTTCGCTGCCGAATCGTTGCCACCCATCTTGGCTTGCTTAGGTATGAAAACCTTCGTCGCAAACTTCGCCGATGAGCATATCACTTTCTTGCGGTCATTCAATTTTCAAGCTGCTTGCCTTTCGACAGTTATAGTATAGCGTAAAAACGCCCCTTTTCCCGTATGTCCATAAGGATGGAAATTTGCTCAAAAATCGAAAATTTCCACGCTCTTGGAAATTTCAGATTTTTGTGGTATAATGAGTGCGGAGGCGATATTTATGTACGCAAAACTCACAATACCCGAAAGATTGAAAGACTTGCGCGTCATGCAAAAACACTTGACTTTGGAAGAATTGGCAGAGCAGACAGGTTTGTCAAAGTCTGCTCTTGGCAAATACGAAACGGACGACTATAAGGATATAAGTCCTTTTGCAATCGTCACACTCGCCGAGTTCTATGGAGTATCTACTGACTATTTGCTCGGCCTGACCGAAACAAAAAATCACCCAAATACAACTCTTAGTGAGCTGCATTTGAGTGACGGTGCGATTGATATTTTGAAGAGTGGAAAGCTAAATAATAGGCTAATTTGTGAGATTCTTTGTCATGAGGATTTTAGACGGCTGCTTGTCGATTCGGAAGTGTTTGTCGATAGAATCGCAGAAATGCATACCGAGGAATTTACCTCGATCATGAATGTAGGCAGGCTTCGCGTTTTAGAGAAAAGCGGCGATGTAAACGGCTTAGACGCTCGTACTTTGGAGATTGCGGAAGATGTAGATAAGCACTATATTGAGGGCGTTTTGACCCAAGATTTACTCTCAATACTTAACGATATTAGGGAAAAGCATTTTACGGACAGCACGACTGCTGACGCTCCGTACACTGCTGACGAAGCTCAGAAAAAGATTGACGAGGTTATGAATTTTAAGGGCAGCGAACGAGAGAAGCAACTGTTTTTGGTCTGCAATCAACTGCAAATCCCATACAATACTTTGAAACCTGACGAGAAAGCTGCGCTCCTGAGCGCAATATCCAAGTCAAAGATTCTGGGGAAGTTGGGAAAGCACGGTAGGGGTAAGAGAAAGCATAAAAAATAGGGCAAGGATAATCCTTGCCCTATTTTCGCCCTAAATTCCGCTTGACGGGTGCCGTAAATTAAATTTTTTGATTGAAAACTTCTTTATGGACACCTGCCCGAGAGACGGGGCTTTTTATAATCATGCTTTCTTTTTCCTGAAATCAAGGTAGCTTTCCAAAATAAGCGTAGCGGCGACGGTGTCGATGACCTCTTTGCGCTTCTTTCCGTGAACGTTCGTCTCGTTGAGAATTCCTATCGCCTGAACGGTCGTGACACGCTCGTCCCAGAGCAGGGTCTTGATTCCGCTCTCGCGCTCTATTCTTTCGGCGAGCTCCTCGCAAAGCTTTGCCCTCGGGCCGAGCGAACCGTCCATATTGAGAGGATGGCCGACGACGATAAGCTCGCTCCCCTGCTCTTTCGCGGTCGCGATTATCTTCTGAAAGCATTTTTCGGGGCTCTTTTCAAATACCGTCCCGAGGGGCGCCGCGATCGACTCATACCTGTCGCAGTATGCAAGCCCTGTTCGCGAATCGCCGTAGTCAACAGCTAAAATCTTCATTCTCCACTTCCGCAATTCATCATGTCAATAGTCAGCGCGCACAAAAGCGCAGCGAGCTCATGCTTTGGGTCAAAGACCGACAAAGAATAGGTATCGCTCAGGTGAAAAAGCTCTTTTGAAACGGTCGCAACGGTTTCGCTGCGGCTGTCTTTTATTTCATAGTCCCAGCCCAAGAAATCACCGTCTATCTGCCAGCCGTTCGAGATCGAATACTTCGGCCTCAGAAAAGTCAGCTGCCTCACGATCTCGAATTCAAAGCCGTCGGCAAAGACATTGGCGCGGTGAAGAAAGCTGAAAATTTTCTCGTCGATCTTCCCGACCTCTCTGCCCGCCGAAATATCGTTGACGTGAATGTGGTGGCCGAGGGTCAGAAATTCCGTCCAGACCGAGTATTTGGGGCGGCCGAGGTCGTCGCAGATGTCATAGCTGTCGGTCAGGGCGAAAATTTTTTGCCTGATTATGAGGCTCATACGCTGTCCTTCTTGCGCTGAAGCCCCAAAAACGCCGCGCCGATTATTCCCGCCTCGTTGCCGAGAGAGGCGCGGACTATCTCGGTGTTTTTCGCCGAGCGCTTTGAGTAGACCTGCTCTTTTACCGCCTCGCGCAGGGGGTTCATAAGCGCGTCGCCCTCGTTGCAGACTCCCCCGCCGATGCAGAGTATCTCGGGCTGGAAAATATTTATCGTGTTGGTGATGCCGATCGCGAGATACTTTATGTATTTGTCGACGACCTTTTTTGCGGATTCATCGCCCGCACGCATCGCGTTAAAGGCGAGCCTGCCCGAAATATGGTCGCCCATCATCTCGTGCATCTTCGAGGTCGGGTCGGCGTCCATGGCCTCTTTGGTCATGCGAATAAGCCCCGTTGCCGAGCTGAAAACCTCAAAACAACCCCTGCGCCCGCAGGTGCAAAGCGGCCCGTCGGCCTCAACCACCATATGCCCTATCTCGGCACCCGCAAAATTAAAGCCCGAGTAAATTTTCCCGTCGATGATTATTCCGCCGCCGACGCCCGTTCCGAGGGTTATGCAAACCGCATCGGAAGCGCCCTTCGCCGAGCCCGCGATATATTCGCCATAGGCCGCCGCGTTGGCATCATTCTCGATATAAACGGGCTTGTGAATGAGCTCGGCGATATAATCGGCGACAGGCTCATTATAAAAATCAAGATTATTTGAATATTCTATCGTGCCCGTCTCGCTGTTGACGGTGCCCGGCGCGCCAACGCCGACCGATTCGATGTCATCGGCAGAAAGCCCCGCCTGCTCAACGGCTTCAAGCGCAGCTTTGACCATATCTGCGCAGATATCGCGGCAGGGACGCGGCCTTTTCGTCGGCGTTGAGGCCTTTGACAAAATATTGAATGACGAATCGACAACCCCCGCGGCAATATTCGTCCCGCCGAGATCGATTCCGATGTGGTATTTCATAACAAGCACTCCTTAATAACACGTTTGATTTATTTTAACATTTTATGAGGTTTATGTCAATAAAAAGATATTTAAAGGGAGTGTCCATTTCGCACACATTATCCTCAGTATTTGAAAACGTCGCCATAGGCGACACCTTGAAATTCTGACATCTGACCTCTAATTTCTGTCTTCTTGATGTGGCTGCTTCGGCCACATCAATATTTAAATCAGCCGCCAACACTGAGTCGGCGGCTTTGTGATTATGCAGATTTTTAATGCATACTCTTCACGAAAGTATCAGCGTTTCGGTGCCTTCGAGGCCGTCGAGGATCTCGGTCTTGCCGTTTGAGGAGACGCCGACGTTGACGGGCGTCTGGACTTTAATGCCGTTTATGAGCACGTTCACATAGTTGTTGCTGAGGCCCGTGCTGTCGTCGCTGAAAACTTCGGTGGCCTCATAAACCGCCTCGCTCGGGACGATGACAGCGTCATCGCGGCGGAGGGTAGTAAACGTGACCTCGATGCCGCCGAGGTCGAGAAACTCGATGTCTTCATCGCACTGAATTACATAAGTATTTACGGTGATTCTGTTGCCGTCGCGGTCGCGCCAGTCGCTTGTGAGCGTGTCGACAACCTTGCCTGTCGTCGAGGCAAGCGTGCCCTGCGCGATTTCAACGCGGGTGCCGAATACTATGTCTGACAGCCTGTTCTCATAGTCGGTGACGGTCAGGCGGGTCTTCGAGGAATCGGAAATAGTGCATATGCGGTCGAATTTGTCAACCGTCGAGCCGACCCTTACATCGCCGACTGAGGTGATCCTGCCGTCGAACGGCGCTTTGAGCTCAAGAAAACCGCGCTTCTCGATAAGCTCGTCATATTTGATCTGCTCGATGTCGAGATCGATCTTCGCAAACTCGATTTCGTCGCTGTCGGCATGGGTCGAGACGAGGGTGTCATAGGTCGACTGGGCGGAATCAAGCCTTATCTTCTGAATATTTATCTCGCTCTCGAGGTCTGTTCCGTCGATGACCGCGATGACCTCGCCCTCGGTGACTTCATAATCTTCCCTGACGTTTATCTCCGAAATCTTGCCGCCGACGCGCATGAACGAAAGATTTACAGAATACGGGTTCGTGATCCTGCCCTCAAGGGTGGCCTGCTCAAGAATAGTTCCGACGCTCGCGCGAACGGTGTCATAGTTGACAGAGTTGCCTGTCCGAACGGGTATATAGATATCGCCCTCGGCTTCTTCCTTGCCGCAGGCAGTGAACATTGTGAGCGCCAATGATGCGGCCAGCGCCGCCGTTAAGAATTTTTTCACGGTGATTCCTCCAAAACTTAAAAACGGGTGTGCGTATTATTAGTCAAATTGTAACACATAATTTCAAAAAAGGCAATACCTTTTCCGATTATTTCTCCAAAGAATCTGTCAGTCGGGCGATAATTCCGTTTGATACCAAAAAGCCCTCCGCAGTAAGGACGATTCTGTCGCCGAAAATCCTCAGCAGCCCGTTTCTTTCGAGGAGCTTTGCTTCCCTGAGAAAGCCCTCCGTATTAAAGCCGTAGGATTTGAGTCTGTCAAGCGATATGCCTTTACAAAGCCTCAGCCCGAGCATTACATATTCTTCGGCGAGGTTCGGGGCTTCATCTTCGGATTCTTCAATCTGAAGCGGCGACGAGATGAACGACTTTATATTCGGCGGGACAAAAAATCTTCTGCCGCCGAAATATGAATGTGCCGACGGGCCGAAGCCGATGTACGGCTCGCCTGTCCAGTATTTTAAATTGTGGCGCGACTCGAAGCCCTCGCGGGAAAAATTGGAGATCTCATACTGCGCAAAACCGCGCTCCGAGAGCCGTTTTACCGCATAGAGATACATGTCGGCGAGCTCGTCATCGCCCGCGACTTCGCCCCTGATTTCGTTGCAGTCAAAGGGCGTGCCATCCTCTATTTTAAGCATATAGGCCGAAACGTGGGTTATCCCGAGGGCTGTTATTTTGTCAATCGATTCGCCGAGGGTGTCAAGCGTCTGCTCGGGAATGCCGAGCATTATATCGCAGGAGATGTTTTCGATGTCGGCCTTTTGGGCTGCCCCGACGGCTTCGGCGGCCTGTTTGAAATTGTGAAGCCTGCCAAGCCTGTAAAGCTCATTATCTTTACAGCTCTGAACGCCGAAAGAAATCCTGTTCACCCCCGCCGATCGGTAAGCCCGAAGCTTTTTAAGGTCAACGGTGCAGGGGTTGGCCTCGCAGGTTATCTCGCTGTCGGCATCAAGAATAAAAGAATCATCGACCGCGGCCAAAATCTCGGACATTTGGCTTTCAGAGAGCAGCGACGGCGTTCCCCCGCCGAGATAAACGGTGTCGGCGGCGATGTTTCTGCCCTTATAGGCCGCGATATTTCTCACAAGCGCGGCGGTATAATCGGCGACGGCGCTCTCGCTCATCACCGACGAGCAGAAGTCGCAGTAGCCGCACCTTTTGAGGCAGAACGGCACATGAATGTAAATCCCTGTCAGAAAAATCTCCCCTTTATTATAGTGATTATAGCATAACGCGGGGCGGGTTTGCAATATCTCTTGCAATTTTTCTTGTTTTGTGGTATGATTATTTTGTATTATTTTGCGCATATGCAATATTTCGGCGCGGTTGCGCGTATTACTTTCGGGAGATAAAATTATGATATATCTTGACAACGCCGCGACAACAAAGCCCTGCAAGGAAGCCGTCGAGGGCGCGGAATATGCCCTTTTGAACGCGTTCGGGAACCCTTCAAGCCTTCACGGCCTCGGCATTGAGGCGGAAAAGCTTGTGAACTTCTCAAAAGAAAAAATCGCCGAAGCGCTCGGCGGAATTGCCTCGGAAATAATTTTCACCTCGGGGGCGACCGAATCGAACAACCTTGCAATCTTCGGGCTTTGCGAAAACTACGGCAGGAGAAAGAAAAAAATCGTCACCACCGCGGTCGAGCACCCCTCGGTGGCGGAGGCCTTTGCAAGGCTCGCCCAAAAGGGTTATGAGCTTGTGACCGTCAGGCCCGACGAAAACGGCGAGATCACCGAAGACGCGCTTGTTTCGGCGGTCGATGACGGCACCTGCCTCATCAGCGCGATGTACGTCAACAACGAGACGGGCTACGTTCTGCCGATTGAGCGCGCGTTTTCGAGAATCAAAAAGCTTCACCCCGACTGCATGACCCACTGCGATCTGGTTCAGGGGTTCATGAAGCTGCCCGTGCGGGTCAAAAATCTCTCTGCCGATGCGGTTTCGGTCAGCGGCCACAAGGTCTATGCTCCGAAAGGCGTCGGGGCGCTTTGGGTAAAAAAAGGCGTCAGGGTCGCGCCGCTTCTTTTCGGCGGAGGGCAGCAGAACGGCATTCGCTCGGGAACCGAGCCAGTGCCCGCGATTTATGCCTTCGGCAAGGCTGTCGAGGCCAACTTACCGAGCATCGCGGAAAGGCTCGAATCTGCGAAGGAGCTCAACGCATATATGAGAAAGACCCTCGCCGAGGCGGGCGCGGAGATAAACTCAAAGGAAAGCGCGAGCCCTTACATTTTAAGTATAGCCGTGCCGAACATCAAGAGCGAGACGGTGCTTCACTATCTTGAACAGCAGAAAATTTACGTTTCGAGCGGTTCGGCCTGCTCGCGAGGCAAAAAAAGCGGCGTTCTCAGGACGTTCAATATTCCCGACAAGGTCGCCGATTCGACCGTCAGAATAAGCATCAGCGGCGAGACCTCAAAAGATGACATCGACAGGCTTGCCGAGGGCATCTGCGGCGCTCTGAAAAATCTTGTAAAAATTAAATGAGGAAGATGACAATGAAAGAACTCATACTCTGCAAATACGGCGAAATCGTTCTAAAGGGCCTAAACAGGGGCGGCTTTGAAAACGAGCTCATGAAAAACGTCCGCAGGAGAATAAAGCCGCTCGGGAAATTCAACCTGAGCTCAGCGCAGTCGACGCTTTATATCGAGCCGCTCGACGCCTCCATCGACATGGACGAGGTCTTTGAGCGGGTCTCAAAGGTATACGGTATCACAAAGCTCTGCCGCGCTATCGGGGCGGAGAAAAACCTTGACAGCATTTTTGAAGTCGTCTGCGAGCGCTTCGGCGAGACGCTTTCGTCGGCGAAGAGCTTCAAGGTCATGACAAAGCGCTCGGACAAGAGCTTTTATCTGACCTCGCCTGAGCTTTCGGCTCAGCTTGGCGGAATGATTCTTGAAAAATATCACCACCTTAAAGTCGACCTCAAAGAGCCCGAAGTTACCGTTATTTGTGAGATTCGCGGCGAGGGCGCTTTCATTCACGATATCGCCGTAGACGGCGCGGGGGGTATCCCCGTCGGAACGTCTGGAAAGGGGCTGCTGCTTCTCTCGGGCGGCATCGACTCCCCTGTCGCGGGCTGCATGATGGCGAAAAGAGGCGTCGGAATTTCGGCTATTCACTTCGAGGCGCCGCCCTATACCTCGGAGCGGGCGCTTATGAAGGTCGAGAGGCTCGCCGAAAAGATGTCGGAATACTGCGGTAGAATAGACTTCTATACCGTGCCGTTCACGAAAATTCAGGAGGAGATCAGGAACAACTGCCCCGAGGATTATTTCACGCTGATCATGCGCAGGCTGATGATGGAGATCGCCCAGAGGATAGCGGAAAAGAACGGGATTCAGGCGCTCATCACGGGCGAAAGCCTCGGCCAGGTGGCTTCGCAGACCATGGCTGCGATGGTAACTACCGACGCGGTTTGCAGAATGCCCGTCTTTCGGCCCTGCATAGGTCTGGATAAAAAGGAAATAATTGACATATCATATAGGCTGGGCACTTTTGAGATATCGATTGAGCCCTATGAGGACTGCTGCACCGTTTTCACGCCACGCCACCCGAGGACAAAGCCGACGCTTTCCGACGTTGAAGAGGCGCAGAACCGCTTTGACTTTGAAGAGCTTATAAATGAAGCGGTCGAGAACACAAGGGTCAAGACAATAAGGACATATTGAGGCGGGTTATGGAAGAGCTCAGAAACGGAAAAATCGCGCTCAATGAAATCAATATACGCGAATATATTGACAGAACGGCACGAAATGTGGTACAATATCTGATTGGTGAGAATTTGTCGGTTTCTGTCGCTGAAAGCTGCACGGGCGGCCTCATCGCCTCGGCAATAACCTCTGTTTCGGGGGCTTCGGCGGTTTTTGAGTGCGGAATCGTCAGCTATTCAGAGAGGATAAAGGAAGAAATCGTCGGTGTTCCGAGGGAAACGATCGAAAGCTTCGGAGTTGTGAGCGCGCAGACAGCGATCGCGATGGCCGAGGGCGTTAAAAAGCTCTCAGGTAGCGATTTGGCAATCGCGGTGACAGGCCTTGCGGGGCCGAAGAGCGAAAGCGACACGCTGCCCGTCGGGACGGTTTACATTTCAACGGTATACAGGGGCAAGGCATTTGCCGAAAACCTCAGGCTTTATGAGCTCGGCGGCTTCGGAAGAAACATGAACAGGCTTCTTTCGGCGGCGTTCGCGCTCGAGAGGGCGCTTGTCACCCTTGAGGGCAGAGGTATCTGAAAGGAAGATTTTATGTCAATGCTCGATGAGGCCAGAAGAGAATCTCTCACCGAAGGCCGCGACCGCTCGTTCAAGGGAAGGGTCAAGGAGATCATTCCGTGGAAGGGCGACGATATCAGAGAAATAATCAGAAAAACGGTTTTTATCGGCGCAGTGGGTTTTCTCTGCTATTTTGCTTATGATGCATATATCTATAATTTCGGCTCGAAGACGATGATCGACGATCAGAAGGACCTCGCGGATATGTTCAACAACCCGAGCGTTTCAGCGCCTGCCGACACCGTTGACACCCCCGACGCCCAGCCGACCGTCGGAAATGACAGCACGCCGACTTCGCCGAGCGATGACCCGAGCGCGCCCGTTTCAAAGTATCCTGCGGGAATGCTCCCGAATTTTGAGGCGCTCTATGACATCAACCCCGATATCATCGGCTGGATATCCATCGACGGTATCTACCTCAACGACACCGACCAGCTCGCGATAAACTATCCTGTCGTTCAGTGCGACGACAACGACTTCTATCTTCAGTATGACTTCTACGGCAACGAACAGGATTACGGAGCACTATATGCAGATTACAGAGCGACTGTCGGCGGCGAGAACCGTTCGTCAAACGTCACGATATACGGCCACAATATGAAGACCGAGTATTACTTCCATCACTTAAGAGACTACAACAGGACTAACCCGTCGTTTGTTTCTGAGCATCGGACGGTCAATTTCAGCAGCCTCTATAAACAGGATAAGTATATAATCTTCGCGTGCTTCCTTGTTTCGGTTCATGAAGAGGACGACAACCAGCCGCTGTTCAGATATCACAACTGCGTTGAATTCAGGACCGACGCCGACTTTGATTATTGGTACAAAAACGTGATGTACCGCAACTATTATAAAACCGACATCGACTGCGATATCAACGACGAATACCTCACGCTCTCTACCTGCGCCTATGATATCGGCGATTCGAGATTTGTGGTCGTCGCAAGAAAGCTTCGCGACGGCGAAGACCCCGACAGCTTCACCTATGAATACAACAGAAAAAGGCATATGCCTGAAAAATGGTATCAGGCCTACGGCTACGACGTCCCTCACGACGACGGGCCCGACTATGAATATTATATTCCCGAAGAAAACTGAGCGAAAGGATGTAATAAATGGAAACTCTCAGAAATAAGCTGTTAAAGATCTGCGCGGTCGCTTCGGCGCTCGCAGTGGCGGCGACGCTCTCCTCATGCGGAAAGAATATTGATTCTCCCGAGGAAACTCTGCCGATTCAGACTCAGCCGCCGATAACGACTGTTCCCGATATCACGACAGAGGTGACGACTACCACCGAGCCGCCGCCTGTCGAGCCCGACCCGCTTGAAAAATATGCCGAATATTACGAGGAAAACAACGATTTCGTCGGGTGGATAAGAATTGACGGCATCACCCACTCAAACGGCGACCCGTGGATTGACTACCCCGTCGTTCAGTATTCAGACAACGACTATTATCTCGACAAAAACTTCGACAAGGAAAAATCCGCGAAGGGCACGATATATGCCGACTACAAGGTGCCGATAACCGGCCTCAACATGGCGGACAACGTCACCCTCTACGGCCATAGCAACAAGGACGGCTCGTTCTTCAGGCATATTCTTGACTATCAGTCGAGCCACACCTCTACCATCAACAAAGCTTACATAATCAATTTCGATACCAGATGGGAAGAAGCTCAGTATGTCATCGTCTCCTGCTTCCTCGTCGGAATCTATGAGGATCAGGACGACCTGCCCCTCTTTGAATACTTCAAGTGCCGAAACTTCGACACCGAAGAGGATTACAACTATTTCATGGAGAATATCCAGCTCCGCAATTACTACAAATCCCCTGTTGAATGCCAATACGGCGATCAGTTCCTGACCCTCTCGACCTGCGCCTATACCTTCAGCGACTCAAGATTCGTAGTCGTCGCGAGAAAGGTTCGCGATGGCGAGGATCCGAGTGTCTATGAGGGGTTCTATGAAAAGAACAGCGACAAGCATATGCCTAAAGCCGCAAGGTAATGAATATAATTGGAAAATAAAGGCAATAATCTGGCGGAAAGGACGTGACAAGATGAAAAAAATCACCGCGTTTTTTACAATCAAACGTGTGATTCTGCTTATGACCCTGATTTTGCTCTATTCCTGCGCGTTTCTGTTCGTCAAGGTCTATGCGGAAAAATCAATTATAAGCGAGGGCGAGCCCTCTGATGTTCTGCTTGTCGGCAACGAAAGCGAAAACTCTCTCCCCGAGGCGGAGGCGCCTGTCGAGTATATCGTGAACAAGGCGGCCGCAGGGCATTACCCGATGCTCGGCGCGGCGGCGACAAGAGTATCGGACACCGTTGAGCCCGCGACGACATCTGAAACCACCGAGGCTACAACTGCGCCGACGACCTCTGAAGCGCCCTCGACAACCACCGAAAAGAAAAAGGTGACGACCGCTCCGACCACCGAGCCTTCAGTTCCGAAGCCGACCGAACCCGTCGCGGAGGACGAGGAGATAATCGAGGAGACGGAGGACACCGAAGAGATCGACCAAGAGGAGATCGATCAGGAAGAAATCGACGAGGAAGATGACGAAGAACTCATCGAGATAGACGAGCCCGCGGGCGACGACGGCTATATTCATGAGCTTTCGGGAGAAGAGCTTCAGGCTTTTCTTGACAGCCTCGGAATCGGCAGCCTCGAAGAGCTCAACGCGGGCGCGGGGGCCGCTGCCCCGCCGAGCAACCCGAGCGATTCGCTTTGGTCGTCGAACAGCTATAAAAACCAAGTTCTGACGATTTATGACACCGTTCAGAAGAGAATGAGAACCGAAAACGCCTTTGACCTTGTCTGCGAGATCACCAACCGCGAAGTCGGCGACTCGATGGATGAGGAAACCATCAAGGCTCAGGCCGTCGCGGTATATACCTACTGCAAATATTATGAGCAGAAGGGCGAATACGCGGAAATAGGCACAAAGGCCGACCCGTCGTCGAAGATAATCAGGTGCGTCGAGGCTGTCGACGGCCTTGCGATGTTCTATGACGGGAAATATATCATGGCGCCGTTCTCGGCATCGACAGGCGGATATTCGGCATCGAGCAAAAACGTCTGGGGCGGAGACCTGCCTTATCTTGTATCTGTAAAGAATGACTACGACTATCTTGACAGCAAAAACTACGGCAAGGTCACGACCTATACAGTCGACGAGGTCAGGAGCAAGATCGAGTCAAAGACCGACATCAGGCTCTCGAACAACTACAGCGAGTGGATAAGGATTTTAAGCTACAGCGACACCATTTATGCCGATCAGCTCTCGATTGACGGGCACACCACCGCCAGAATAAACGGCAAGGAGAGAACCATCACGGGGCATTACTTCAGGACATATATCCTGAATATCCGCTCGACCGCGTTCACCGTCAGCTATGCCGACGGGGTATTCACCTTCACGACCTACGGCTACGGCCACGGCGTCGGCCTATCGCAGATAGGCGCGGACCTCTACGCGACCTACGGCGGATATACATTTGATCAGATTCTTCATCACTACTTCACGGGGATAACTATTCAATGAGAAAGAATATTTTTTCGGTTTTCGCCGCTTTGCTGATTCTTGTCGGCATGGCGGCATGTGCCTTTGATGATAAAAGCGATGAGCCCTCGCCGAGCACTCAGACATCGGCGGAAGAAACCGAGGCCGATGTGACTTCATCTGACGTTTCCGCTGATGATACTGCCGAGCCCGAGGAAGATGGCGCTTTTTATAACGATACCAAGGTCGTAGAGGCATATAAAAGCGGCGATGTCTCGTCTCTTGATGAGAAAGAGCTCGCGATTTATAACGGCGCAGTCGCGGCTATCGATGAATTCATCAGCGACGGCATGACCGACGAAGAAAAGGTAATCGCGGCGCACGACTGGGTCACGACGCACACGACCTACGACGAGGGCATGCTTGAACTCGTCCCGCAGAAATCGCCCGACACCGAGAACCCTTACGGAGTTTTAATCAATCACCAAGGCATCTGCAAGGGCTATACTTCGACATATCAGCTTTTTATGGACATGCTCGGAATAGAATCGGTCATCGTCAGCGGCATGGCTGACGGCGAGGAGCACGCATGGAACGTTGTGAACCTTGACGGCAAGTGGTACCATGTTGACACCACATGGGACGACTTTGTGCCCGACGAAGAGGACAGGCCCGCTTTTCACACCTATCTGCTTGTGCCCGACGGGGTCATGGAGTCGCGGCACGTCTGGGACCGCATTCACTCGCCCATTGCGGATTCTTACGACAGAATGTATCTTGTCACCCACGGAAGATACTGCGAGACCGCCGACGATGTAAACGCTCTTCTTGACGCGGCCTATGAAGCAGGCGAAAGATATTGCGAGGTAATCGCGCCGAACAGCGATATACTCGGCAGCAACCACGTTGAATACTACTGGCACTCGCATGAGAGCGAAAGCTGCACCGTTACCATATACTGGCTTTTGTGATTCCGCGCCCGCAGGGATTATGCGGGCTTGATTTTTTGGAGGGCTTATGAAAACAGCTGTAATTACAGGCGGCTCGCGGGGAATAGGGGCTTCAACGGCGGCTATGCTCGCGGGGCTCGGCTATGCCGTTTTTGTGAACTATCGCGAAAACAAAGAGGCCGCTGAAAGGGTCGTCGGTGAGATAACCTTGAGCGGGGGCATCGCGAAAGCCTTTAAAGCTGATATCTCAGAACCCTGCGAGGCGGCGGGGCTTATTCACGCCGCGGCCGAGGAATTCGGGCATGTCGACGTTCTTGTCAACAACGCGGGGATAAGCTGCATCGGGCTTTTGCAGGACATGAGTGACGAAAAGATCGGCAAGGTAATCTCGACCGACCTCATGGGCACGATAATCTGCTCTCGCGAGGCGGCAAAACTCATGATACCCCGAAAGAGCGGCTCGATAATAAATATCTCCTCGATGTGGGGAGAGGCGGGGGCCTCCTGCGAGGCGGTTTATTCGGCCTGCAAGGCAGGGGTCATCGGCTTCACGAAAGCCCTCGCGAAAGAGCTTGGGCCGAGCGGAATAAGGGTCAACTGCGTGTCGCCCGGGGTCATCAGGACGGACATGAACAGCGGCCTCGACGAGCAGACGCTTCGCGAGCTTGAGTATGACACTCCCCTTCTGCGAATCGGCGCGCCCGAGGACGTCGCGAAGGCGGTGGCTTTTTTGGCCGAGGCAGACTCATCATTCATCACGGGACAGGTTCTGTCGGTAAACGGCGGATTTATCATATGAAAGGCGGTATGAAAAATGGAAGGTATCAGAGAACAGCTTGTCAAGCGGCCGAAAACGACGGCCGACACTGTAAAAAAGGCGCTGATAATGGGCGGCTCAGTGCTCATCGCGGTGATTTTGTTCATCATTTTAGGCAACGTCGTCAAAAGCTTTTTTGCCTATGAAATAGGTATCCTTGCGCTGATCGGGCTTGTCTGGGGTGGTTGGTACTTGGCGGGGCGGCTGAATGTCGAGTATGAATACACCGTCGCGGACGGCGAAATGCAGATCGACAAGATCTTCAACAAGCGCTCGCGTAAGATGCTCTGCGGGCTGAACCTTCGCACCGCCGAGGCTTTTTATCACTCTGAAAAACACCCCGACGGCGCTACCGTCATCGACGTCTGCGGCGAGGGCGAGAGGTACACGATCGAATATAACGACCCGTCGTTCGGGAAAACCGCGCTCATTTTCACTCCCGACGAGCGCACGCTCGAGGCAGTCAAGCCTTATCTTCCGAGGGCGATATGAGAATCGGGATCGATTCCGTTGAGATCGAGAGGGTCGAGAAGAGCCTCTTGATTCGCGGGTTTAAAGAAAAAGTTTTTTCCGCCGAGGAGATTGCCGAGCTTGAAGCAAGGGGCAACAAGGCGGAATCATATGCCGCTGATTTTGCCGCTAAGGAGGCGTTTTCAAAGGCCATCGGGACGGGAATTCGCGGGTTTTCCCTCAACGAAATTTCGGTTCTTAGGGACGAATTGGGAGCGCCTTATATAAAGCTCAGCGGCAGGGCCGAAGAGGCTGCAAAGGGACTTAACTTTACAGTCAGCATTACTCACACACGGACAACGGCGAGCGCGGCGGTGATTGCATATGAGTAACAGAATAGGGCTTCTGGAATTTTCAGAGGCGGAGAAAACCGCATCGGAGCGCGATTTGCACATCTCAGAGGCGGTGAAGGAATATATTTCTGCGGACGGGGAAATCGAGATTTCGGAGCCTTGTAAAGTTATTGAGCTTGTCAGAAAGCGCCCCGAGAATTCTCACAAGGGCACCTTCGGGAAGCTTGTTATAATCGGTGGGTCTGAGCGATACCGAGGCGCGGTTCAGATCTCTGCGCTGGCGGCGCTGCGCTCGGGCGTCGGGCTTGTTACGGCGATAACCACCGAGGGCGCGGCGCAGGCGCTTGCGGTCTCGGCAAAAGAAGCCACGGTGATTCCCCTGCCCCACGACGCAAAGGGCTTTATGACCCTCAGCGATGAGCTTCGCGACGACGTCATCGAGGCGATAAATTCGGCGAGCGCGGTTCTTATCGGCCCGGGGCTCGGAAAGGGCGCGGGGTGCGTCGAAATATTGAAATTGGCGCTGAAAAATGCCTCCTGCCCGATAATATTGGACGCGGACGGAATAAACCTTGTCTCAGAGCGCATAGAATTTCTCAGGAAAGCAAGGACAGAGCCGATACTCACTCCCCACCCCGCCGAGCTTTCAAGGCTTTGCGGGCGGCCTCTTGATGAGATTCTTCGTGACCGCGCAAGGTTCGCAAAAGAGCTCGCCGAAAAATATCGCTGCACCGTGGTTTCAAAATCGGCGGGAACGCTTATTTTTTCGGGTGATGAAGCCTGCCTCTCGGTCTCGGGGAACAACGCCCTCGCGAAGGGCGGAAGCGGAGATTTTCTTGCGGGGCTCATCGCTTCTTTCGCGGCCCAAGGGTACAGAAGCTTCGACGCCGCAAGGCTCGGGGTGACGGTTCAGGGGCTTGTCTGCGAGGAGATATCAGAAAAAATGTCTCGGAGCGCGGCCCTCGCGAGCGACCTTATCGGCGGCCTGCCAATGCTTTTCAAGAAAATTGAAGGGCGGATTTGATTGAAAAGAATACTTATTTTTATCCTGACGGCGGCAGTGCTGCTCTGCGGCTGTCAGAAAGCGCCGACTTCGACGGCCGAGCTTCCGAAATACTACTCGACGACCGCGGATATAACCGTCGGGGACACGACCTACGGCGTTTTTCTCTCGCGGTTTGCCGATTCTAAGTGGCAGGTCGAGCTAATGAGCCCCGCGGCGGTCAAAGGGCTGATCTTCAACGTCAACGGCGCCGACACCGAGGTCTCATTCGACGGGCTTCGCTTCACCTTTGACACCGAGAGATTCCCCGTCGGGTCGGTCATCACGACGGCTATCGGCAGCCTTGATCGGCTCGCGGCGCAGACGCTTGAAGTCATCAACGGCGACGAGGAGGGCCTCGCGACGGGAAGCATCGGCGAAGAGAACTTTACGCTGACCCTCAGCAAGACGGGGATTCCGCAGAAGCTTGAGCTTTTGGACTGCGGAATGAGCATCGTTTTCAACACCTTTGACGTGGTGGAGCTCGAAACAAATTAAAAAAACCGACTCGGCTTTTTGGGCTGAGTCGGTAATTTTTATCGGGATTATTCTTCCTTGCCGTTCTTCTTGGCGGCGAGGTCGAGAAGAGCATCGCGCCTTGAAAGGTTGATTCTTCCCTGATCGTCGATCTCAACGACCTTGACGACGATCTCATCGCCGATCGAAACGACGTCTTCAACCTTATTTACGCGGTTGAGGTCGAGCTTCGAGATGTGAACAAGCCCGTCCTTGCCCGGGGCGATCTCGACAAACGCGCCGAAGTTCATCAGGCGGACGACCTTTCCGCGGTAGATAGCGCCGATCTCGGGGTCGAACGCGATGGTGCGGATAATATCGACGACCTGCTGAGCCTTTTCGAGGTCGAGGCCGCTGATGTATACCGAGCCGTCGTCCTCGATGCTGATTTCGACTTCGTAGTCGGCCTGAAGCTTCTGAATGACCTTTCCGCTCTTGCCGATGACGTCGCCGATCTTGTCGACGGGTATCTTGGTGCTTATCATCTTGGGCGCCCACTTTGAGACCTCGGAGCGAGGCTCTGCAATAGCCTTGGCCATGATCTCGTCAAGGATATAATCGCGGGCCTTGTGGGTCTTGGCGAAGGCCTCCTCGATGATGTCGTAGGTGAGGCCGTCGACCTTGATATCGACCTGAATAGCGGTGATGCCCTTGTGGGTTCCGCCGACCTTGAAGTCCATGTCGCCGAAGAAATCTTCAAGACCCTGAATATCTACCATGGTCTGGAACGAGCCATCGTCGCGGGTGATAAGACCGCAGGAAATGCCCGCTACAGGGGCTTTTATCGGAACGCCCGCGTCCATCAGGGCGAGGGTAGAGCCGCAGATAGAGCCCTGAGAGGTTGAGCCGTTCGAGGAGAGAACCTCGGAAACAACGCGAATCGCGTAGGGGAAGTCATCGACAGAGGGAAGAACAGGGACAAGCGCCTTCTCAGCGAGTGCGCCGTGGCCGATCTCTCTGCGCCCCGGGCCTCTTGAGGGCTTGGTCTCGCCGACCGAGTAGGACGGGAAGTTGTAGTGGTGCATATATCTCTTCTCTTCCTCGTCGTCGATGCCGTCAAGCTTCTGAGCCTCGCTTATCGGGGCGAGAGTCGCGACCGAAAGAACCTGAGTCTGCCCTCTTGTGAAGAGGCCTGAGCCGTGAACCCTCGGCAGAACGGCAACCTCGGCGCTGAGGGGGCGGATCTGGTCGAGAGCTCTGCCGTCGACGCGCTTGCCCTCATAGAGCCAGTTGCGGACTATCTTCTTCTGGAGTTTATAGATGCACTCGTCGATCATCGCGAGCTGCTCGGGGTATTCCTCGTCGAAGCGCGCATGAACGGCGTCCTTGATGGGCTGAAGCTTTGCCTCGCGAACGTTCTTATCGTCGGTGTCGAGGGCGACCTTGACGTCCTCGGCGGCCATTTCCTCGATGGCGGCGAAGAGGTCGTGGTCGACTTCCATCGACTCAAATTCAAACTTGGGCTTGCCGATCTGATTCTTAATGTCGCTGATGAATGCGACCATCTTCTGAATCTCCTTGTGGCCAATCTTGATGGCTTCGAGCATCACGTCGTCGGGGACTTCATCGGCGCCCGCCTCGATCATGACGATCTTTTCCATCGTTCCCGCAACCGTGAGGTTGAGGTGGTTGTTTTTCTTCTGCTCGGCTGTCGGGTTGAGGACGATCTCATCATCGACAAGGCCGACGTTTACGCCCGCGACAGGGCCTGCCCACGGGATATCCGAAATGGATATCGCGACAGATGTGCCGATCATGCCCGCGATTTCGGGCGAGCAGTCGGGGTCGACCGAAAGAACGGTCATCACAACGCTGACGTCGTTTCTCATATCCTTCGGGAAGAGCGGACGAATCGGGCGGTCGACCATTCTTGAGGTGAGAATAGCCTTGTCGGTCGGCTTGCCCTCGCGCTTTGTGAACGAGCCCGGGATCTTGCCTACCGAGTAGAGCTTTTCTTCAAAATCGACCGAAAGCGGGAAGAAGTCGATTCCGTCGCGGGGCTTGACCGACGCGGTGACGTTGCACATTACGGTGGTTTCGCCGTAACGAACCCAGCATGAGCCGTTTGAAAGCTCGCAGGTCTTGCCCGTTTCGATGACAAGCGGACGGCCCGCAAAGGTCGTCTCAAATTTTCTGTACCTGTCAAATTGCTTGATTTCAGACATTGCCATAGTATTTTCCTCCTGTAATTTAGATTTCAGAAGTATTCCCAAGCAACGTTTTAGCAATAAATTCAGCCGTCGAAAGCCGACCGCTCAATTTATTACTAAAAAACGGTGCCTGAAAATACATCAAAAGGCAGATGCCGTGGCCTCTGCCTTAATTGACGATTACTTTCTCAATCCGAGCTTTTCGACAATAGCTCTGTAACGCTCGATGTCGGTGCGCATCAGATAGTTGAGAAGATTGCGGCGGCGGCCAACCATCTTCAGAAGACCTCTTCTTGAATGGTGGTCGTTCTTGTGGATCTTGAGGTGTTCGGTGAGATCGGAGATCCTCTTTGTAAGAATCGCGATCTGAACCTCAGGCGAACCGGTATCATTCTCGGAAAGCCTGTTGGCTTCGATGATAGCGGTTTTCTCATCCTTCAAAAGCATTTTTATACCCCTTTCTTAATTTTTTCGCCGACAGCATAGACAGGGGAAGGTATGCTCCGCTTTGCGGCAAAACCCCGCTGCCCAAGCATGCGGTATCGGTTCAAACGAACCTCAGCTATTCTATCACAAATACTTTGATTTGTAAAGACCTTTTTCAGAATTTTTTATCCTTTTGATGAAAGTTTTGCCGCGGTGAGGGTGTTTCGCATCAGCATGGCTATCGTCATCGGCCCGACGCCCCCCGGGACAGGTGTTATATACGACGCCTTTTTCTCGGCCTCCGAAAAATCAACGTCGCCGCAGAGCTTGCCGTTTTCGTCGCGGTTCATGCCGACGTCTATGACGGCCGCGCCCTCTTTTATCATGTCGGCGGTGATGAGCTTTGCCCTGCCGACGGCCGCGACAAGAATATCGGCATCGCGGCACTCCTTGGCGAGGTCTGTGGTCTTTGAGTGGCAGATCGTGACCGTTCCGTTCTCATGAAGCAAAAGCATCGCCATGGGCTTGCCGACGATGTTCGAGCGGCCGACTACCGTGCATTTTTTCCCCGCGACGGAAATTCCCGCAGAATGAATGAGCTCCATGACCCCCGCAGGGGTGCAGGGAAGAAAGTCATAGTCCCCTATCATTATTTTGCCGACGTTGACGGGGTGGAAGGCGTCGACGTCCTTTTTCGGCGATATCGCGGCAATTATCTCGCGCTCGTCGATATGCTTCGGAAGCGGAAGCTGGCACAAAATTCCATGTACAGACGGGTCGGCGTTAAGCTTTTCTATCAGCGAGATAAGCTCGCCCTGCTCTGTCGACTCGGAGAGAATGTACTCAAACGAATTGAACCCGACCTCATCGCAGGCCTTTTTCTTGTTGCCGACGTAGATCTTTGAGGCGGGGTCGTCGCCGACAAGAATCACCGCAAGCCCAGGGGTTATGCCCGTTTCTTTCTTGAAAGCCTCGGTCTCAAGCTTAACCTCGCCGCGAACTTTTTGAGAAATCTCCTTGCCGTTAATCAGCGTCGCCATTGTTAACCTCCTCTGCTGTCTCTTCGTCAGAAGCGGGCTGCGCCGATTCTTCATCAGCCGCCGATTCCTCGACAGTTTCTTCGGTTTCTTCCGAGGGCTCTTCGGTCTCCTGCTCATCGGCAAGAATATGGGTGTCGAGCTCGGCGTCGGGGTTCTGCCTGCGGGATTTCTTTGACTTTTCATCGTGAAGCCTCAGAAGCTCCTTCGATTCCTCGGTCTCATAGTAGAACTGCCTGCCGTTTTTCTTTATGCTGACATAGTTGAAGATCAGGAGTATCACCGAGAAGAGAACGCATGTCCCCGCGACGAGCTGGGATACTTTGAAAGGCGTGTTCGGGATATAGAGGCTGTCCGTTCTGAGGGCTTCGATCCAGAATCTGCCCGCGCCGTACCAGCCGATGTACATCAGGAAAATTTCGCCGTCGAACTTACGGAATTTCTTCGAGTAGAAGTGAAGAATCAGGAATCCGAGCAGGCACCAGAGGGATTCATAGAGAAAACACGGGTGAGCAACGCCGATGTCTTTGGCGCGGTTCGTGACGATGCTCACGTCGTCGGGGTTATAGAAGAAGTAGAGCCCGTTGATTATCTTGCTGCTGGTCATGCCCCAAGGCAGTGTGGTCGAGGAGCCGTAGGCCTCTTGGTTGAAGAAGTTTCCCCAGCGGCCGATGCACTGGCCGATCAGAAGCCCGAGGCCCGCAAGGTCGAGCATCGGTGTGAGGCGCACCTTTCTTATCATCGCTACGATTCCGCCGAATATCAGCGCGCCGATAACTCCGCCGTATACCGCGAGGCCGCCGTCTCTGACGCTTAAAACCTTGCCGATGTCGAGGCCGCCCTCATCAGACATATAGAGGTCAAGCTTGAATATCACATAGTATGCCCTTGCGCCGATGATTCCTCCGACAAGGCCCGAGAGAATAACGTCCATCGTGCGGTCGGGGTCAAGGCCGAATTTTCTCATTCTTGTGCTCGCATAAATCACCGCAAGAAGCATTCCGAATGCGATGAGAAAACCGTACCAGTAAATGTCGATGCTCGTGTCGTTGAACCACGGTATCGTGAACATAACGTTGTTTATCTTCAAACCGTTCGGGAAAAGCCAATCGCAGAACGGAAAGTAAATAACGTTTTCGGTATCCAGTATTTCGCGAACAAAATCAACTGTCATCTGTATTCCTCATTTCTTATTCTGTTATCGGCTCGATCACCGAGAGAGAACTCCTTTCGGGGTCCAAAAGCTCGCCGATCATGCCGTATACTTCGTCAAATTCAAGATTCGCCAGAACCTCTATCGAATCAAAGGCGCCGCAGCCCGCAATATGCGCCGATAAGAGCCCCGAGGCGCTTGCCGAAACGTTGTTGAACATTCTCACAAGAGTGCCGTATCGGCTCTTTTTCTGCTCCTCAAATTCCTCGCGGGATAAGCCCTCGCGCTTTGCCCTCGCGATCTCTTCGTTCATGAGCTCGTAAACCCGCTTCGGGTCTTCCGATTCGCCCGACGCGGAATTCATGAAGTATCCCTCGCCGTCGTCGGTCTCGGTCTCAAAGCTCGGGTTTATAAGCCCCGATTCGGAATTGCGCTTGTAAAATTCCGACGACGTGCCGAAGAGCATCGACATTAAAATTGCCGAGGCATATTCGCGCTTCAAAAGCTCTCGGCCCGAGCTCGGGGCGCATTTATAGCCTATCGAGAAAACCGGCACGCCGACCGACATTTTTTCGGTGATGCAGTCTGCCGCGACGGTCTCGGGCTCGTCGGGGAAAAATGTTTTCAAGCCGATATTTTTACATGGCCTGAGCATTCTGTCGGCGACGGCGATTACCTCGTCGACCTTGCAGTTTCCCGCCACCGCGAGAACCATATTATTGAGGTTATAGAAGGTATTGTAGCAGCGGTAGAGAAGCTCAGCGTCGATTTTTCCGATCGATTCGACCGTTCCCGCTATCTCGGTTCTGACGGGGTGGTTGTGATATATCGCCCGAAGCAGGTTGAAATAAACCCGCCTGTACGGGTTGTCCTCGCACATTTTGATCTCCTGCGCGATAATCCCCTGCTCCTTGTCGACGGTCTCCTTCGTGAAATACGGCCGCTGAACAAAGTCAAGAAGAATTTCAAGAGATTCTTCAAAGTTTGATGTGCAATCGAAGTAATAGACGGTGCTGTCAAATGAGGTATAGGCGTTTGCCGAGGCGCCTGTCTTCGCGAAAAGATCATAGACCTGGCTGTCGTCGTTTTCAAAAAGCTTATGCTCCAAAAAATGGGCTATGCCCTCGGGCACAACTGCGATATCTTCGTCGGCGTCGGTTCTGAACGAGGTGTTCACTGAGCCGTATTTTGTCCCGAACATCGCGGTGGTGCCGCTGAAGCCCGAAAGCTCCATCACATATACCGTCAGCCCCGTCGGGTGGATAATCCTGTAATATTTCTCGCCAACGCGGCTGTTTTCGATGAGTTCCTTTTTCACTGCTCACTCCCCTTTTCTTCGCCCCGAAGGACAAACACGGTGTCGAGCTTAACTTTTTCAGCGGCCGCGATGACCTCTTCACGCGTCACCGCCCAAAGCTTTTTCATCTTGCCCTCGGGCGAATCGGAAGAGCCCTTTGCGTTCTGAGAGTAATACCAGTCGCCGAGCCTCGACGCCTTATCGTATATCGAGCGGTACTCGTTTTCAAGGGCAAGCTTTGTGCCCTCAAGCTCAGAATCGGTGAAATCGCCCTCGGCGATGAGCGAAAGCTGGCGGAGGATCTCGTTCTTCGCCCTTTCCGTATTTTCAGCGTCGACGCCGCATACAACGGCAATCGCGCTCTTGGTGTCAAAATATGAGGCCGAGCAGGTGTAGCAGAGGCTCAGCTTTTCGCGGACGTTCAGAAACAGCTTTGAAAAGGGCGTCTCGCCGAAAAGCCAGCACATCACCGTGAGCGCGCAGCTCTCGGCGTCGAGCGTTTTGAAGACCATTATCAGGCTCGCTTGGCTGACTTCAAGCTCGGTTTCCCTGAACGCGGGCTCGGGCTTGAGCGGGCTCGGGTAGTAGTAACTCGGGTTTTCCCAATCGGTTCTGTTTGTCGCGAAAGCCGAGGCGAACATCTTTGCCGCTTCGGTGAAATCACCGCCGCCGCTGAAGGTTATCTCAATCTTTGCGGTTTTCAGGAGTTCAAGATAGACCTCATAGACGCTTTTCGGCGTGAGCGCTTCAACGCCCTCGCGAGAGCCGTAAAAACGCTCGGCACTTGTCTCGCCCGAATAAGCCGTCTCAAGCGCGAGGGTCACCGCGTAGGCACGCTTGTCGTTTATCTCGCTGTCGATGGCGCTTAAAAGGCTGAGTTTTCTTGAATTGAACTCGGCCTCGGCAAATGCGCCGTTTTCAAGCTCGGGGCGGAATATGCAGCCGAGAAGTATCTCGGCGGTCTCCTCGAAAATCTTTTCGCCCGAAAGAGCGTATCTGTCGCAAAGAGAATTCGCCGAAACCGAGACTTCATATATCCCTCCGCGCTGAGAGGAATAGCCGCTTATCCATGAGCCGTAGAGGGAATTGAGCTTTCGGCTCATCAGGGCGCTGTCGGGGTAGTCTGCGCTCAGCGAAGAAAGAACCTGAGACAAAAGCGCGAGCGCGGGCGCCTTATCTTTGGAAAAAGCTGTCAGGAAGCGGACATTGATGCAATTTGTCTTGAACTTGGGATCGGTAACGGTGATCAGCCCGACCCCTCCGCCGAGGTCTTCACGCCTGAATTCGGTTTGCAAGAAAACACCTCCGCACAAAAAATGCAAGTAAAGTTATTTTACCACAATTGCCGAAATTATGCAAGGGTTTTGTTAAAGAAAAGAATCCGCCCCTTTCGGAGCGGACAAAGTTGCATATTTAAAATTGCTGCGGCATAAAATCAGACATACTCAGAAGCTTTTGAGCTTTGAAAGACAACCCTTGCAGATTATCTTTCCCTCGAAGCGAACGGCGTCTTCGTTGTTTCCGCAGAAAATGCATGAGTCGCTGAATTTTCTGAGAATGATGCTGTCGCCGTCGGTAAAAATCTCGATCGGGTCTTTTTCTTTGATGTCCATGGTCTTTCTGAGCTCCATGGGTACGACAATCCTTCCCAATTCGTCAACTTTTCTTACAATACCCGTAGATTTCATGTTAATCCTCCTTGTTTTGATAAATAGTGATGTGTCTGTTTCGATTTCGCTCAGGTTGTTTCCTCAGAATTCATGTTCCTTCGGACGAATTTTGCGCCAAGTGTAGAATCAAAAAGATAGCATTTGCTATTTAACACTTCCGCGCTGTCACCTCACTTACTATTTTTCGACATATTACCATACTTTTTCAGATTTGTCAACACGGCATTTTCTACAAAAAACGCCGAAAAGGAGCTAAAATGATAGGTATTATGCTTGTTTTTCTGATTTTCGCGTCTGTCGTCTTCTCTTTTGCCTCGGGCTCGGCTCAGGAGCTCTCCTCGGCTCTCATCTCGAGCGGCGGCGAAGCGGTGGCTCTCATGCTCGACCTCGCGGGGGCGATGGCGGTCTGGGGCGGAGTCATGAGAGTGGCGGAGCGCTCGGGGCTAACCGAAAAGCTGACCGCCCTGCTAAAACCGCCCCTAAAATTGATTTTTCGCGGACTCGATAAAAACTCGCCCGCGCTTTCAGCCATCGCGATGAACATGACCGCGAATCTCCTCGGGCTGGGCAACGCCTCTACCCCGCTCGGCATCGACGCGATGAAAAAGCTTGAGCTTGAAGAAAAGCCCAACGGCGTCGCGACACTCAACATGATAAAGCTCGCGGTGATGAACTGCTGCTCGGTAGAGATTATCCCCGCGACGGTCGCGGCTCTTCGTGCTGAGGCGGGCTCGTCCGACCCTATGGAAATATTTCCCTGCGTGATTTTGGTTTCGGTATGCTCGCTTGCGGCGGCTCTGACTGTCGCGGAAATATTCGGCATCGGTGACAGAAAATGAAGATAAGCTCGGTGATAATGCCCGTTCTGGTCCTCGGGGTGTTTCTTTGGGGGCTCTACAAAAAGACGGATATCCTCTCGGCCTTTGCCGAGGGCGCAAAGGAAAATCTCATGACCGCCTGCGGGCTTCTGCCGACGCTGACGTTTTTAATGCTCGGGGTCGGAATGTTTCGCGCATCGGGGGCGCTCGAAGCGCTTACGGGGCTTGTCAGCCCGCTTATGGAGTTCATCGGCTTTCCCGCCGACTGCCTGCCCCTCGCGATTTTAAGGCCGATATCGGGCAGCGGGGCGCTTTCGGTTCTCAAAAATATTCTCAACGACTGCGGGCCCGACAGCTTTTCGGGGCGTGTCGCGAGCGTTTTAATGGGCTCGACCGAAACGACCTTTTACACCGTAGCGGTCTACTTCGGGGCGACAAAGGTAAGAAAAACCCGCCATGCGCTCGGTTCTGCGCTGGCGGGAGACCTGACTGCGTTTTTGCTCTCAGCCCTTGCGGTGAGGCTTTTTCTCAGCTGACGCGGCTGAACCTAACCTTCTGATTCTTCTCATAAGAGCCCGAATATTCAAGCTCTGCGGTGCGGTTTACCCGCGCGGTAAAGCCGTCGGAATTACATTTCACACGGAGCCAGCGGTCGATATTGTTTTCAGAGGCATAAACGCCGATGATGCTGTTTGCGCCGTCAGAGACGGTGTAGCGGTATTCTTCGCCGCCGTTTGAATAGACAAGCTCCGCGTCGCACTGATAGGTCTCGCTGTTGTATTCGCCGACCGTGAGCGTGAACGCGCCGTCGTCTGAGACCCAGACGGTATTCGGGTACTGAGTGGGCTTCGGCGAAAACTGAACGATAAGGCTCATCACAAGAAGCGAGGCTATCGTGATGACGAGCGCCGCCACAAGAACGATTATTACCGCGGTGATGACATCATGCTTTTTCATCTTTCAACAATCCTTTCTATCGAGCGGGCTCTGCCCGTTTTTTCATCAAAATCAATAACAACGCCGTTTATGAAGCATTTGGTCTTTGCCTCGGTGAATTTTACGGGAATGTGAAGCTTCATTTTTGATATCGCGAGTGATTTTTCAACGCCGAGGACCGATTCCTCGGGGCCTGTCATTCCCGCGTCGGTGATGTATGCCGTGCCGCCCTCAAGAACCGTCTCGTCGGCGGTCTGAACGTGGGTGTGGGTGCCGATGACCGCCGTCACCCTGCCGTCGAGGTAATAGCCCATCGCCTTTTTTTCGGCAGTGGCCTCGGCGTGAAAATCGAGAAAAATATTCTTCGTGTCAAGCTTTTCAAGAATCTCGTCGATCTTGAAAAACGGGTTCGCGAGCGGCTCTAAAAACGCCGTACCGAGCATATTCACGACCGCGACCCTTGCGCGGCCCATGTCGAGGACATACCACCCTCGGCCGTAAACCTCATTGGGGAAATTCGCGGGGCGGATAAGGTGGGGTATCGCGTCGTAGATGCGCTGAGATTCGTGGCGCTTGAACGCGTGGTTGCCCGTCGTGATGACGTCTGCGCCGAGGCTTGTGAGCATTCCCGCGGAGACGTCGGTGATGCCGTTGCCCGTCGCGGAATTCTCGCCGTTGACGACGAGGATATCTGCCCGATATCTCGACTTCAGGCCGTGAATTCTCGACGCGAGGAAGTTACAGCCTACCCCGCCGACAACATCGCCGATAAACATCAGCCTCATAAGCTCTCCTCCCCTTTCTCGGAATTTTCCTTTATTCCCCAGCCGTCGATGCCCGACCGCCTCATCGCGCCGAATATTCTGTCGGTAAAACCGTGGTCGGCACGCTCGCGCTCGGCAAGAAAATTCTTCATTTCCTCGCGCTTTGTGTGGCCGTCGACGGGGCAGGCGGACTTCACGACCTCGATCCCGCTTCTTTTTACAGCGCGCCTGATCTCGCTCTCGGGGGCGAATACAAGCGGCCTGATTATGGTTATATCCCGCCTGTCAAGATAGCTTTTCGGCGCAAAACAGCCGATTCTGCCCTCGATAAAAAGGTTCATCATAAAGGTCTCGACAGCGTCGTTGAAGTGGTGGCCGAGGGCTGCTTTGTTGCAGCCCGCTTTTTTCGCGGCGTTGTGAAGAGCTCCCCGCCGAAGCTTCGCGCACAATGAGCAGGGGTGCTCTTCCTTTCTGACGTCAAAGACGATTTCGCCGATACGCGTGCGCTCAAGAATATATTCGACGCCCGCTTCTTTGCAGAGCTTTTCAACAGCGATATAATCGCCCTCGACCCCGCCGAAACACGGGTCGAGAGTCACCGCCGTGACGCTGTAATCTATCCCGATAAAGCTTCTGAGGCGAATGAGGCCCATCAGCAGCGCAAGGCTGTCCTTGCCGCCCGAGACGCCGACCGCGATTCTGTCGCCGTCCTGAATCAGGTCAAACTCGTTTATCGCCCGTCGCATGTAGCTAAGTATTTTCTGCATTTTAATCACCTGAGAACATTATATCACTTTTCGTCAGATTTGAAAAGAGGTTTTTGAAAAAAGATGGAAAGCCCATTTAAAGGCGAATCGCTTTGGTTTTTCGGCTATGCAGCTGTCGCCCGCCCGAGAGTGTCCATTCCGCACACATTATCCTCAGTATTTGAAAACTTCGCCATAGGCGACACCTTGAAATTCTGACATCTGACCTCTAATTTCTGTCTTCTTGATGTGGCCGCTTAGGCCACATCTCGCCCGCCCGAAAGTCTTGACGCGGTGGGGATTAAGTGGTAAAATATCTGTCGGAAAAATACTTCGGAAGTGAGAATATGTCAAGATTTGTCTGCTTCGATGTTGAGACGCCCAACCTCAGAAACGACAGAATGAGCGCTATCGGCGTCAGCGTTGTTGAAAACGCCGTCATCACCGAGGAATTCTATTCGCTCATCAACCCCGAAACAAGCTTCGACAGCTTCAACATCGCGCTGACGGGAATAACGCCCGAAATGGCTGAAAAATCGCCGACCTTCAAAGATATCTGGCCGACCCTCGGGCCGCTCCTCAGAAGCGGGCTGCTGATCGCGCACAACGCCCAGTTTGATATGAGCGTGCTCTCAAAGTGCCTCAACGCCTACGGCATTCCGCGAAGGTCAAGCGCCGACTATGCCTGCACCTGCAGAATGGGCAAGCGGATAGTTCCGCAGATGGAAAACCACAAGCTCGACACCATGTGCCGCGAGCTCAACATTCACCTCGACCACCACAACGCGGGCAGCGACGCTCGGGCCTGCGCGGAAATTCTGATCTACTACATAAACAGCGGCGCGAAAATTTCTGATTTCGTGAGAAAATACGACTTCGGCGCCTGCCGAACAATAAGATGAAACGGTGAGGAGCGCTCACCGTTTTTTATTTACACTATTGTACGAAGTTTTCAAGCCTGTACTGTTCGACGACCTCTTCACCGACCAATGTAATCGCTTTTTGAGGGCATTGGCTGATGCAACGGTAGCACATGGTGCAGCGGCCGTGCGGCACGGCGGTTTGATTTTCTGTTGTGAGATTTTTCATCGGGCAGAGGCGCAGACAAACACCGCAGCCGACGCACTTCGACCTGTCTATCTTTAATTTGTCGGAATAGCTTCTTGTGTTGCCGTAAAACCAGAGACGCTGTCCGAATAAGCCTATGAGGTGCGGGAAAAGTCCCAGCCCGTCTCGCGGATATTTTCCGCTTTTGATGTCTCTTGCGGCCCGATTTATTTTTTTCTCCGCGCGGCGTATAATATCAAGCTTCTCTTCCCTGCTTTTCTTCAGAAGCTTACTGTCGCAAACGCTGTCGGGCATCTTTAAGTGAAGACCGCCCAAAACGGCTGCACCGCACTTTTTAAAAAGCCTCGCCGAGCAGCCCGCGCCATCGCCGCTGAACGCGCCCATCGTAGCAACGCATAGGACGCTTTTTCCTCTCCAAAGTTCTTTGTTTTCAAGAATAAAATCCCGAATCATTTTCGGCGCGTTTGAATACTGTACGGGATAGCCGAAGATGATATTTTCATAAGCCTTTACCGCAGAAACGGCGGCGCTGTCCTCGATCGCAACGATCGGGGCATTTTCATCTAACAATTTGGCAAGCTTAGAAATGCAAAACCTCGTGTTTCCCGTGCCGCTCAAATAAATTGCACAATACTTGTTTTCCATTTTGTCCCTCCGAATTAAAATTTTTGCTCCCCTGCCCCGCTGTCAGGCGGCTCAGGCGTTGAGCCTTGATATTTCCGTCGAGACGCTCTTTGAAAAAGAATCGCTGACAAGATTATACGAGACCGTGTAAACGCCGTCGGAATAGGAAAATTCAAAATCTTCGATTTGAAATTCGGCATAGGACGGGTCGGGCAGAAGGTGCTCTGAGCGCTCGCCCGCTATCTCGTCAAAGATTATCAGGTCGATCCTGCCGCCGACCTCGCGAAAAGTCAAATACCACCCCGAATATTTTTCGCAGATGAATTTTGTCTCGCCGCCCTCGGTCTTCGGGTTGAACGAGTTCGCGAGCATGTCGCGCATCGTGACATTGAGAGTGTCTGAAACGGTTTCAGAGCGGGATTCAAGCACGCTCAGCCTGCTCGTTTTTGTCGAAAGAAGTATCGCGGTGACGGAGATCATCGCGAAAAGCGAGCATAGCGCCAGCACGACTACAAGCTCGGCAAGCGTGAAGCCGCGCGAATTTTTCAGTTTTTCAGAAGCTTTCATCAGCTCTCACCCTCTCAGATTTTACCACGGCGGCTCGGCGGTTGTCAAGGAAAGAAAAACGCCTGCCCCGAAACGGACAAGCGATTTTCCAATATAGTAAATGAATTAGTGGGTATCGCAGTAATCGCAGGCCGCAAGCGCCGCAACAGCGCCGTCTGCGCAGGCGGTAGTGACCTGCCTGACCTTTTTGGTGCGGCAGTCGCCCGCTACGAAAACGCCCTCGGTTTTGCTGAGGCAGCTTTCGTCGGAGACCGCGTAGCCGTATTTGTCAAGCTCGATGAGGTTTGAAAACGCGGCGTTCTTCGGGACAAGCCCTATCGCGACAAACAGGCCGTCGAGCGGAATGTTTTTTCTCTCGCCGTCGGTGTTCTCGATGACTATTCCGTTGAGGGTCTCGCTCCCCAAAAGCTCGGCAACCGTGCTGTTGAAGATCACCTCGACATTTTTCTTCTCGGCGAGGCGGTCGCGAAGCCTTTGCTCGCCCGTCAAAAACGCGAGGTTTTGAATCACCGTGACCTTTTCGCAGAGCTCTGAAAGAAGCAGTGCCTCCTGAAGCGCGGAATTTCCGCCGCCGACAACGCCGACATGCTTTCCTTGATAGAATGCCCCGTCGCAGACTGCGCAGAATGAAATTCCGCTGCCGATGAGGTTCTCCTCGTTTTTAAGCCCGAGCCTTCTATGCTCGGCGCCCGTCGCGATTATAACAGCCTTGGCGGTATACTCGCCGCTGTCGGTGACGACGGTTTTGACATCGCCGCCGCGAATCTCTGTTACCTCGGCAGAATCAAGATCGCCTCCCTGCTCAAGAACCTGCTCGACCAGAAGAGCCGCAAAATCGTTGCCCGAAAGGGCGGAATGCCCGGGAATATTCTCGACCAGCGGGGAAAAGGTTATCTGGCCGCCGAAAGCGCCCTTTTCAAGCACAAGAACGCTCTTGTTTGCGCGCAGCGAATAGAGCGCCGCCGTCATGCCCGCGGGGCCGCCGCCGATGACAATTATATCGTACATAAATTCACCAATTCAAATTTTTAAAAAGCCGGCGGGGAAACCCTCGGGCTTCCCCGTTATGAATTTCCGATCAAGCGCTCGCGATGGTGTTCTTCTTGATGTCGGAGACACCCGCGAATTTTTCAAACGCGCCGTCCTTGACGATGACAAGCGTCGGGGCCTGGCGAATGTCGAATGCTTCGCAAAGCTCGCGGTTTTCATTCGCAAGAAGGGTCTCATACTTATAGCCCTGCTTGTCGAGCATCGACTTTATGACCTTGCAGTTCGGGCAGGTCGCGGTCGTGAAGAGGTAGGAGCCGTCCTTGAGAGAGGTGTCGCTGCTGCTGCCCATCTCGACCTTTGACTCGACGCCGTTTCTTCTCAGAACCGAGGTCGAAATGTTATAGGTCTTACGCTCCTTATACTCCTGAACCTTGCCGTCGTTCCAGTTCTGAACGGGGCGATAGTAGCCCGTGATGCGGCTGTAAGTCTCGGTCGCCTCGCCGCAGTGCGGGCAGATCTTCTGCTCGCCCGTGAGATATCCGTGGTTGCGGCAGACGGAGTAGGTCGGGCTCATTGTGTAGTAAGGCAGCCTGTAATTTTCGGCGATCTTTCTCACGAGGTTCGCGGCCGACTTCCAGTCGGGAAGCTTTTCGCCGAGGAAGGTGTGGAAAACAGTGCCCGAGGTGTAAAGGGTCTGAAGCTCGTCCTGAATATCGAGAGCCGAGAAGATATCGTCGGTATAGCCGACAGGGAGATGAGAAGAGTTGGTGTAGTAAGGCGTGCCGTCAGAGGCGGTGATGATGTCGGGGTATTTCTCCTTGTCGTGCTTCGCGAGGCGGTAAGAGGTCGACTCGGCAGGTGTGGCCTCGAGGTTATAGAGGTCGCCGTAGAGCTCCTGATAGTCGGAGAGGCGCTCGCGCATGTGGTTAAGAACGTTCTTGGTGAACTTCTGGGCTCTTTCGTCGGTGAGGTCGCACCTGAGCCAGTTTGCGTTGAGGCAGGCTTCGTTCATGCCGACAAGACCGATGGTCGAGAAGTGGTTGTCAAGAGTGCCGAGGTAGCGCTTGGTATAGGGGTAAAGACCCGCGTCAAGAAGCTTTGTGATGACGGTTCTCTTGACCTTGAGGGAACGCGCCGAAAGGTCCATGAGCTTGTCAAGGCGCTCGTAGAATTCTTTTTCGTCCTTCGAGAGATAGGCTATCTTCGGCATGTTGATGGTGACAACGCCGATAGAACCCGTCGACTCGCCGCTTCCGAAGAAGCCGCCCGATTTCTTTCTCAGTTCTCTGAGGTCGAGCCTTAAGCGGCAGCACATGCTTCTGACGTCTGAGGGCTCCATATCGGAGTTGATGTAGTTGGAGAAGTAGGGAGTGCCGTATTTCGCGGTCATCTCAAAAAGAAGCTTGTTGTTCTCGGTCTCGGACCAGTCGAAATCTCTTGTGATCGAATAGGTCGGGATAGGATACTGGAAGCCGCGGCCGTTGGCGTCGCCCTCGATCATTATCTCGATGAACGCCTTGTTGACCATGTCCATTTCCTTCTTGCAGTCCTTATAGCAGAAGTCCTGCTCCTTGCCGCCGACTATGCAGGGAAGCTCGGCGAGGTCGTTCGGGACCGTCCAGTCAAGGGTGATGTTCGAGAAAGGCGCCTGAGTGCCCCATCTTGAAGGGGTGTTCACACCGTAGACAAAGCTCTGAATGCACTGCTTGACTTCTTTATAGGTGAGGTTGTCGACCTTTACAAACGGGGCAAGATAGGTGTCGAAGCTCGAGAATGCCTGCGCACCCGCCCATTCATTCTGCATGATGCCGAGGAAGTTTACCATCTGGTTGCAGAGGGTAGAAAGGTGGCTTGCGGGGCTTGAGGTGATCTTTCCGTTGATGCCGCCGAGACCCTCTTTGATGAGCTGCTTAAGCGACCAGCCCGCGCAGTAGCCCGTAAGCATCGAGAGGTCATGAAGGTGGATATCGCAGTTGCGGTGGGCGTCGGCTATTTCCTGATCATAGATCTCGGAAAGCCAGTAGTTTGCGGTTATCGCGCCCGAGTTTGAGAGGATAAGGCCGCCGACGGAATATGTGACGGTAGAGTTTTCCTTGACGCGCCAGTCGTTGATCTGAAGATAGTTGTCGACGACTTCTTTGTAGTTTACAGCGGTCTGGTTGAGGTTTCTTATCTTCTCGCGCTGCTTGCGGTAGAGGATATAGGACTTGGCGACGCTGTCATAGCCCGCCTTGATGAGCACGCTCTCGACCGAGTCCTGAATGTCTTCAACGGCGATTTTTCCGTCCTTGATCTTCGGCTCGAAGTCCGCCGTCACCTTGAGGGCGAGGAAGTCGATGACGTCCTGATTGTACTGCTTTTCGCAGGCTTTGAATGCGAGAACTATGGCGTTGCTGATTTTGGAAATATTGAAATCAACGACCTTGCCGTCTCTTTTGATTACCTGATACATTTTTCCGTCTCCTTTATGATGATTTATATTTATTTTTTGATTCGGTTCATAAATATTTTTCGCGGAACATTTACAAATATACCGCACATCTTGTCGAATGTCAAGAGGCAAAACACAATATATTGTGGTCAAAACGCTAAACGCCCCTCAATTCTACTTTTTCAATATATTTCATCGCTATTTTTTGTAGATTTTCCATAAACTCAATCGACGGCGATGAAAAGCCTTCCGAAATAAGCTCGCCCGAGTCCTTGAAGCACTGGAGATAATACCTCGGCGCGCCCGCTATCCATCTGCCGATTTTTTCCATGTCTTCCTCGGTGTGAAGCTCTTTCACGACGGTGGTGCGAAACTCAAAATCGACCGCGCCGCTCTTCAAAAACTCGACGCTCTCCTCGACAGGGGCGATGTCAAAGTCTTTGACGCCGACCGTCTCGGCGTAGCGCTCTTTCGAGTTCTTTATGTCCATCGCGACGGTGTCGACCAGCCCGCCGAACACCGCCCTCCTGAGCCTTTCGGGGAATGTGCCGTTTGTGTCGAGCTTTACGGCATAGCCGAGGTCCTTGAGCTGCTTCAAGAAGTCGAAGACGTCGTCGTTCAAAAGCGGCTCGCCGCCCGTGACGCAGACGCCGTCAAGAACGGCCTTGCGCTTCTTTAAATATGCGAGTATCTCGCCCTTGTCAAGCCTGTCTGCAAGATTTATCCTTGTGACGAGCAGGGCGTTGTGACAGAACGGGCACCTTAAATTGCAGCCCGCGGTGAATACCGTCGCCGCCACCTTTTCGGGATAGTCAAGAAGAGTAAGCTTCTGAAACCCATGAATTTCCAAATTCGTTCACCCCTTTTCCTTCTGCGAACGTGTTCATTATATACCGAATGTTCGGCTTTGTCAAGAGGTTAAATACAAAATATTGTGGTTGAAGCGAATATTTTTTCAAAATTTAGTGGTTTGTAAAGTGATAATACTTCCCGCAAGCGTTAAAACTTTACAGCGCGAAAACGGCATATTTTGAGCAGAGACAGCTGTAAAGAGAGTGTGCTTTACAGGGCACAAAATGAGAGCAGACTCGTGTGAGACTGCTCTTTGAAAATTCGATATGTGAAAAATGATTTTCTTTACGCTGCCTCCGACAGGCCCTCGACGACGCCGAGGAGGATTATGCCGATGATAACTGCGGCGATTGCGACGTACTGTAAAGGCTTGAGCTTTTCCTTGAGGAATATACCCGCAAGGAGCGCGGCGACTACGCAGTAGGCGGCGATGGTCGGCGCGGCAACTACGGCGTTGCCGCTCATCGCGAAGACATAGAAATACTGACCCGCCGTCTCGAACACCGCGGCGATGAGCTTGTTGCCCTGCTTCGGAATTTCGATCTTGTCCTTCTTGATGACAAGAATATAAATCAGCATGATTATCGCGGCGATGAGGAACGTGAGCTCATAGGAAATATTCGCGACCGTCTCGAAGTTCTCCTCGGTCACGCCGACAAGCGGCGTCTTTTCGATGTCGTCGAGGTAGAACGCGTCGAAGAATGTTCCCATGGCGTCAAGAACGCAGTAGATGAGCGGGAAGATCAGCGCGAAAACGCTCTTTGAATATTTCTTGTCCTCGGGCGCTACCTCGGAGGGCTTGACCCTTTCATACCAGCCGAGCATTATTATGCCGATGGTGATTATCACAACGGCGGCCGCCGAGAGAAGGTCGAGGCTCTCGCCAAGAAAAATCAGGCAAAGAATGCATACGACCGCGCCCGAGCTGTTCTGAACGGGCGATGATATCGACAGCTCAAGATATTTAAGGCCGAGATAGCCGACGACCATCGAGGTTATGTAGAACAGCGAGACGGGAAGATAAACAAGAATATTTATCGGGTCATAGCCGACGTCGGTGAAGATCAGGGTGAAGATCGCCTGAGCGCCCATCACGAGGCCGACGGTTATGCCTGTAAGAAGATGACTGTATTTCTCGGTTCCGCCGCGCGCGCCTTTCTTATAGAAGAGGTCTGCGGCGCCCCAGAGAAACGTCGTGAGCAGTGTGAATACCAACCACATATTTTTCATTTGTCCTTTCTGAAGAAAAAATCTCCGTTCGTTAGTATAGCAGACTAAAGCTTTTCTGTCAACCGAAAAATTCTTTTTTGGAGTTGACATTTCCGACGGTATATGATATACTCATCAGGACGAAGCTTTAACGCGGCACTGAGAGGTCGGAATTTCGGAAATATCTGTAAAAGGCTCTGCCTTTTTTCGACCCGCCATGCCCAACGGCGGGTTTTTTGCGGCTTGCGGAAAGGACATAATAAAATGAAAAGAGTTTATGACCCAATCCATATCAAAGAGAAATTCGGCGGGAGCTTTTCTTCGGCTCTCCCCTTTTCCGACAGCGCTGAATATTGTTTTTTGCCCGGTTTGTGCGATGTGCATGTTCATTTTCGCGAGCCGGCTTTTTCATATAAAGAGACGATAAAGACGGGCAGCCTTGCCGCGGCCCACGGCGGATATACCGACGTCTGCACGATGCCGAACCTTGACCCCGTGCCCGACTCGGCAGAACACCTCAAAGCCGAGCTTGACATTATAAATAGGGACGCCGTTATCGGCGTGCACCCTTACGGCGCGATAACCGTCGCCGAAAAGGGCGAGAAGCTCGCTGACATGGTCGGTCTCTCGCCGAATGTAATCGCATTTTCAGACGACGGCAGAGGGGTTCAGCGCGATGAGATGATGGAGTGCGCGATGATTGAGGCGAAAAAGCTCGGGAAAATAATCGCGGCGCACTGCGAGGTGAATTCGCTTCTCAACGGCGGGTATATTCACGACGGCGAATATGCCGAGGCTCACGGCCACCGAGGGATATCCTCGGAAAGCGAGTGGCGGCAGATCGAGAGGGACATAGCGCTGTCGAAGAAAACGGGCTGCGCATACCACGTCTGCCACATATCAACGGCGGAGAGCGTCGGGCTCATCAGAAAGGCCAAGGCCGACGGGGTGAACATCACCTGCGAGACAGGGCCGCATTACCTCGTTCTTGACGACTCTGATCTTCAGGAGGACGGCAGGTTCAAGATGAACCCCCCGCTGCGCTCGAAGAGGGACAGAGAAGCGCTTGTCGAGGGGCTTCTTGACGGAACAATCGATATGATAGCGACCGACCACGCGCCGCACTCGGCGGAAGAAAAATCGCGTGGGCTTGAAAAAAGCGCGTTCGGCGTCGTAGGGCTTGAGACCGCGTTTTCGGTGATGTATACCCACTTCGTCAGGGCGGGTGTCATCACCATTGAACGGCTCATCGAGCTTATGTGCGAAAACCCGCGCGAGCGTTTCAATATCCCGCTCGGCGACAGCTTTTCGGTTTGGAATCTTGAGGAAAAATTCAGGGTCGACCCGAGCAGATTCCTCAGCAAGGGCAGGGCGACGCCATTTGACGGCGCAGAGCTCTTCGGGGTGAATTATCTCACCGTTTATAACGGCAGGGCCGTCTATAAGAAAGGATAAAGAATGAAACAGGAAATTTTCAGGATCGAAAAAAATATTCCGCTGACACAAAATGTCTTTGAGATGACGCTTCGGGGAAGGTCGGCGGGGCTTGCGAAAGCGGGTCAGTTTGTAAATATAAAGCTTGACGGGCTTTATCTCAGGCGGCCGATATCGGTCTGCGACGCCGAGGGCGACAGGCTCACCCTTATATATAAGGTAGTCGGAAAGGGCACCGAGAAGATGTCCGAAATGAGCGAGGGCGAGCTCGATATTTTAATACCCCTCGGGAACGGCTATGACCTTGAAAAATCGGGCGGCGCTCCCCTGCTCATCGGCGGAGGGGTAGGCGTGCCGCCGCTATATCTTCTCGCGAAAAAGCTCATCGCGGGCAGCAAAAAGGTCACGGCGATACTCGGCTTCAACACAAAGGGCGAGGTCTTCTATGAAAACGAATTCAAGGCCCTCGGCTGCGATGTCATCATCACGACTGCCGACGGCTCATACGGCAAAAAGGGCTTTGTCACCGACGCCCTGCCCGAAAATTACAGCTATGTCTATACCTGCGGGCCCGAGCCGATGCTCAAGGCGGTCTATCGGGCGATAAAAACCTCGGGGCAGTTCAGCTTTGAGGAGAGAATGGGCTGCGGCTTCGGGGCATGCATGGGCTGCACCTGCGAAACGGTCAGCGGATACAAGAGGATCTGCCGCGACGGTCCCGTTCTCGAAAAGGAGGAGATAAAATGGCAGACACAAGGGTAAATCTCTGCGGAATCGGGCTCTCGAACCCGATAATCCCCGCGAGCGGCACCTTCGGCTACGGCTATGAATTTGCCGAGCTCTATGACATCAACATTCTCGGGACATTCTCTTTTAAAGGCACGACCCGCGAGCCGCGCTTCGGCAACCCGACGCCCCGCATCGCGGAAACCGCCTCGGGTATGCTCAACGCGGTCGGGCTTCAGAACCCCGGGGTCGAAAAGGTCATCTCCGAGGAGCTCCCGAAGATGAAAAAAGTGTTTCACAAAAAGGTAATGGCGAACGTCAGCGGGTTCTCGCTCGACGACTACGTTTATACCTGCGAGCGGCTCGACGCCTGCGAAGAGGTCGGCTGGCTCGAGGTCAACATCAGCTGCCCGAACGTTCACGGCGGCGGAATGAGCTTCGGGACAAGCCCCGAATCGGCCGCCGAGGTCACAAGGGCGGTCAAAAATGCGGTCAAAAAGCCCGTGATAATCAAGCTTTCGCCGAACGTGACCGACATCGCAGAGATCGCGAAAGCCTGCGAGGGCGCGGGCGCGGACGGCATCAGCCTCATAAACACGCTTTTGGCGATGCGAATCGACCTTAAGACCCGCAGGCCGCTGCTCAAAAATGTGACGGGCGGGCTTTCGGGGCCCGCGGTCTTCCCCGTCGCGCTGAGAATGGTCTATCAGTGCGCCAAGGCGGTTAAAATCCCGATAGTCGGAATGGGCGGCGTAAGCTCGGCCGAGGACGTCATCGAGATGATGCTCGCGGGGGCGACGGCGGTCGAGATCGGCGCGGAAAACCTTGTGAACCCCTGCGCGTGCAGGGATATAATCGAGGCCCTGCCGACGGCGATGGAAAAGTATAAAATTGATAAATTATCAGATATAATAGGAGGAGCGATCTAATGGGCAAGGACGTTATTATCGCCTGCGATTTTTCAAGCGGGCAGAAGACCCTTGAATTTCTTGACAGGTTCGGCGAAAAAAAGCCGTTCGTCAAGATCGGCATGGAGCTGTTCTATTCGGAGGGCCCCGAAATAGTCAGACAGATTAAGAAAAGAGGTCACAAGATCTTTTTAGACCTTAAGCTTCACGACATTCCGAACACTGTCAAGAAGTCGATGGCGGTGCTCTCGGGGCTTGACGTTGACATGACTAACCTTCATGCGGCGGGCGGCTCGAAGATGATGGCGGGGGCGCTCGAGGGGCTCACAAGGGCCGACGGAACAAGGCCGATACTCATCGCGGTGACTCAGCTTACCTCGACCGACACGGAGACACTCAAGAACGAATTATTGATAAATACTCCTATGGCCGAGACGGTCATGAGCTATGCCGAGAACGCGAAAAACTCGGGGCTCGACGGCGTTGTGTGCTCACCGCTTGAAGCCGAGGCGGTTCATGATCGCTGCGGAAAGGGCTTTATCACCGTCACCCCGGGGATCAGGTTTGCCGACGGCGACATCGGCGACCAGAAGAGGGTCATGACCCCTGCCGAGGCCAAAAAGGCGGGCTCGGATTATATCGTCGTCGGGCGGCCGATAACCGCTGCCGACGACCCCGTTGCAGCATATATGAGATGTGTTGAGGAATTTGTTGACTGAGGAGGTAAAACATGGAAAGCTATAAAAGAGAATTCATCAGCTTTTTGGAGAGCGCGGGCGTTCTTAAATTCGGCGATTTCACCGCAAAGAGCGGGCGGAAGATACCCTATTTCATCAACGCGGGCGACATCAAGACGGGCGAGCAGATCATGAAGCTCGGCGAATTTTACGCGAAGACCTATCTTGAAAACATCGGCAAAAAGAAAACGGTGCTCTTCGGGCCCGCTTATAAGGGCATTCCGATCGCGGTTTCGGCGGCGACTGCCCTCGCGAAAAACGGGCTCGACCTGCCTTTCGTTTTCAACAGAAAGGAAGCCAAGGACCACGGCGAGGGCGGCGTTCTTGTCGGCTATGCCCCGAAGGCGGACGAAGAGATTGTCATTGTCGAGGACGTCATCACCGCGGGGACGGCGATTCGCGAGAGCATGGATATACTCTCAAAGCTCGAGGGCGTCAAGGTCGCGGGCTGCCTTATCATGGTCGACCGCGGCGAAAAGGGCAGGACCGAAAAATCGGCGATGAATGAGATCGAGGAGGAATTCGGCTTTCCGATTTACTCGGTGGTGAATGTATACGACATCATCGAATACCTTGAAGAAAACCCCGCAAACGCGGAAAACGTTGAAAGAATCAGGAATTATCTGTCAGTGAACGGAGCAAAAAAATGAGACATTTGATTGACATTCAGAACCTTTCGGTCGAGGAGATCGAGGACCTCATCAATGTGGCGAACGACATCATCGCGAACCCGAAAAAATATTCCGAGGTCTGCCGAGGAAAAAAGCTTGCGACGCTGTTTTTTGAGCCGTCGACAAGAACGAGGCTGAGCTTTGAGGCGGCGATGTATGAGCTCGGCGGAAACGTTTTGGGATTTTCCGAGGCGCAGTCGTCGTCGGCTTCAAAGGGCGAAAGCGTGGCCGACACCGCCAAGGTGGTAAGCTGCTATGCGGATATAATCGCGATGCGTCACCCGAAAGAGGGCGCACCGCTTGTGGCGTCGATGAACTCTGACGTCCCTGTCATCAACGCGGGCGACGGCGGGCACTTTCACCCTACCCAGACCCTTGCGGACCTGCTCACGATTCAGCGCGAAAAGGGCAGGTTCGACAACCTCACCGTCGGGTTCTGCGGCGACCTTAAATTCGGCAGAACGGTTCACTCGCTCATCAGCGCGCTCGCAAGATATAAGGGCATTAAGGTCGTGCTTATTTCGCCCGAGGAGCTTAAACTCCCGAGCTATGTAAAGAGCGAAGTCCTCAAGCCCGCGGGAATTGAATATGTTCAGACCGAGAGCCTCGAAGAATACATGCCCGAGCTCGACATTCTCTATATGACGAGGGTCCAGCGCGAGAGGTTCTTCAACGAGGAGGATTACCTCAGACTCAAAGACAGCTATATCCTCACGCCGCAGAAGCTTAAGACCGCAAAGCCCGACCTCTCGATCATGCACCCCCTGCCGAGGGTAAACGAGATCTCGGTCGAAATCGACAAGGACCCGAGGGCGTGCTACTTCAAGCAGGTGCTGAACGGTAAATACATCAGAATGGCGCTTATTCTGATGCTTTTGAAAGACGCGGGAAAAATCTGAGACTTAATTACGGAGGCTACTAATGAATATAGATTCGATCAAGAACGGAATAGTCATCGACCACATTCCCGCAGGGCGCGGAATGAAGCTTTATGAGCTTTTGGGCCTCGGCAGTCTCGACTGCCCCGTCGCGATAATCAAGAACGCGAACAGCTCGGCGATGGGCAGAAAGGACATCATCAAAATCGACGCGGATATCGAGGTAAACCTTGATATCATCGGCTATGTCGCACCGAACGTCACGATAAATATTATTCGCGACGGCAAGCTTGCCGAGAAAAAATCAATCGGCCTGCCGACTATCCTCACCAATGTGATAAAGTGCAAAAACCCGCGCTGCATCACTTCTACCGAGCAGGAACTCGCGCATATTTTCAGGCTTGAAAACGCCGAGGAGCGCATTTACAGATGCGTTTACTGCGAAACAAAGGCAACCGCAGATTCGCAGTGAAATTTTCTCGGCATAAGCGCCAATTTCGCACCGATATTTGTCTCTTTTTTTGGTTTGACTTTGTCGGCGGCGAGTGGTATATTATAAGTATAGTATAAGTCTTAACAAGCGCTTTCTGAGAACTTTATGAACCTATTCGTTTTCGGGGCGCTTTTTAACTTTTTGAAAATGTATTTACGGAGGAGTATTATGAAAAAGGTCGGTATCATCATGGGAAGCGACAGCGATCTGCCGATTCTCAAAAAAACCGCGGCAACCCTGCGTTCGCTCGGAATCCCCTATGAAACCCACGTTTATTCGGCGCACCGAACCCCGAATGAGGCCCGTGACTTTGCCGTATCAGCGCGCGAAAACGGCTTCGGCGTTCTGATATGCGCTGCGGGAATGGCGGCTCATCTTGCGGGCGCGATAGCCGCGAACACCACCCTGCCCGTAATCGGCATACCCTGTAAGTCCAATACCTTGGACGGCATTGACGCACTTTTGGCAACCGTTATGATGCCCTCGGGAATTCCCGTCGCAACGGTAGCTATTGACGGTGGAGTCAATGCCGCTTTACTTTCGGCGCAAATCCTTGCGGTCGAGGACAGCGACCTCGCGAAAAAGCTTGACGAAAAGCGCAGAAGCGACGCCGAAGCGGTTCTTAAGAAGGACGCGGGCATCGCCGAAAGAATCGAAGAATAAGTCAACGCTAAACTTTACATATCAGGAGGAAACACAAATGGAAAAAACAGTTCAGCTTTATGAAGGCAAGGCAAAAAAAGTATTCGCAACCACCGACCCCGCTCTCGTCATCGTCTCGTATAAGGACGACGCGACAGCCCTCGACGGCCTTAAAAAGGGCACCATCGTCGGAAAGGGCGCTATCAACAACAGAATGTCGAACCACATCATGCAGCTTCTTGAAAAGCAGGGCGTTCCCACCCACTTCGTCGCTGAGATCAACGACCGCGAAACCGTAGTCAAAAAGGTCTCGATAGTTCCGCTTGAGGTCATCATCAGGAATATCTCGGCGGGCTCGTTCGCAAAGCGCTACGGCGTTGAGGAGGGCATCGTCTTCAGCGAACCCACCATTGAGTTCTCCTATAAGAACGACGACCTTCACGACCCGCTCATCAACGACTACCACGCAATAGCCCTCGGCCTTGCGACAAGAGAAGAGATCGAGACCATCAAGAAGATGGCGTTCAAGGTCAACGAGGTCATGAAGGAATACTTCAAGGGCCTCGGCGTTACTTTGGTCGACTTCAAGCTTGAATTCGGCAGGCTCGACGACGGCAGCATAGTTCTTGCCGATGAGATCTCGCCCGACACCTGCCGCTTCTGGGATTCAAAGACCAACGAGAAGCTCGACAAGGACCGCTTCCGCCGCGATATGGGCGGCGTTGAGGACGCCTACAAGGAAATGATGCGCCGCGTTTTCGGCGAATAAAACCTTTTAAATTTTTCTGAAAAGAGGATTTTATGGACAATTTGATTCATGAGGAATGCGGCGTTTTCGGCGTCTTTGCCGAGAATACTCAGGACGTCGCCTCTCTCGCGTATTACGGGCTTTTCGCGCTTCAGCACCGCGGACAGGAATCGGCGGGAATTGTCGTCAACGACGACGGTGTATTTACATACCGCAAGGATACGGGGCTCGTCAACGAGGTTTTCAACTCTGAGAGGCTTAAAAAACTCGGAAACGGCAACATGGCTCTGGGGCATGTGAGATACGGCACAACAGGCAGCGGCGACAGAAGAAACGCTCAGCCCGTTGTCGTGAACCACATCAAGGGCAACATGGCCCTCGCCCACAACGGAAACCTCGTCAACTCCTATGAGCTCAGAACCGCTCTCGAGGAGGAGGGAAGCATCTTCCACTCGACTTCGGACACCGAGGTCATCGCCTATATGATCACCAAGGAGAGGCTTCACACCAGAAATATCGAGGAAGCCGTCATCGGCGCGATAGGCAAGCTTGACGGCGCGTTCTCGCTTGTGATAATGTCGCCGTCGAAGCTCATCGCGGCGAGAGACCCGAACGGCTTCAGGCCGCTATGCTACGGCAAGCGCGACGACGGAACATATATCGTCGCCTCAGAGACCTGCGCGCTCGACGCCGTGAACGCGAAGCTTATTCGCGAGATCGACCCCGGCGAGGTGGTCGTTTTCACAAAGGACGGCATCAAGACCGACAGGACTCACTGCGGCAAAAAGCGCTCGTTCTGCGTGTTTGAATACCTCTACATCGCAAGGCCCGATTCTATATGCGAGGGCTGTTCGGTTCATGCCGCCCGCATCAGGGTCGGCGAGCTTTTGGCTGAGGCTTACCCGATCGACGCCGATATAGTCGTCGGCGTTCCCGACAGCGGAACCGACGCCGCAATAGGCTATGCGAGAAAATCGGGCATTCCCTATGACATCGGGCTCATCAAGAATAAATACATCGGAAGAACCTTTATCGCGCCGAGCCAAGGGCTCAGGGAAGAGATGGTCTCGATAAAGCTCAACGTCGTACCGTCGGTGGTCAAGGGCAAGAGGGTCATTCTTGTCGATGACTCTATCGTTCGCGGCACGACAAGCGCAAAGATAGTCAAGCGCCTTCGCGAGGGCGGAGCGACCGAGGTACACATGCTCTCCTCAGCTCCCCCGTTCATGAACCCCTGCTACTACGGCGTCGACATCGACTCAAAGGAAAGCCTTATCGCGGCAAATCACCCGATCGATGAGATTGCGAAGATGATCGGCGCAGATTCTGTAAACTACCTCAGCCTTGACGACGTTAAGAAGATCGCGGGGACGGACGGAAGCGGCTTCTGCTATGCCTGTTTCAACGGTATCTACCCGACGAGGATTCCCGCCATGGCCGAAAAAAGCAGGTTTGAGAGAAAAATCAGCGCCAACCCGAAATTCGCCAACAAAGATAAGTGAGGTAAATAATGGAAAAGAGTTATTCCGAGAGCTATAAAAACGCAGGCGTTGACATCACCGCGGGTTATAAGTCGGTCGAGCTCATGAAAGCCGACATCAAGCGCACCGCAACGGGCGGCGAGGTGTCGGGAATCGGGGGCTTCGGCGGGCTTTTTGCGCCCGATCTGAAAGGCTACAAAGACCCGATACTCGTCAGCGGAACTGACGGCGTGGGCACAAAGCTGAAGCTGGCGTTTTTGCTCGACAAGCACGACACCGTCGGCATCGACTGCGTAGCGATGTGCGTCAACGACATAATCTGCTGCGGTGCAAAGCCGCTTATATTCCTTGATTACATCGCCTGCGGAAAGAATATTCCCGAGAAGATTGCCGCGATAGTAAAGGGCGTCTGCGACGGCTGCATCGAGGCGGGGGCATCGCTTATCGGCGGTGAGACTGCCGAGCACCCGAATATGATGCCCGAGGAAGAATACGACCTTGCGGGGTTCTGCACGGGAATCGTCGACCGCCCGAAGATCATCGACAACAGCACGATGCGCGAGGGCGACGTCATCATCGCGCTCCCCTCTTCGGGAGTCCATTCAAACGGCTTCTCGCTCATAAGAAAGGTCTTCGACATCGAGAACGCCGACCTTAAATCGCCAAGAAGCGAGCTCGGCGGAAAGAGCCTCGGCGAGGCGCTTTTAGCGCCGACAAGAATTTATGTCAGGCCCGTTCTGGCGCTTTTGGAGAAGGTCGCGGTGAAGGGCATTTCGCACATCACGGGCGGCGGTTTCTATGAAAATATCCCGAGGTCTGTTCCCGACGGCCTCTGCGCAAAGGTTTCAAAGGACTGCCTCAAAATTCCGCCGATATTCGACCTGATTCAAAAAACGGGAAATATCCCCGAGAGGGACATGTTCAACACCTATAACATGGGCGTCGGAATGAGCATTGTCGTCTCGCCGACCGACGCCGAAAAGGCGGTCAAAATCCTCCGTGAAAACGGCGAGGAAGCCTATGTGATCGGAGAAATAGTCAAGGGCGACGACAAGACAATCATTGTCTGAGGAAGAAAAATGGGAAGAAAAGTCAGGATTGCCGTTCTGGTTTCGGGCGGCGGAACAAACCTTCAGGCGCTCATCGACGCGCAAAACAGCGGTATTCTTGTGAGCGGCGAAATAGTCTGCGTGATATCCTCAAAGGTGGGGGCTTATGCCCTCGAACGCGCCAAAAACGCGGGTATCGACGCGGTAACGGTGCCGAGGAAAGACCTTAGCCCCGAAGATTTTGAAAGCGGCATTGTCAAGACCCTCGAAGCCCACAACGCCGAGGTGATTATCCTTGCGGGGTTCATGTCGATTCTGTCGGAGGATTTCACAAAGAAATATTCAAACAGAATAATCAACGTTCACCCGGCGCTAATCCCGAGCTTCTGCGGCAAGGGCTACTACGGCCTCAAGGTTCATGAGGAAGCGCTGAAAAAGGGCGTAAAGGTCTCGGGCGCGACGGTTCACCTCGTCAATGAAATTTGCGACGGCGGCGAAATCCTCGCGCAAAAGGCCGTTTCGGTAAAGGACGGCGACACACCCGAAACTTTGCAGAGAAGAATCATGGAGCAGGCGGAGTGGAAGCTTCTGCCCGAGGCCGCCGAAAAGCTCTGCCGAAGGATTTTGAACGAAAAGAAGCCCGAAACCCCGAGCTTTACCCTCAGAAAGTGGGAGCTTTCGGACGCTGAGGCACTTGCGGAATCGACCAACAAAGTCGACAGAAAATATCTCACCGACGGCATTCCGAACCCGTATACCAAAGCAGACGGTGAATATTTCATTAAGAATATGGCCCAAAAGCAGGAAGCCGACGGAGAGGGAATCTTTTATGCCATCGAAGTTGACAAAAAAATTGTCGGTAATATTTCCGTCGAAAAGAGCAGCGGTCTGCGCTCGGGCGTCGGCGTCATCGGCTACTACCTGATACCCGAGTTTTACGGCAGGGGCATAATGACCGAGGCCGTGAAGATGATATGCGCTGAAGCCTTTGAAAAGCTTGATATTTCGCGCATCGAGGGAACGATTTTTGAGCCGAATATCGGCTCGCGGAGGGTTCTTGAAAAGGCGGGATTTGAGCTTGAGGGCGTCTTAAAAGACGCGTTTTATAAGAACGGCAAGCTTTATAACGAATACGTCTACGGACTTGTAAAGGGAGAGTAAAATGGACATCTACAAAATCAACACGATCAAAGAGCTTACGCGCGACCCGTATGTCGGACGCGGAATTATCGCGGGGCTTTCGGAAGACGGCAGAAGCGCCGTCGCGGCCTATTTCATCATGGGAAGGTCGGCAAACAGCCGCAACCGCGTTTTTGCCGAGCACGGCGGCGCGGTCTTCACCGAGCCTTTTGACGCCTCAAAGGTCGAGGACCCGAGTTTAATCATCTATGCCGCTGTTCGCGAGATAGGCAGAAAGCTCATCGTCACCAACGGCGACCAGACCGACACCATCGTCGAGGGAATCCGCCTCGGCAGTAATTTTTCGGGCGCTCTCAGAACCCGCGAGTTCGAGCCCGACGCCCCGAACCTCACCCCGAGAATTTCGGCCGAGCTTGATTTTTCCGACGGATTCAATTATAAGATGTCCATTTTGAAGAGCGAGGACGAAAAGGGTTCGCAGTGCGCAAGATACACCTTTGAGTATGCGCCGATCGCGGGCCTCGGGCACTTCATTCACACCTATGTCGGCGACGGCAATCCCCTGCCGACGTTTCAGGGCGAGCCCGAGCGCGTGGCGATTCCGAACAGTATTGAAGAATTCAGCCGCGACATCTGGGAGAGCCTAAACGAAGACAACAAGATTTCCCTGTTCGTGAGATATACAGACGTCAGAACGGGCGGGGTAAATCAGAAGATAATCAATAAATATGTTAAATAAGGAGAGTGCAAAATGGCTAACGAAGTTCTTTTAAAGTATGGGTGCAACCCAAATCAGAAGCCGTCAAGGGTTTTTATGGAAAACGGCGGCGAGCTTCCGTTTGAGATTTTAAACGGCAAGCCCGGCTACATAAATCTTCTTGACGCTTTCAACTCATGGCAGCTCGTCAAGGAGCTCAAAGAGGCGCTCGGGCTTCCCGCAGTTACCTCGTTCAAGCATGTGAGCCCGACCTCGGCGGCCGTAGGCATTCCCCTTTCGGATAAGCTCAAAAGGGCCTGCTTTGTCGACGACATCAAGGGGCTCGACGATTCGCCCCTCGCAATGGCTTACGCAAGGGCAAGGGGCACCGACAGAATGTGCTCGTTCGGCGACTGGGTCGCGCTTTCCGACGTCTGCGACGTTACCACCGCCTCGATGATAAAGCGTGAGGTCTCTGACGGCATCATCGCCCCGGGGTACGAGCCCGAAGCCCTCGAAATTCTCAAGACAAAAAAGAGCGGTAACTACACGATTTTGCAGATCGACCCCGACTATGTTCCCGAGCCCGTTGAGCACAAACAGGTCTTCGGAATCACCTTTGAGCAGGGCAGAAACAACTTCAGAATCGACCGCGAGCTTTTAAACAACATCGTCACCGAGAACAAAGACCTCAGCGACAGCGCCGCAAGAGACCTCATCATCTCGCTGATAACCCTTAAATATACCCAGTCCAACTCGGTATGCTTCGCCTATGACGGCCAGGCGATCGGCGTCGGCGCGGGCCAGCAGTCGAGGATTCACTGCACGCGTCTTGCGGGCACAAAGGCCGACACTTGGTTCCTGAGGCAGCACGACAAGGTCCTCAACCTGCCGTTCAAGCCCGAGATCAAGAGGCCCGACCGCGACAATGTCATCGACGGCTACATCAACAAGAATGAAGAAGACGTCTGCGCAGACGGCATCTGGCAGCGCTATTTCACCGAGCAGCCCGAGCCCCTCACCGAAAAGGAAGCAAGGGAGTATCTTGATTCGATAAGCGGCGTTGCCCTCGGTTCCGACGCTTTCTTCCCGTTCGATGACAACATCGAGAGGGCGAAGAGAAGCGGCGTAAGCTATGTGGCTGAGCCCGGGGGGTCGGTCAGGGACGACGTCGTCATCGCGGCTGCAAACAAGTATAACATGGTTATGTCATTCACGGGAATGAGACTCTTCCACCACTGATCTGAAAGGAGCACAAAATGGACTTCAAGGAACTTAAGCAGTACGACAGCGAAATATACGAAGCCTCAATGCGGGAGCTTTCGCGCCAGCAGCACAACATCGAGCTGATAGCCTCTGAGAACATTGTTTCAAAGGGCGTGCTCCTTGCGGCGGGAACGGTTCTCACGAATAAATATGCCGAGGGCTATCCCGCGCACCGCTATTACGGCGGCTGCCAATTTGTCGATGAGGTCGAGGAGATAGCGAGGCAGCGCGCCTGCAAGCTCTTCGGCGCCGACCACGCCAACGTTCAGCCCCATAGCGGCGCGTCGGCAAACCTTGCGGTGTTCTTCGCGCTCTTGCAGCCCGGCGACACCGTTCTCTCGATGAGCCTTGCGCACGGCGGGCACCTCTCTCACGGCTCACCCGTAAACATCTCGGGAAAATATTTCAATATAGTCCCCTACGGCGTATGCGACGCCGACGGCAGGATCGACTATGACGAGGTCGAAAGAAAGGCCGTCGAGTGCAAGCCCAAGCTCATTCTTGCGGGCGCGTCGGCATACCCGAGAGAGATCGACTTCAAGCGCTTCTCAGAGATCGCGAAGAAGGTCGGCGCATATCTCATGGTCGACATGGCGCACATCGCAGGGCTTGTCGCGGCGGGGCTTCACCAAAACCCCGTGCCCTATGCCGACGTCGTCACCACCACCACTCACAAGACACTCAGAGGCCCGAGGGGCGGTATGATACTCTGCAAAGAGGAATACGCAAAGGCTATCGACAAGGCGATTTTCCCCGGGATTCAGGGCGGGCCGCTTATGCACATCATCGCGGCGAAGGCGGTAGCTTTCAAAGAGGCTCTTCAGCCCGAGTTCAGGGTCTATCAGCAGCAGATAATCAACAACGCGGCGAAGCTTGCGGAAGAGCTTAAAAAGCGCGGCTTCAACCTTGTTTCGGGCGGAACGGATAACCACCTTATGCTCATCGACCTTCAGAACTTCAACATCACGGGAAAGCAGTTTGAGCACAACCTTGACGAGGTTCATATCACCGCGAACAAAAACGCCGTCCCGAACGACCCGCAGAGCCCGTTCATCACGAGCGGTTTAAGGGTCGGCACACCCGCCGTCACCTCGCGCGGGTTCAAAGAGGCCGAGATGGAAAAGATCGCGGGCTGGCTTTATGACACCGTGACCGATTTCGAGGGCAGCAAGGAGCGCGTCACCGCTGAGGTTCTCGATCTCTGCGAGAAGTTCCCGATTTATAACGACTGCTATTGATAAAAACTGCCGCAGGTGCGGCGCCACCCCAATCTCACAAAACAGGAGCTGACATTATGAAAATAATGGTTGTCGGCGGCGGGGGCCGCGAACATGCCATCATCAAAAAGCTTTCGGAAAACAAAAAGGTCGAGAAAATATATTGCCTCCCCGGGAACGGCGGTATTGCCGCTGACGCCGAGTGCGTCGCGATATCCTCGACCGATATTCCCGCGATAGTCGACTTTGCGGAGAAAACGGGCATCGACTACGCCGTTGTCGCTCAGGACGACCCGCTTATTTTGGGCTGCGTCGATGAGCTCAACAAAATCGGCGTGCCCTGCTTCGGGCCAAACAAAAAGGCCGCGATAATCGAGGGCTCAAAGGTGTTTTCCAAAAACTTCATGAAAAAATACGGTATCCCGACCGCTGATTACGAAGTTTTCGATGACCCGAAAAAGGCGCTTGAATACCTCAAAACCGCGAAGATACCCACCGTTGTCAAGGCAGACGGCCCTGCCCTCGGCAAGGGCGCTTTGGTATGCATGACCCGCGACGAGGCTTTCGCGGCGGTCAAGGAAATAATGGAGGACAAGCAGTTCGGCGCGAGCGGCGACAGAATCGTCGTCGAGGAATTTATGACAGGCCCCGAGGTCTCGGTGCTCTCGTTCACCGACGGCGAAACCGTAATTCCGATGGTCTCCTCGACCGACCACAAGAGGGCTCTGACGGGCGACGAGGGCCTCAATACGGGCGGAATGGGCACGGTCGCGCCCTCGCCCTATTACACCGAAGAGGAAAAAAAAGCCGCTCTTGAAAAGATAATTCTGCCGACGGTCGCGGCGATGAAGGCCGAGGGCAGGCCGTTCAAAGGCTGCCTTTATTTCGGGCTGATGATAACCCCAGAGGGCCCGAAGGTGGTCGAGTACAACTGCCGCTTCGGCGACCCCGAGACCCAAGTGGTGCTCCCGCTTTTGAAGTCAGATCTTTTGGAAATAATGCTCGCGACGACAAACGGAAACCTCAAAGACGTTCCCGTTGAGTTTTCGAGCGGCGCGGCATGCTGCGTTATTATGGCCTCAAAGGGCTACCCCGTGAAGTATGAAAAGGGCTTTGAAATCACTATTCCCGACGACCTTAAACCGTTCGTTTATGTCGCGGGCGCAAAGCTTGACGGCTCAAAGCTTTTGACGAGCGGTGGGCGCGTTCTCGGCGTCACGGCGGTCGAGGAAAACCTCGAAAAAGCCGTCCCGAAGGCCTATGAGCGCTGCGGGAGAATAAGCTTTGAAAACGCCTACTACCGCGCGGATATCGGAAAAAAGGCGCTTGAAGCGCTGAAAAAGACTGAGGTGTAACAATGGTATACAGAATTTTTGTCGAGAAAAAACCCGAGCTCGCAAACGAGGCAAAAGCCCTGCTTTCAGACCTCAGAAACCTGCTCATGATCGAAAATCTCGAAAACGTCAGAATCATCAACCGCTATGACGCCGAAAACATCAGCCGCGAGCTCTTTGACTATTCGGTCAAGAACGTTTTTTCCGAGCCCCAGCTTGATATCGCTTCGGAAGAAATAAACACCGACGGCGCCTGCGTCTTTGCGGTGGAATATCTCCCCGGGCAGTTCGACCAGAGGGCGGATTCGGCCGCGCAGTGTATTCAGATAATCTCTCAGGGCGAGCGCCCGCTGATTCGCTCGGCAAAGGTCTACTGCCTTTACGGAAAGCTATCGGAGAGCGACATCGCCGAGATAAAAAAGTATGTGATCAACCCTGTCGAGGCTCGCGAGGCTGCGCTTGAAAAGCCCGAGACCTTAGCGGTAAAATATGTCATTCCGACCGAGGTCAAGACCCTCGACGGCTTCACAAAGCTTGACAGAGCCGGTCTTGAAAAGTTCGTCGCCGATTATAACCTCGCGATGGACGCCGACGACATCGAGTTCTGCCAGACTTATTTCAAGTCTGAGCACCGCGACCCGACCGTCACCGAAATAAGAATGATAGACACCTATTGGTCCGATCACTGCCGCCACACGACTTTTCTCACCGTCATCGACGGGGTGAAATTCGAGGACGGGCTTTTGCAGCGCGCCTATGAAGATTATCTTGAGGTTCGGCGCAGGGTCGGCGACAAAAAGCCGATTTGCCTGATGGACCTTGCGACCGTCGCGGTTAAATATCTCAAAAAAGAGGGCAAGCTTCCGAAGCTCGACGAGTCGGAGGAGATCAACGCCTGCACCGTTAAAATCGAGATAGAGGTCGACGGCAAGAAAGAGCCTTGGCTGCTGCTCTTCAAGAACGAGACACACAATCACCCGACCGAGATCGAGCCGTTCGGCGGCGCCGCGACATGCATCGGCGGCGCGATTCGCGACCCGCTTTCGGGCAGGGCTTATGTCTACGGCGCGATGAGAGTTACGGGCGCTGCCGACCCGACTGTCCCCGTATCCGAGACCATCGCGGGAAAGCTTCCCCAGAGAAAAATCGTCACCACCGCGGCCGCGGGCTATTCGTCATACGGCAACCAAATCGGCCTTGCGACGGGAATCGTCGATGAAATTTATCACCCGGGCTATGCCGCAAAGAGAATGGAGATAGGCGCGGTTATCGCAGCGGTGCCTCAGGAAAATGTCCGCCGCGAAGTCCCCGCTCCAAACGATGTCGTTATACTCTTGGGCGGCTCGACGGGCCGCGACGGCATCGGCGGCGCAACTGGCTCATCAAAGGCCCACAACGCTCACTCGGTCGAGACCTGCGGGGCTGAGGTTCAGAAGGGCAACGCCCCCGAGGAGCGCAAGCTTCAGCGCCTGTTCAGGAACGCCGAAGCAATCCGCATGATAAAGCGCTGCAACGACTTCGGCGCGGGCGGCGTTTCGGTCGCGATAGGCGAGCTTGCCGACGGCCTTGAGATCGACCTCAACGCGGTGCCGAAAAAATACGACGGCCTCGACGGAACCGAGCTTGCCATCTCGGAATCTCAGGAGAGAATGGCGGTCGTCGTCGCGCCAGAGGACGTAAAGAGGTTCTTGGAGCTCGCCGACAGCGAAAATCTTCAGGCAAAGCCCGTCGCGACGGTAAAGGAAGAGCCCCGACTTGTGATGAACTGGAACGGCAAAAAAATCGTCGACCTCAGCAGGGAATTCCTCAACTCAAACGGCGCCGACAAGCACATCACCGTTGCGCCCGCCTCGCCCGACGTCAAAAAGCGCGAGATCAGCGGAAGCTTCGGCGAAAATATGCGCTCGATGGCGGAGGACCTCAACATCTGCTCGAAGCGCGGGCTTTCTGAGCGCTTTGACTCGACCATCGGCGCGGGAACGGTTTTGATGCCGTTCGGCGGAAAATATCAGCTCACCCCGATTCAGGCGATGGTTCAGAAAATTTCGGTCGAGAAAAAACACACCGACGACTGCTCGTTCATGGCTTGGGGCTATAACCCCTATCTCACCGAGCAGAGCCCCTATCACGGCGCATACAGCGCTGTTGTCGAGTCGGTCTCGAAGCTCATCGCGACAGGCGCAAGCTTTGAAGACGTCTACCTCACCTTCCAAGAATACTTCGAGCGCCCGAACCGCGACCCGAAGCGCTGGGGCAAGCCTCTTTCCGCGCTTTTGGGCGCTTTCAAGGCCCAGCTCGACCTCGGAATAGGCGCCATCGGCGGAAAGGATTCGATGAGCGGCAGCTTTGAAGATATCGACGTGCCGCCGACGCTCGTCTCCTTTGCGGTGACGACAGGCAAGGCTTGCGACGTTGTTTCGCCCGAATTCAAAGCGGCGGGCCACAAAGTCGCGCTAATCTGCCCCGAATATGACGAAAACGGCCTTCCCGTGACCGAGTCGCTCATCGGCGTTTATAACACCGTAACCAAGCTTCTTCGCGAGAAAAAAGCCGTCGCGGCCTATACGCCCTGCATCGGCGGAATCGCGGAAGCGATATTCAAAATGGCGATCGGCAACGGAATCGGCTTCAAGTTCAGCGACAGCCTTTCTCTTGATGATATCTTCGGGCTCAGGTGCGGCGCGTTCCTGCTTGAAATGGCCTGCGATGCCGAGGTCGGCGAGATCATCGGCGAAACCGTCAGCGAAAAAACCATCGCTTTCAAGGGTGAAATCCTCGCTCTTGATGAGCTTACCACTGCCTATGAGGACAAGCTTGAGGGCGTATACAGCTGCAATATCAGCCAAGGCGACGGCAGGAAGATACCGAACATAAGCTTCGACGGAAGAAACACCTCCTCCCCTGCTGTAAAGGTAGCGAAGCCTCGGGTATTGATACCCGCGTTCCCGGGCACAAACTGCGAGCTTGACAGCGCAAAAGCCATGCGCGACGCGGGCGCAGAGCCCGAAGTCATCGTCATCAACAACCTCAGCGCGCAGGGCATCACCGACAGCGTTGAAAGGTTCGCTAAAGAGCTCAAAAACGCTCAGATGATTTTCATTCCCGGGGGCTTCTCGGGCGGCGATGAGCCCGACGGCTCGGCAAAATTCATCTGCGCATTCTTCAGAAACCACGCGGTCCGCGACGGCGTCACCGAGCTTTTAAAGAGCCGCGACGGCCTCATCTGCGGAATCTGCAACGGCTTCCAAGCGCTGATAAAGCTGGGGCTTGTGACCTACGGCGAAATTCTTGACGCCGACCCGTCCTTCCCGACGCTGACCTTTAACACGATATCACGCCACCAGTCGAAAATCGTCAGGACGAGGATAGCCTCGAACAAATCGCCGTGGCTCAAAAACGTCAACGTCGGCGATATAATCAACGTCCCGATCTCTCACGGCGAGGGAAGATTCATTGCGAGCGAAGAGGTCATCAAAAAGCTCATCGAGAACGGACAGGTCGCGACCCAGTACGTCGACCTTGACGGCAACGCGACTTCCGATATTCGCTTCAACCCGAACGACTCGATGTACGCGATCGAGGGCATCACCTCGCCCGACGGCAGAGTTTTCGGCAAGATGGGCCACTCGGAAAGAACGGGCTCGGGCCTTTACAAGAACGTCGCGGGCAACTATGACATCGGCATGTTCCGCTCAGCGGTCGAATATTTCAAGTGATTTATATACATTTAGATGCGCGGGGCGCCCTCCCGCGCATCTGATTTTGTAAAAGCGTACAAAATTTTCAAATTCGGAAAATAATGCTTGACTTTAGTCTGCTACTATGATAAAATACTGACATCACTTAAAATGGAGATTAGATATGTACTGTTCACAAGAAGAGCTCAATTCCCGCCTCCGCAGGGTTTTTGAGGGCGCGGGATACCGCAGATATGTGATGAGCAAGTTCGAGGAATATGACCTTTATTCCGACAATCGCGATTTCCTCGCGTCTGAAAAGGTTCTGACCTTTACAGACCTCGACGGTCGGCTGATGGCTCTGAAGCCCGACGTTACCCTCTCGATAGTCAAGAACACCCGCGAAAGCGGCGGCATCGAAAAGGTCTATTACCATGAAAACGTCTACCGAGCCTCGGGAATCGGGTTCAAAGAGATTTCTCAGGCGGGGCTTGAGTGCATCGGCGAGGTCGATGAATACTCAGTGTGTGAAGTCTTAAGCCTTGCCGCCCAAAGCCTTATGACCATCGGCGAAAGCTGCGAGCTTGATATTTCACACCTCGGGCTTCTGACCGAGCTTATAGACGGCGCGGGCATCGGAGAATCGGCAAAAAAAGAGGTCATTCGCCTGATGGGCGAGAAAAACCTTGGCGGGCTTGCCGAATTTCTGGCCGATGAGGGCGCAAAAAGCCCGCTTTGCGACGACATCATCGCCCTTGCGAAGTTTGACTGCGACGCCTCGGAAGCGCCCATCGCGCTGAGAAAAATTCTCGGCGGAAAAGTCTCGGAGGAATCGCTCGCGCTCTTCTGCGACACCTGCGAATTTCTGAGCGAGGAGTTTCCGAGCAAGGTCAGGGTAGATTTCTCGACCGTCGGCGACCTCAACTATTACAGCGGAATCATCTTCAAGGGCTATGTCGACGGCATTCCCGCGAGCGTTCTCAGCGGCGGGCAGTACAACGGCCTGATGAAGAAGATGAAGAGAAAGTCCCGCGCGATCGGTTTTGCGCTTTATCTCGACCTTCTTGAGCCGCTCTTCGAGAGCTCTGACGGCTTTGACGCCGACATTCTTCTGATCTATGACCGCTCGGCAGCGCCGAAAGATATTTATTCGGCGTATAAAAACCTCTCTGCCGACGGCAAAAGCGTGCTCGTTCTTCCCGACCGCCCGAAAGCTCTGCGTTTCCGCGAGGTTTATATTCTGAGCCGAGGGGGTGTGCGCCATGAATGAAATGCTCAACGTCGCCCTGCCGAAGGGCAGGCTCGGCGAGAATGTATACGATCTTTTCGCGAGGGCGGGCTATCGCTGCCCCGAAATTGAAAACCCGAGCAGGCGCCTGACCTTTGAAAATTCGGCGCTCGGAATCAGATATTTCTGGGTGAAGCCCTCGGACGTGGCAATTTACGTCGAAAAGGGCGCGGCCGATATCGGCGTCGCGGGGAAGGATATACTCCTTGAATACCGCCCCGACGTCTACGAGCTTTTAGACATCGGCCTCGGAAAGTGCAGAATGGCCGTCGCCGCGCCGAAGAGCTTTCGCGAGGATCACAAAAAAACGCTTCGGGTCGCGACGAAATTCCCGAACATCGCGAAAAAATATTACGCCTCGGTCGGGCGGGACATCGACATTATAAAGCTCAACGGCTCGATCGAGCTCGCGCCGATTTTGGGGCTGTCAGACGTCATCGTCGACATCGTCGAGACGGGCGCAACCCTCAGGCAGAACGGCCTCGAGGTGTTCGAGACGCTCTTCGGCATCAGCGCGAGGCTGATTTCAAACAAAGCGTCGTACAGGTTCAAACGCGAAAAAATCGCGGCCGTAATCAGCGGGCTCTCGGCCGCCGTTAAAAAGGAGACTGAAAATGATTAAGATACTTAAATCGGGCGAGGCTTCTCGTGATGAAATTTTCAACCGCACCGCCAAGGCCGCAAACGTCGGCGAAACGGTCAGCAAAATAATAGAAAACGTCAGAAATCGCGGCGATGAGGCTCTTCGCGATTATACCGAAAAGTTCGACGGCGCGCACCTCGAGAGCCTTGAGGTCAGCGACGATGAGATCAACGACGCGCTCATGAACGTCGACCCCGAGTTTCTCGGCGTGATGTGCGAGGCCGCCGACAACATCAGCGCCTTCCACAAAAATCAGGTGCGAAGCGGGTTTGTGATATCCGACAAGGCGGGCGTGGTCATGGGCCAAAAGGTTCTGCCGATCGAAAAGGTCGGAATTTACGTCCCCGGGGGCACCGCTCCCCTGCCCTCGACGGTTCTGATGAACGCAATTCCCGCAAGGCTCGCGGGCTGCAAACAGATAATCATGACGACGCCCTGCGGCAGGGACGGCAAAATCGTTCCCGAAATTTTGGCAGCCGCAAAAATCGCGGGCGTGTCGCGAATCTTCAAAATCGGCGGAGCTCAAGCCGTCGCCGCCCTCGCCTATGGCACGGAGAGCGTTCCGAAGGTCGACAAAATCGTCGGCCCGGGCAATCAGTACGTCGCTGAGGCAAAGCGCCAAGTTTTCGGCACGGTCGCCATCGACATGATCGCGGGCCCGAGCGAGATTCTGATTATCGCCGACAAAAGCGCGAGCCCGAAGTGCCTTGCCGCCGATCTGCTCTCTCAGGCCGAGCATGACAAGCTCGCGACGGCGGTTCTCATCACCGACTGCGAAGAGCTTGCAGCGGCAACCGCCGATGAGGTCGAGCGTCAGCTTGAAGCCCTGCCGCGCAGAGAAATCGCAGGAGAATCCATCAATAACAACGGCAAAATAATAATAGTAGAAAACATCAAAGAAGCGGTTGAAATTTCCAACGAAATCGCTCCCGAGCACCTTGAAATCTGCACCGAAAAGCCGTTTGATCTTCTTGGCGAGATAAAGAACGCGGGCTCGGTTTTCCTCGGAAATAACTGCCCCGAAGCGCTCGGCGATTACTTCGCAGGCCCGAACCACACCCTCCCGACGAGCGGCACGGCAAGTTTTTCGAGCCCACTTTCGGTCGATGATTTTGTCAAAAAAATGCAGTTCACCTATTATACCGACGAGGCTTTCAGCGGCATCGCTGAAAAAGTTGCGCAGTTCGCCGAGAAAGAGAGCCTCAGCGGCCACGCCCGAAGCGCACTGTCGAGATTAAAGACGTAAAGGTATATATCTTTACAGAATTATATTGGTTTGGCAATCATAAAGTGCCTATAATAGATGATATAATCATATCGTAAAGTAGAGGCACTTTACAAAATTCATAGTGTTAGTGAGAATTATGTCGAGATATTTTAACAACGAGCTCAGCAAAATTTCACCATATGTCCCCGGCGAGCAGCCGAGCGGGCGAAAATTTATCAAGCTCAACACGAACGAATCGCCCTTTCCGCCATCGCCGAGAGCGATTGAAAGAGCGGCAGAAGCTGCAAAAAATTTACAGCTCTACCCTGCCCTCGACGGCGGAGAGCTCAGGTATAAAATCGCTAAAACTGTCGGAGTGTCAGCTGAAAATATCGTCGTGACCAACGGCTCGGACGAAGCGCTGAATTTCATTTTCAAGGCGTTTTGCTCGGAAAATTCGCCCGCGGCTTTCGCAGATATCACCTACGGCTTCTACTCAGTTTTTGCTAATATCAGCGCAGTGCCGTACGAAATTATTCCGCTCACGAGTGAATTTTTCATCAATCCCGAGGACTACATCGACATTAACAAAAATATATTCATCGCGAACCCCAACGCGCCGACGGGCCTCACGATTTCGCTCTCCGACATCGAGCGTATCGCCGAATCTAACCCGAACAATATTGTCGTCATCGACGAAGCTTATGTCGACTTCGGCGGCGAGAGCGCTGTACCGTTGATTAGAAAACATCAAAATCTTATCATTGTACAGACCTTCTCGAAGTCGCGTTCGCTCGCAGGAGCGAGGGTCGGTTTTGCGGTCGCTGACAAAGAAATTATTGATGATTTGTACAGAATTATTTATTCCACAAACCCATACAATCTCAGCCGTACAAATATGTCCGCCGCGCTCGGTGCGCTTGAAGACCCCGACTACACCCGCTGCAACTGCGAGACAGTCATCGCGAACAGAGAGCATACAACGCGCGAGCTTCAGCGCCTCGGATTTAACGTAATTCCGAGCTCTGCGAACTTTGTCTTTGCATCTTCGCCGCAGATCGGCGGCAAGGATCTCTATGAAAAACTCAAGCAAACGGGCATACTCATTCGCCACTTTGACAAGCCGAGAATATCCGATTTTGTGCGAATCACGATAGGTTCAAGAGAAGATATGGACGCCCTGATAGGCGCAATCAAATTGATAATAAATAATATGGAGTGATACTATGCGAACTGCCGAAATAAAAAGAAAAACCGCCGAAACCGATATCTCATTATACATCAATCTCGATGGCAAGGGCGAGAGTCAAATTTCGTCGGGCGTGGGCTTCTTGGACCACATGCTGACGCTGCTCGCGCGGCACTCGGGCTTCGATCTTCGGCTCAGCTGCGTCGGCGACACCGAGGTCGACGACCACCACTCGGTCGAGGACATCGGCATCGCGCTCGGACAGGCCGTCAAGCACGCGCTCGGCAGCAAGGTCGGCATTCGCAGGTACGGCGACGCGCTGATCCCGATGGACGAGGCGCTGATCCAGACCGCCGTCGACCTCTCGGGGCGCGGTTTTCTCGCGTTCGGGCTCGCGATTCCGAGCGAGAAAGTCGGCAGCTTCGACACCGAGCTCGTCGAGGAATTTTTCACCGCGTTCGTGCGCGAGTCGGGCATCACGCTGCACATTCGCCAGCTCGCAGGGAAAAATTCCCACCATATAATCGAGGGCGCGTTCAAGTCCTTCGCGAGGGCGATGCGCTCGGCAACCGAGCAAGACCCGCGATTTTCCGACGTTTTGCCGTCGACGAAGGGGGCGCTTTAAATGCTCGCGATAGTCGACTACGGCGTCGGCAACCTTTTTTCGCTGAGGTGTTCGCTCAACTCGCTCGGGGTTGAGGCCGCCCTCACAAGCTCTGCCGAGGTGCTCAGGAGCGCCGACAGGATTATTCTTCCCGGGGTGGGCGCTTTTGGCGATGCCTCAAAAAAACTTCGCGAAACAGGGCTTTTTGATGAGCTCAAAGCCATCGCAAAAAGCGGAAAACCGATTCTCGGCATCTGCCTCGGAATGCAGCTTTTGTTTGAAAAAAGCTTTGAATTCGGCGTCCATGAGGGCCTCGGGCTCATAAAAGGCGAAGTCAGGCCGATCTCCGAGGTCATTCCGAGCGGTTACAAAATCCCGCATATCGGATGGAACAGCCTTGATTTCGCGCCTCACCCGCTATTTAAATACATTAACAACGGCGACTGCGTTTACTTCGTGCATTCGTTTTACGGCGCCGATTCGCCCGACGTCATCGCGACGACCGATTACGGTGCAAGGCTCACCGCGGCGGTCGCGAGGGAAAACGTCATGGGCTGCCAATTTCACCCTGAAAAAAGCGGGCGGGTCGGGCTCGCGATATTAAAAGCTTTTTGCGAGGTGAAGCCATGAAAATTTTTCCTGCGATCGACCTTTTCGGCGGCAAGGCTGTCCGCCTGCGAAAGGGCAACTACGCCGAGATGACCGTTTACAGCGACAATCCCGCCGAAATTGCCCGCGATTTCAAGGCATGCGGCGCCGACTGTATTCACATTGTCGACCTCGAGGGCGCCAAAAACGGCGATACGCCGAATTTTGAGACCATAAAAAGTATCCTCTCGGTCGGCGGGTTTTTCAGCGAAATCGGCGGCGGAATCCGCAGCCTCGAAGCGGTTGAGAAATATCTCTCTGCAGGGGCTTCGCGGGTGATTTTCGGCACTGCTGCCGTTGAGAACGAAGCTTTTCTTCGCGAGGCGGTGAGGCTCTACGGCGGGAAAATTGCCGTCGGAGCGGACGTAAAGAACGGTTTTATCGCGGTTCGCGGCTGGCTTGAAAGCTCATCGCTGCCGCTTTACGAATTTGCGAAGAAGATGGAGGATATCGGCGTCGGGGCGATAATCTGCACCGACATAAGCCGCGACGGCGAGATGAAAGGCTCGAATCTTGAGCTCTATCGGCGGCTCACTGCCGAGCTTAAAATCGGCATCGTTGCCTCGGGCGGGGTTTCTTCGATTGATGAAATCTCTGCTCTGCGCGATTGCGGCTGCGACGGTGCGATAGTCGGAAAGGCATATTACGAAAAGCTTTTCAGCCTCAGCGACGCGATAACTGCCGCAAAGGAGAATTGACCTATGCTCAGGAAAAGAATAATACCCTGCCTCGATGTCAAAAACGGCAGGGTCACAAAGGGCGTCAACTTTTTGGCGAATCGCGATGTTGCCGACCCGATCGAGCTTGCAAAATTTTACAGCGACTGCGGCGCGGACGAGCTTGTGTTTTACGACATCACCGCATCGGCAGAGGGGCGCACGATCTTCACCGACATTCTGAAAAAGGCCGCGTCAACGGTGTTTATCCCGCTGACGGTCGGGGGCGGCATCAGCAGCCTCGACGACTTCGACCGCGTTCTGAAGTGCGGGGCCGACAAAGTCAGCGTCAACAGCGGCGCCATCGCCGACAAAACCCTCATCAGAAGGGCCGCCGAGCGCTACGGCAGTCAGTGCGTCGTGATTTCCGCCGATGTCAAACGCCAAGGCGGCGGATACAGGGTTTACGGCCGCGGCGGGCGCGACGACACGGGCATGGGCGCGCGCGAGTGGATAAAATTCTGCGTCGATGAGGGCGCGGGCGAGGTCGTGCTCAACTCGATGGACGCCGACGGGGTCAAAAACGGCTTCGACACCGAGATGCTGAACGACGTGTGTTCGGGGCTTTCGGTCCCCGTGATCGCTTCGGGCGGCGCTGGCTCGGCCGAAGATTTTGTAAAGCTGTTTAAAGAAGTTCCTTTTGCCGATGCGGGTCTTGCCGCCTCGGTGTTCCACTATCGCGAGGTCGAAATTCCCGACCTCAAAAAAATTCTCGCCGAAAGCGGCGTGCCCGTAAGAATGTGAGGAGATAATTATGGAGATTAAAGATTTAAAGTTCGATGAAAACGGCCTGATACCCGCGATCGTGGTCGATGCGGGCAGCAAAAAGGTGCTCACGCTTGCGTACATGAACGCCGAGAGCCTGAGAATTTCGATTGAAAAAAAGCTGACCTGTTTCTGGAGCAGGTCGAGACATGAGCTTTGGTTAAAGGGCGCGACGAGCGGAAACTATCAGCACATTGAATCCATCACCGCCGATTGCGACGGCGACGCGCTTTTGATAAAGGTAAAAAAAGACGGCCCTGCCTGCCACCTCGGCACCGATTCTTGCTTTGAAAACCGAATTTTCGGTGGGCCTGAGGCTGACGAAGATTTCAGCGTCGATGCTCTTTACAAGCTCCTTGTCGGGCGAAAGAGCGAGCCGAAAGAGGGCTCATACACGAGCTATCTCTTTGAAAAAGGAGTCGACAAAATGTTAAAAAAAGTCGGTGAGGAATCGACCGAGGTAATAATCGCGGGCAAGGCTGACGATAAGCCCGAGACGATTTACGAAATCGCAGATTTGATGTATCATGTGATGGTGCTGATGGTCGAGATGGGCATAACTCCCGACGAAATTCTCAAAGAGCTCGCCTCGCGCCATGTCATTGACAAAAAAGTCAAGCAGGAGAAAATGACATGATTTTTTCGGATCTTCATGTTCACTCTTCCTTTTGCGACGGCAAAAACCCGCCCGAAGAAATCGTAAAAACGGCGATAAATAAAGGCTTGAAGCAGATCGGCATAGTTGCCCACTCATATGTTCCGTTCGACGCTGAAAGCTGCATTCCCCTCTCTCGGATCGAAGAATTTCAGAGCGAAATCAAGCGCCTAAAAGAAAAATACAGCACCAGCATTGATGTTCTCTGCGGGGTCGAGGCCGATATCTTCTCCACCGACGGCATTGACGGATTCGACTATATCATCGGCTCGGTTCACTACCTTAAACAGGGCGACAGGTACATTTCGGTCGACGAATCACCCGAGATAACTAAGATGATGATAAATCAATACTATGTCGGTGATTTTTACGCCATGGCCAAAGACTACTTTGAAACCGTCTCGCTCTGGGCCGAGCGCCGCTGCGACATCATCGGGCACTTTGACCTTGTGAAAAAGTTTAAAAAATCGGTGCCGTTCGACGACACCGACCCGAGGTATATTTCGGCTTGGCAGAGCGCCGCTGACCGACTTTTAAAGCTCAACATCCCGTTTGAAATCAACCTCGGCGGCATCAACCGCGGCTATCTTGACGAGCCTTACCCATCACGAAAAATCTTAGAATACATCAAAAATCGCGGCGGCAAATTCGTCCTCTCGAGCGACGCTCACGACCTTGAATCAATAGCGCTCGGGTTTGATAATTACCAAGATATGTAAAAAGCCTCCTCACGGAGGCTCTTTTCATTTCACCCTTATCTTCGTGCCCTCGGGCGCGCTGATCTTCAGAACCGTTCGACCCTGCGGATCTTTGCCGTCGGGCGCGGCGACTGCCCCGCTCGGAAGGTTGGCGCTCATGCCGTCGGGGATCACGAGGCGAAAATCGCAGTCTTTGTTGAGCGTCAGCTCGGCAAAGTCAAGTCTGCCGCCGCTCCAGCTCATGCTGACCGAGATATTCCCCCTCGCCTTGAGGCCGCGGACACTGCCGCTTTGCCACTTCGGCGGAAGCGCGGGAAGAAGCGTTATGACGCCGCTCTGGCTCTGCAAAAGCGCCTCGGCGATGCCTGCCGTGCCGCCGAAATTTCCGTCAATCTGGAACGGCGGGTGCATATCGAGGAAGTTCGGATAGGTCGACCGCGTGAGCAGCGCCTCGATGTTTTCGCCGACCTTTTCGCCGTCGCGAAGCCTCGCCCACATGTTTATTATCCATGCCCGCGACCAGCCCGTGTGGCCGCCGCCGTTCGCGAGCCGCCGCTCAAGAGTAACTCTCGCAGCTTTCATCAGCTCGGGAGTTTTTTCAAACGACAGCCTGTCTGACGGGTAGAGCCCCCAGAGGTGCGAAATGTGCCGATGTCCGGGCTCGACCTCGTCATAATCCTCCGCCCATTCCATTATCTGTCCGTATTTGCCGACCGACGGCTTCGGAAGCTTCAGGAGCATCTCCTCAAGCTTTTTGGTGAGCTCGTCCTCATCGCCGAAGAGCTTTGAATAGTGAATACAGCTTTCAAAGAGGTCGCTGATTATCATTGAATCCATCGTTGGGCCGACGCATAAACTGCCCTTTTCGCCCGACGGGTGAAGATAGGTGTTCTCGGGCGAGACCGACGGGCCTGTTATGAGCTTGCCGTTGTGCTCAAAGAGATAGCCCGTAAAGAACCTGCACGCCTCTTTGATGATGTCCAAATTTTCTTTCGCGAGGCTCACATCGCCCGAAAATTCGCAGTGGGTCTTTATATGCGTGAGAAGCCACGCCGCGCCCATCGGCCAGACAGTCGCGGGCATCCACCTGTCTTGGGGTGCGCAGTCTCCGAAGAGGTCGGTGTTGTGATGTGCGCAGAACCCCTCGAGGCCGTACATATCCGCCGCGACCTTTTTGCCGTATGGCAACATTCGCCTCAGATGTTCAAACAGCGGAAGCTCGCACTCCGAGAGGTCGCAGACCCCCGCGGGCCAGTAGTTCATCTCGGTGTTTATGTTGATGGTGTACTTCGCGCCCCATGGCGGGGTGTGGTCCTTGTTCCAGATCCCCTGCAAGTTTGCGGGGCGTGTTCCCTCCCGCGAGGAGGAGATCAGAAGATATCTGCCGTAGTCAAAATAAAGCTCGGCGAGTTTCGGGTCGCTCTCGGCATTCGCGAGGCGATGATTCGTCGGAATATCCGAGCGGTCATCTCCGCCGAGTTCGAGGCATACGCGTTCAAAGAGGCTCTTATAGTCCTCAATATGACGCGATTTCACCGCCTCATAGCCAAGTTCAAGAGCCGCGTCGATATCGGCGGCGCAGCGGGCAACAGGGTCGTCGCCGAAGAAATCGCTGCGAATTGAAATATACACCGTGAGTTCATTGGCGTCATAAACCTCGAAGCCGCTCTCGTTGAAGATGATGCAGCCGTCGCTTTCGGCCGAAGCCATCACGCAATAGCGGCAGCCGCCCTCGGGCTGGTTGACCGTCACAAAGCAGCCCGATTCGCCGATATCAAGCTTATAATAGGGGTTGTCGCGCTCCGAGAGGTCGACCTTCACGCCGAATTTCTCCTCCGAGGTCTGCCTTATCGCGATGACGCTGTCAGGCCTGCTTGAGAAATATTCGCGGAGAATTTTCTTCCCGCCCGAGGTGAATTCGACCCTCGCGATGGCGCTTTCAAGGTCGAGGATTCGGCGGTAGTCGGCGTAATCCTCATGAGAAAATTTAAGCCTTATATGCCCGCAGGTGTCGTAGTAGCGCTGTTGGTCGGGAACGGCGTAGAGGTCTGATTCGCAGAGCTCTTCGGCCTCGCGGATTCGGCCCTCAAGAAGGAGCTCGCGGCATTTTTTCCAGCTGCCGCGCGCCTTCGGGTTGACCCTGTTTCTTCCTCCGCCGCCGACCCAGACGGTGTCCTCGTTGAGCTGAATTATGTCATTCAGCGGGTCGCCGTAGACCATTCCGCCGAGCGAGCCGTTGCCGATCGGCAGAGCCTGATTCCAACCCTCGCCGAAAGCGCTCTCCCCCGTCGGCGCGGGGGAGGAAAGCATTATGAATTTTTTCATGCGAGGTCAGCCTCACACTCGGAAAGAAGCCTCGGAATTTCAAGGTGCTGAGGGCAGGCGTTCACGCACTGCTCGCAGCCGATACAGTCGCTCGCCCTGCCCGAGGTCTTGATGATCTCGGCGTATTTTTCGCGGGCCTCACCCTTTTTGTGAATATCGTGCTTCATCGTGTTATATGCCGCGAAGATGTCGGGAATAGAGATCGACATCGGGCAGCCGTCGGTGCAGTAGCGGCAGGCGGTGCAGGGTATCGCGAACTTGATATTCTCGGTCGCCTCGGCGACGGTCTTGTATTCGTTTTCGGTGAGCGGCTTGAAGTCGTCCATATAGCTGAGGTTGTCCTCGACCTGCCAAAGCTCGCTCATTCCGCTGAGCACGACCATTACGTTCGGCAGAGATGCGGCGAACCTTATCGCCCAGCTTGCGCAGGAGGCGTCGTGGTTGGCGTCCTTGAAGATTTTTTCGGCCTTCTTTGGCGGGTTTGCGAGGCTTCCGCCCTTGATGGGTTCCATCACGATGACGGGTTTGCCGTGCTTAGTCGCGGTCTCATAGCAGAGCCTTGACTGAACGCCCTTATCTTCCCAGTCGAGATAGTTGATCTGGAGCTGAACGAACTCCATGTCGGGCTGCTCGGTCAGAATCTTGTCGAGGGTCTCGGCGTTGTCATGGAAAGAAAAGCCCATATGCCTGATTTTTCCTGCCGCCTTAAGCTCGCGAAGATAATCAAACGCGCCGGATTCTACCGCATACCGATAGCTGTCGCGATTCAGCGCATGGAGCCAGTAGTAGTCGATATACTCGACCCCGAGGCGCTCCATCGACTCGGCGAAAATCTTCTCCATGCCTGCTCTGTCGGGCTTCGAGAAAAGCGGAAGCTTTGTGGTGACGGTGAAGCTGTCGCGCGGGTGGCGCTTTACGACGCATTCGCGGAAAGCAACCTCGCTGAAACCGCCGTGATAGACATAGGCGGTGTCGAAGTATGTATACCCGTGCGCCATGAAAAGGTCGACCATTTTCTTTACCTTTTCAAGGTCGATGTTCTTGCCGTCGCCGCCGATGCAGGGCAGACGCATAAGTCCGAATCCAAGTTTCTTCATAAAAATCCTCCTTACCATGCTTTGCTTCTTTGAGGAGCGGGCGCAGCCCGCACCCGACTTCGTCGGGTGCTGCCCGTCAGCGAAGCTGACGGGCGCCCCCTGCCGCCTTCGGCGGCAGGGGGCAGGGCTGCGCCCTTCCCTGCTCAGAATTTGAGTGACTTAAGATATTCCTTTTTCTCCTCGCTTATTCGCAGGCTCTCCCTCGCTTTCTGAACCGTCTTGTTGTGAACCCACGGCGACAGTTTTTTCTCTTCGAGATATTTCACTGCGCTGCCCCACTGCTTCGCGAGGGCAGTCGCGAAATACCACGCTATCATCATATTGACGTAATACTCCTCCGACCTTATCTTCGCGACCCGCTCAAGGTATTCCTCCTCAAAGCCGCTGTCGAGATAATTTCTCATGAGCATTCCGATTCCGAAGCGAACCGTATAGGTCTTTTCCGAGCCGAGCCAAGAGTATATCCTCGGCAGCAAAGCCTCACGATTTTTCAGAAAAGCCTTCGGGTTAAGGGCGTCGCAGACCGCCCAGTTGTCGATGTAAGGCAAAAACCTCTCGACCTCATATACCGCCTCGTCAAAGTCGCGAATGTTGCAGAGCATCGCCGCGTGAAGAATATTCTCATCGTAAAATCGGTGAGGCAGACTGTTCAGAAATTCCCTCGCGATGTCCTGATCAAGCGCCTTTGCAAGCTTTCTTATCTCGGGGATCCGCACCCCCAAAATATTTTCCTCGGGCACGGTCGGAATTATCTTCGGCTGAAATTTTCTGTACTCGGGGTCGGCGAGCTCCTCAAGCTTTTGCGTGATCTCCTCGGCGGCAAGATACTTAAATTCATTAAATTTTGCCGAGCCGATCTCCCCGCCCTCCGAATAGCAGAACAGCCCGAATCGGCAGCCCGTGAAGTGCCGAAGGTCAAAGGTCATTCTATGCTCTTTCCCGAGGCGTTTCCAAGCCCCGCCGAAGTGCACAAAGAACTCCGCAAAATCCTTTCCCGCGCCGAATTGATAGCTCACCTTAAGCCTTGCTGTCGCGCCTTCGAGCGGTTCGCTTGCTGCGATATATTCCTCGCCGTCGTCGCGAAGCTTTAAAACAACCGAGTACCCGTCTTTTCCCTTTGAAATCCCGAGCGCGCCGTAGCGGTACTGAAGCGCCGCTATTCCCGCGAACCCGCCCTCAGAAAGCTTCGAGCCGTCGACAGTTACCTCTGCCGAGCAGGCGGGCCAAAGTGCCCTTTGGGTGAGGGTATTCTTCGCATATTCAAAGCTCTTTGCGTGAAGCGAATCTATTACCAACCCGCCGTCGAGCCGCCAATGCCGCCCGTCGGGGTTGTGATTGAACTCCCACGCGGGGTCAAGAGCATCGCCCGAAAAGCCGTCACTGAAATATAGCGGCTTGTAAACATGATTCGGCCGCGTCGATTTCGCGCAAATTTTCTTCGTGACTTTCTTGAACTTGGGGAAGCCGTCGCTTCTGAAAGTCATCGGCACAAGGTTTGGAATCCTCCCGACCGCTCCCCTGTCGCCGAAGATAACGCCGTACCAATCGCCGTCGGGCGTGTCGACGATTCCGCCCTGAGCGATGCCCGTAGTGCCGTCAAACTCATCGCGAATAACATCGCCGCCTACCCAGCCGCCGTCAATCCTGTCCGACATGAAGCAGGCCTCAATCCTCAGCCATCTGTCCTTCGCCGCGTGAATGAAGAACGCGTAGTATTTCCCGTTGATTTTATAGAGGTGGCAGCCCTCATAGCCGAGGTGCGGGCCCTTGTCGTCAGAGATGACAAACTTATTTATGCCGTTCGGCTTCGGCCCCGAGAGGTCGGGCAGCAGCTCAGTGACGTAGATATCGCGGTTGCCGTACATTATGTAGACCCTGCCGTCGTCGTCGAACAAAACCGACGAATCGTGATAGAACCCATCGATATAACCCTTTTTCCACGGCCCCGCGATGTCCTCGGCGGTGAAGTGATAGGTCTTTTTCGTGTCGTTCGCGATGAATACAACGTGAAAAATCCCGTCGTGATACCGAAGCGTCGGCGCCCACATTCCCGCGCCGTAAGCGTTTGCGCCATCAAGGTTTTCGCGGTCGGTGTCTTCAAGCCGATCGTAAACATGGCAGACAAATTCCCAGTTTATAAGGTCGTATGATCTCAAAATCACGCACCCGGGCATGAAATACATCGTCGTCGAGGCCATATAATATGTGTCGCCGACGCGGATAACATCGGGGTCGGGGTAATCGAGGCGGGTCAGCGGGTTTGTCCCGAAAACAAGCCTGCCCATCAGAGCTTTATTTCAACGGCGACGCACTTCTTGCCGCTGAGCTTTTCGCTGAGCTCATCGGGCTGAGACGTGCCGAAGTAAAGTGTCGTCTTTGCCGCCCTGTCGAGGTATCTCACGCCCTCGTCGTTGACGACGGTTAGCGTGCTGAGCGGTATTTCAAGCGCAATTTCGGCGCTCTCGCCCTTGCCGAGGCGAACCTTTTTAAACGCGCAGAGAGCATGGTTTCTCACCGCGTCCTTCGACTCGGACCTGAAGTAAACCTGCAAAACATCGGCAGTCGCGGCGCCGCTGTTTTTAAGAACCGCCTTCGCCTTTACGCAATCTTCCGAAACCTCCGCGCAGGCGCTCTCGACCCGCACATCGCCATAGCTGAGGCCAAACCCGAACGGGAACAGAACGTTGTCGTCCTCTGCCCTTTCGTTGCGATAGGTGCGGTAGCGCATCGAATAATCGGTGAAATCGGGCAGCTTGTGAACGTCCTTATAGAATGTCACGGGAAGCTTGCCCGAAGGCGAGGTCTTGCCGAAGAGAATCTCGGCGACGGCCTTTCCGCCCTCAGAGCCCGGGTAAAACGCCTGCAAAAGCGCGTTTTCCCTGTCGCTCTCTATGTTGAGCGAAGAGCCGCTCACCAAAATAACGACGGTGGGCTTTCCGACCTCAAGAACCCGCTTCACCAAAAGCCTCTGTGGCTCGGGAAGCTGGAGGGTGAGCTTGTCGCCCGAAGCGTCGGTGTTCGAGGCGTCGCCCTGTTCGCCCTCAAGGGTCTCATCAAGCCCGACGCAGAGAATCACGACGTCGGAATGTTCGGCGACGATTATCGCCTCAGCAAGCCTGTCGTTCGGAAGCCCGAGGCCCTCCACCCTGTCTCTGAACAGGTGGCAGCCCTCAGAGAAGAGCACCCTGCCGTCAAATGCGTCGCGAATGCCGTCATAAATCGTTATATAGCGCGACGCCGTGCCGTGATAGTTGCCCATGAGGGCCTTTTGGCTCTGGGCGTTCGGGCCGATGACGCCGATGGTGTTGATCTTTTCGGGGTCGAGCGGCAGAATCCCGTCGTTCTTGAGCAAAACGCAGGCGTTGCGGCCCGCTTCAAGGCTCACATCAAGGTGCTCGCGGGTCTCGACGTCCATATAGTTGAGGCCGTCGAATTCGGTCTCGTCGAACATTCCGAGGCGCATACGGGTGCGCATGAGGTGCTCGGCGGCGGCGGTTATCTCCTCCTCGGTGATAAGCCCGTCCTGATAGGCCTTATAGACAAGAATATATGTCGAGCCGCAGTTCACGTCGCAGCCGTTCTTGAGGGCCAGCGCGACCGATTCTTCGGCCGTCGCGGTGACGTGGTGGTTCTCGTGGAAGTCCTTGATTGCCCAGCAGTCCGAAACGAAGTAGCCGTCGAAGCCCCACTCCACAAGCTTTTTGTGAAGATATTCCGAGCCGCAGCAGGGCTCGCCGTTTGTGCGGTTATATGCGCCCATGACCGCCTCGACCTTGGCCTCTTTAACAAGCGCCTCAAACGCGGGAAGATAAGTCTCCTCCATGTCCTTCGGGTCGGCCACGGCGTCGAATTCATGCCTGAGCGCCTCGGGTCCCGAGTGCACCGCAAAATGCTTTGCGCAGGCCGCCGCGCGAAGATGCTCGCCCTCGCCCTGAATGCCCTTTACAAATGCGCAGCCGAGACGCGCAGTCAGATACGGGTCTTCGCCGTAGGTCTCATGCCCGCGGCCCCAGCGCGGATCGCGGAAAATGTTTATATTCGGGCTCCAGAGGGTCAGACCCTTATAGATGTCGCGGTCGCCGTGCTTGGAATACTCGTTGTACTTCGCCCTGCACTCGATGGAGATGACCTCGGCGACGGTTTTGAGAAGCTCATCGTCAAACGATGCAGCAAGCCCTATCGCCTGAGGGAACATCGTCGCAACCCCCGCGCGGGCAACGCCGTGAAGCCCCTCGTTCCACCAGTTATACGCCTCGACCGAAAGCCTCTCGATCGCGGGGGCGCCGAATTTAAGCTGTTCGCAGCGCTCCATAAGCGTCATTCTCGACACAAGGTCGTGCGCGCGCTCTTCAAATGATTTTGTCCTGTCCTTGTAAATTTCCATAATATACCTCCGTCATAATTTGATGGTAAAATCCTTCGTGTCTATTGTACTAAAAATTTCTGACGAAATCAACCTTTTGAGAACACTTTTTATCAAAAAATTTGCGCCGAATCACTCTTTTGTATTGCCTTTTGACGCGGAATGTGATATACTGTCCGAAATACAACGCGATAATACGTTAAAGGGAGGATAATTTCTATGAAACTTTCGGTGATAGGCTGCGGCCACATGGGCTTTGCGATAATTTCGGGCGCTGTCGGCGCTGGGGTTTTGAAGCCGTCCGATATCACTGCCGCCGATAAATTCCCCGACAGCCTGAAAAAAGCCGAGGCGCTCGGCGTAAGGGCCGCTTCCCCTGCCGATGCGGTCAAAACTGCCGATGCGATAATCCTCGCCGTAAAGCCGAACGACCTTGCGGCGCTTGCGGAAGAAATCGCAGATAAAATTCCGAGCGGTGCGATAATCGTCTCGATATGCGCGGGCAAAAAGCTCTCGGCGCTTGAAAGCCTCTTCGGCGACAGAAAAATTATCCGCGTGATGCCGAACACCCCCGCCCTTGTCGGCCTCGGAATGTCGGCGCTCTGCCCGAATAAAAACGTCTCGGCGGGCGAGATGGCGCAGATCGCGAAGATTTTTGAAAGCTTCGGGCTTGCCGAAACCGTCAGCGAAGAGCTCTTCGACACCGTTACCGCCGTGAGCGGCTCGGGCCCCGCCTATGTATACGCCTTTATCGAGGCCCTTGCGGGGTTCGCGGCCGAAAACGGAATGACCCCCGAACAGGGCAAGCTGTTTGCCGCCCAGACCGTTTTAGGCGCGGCCAAGATGACTCTTGAGAGCAGCGAGGCCCCTCAGAAGCTCAAAGAAAACGTCTGCTCGCCCGGGGGAACGACCATCGAGGCGGTAAAGGTTCTTGACGAGCGCGGCTTCGGCGAAATAATCAGCGACGCCGCAAGGGCATGCAAAGAAAAATCCGAGCTTCTCGGCAAAATCTGAATCGAAAAGACATGAAAAAAGCGCCTTGCTTTAAGAGAGCAAAGCGCTTTTGTTTTACCTTTCAGCCGATCAGATGGTGATGAAGAACTTGAGAAGGAAGATCGCCGAGATGACAAGGGTGAGCCAAGAGACGTCCTTGAACTTGCCCGTGCAGAGCTTGATGACCGAATAGGTGATAAGTCCGAGGCCGATGCCGTGGCCGATCGAGCCCGAGATAGGCATCGCAAGAAGCATGATGAATACAGGCGCTGCGATGGAGATATCCGAGAGGTCGATGTTCTTGAGGCCGCCGAGCATCAGAATGCCGACATAGATAAGAGCTGCGGAGGTTGCCGCGGCAGGAATTATAGCGGCGATCGGGCTGATGAACATGCAAGCGAGGAAGAGAATACCCGTTGTGAGAGCGGTGAGGCCTGTTCTGCCGCCCGCCTCAACACCCGAAGCAGACTCGACGAAGGTGGTGACGGTAGAGGTACCCGTGCAGGCGCCGACTACAGTACCGACAGCGTCGGAGAGAAGGGTCTCGCGCATCTGAGGCATATTGCCGTCCTTGTCGACCATGTTGGCGCGGTTCGCGGTCGCGATAACGGTGCCGATGGTGTCGAACATGTCGATGATGCAGAAGGTGATGATGAGAATGATGACCGTTCCCCAGCCGATCGAGAAGAGGGTCGCGAAGTCAAACTTGAAGAGGGTTGTCTTTGCCATGTCGCCGAACGGGGGCAGCCAGCTTGCGGTCGACAGAGAGGCGAACGGGTTGGTGCCGAGGATAAACTGGCCGATCCAGTTGATGACCGAAGCGGCGAGCATGCCGATGAGGACAGCGCCCTTTACTTTATAATGTGCAAGAATGATAATCGCGAAGAGGCCGATGAACATTGTCACAACAGTGAGCACCATAGTGGGCCAGTAGTCGCCGAGAGCTTCCTTTGCAGACCTTGCGGCAAGAGCGCCGAAGAAGTCGCGCATGACGTAGTGTTCGCTTGAAGCGCCGACGCCCGCGTTAGAGCCGAAGCCGATGTTCATGAGCATAAGGCCGATGCCGGGGCCGATGCCGAGACGAATGCCGAGAGGGATCGCCTCAACGATCTTCTGCCTGATGTTGAAAACAGAGAGCAGAAGGAAGATAATGCCTTCAATAAGAATGATGCAGAGGCCCGCCTGAAGTCCCGCAAGGTAAGAGCAGCCCGCAGCGCCCGCTATCTGAGCGATAACTACCGCGAAGTATGAGTTGAGGCCCATACCCGGGGCAAGCGCAAAAGGCTTGTTTGCGAGAAACGCCATGCAGAACATGGCAACGGCAGATGCGAGACAGGTCGCCATAAAGACGCCGTTCCACGCTGCGGTACCGTCTTCACCGAAGCCGCCGAAGGCCCCCTGACCGAAGCCGACAATGAGGTTCGGGTTCAGGGCGATGATGTAAGCCATCGTCATGAAGGTGGTCAAGCCCGCAACGATTTCGGTTCTCACATTGGTACCGTTTTCTTTGAGCTTGAAAACTTTTTCCATTTTTGTCAATCCTTTCTTTTTGGCGGAATGATTTTGCGTGAATCAAAGCCGCTATTTGCTTTAACGAGGCATAGCTTCCCCACATTAAAACATACTACTATAGTACGACTATTTCCGAAAAATGTCAACAGTAAAGTCAAACTTTTCCTGCCAAAATTATTGTTTAAAAACTGAGTATTTTGCCCAAGTGCGAAAATTTAAAAGTTTTCGATCCAACCTTTTACAAAAGGTTGGCAGGTTTCCAAAGGGCAGCGCCCTTTGGTCGCGACCGCAGTCGCGAAATCTCCAAAAAGAGCACGCGGCCAAGCGTGCTCTTTTTAAAAGCGTAAGCGAAACGCAGGAAGGGGACGGAGCAATCAGCCCAGTGGGCTGTTGCGACGCGGGGGAACCCTCGTCGGGGGTTCCCCCGATTTTCGAGCGTAAGCGAGAAAATTTTCCGCCGCCGAGCTTGCGAGGCGGCTTGCAAAGAGGGGGTTGCAGGGGGAGACTTCCCCCTGCCTGCCGAGCGAAGCTCGGCGGCAGTGCGGAGGGGGTTCGGGGGAACCCGCATGGTTCCCCCCCCCGCTAAAAAGCAGAGGAGGCTCGGGTGAAACAACCCCCTATCCAAAACAAAATCTGACAATCTGACATCTGACCTCTGACTTCTGATATGTCCTCTTCGTCCACATCTGTCCAAAAACACATCTTGCATTTTCCGAAGATATGTGCTATACTGGCCTAAATATATTATGGCGGTTTGTTTCAATTTTTTCGCCGCCGATGAAAGGAAGTCTTTTAAATGCCCGTAGCAGCCGAGCTGAGCAGCCCGTTTGCGCCTATCCCGATAAAAATGCACATCGGTTTCTGCATCTTTGCAACAATAGTTTTTCTCATCATATATTTCCGAAAGAAAACCGTTTCTTCGCTGATCTGGCTTCTTGCCTGCGACACCACCGTGATACTCCAGTTCTTCAACGACAAGACCACCGCGACGGCCGTCGGAATCTGCGAAATCGTCATGCTCATCATAATCATCCGCTTCGAGATCTCGGAATATCTTGAGCGTCGGGCGGCCAAAAAAGCTGAGCTTGCCGCAGAGGCAGCAGAATCGCCCGAGCCCGACAATCGCGAGGACATCGAGCGGCTGATGAAATCCGAGATGCAGAACATCGCGGACAGCGGCGAAAACAACGTCATCAAGAACGCCTTTGAGGACGACAAGCCATGAAAAAAGCGGTTATTCTTGACGCGATGACCGTCACCGACGGCGATGTTTCTCTCGAGCCCCTCACCTCTCTTTGCGACACCGAGGTCTTCGGCTGTTCCAAGCCCGAAGAGGTCGCCGAGAGAATCGGCAGCGCCGAGATCGTTCTGACAAACAAGTGCAGAATTTCCCGCGAGGTATTTGAAAAATGCCCGAATCTCAAGTTCGTAGGCGTTTTCGCTACGGGCTACAACAACGTCGACATCGAGGCCGCAATCGAGCGCGGTGCGGTAGTTTCAAACGTCCCGGGGTATTCCACCGCCTCGGTCGCCCAGCACACCTTTGCGCTGATACTCCACTACTATTCAAGCGTGTCGAAGTATTCCGAATACACCTCCTCGGGCGAGTGGTGCTTTTCAAAGCTATTCACCCACTTCGGCCCCCCGCTGTTCGAGCTTTCGGGCAAAACCATCGGCATAATCGGCTACGGCGCCATCGGTCAAAGCGTCGCGAAGATAGCCAAAGCCTTCGGAATGAACGTCGCGGTTCACACGAGGACATACCCCAAAAACGACGGCGGAATCGAGGTTCTTTCCCTTGATGAGCTCCTCAGAAAATCCGATATCGTGACGCTTCACTGCCCTCTCACGAAAGAGACCGAGAAGATAATCAACGAGCGAACCCTCTCGCTGATGAAGCCGACCGCAATGCTCATAAACACCTCGCGGGGCGGCACCGTCGACGAGCACGCGCTCAGAAAGGCGCTTGACGAGGGGAAAATCGCGGCTTTCGGCGCAGATGTTCTCACCGTCGAGCCGATGGAAAAGGACTGCCCGCTTTTGGGCGCGAAAAACTGTTTCATAACGCCGCATATCGCTTGGGCGCCGCTTGAAACAAGGGTGCGGCTCATCGGGCTTGTGAAAGAAAATCTTGAGGGCTACCTCAGCGGAAATATCAAAAATAATGTTGCAAAGCAGTGATACCATGGATAAAAAAAGAGTAGTCGTCAAGGTCGGCACCTCGACGCTGACCCACGCCTCGGGGAATTTCAACATCAGGCACATCGAGAACCTTGTCAAGACCCTCGCCGACATCAAGAATTCGGGCCGCGATATAATTCTCGTGACGTCGGGTGCTATCGGCCTCGGAATGGCTAAATTGGGCCTTTTGGAGCGCCCGAAGGACACCCCCTCGAAGCAGGCGTGCGCCGCCGTCGGCCAGTGCGAGCTTATGAACATGTACGACCGCCTTTTCGGGCAGTACAACATCACCGTCGCGCAGGTTCTGCTCACAAAATATGTTCTCTCCGACGAGCGCAAAGACAACGTCGTGAACGCGCTTGAAAGAATTCTCGCCTCGGGGGCTGTACCGATCGTCAACGAAAACGACGTCGTCGCGATCGATGAGTTAGAGCTCGAAGTCGGCGAAAACGACAGCCTTGCCGCGATAGTCGCGGTGCTGACAGGCGCTGACCTTTTGATAATAATGTCCGACATCGACGGGCTTTATGACAAAAACCCGAAGACCGACCCATCGGCAAAGCTTATCTCGCGGGTCGAATATATTTCCGAGGAAATCGAAAAATCCGCCTCGAGCGCGGGCTCGCTTTTGGGCACGGGCGGAATGTCGACAAAGGTCAAGGCCGCGAAAATCGCGAACGGCAGCGGAATAGACATGCTCATCATCAACGGCGCGAGGGCCGAGAATCTCTATGACGTCTTTGACGGAAAGATAATCGGCACACTATTTGCCGCGAAAAAAGGACGGAGGCAGAATGATGTTTGACTTTGAACCGATAGGCCTTCGGGCAAAAGAGGCCGCCCGCGCCCTTTCATGGGCCGACACGAATATAAAAAATCCCGCGCTGAGGCTTATCGCTCAGGCGCTCAACGAAAACAAGCGCGCGATTCTTGAAAAAAACCGCACCGACGTCAAAGCGGCCGAGGCAAAGGGCGTCAAAAGCTCGCTCGTCGACCGCCTTTACCTCAACGAAAAGCGAATCGAGGGCATCGCCGAGGGCATTTTAAAGGTCGCTGATCTTGCCGACCCAGTCGGTGAAATCATCGAGGGCACGGTCAGGCCGAACGGGCTTAAAATCGTCAAACAGCGGGTGCCGCTCGGCGTAGTCGGAATAATTTACGAATCCCGCCCGAACGTCACCGCCGACTCGGCGGCGCTCTGCCTAAAATCGGGCAACGCGGCTGTTCTTCGCGGTGGCAAAGAGGCCATCAACACCAATATAATCATCGCGGAGATAATGCGCGGCTGCCTTTCAAAGGCGGGTCTGCCCGAGGACTGCATTCAGCTTGTCGACAGCACCGACCGAGAATCTGCCGAGGCGATGATGAAGGCCCACGGCCTCATCGATGTGCTGATTCCCCGCGGAGGAGCGGGGCTTATAAGGGCATGCGTTGAAAACTCCACCGTTCCCGTGATCGAGACGGGCGTCGGCAACTGCCACATTTATGTCGACAGCGCCGCGAACCTCGAAATGGCGGTTGACATCATCGACAACGCGAAAACTCAGCGCCCCGGGGTCTGCAACGCCTGCGAGACGGTTCTTTTGCACCGCGATATCGCCGAGGAAATTCTGCCGAAGCTCAAAAAGCGCCTCGACCAACACAAGGTCGAGATAAGGGGCTGCCCCATCACGAAGATGATTCTCGGGAAATGCGTCGTCGACGCCACCGAGGATGACTGGGCGACGGAATATCTCGACTATATCCTTGCGGTCAGGGTCGTCGACAACATCTATGACGCCATCGACCACATAAGAAAGTATTCAACGGGCCATTCCGAGTGCATAATCACCGACAGCCTACCCGCTGCCGATGAATTCAGCAGACAGATCGACGCCGCGGCGGTCTATGTCAACGCTTCAACCCGCTTTACCGACGGCTTTGAATTCGGCCTCGGCGCTGAAATAGGAATATCTACCGCAAAGCTTCACGCAAGGGGCCCGATGGGTCTTAAAGAGCTTACGACGGTGAAATATCTCATAAGCGGCAGCGGCCAGATTAGAGAATAACAGAGGTTTGATATGAGCAAAAAGAAAAGAAAACATAATAACCAAAACGAAGAAGCCGCTCAGGCAATAGAGGAGACCGCGGTTTCCGAGGAGATTTCAGCTGTTTCTCCCGATGAGCCCGCTGAGGCCGAGAAAACGCCCGAGGCTGTTTCTGCCGATGAGCCGAAAGCTGAAGAGGCAGCCGCCGAGCCCGAGCAAGCCCCCGAAGCGGCAGAGCCTCAGCCCGAGGAAATCGCCCCCGTGGACAAGCCCGAAAAACCCGAACCATCTGAAAAGAAAAAGACTAAGAAAAAATCTTCCGACGGCAAAAAGGCTGAAAAAGGACCCGCTTCAACCGACGAGGGCTTTGTCGAGCACGAGATAACCCCGAGCGAAAGCAAGCGGCTTCACGAGCGCTTCAAATTCGACTGGGAATTAGAAGACGAGCTTATTCAGGCCCTCGACGAGGACGCCTCAGAGCTCACCGACTCGGACGAGGAGCAAGAAACCCCCGTTCAGACCGAGACCCGAACCGTAAGCCTCGGCCAGGCGGTTCAGGCGATATTCGGGCTTCTCCTGATAATCTTCGGGGTAATCGGCGTCATCGCGACGGGAATAAAAATCTCGGAGGTGGTCAAGGACCGAAACGACAACTCCGAGCAGATAGCCTATTTTGAAGACTTCATAATGCCGCTCGTCGCCTCAGACGCCCCCATTTTCGACGGCGCGTCGTCGCTCAACGAGGACGTCGTGATCATCGCCGCCTGCTGGGATATAATCTTCAATCCGTCGGTCTATTATGAATATGAGAGCGGCGGCTACAACGTCTCATATCTCGACATCGACAGAAGAATCACAAAGCTGTTCGGCCCGGGGCTGAGCTATACTCACAAGACCGTCGGCGACACCCAGCTCACCTTTGAATACGACGAGGAAACGGGAATGTACTTTATCCCCGCGTTCCCGCGGTCGCCTGCCTATTACTGCGACATCACCGACATCACCGAAGTCGACGGCGGCCTCGAGCTCACCGTCCGCTACAAGCTTCCGATCACCAACTGGATCAAATCGGTCGACACGGTTGAAAAGACCATGCTCTACACGGTAAAGCCCTCCGAGACCGACTACAACATCGTCGCGATAAGAATCGGCGAGATCGGAATGAGCGAGGCAAACTGAACATTTTCACATAAAAATAAGCCCCGATGAGGGGCTTGTTTTTTGATGTTTTCTAATATCATTTTTTGCGAGGCTTCGGGCTCACCGCGAGCGAAAACAGCCTCGGGATCACAACCGATATCACCGTTCCGACCGAAGCCGTTACAACCGCCGCCGCGCCGCCGACAGCGAAAAAGGTCGCTGCCGATGCTATGACTATCGCGGCCCTGAAAGCCGACATCGCGCACAAAGCAAGCTTTTCAGCCGCTTTTGCCGACTCGGCGAGCCTTATCGCCGAAATGACGTCCCTGATGTCGTTTCTGACAAGAACCGCCGACGCAGATTCTTTGGCGGGCTCTTCGCCCGAGCTCAGCGCAAATGAAAAGTCGGCCGATCTCAGCGCCGCGCAGTCGCTCACGCCGTCGCCTATCATGATGGCGGGCCTGCCTATATTTGACAGATACTCAGATTTTTCCGCCGCCGAAAGGTTCGCCTCAAAGCCTGCCGCGCCGAGCGCTTCGGCCTCAGAAGCGAGGTTTCTGTCCCCTCCCGAGACCACAAACGCCTTAACGCCCATCTCGGAAAGCTCGCGAATCGCCGAAGCCGCGTTCGGCTTGAGCTTGTCGCAAAGGGTTATCAGTCCCACCGCCTCGCCGCCGAAGAACACCGCCCGAATCGCGTTTTCGCCCTCGGCGACCTCCTCGCGGCCCTCAAGAAGCGGAAGATAGTCCTCCATGCGCGATGAAATCTCGACCCTGCGGCCGTCGACGATGCCCGTCGCCTTTCCCGCAAGGCGCTCAGCCGCGATGCATGGCGGCACCGCGATGTCCTCGGCCTTGCATTTTTCAACGACTGCGACGAAATCATCGCCGCCGATTTCGGCCGAAAGAGCCGCCGCAAGCCTGATTATTCCGCCTTCCGAAAGCTCGCCGAGTGGAATTACCGAATCGACGCAAAGCTTGCCGACGGTCGCGGTGCCCGTTCTGTCAATCACCGCCGCCTCGGCCGCTTCAAGCGCCGAAAGCGCCGCGGGCTCGCGAAGCTCAACGCCGACAGATTTTGCCTTTTTCGCCGCCCGAAGCTCCTGCGCCGTCCTCACGAGCGTAAACCCGCATGGGCAGAGCAGAATCGCGGCCGCGGAAAGCGCAAAGAACCAACTGTCAGCCCCCGCGAAAACACCGCTCAGAGCCGCCGCAACGATCGCAATCGGCAGAGAGGCAAGCCCGCAAATTCTCGTGAAGCGCCGGGCGGGCGTCTGCTTTTCGGCCCGCCGTGCAGCCTTATATGCGCCGATAAGTCGGTCGAGCTCGCCATCGCCGCCGAAAGCGCGAACAGTCAGAAAACCGCTTAAATTAAGGCTTCCCGCCCTGACGCACTCCCCTTCCGACCTGAGAATCGGCAGAAGCTCGCCCCGAACTGTTTTTTCGTCGATATCGCTCATTCCCGCGATTATCTCGCCGTCGCAGGGGATAATTTCGTTGGGCTTCACCGAAACTATGTCGTCGCGGCGAATTTCGTTGGGCGAGATGTCGGCCTCGGCGCCGTCGCGAAGAACCGTCGCAGTTTTCGGCCTGAGACATTCAAGATAACCCGCCGCCGACGTCCGCGATTTTGCCCTGTCCGAGGCCCTTATCGCGGCCGCGGAAGCAAAGAGAACCGCCGAGCAGGGCGCGAACAGAAGCCGCTCTGCGCCGCGCTCGGTGAAGATCATCATGAACATTTCATAGAGCGAAAACGCCGTGCCGATGAGAACCGCGCCTGCCGAGAAGAACTCGGGGCGATATTTTCTCCGTGCGATGCCTCCCGCCGCGCGAATGAGCACGCCTCTGCCGAAGAGCAGAGAAACCGCATATATGCAAAGCTGAATCAGCGCGGCCGCAAACGGCGGCAACCCGAAATTTCCAAGCGCCGAAAGCGCACAAAGCCCCGCCGTCGCCGCGAATATCGCCGCCAGCCCGCCAATACCGATTTTCATGCAAATTCCCCCTTTTACCGAATTATATCACAAATTGCAGAAAATTGCAATATAAGGGGGGTAATGCTGCAAAGCGTTTAGTGATGTGAGTTTACGGAGATAAGACAGAAAATGACCATAAATTACAATGTATTCTCATGTTTAGCGACGGGAGTGTCCATTCCGCGCGCATTATTAGAAATATTCAGATATGTCGCCGCAGGGCGGCACTTTGAAACTCTAACATCTAATTTCTAACTTCTATCTTCTTAATGTGGCAGCTTCGGCCACATCCTTTAGCGGCATCTCCCTTGACTTTCCCATTCCGATGAGTATAATTGATAAAAAATCCCAAAAAAGAGTGGTCAAATGGAAGACACGCAAAAGACACAGCTTTTTGAGCGCACACCGATCCCGAAGGCGGTGATGACGCTCGCGATACCGACGATAGTCAGCTCACTCGTGATGGTGCTCTACAACCTCGCCGACACATATTTCGTCGCTCAGCTCAACGATTCGATTCAAAACTCCGCCGTAACGCTTGCCGCGCCGGTGCTTTTGGCGTTCAACGCAATAAACAACCTCTTCGGCGTGGGCGCATCGAGCATGATGAGCCGTGCGCTCGGCCGAAAGGACTATGAAACCGTCTATCAAAGCTCAGCGCTCGGGTTCTACTGCGCGCTGTTCTCGGCGATGGCGTTTTCGGTGATATATACCCTCCTCCGTTCGCCGTTTTTGACGATTCTCGGCGCGGATTCGACGACCTCTGCCGCGACCGCGGAATACTTAAAATGGACTGTTACCTACGGCGCGGTGCCGTCAATACTCAACGTCGTGCTCGCCTATCTCGTCAGAAGCGAGGGCGCGTCGCTGCACGCGAGCATCGGCACAATGAGCGGGTGCATCTTAAACATCATTCTTGACCCGATTTTCATTCTGCCTTGGGGCCTCGGAATGGGCGCAGCTGGCGCGGGGCTCGCGACGTTTATTTCAAACTGCGCGGCGTGCTGCTATTTCTTTATCCTGCTATACATCAAGCGCGGCAGGACGTATGTATGCATAAATCTGAAAAAGTTAAAGTTCAATAAGTCAATTATTTTCGGGATCTGCGCGGTCGGAATCCCCGCTTCGATCCAGAATCTTCTGAATGTGACGGGCATGACCGTCCTGAATAACTTTACCGCTGATTTCGGCTCAGACGCAGTTGCAGCGATGGGCATCTCACAAAAGCTCAATATGATACCCGTGCAGATCGCGCTCGGTTTTTCGCAGGGTATCATGCCCCTTGTGGGCTATAATTACGCCTCGGGAGACGTCGGCAGAATGAAAAAGACGATACTCTTTGCGGGCAAAATAATCGCCGCGTTTATGGCGGCGGTGACGGTGGGCTATTACATAGGTGCGGGGCAGCTCTCGGCGATGTTCATGGAAAATCCCGCAGTCGTCGCCTACGGCACAAGGTTTCTGCGGGGGCTATGCCTCGCGATGCCGTTTTTGTGCATGGATTTTTTGGGCGTCGGTGTTTTTCAGTCCTGCGGACTCGGCAAAAATGCGCTGCTCTTCGCGATTCTGCGAAAAATCGTGCTCGAGATTCCTGCGCTTGTCGTGCTGAATAAGCTGTTCCCGCTCTATGGCCTTGCCTATGCGCAGTTTACGGCCGAGGTCGTGCTCGCGGTCGCGGCGATCGTGGTGATGAGAAGAATAATCAAGGGGCTGGAGAAGGAGAGAAAGTGTAATTGAAATGATAAAAGTCGCTGAAAAATGCTTGGCAGGCCTCATTGTCGAGAAACCCGTTTCAAGTCTTCTCCACGCTTTTGTGCACCAGATCTTTAAGTTCGGTCTTGACTGCATCTTCGTTTAATGTTATAATCTTTTCGGACATGTTTCTGTTTTTCTTTTGAATGGTTTGTGTCAACTTTATTCTACCGGAAGTGCTGGGACATGTCTGTTTTTGCACCAATTTTCTTTTTGCAAAAGATATTGTATCTTATCGGTGCGACTGGTATATAGGCCCTTAAGTGCCCTTATTCACACCCCACGTTTTACGTGGGGTGTGATTCTACGGAGTTAGGTTTGACGAGTACTACCAGACAGCACACCGTATTTTCAGAAGCACCGTTTCCCCTACAACAAAGCATCTTCCAATTTCTGTTGGAAGGAACATTGTTTCACCCTTCAAAACCTCAGGGGCTTTTGCGCCGTATCGTCCATCGCTTCAACCTGCCCATAGCCGCCGAGACACATCAGCACCTAAAATGAGCTGCAAGTCACCAAAAAGGAAAATCCTTTTGTTACCTGTATACGCTCGACCTCAAAATACTTGCATCTGCATAACAGTTCACGCGAGCCGTCGGGATAATATCTGACAGCTCTCGGCACCTGTTTGACGTCAGGCGAGGGAGCCATATTCATTGCCTTAACAGCTTTGTCGAAATGAATTTCGTGCTTTTTTCCGTTCTTATCTATGCGGTTATAATCATAAACGCGGTATGTCACGTTCGAGCTTTCCTAAACCTCTGCAAGAAGTATCCCTCTGCCTATGTCGTGTTCCGTCCCTGCGGGAACATAATAAACGTCGCCTTTTCTTACAGGCACCTTTTGAAGCTGCTTGTCCAGCGTATTTGTCTCTATGGCCCGTCTCAGTATTTTCAGTGACTTTGTGTCTGAAGCCGTAAATCAGGCTGGAGCCTTCTTCCGCTTCAATCACATACCACATTTCAGTCTTGCCATTCTGATTCTCATACTCTTTTGCAAACTCGTTATCGGGGTGAACCTGTAGAGAGATCTTTTTTTGAATCGATAAACTTTACGAAAATGGGAAACTCTCCGTTTTGGTACTTGCTTCCGAAATATTCAGGATTAAACTTCAGCACCTCCGCAAGAGTTTTGCCCTTATATGTACCGTTTGCCACCGTATTCGGTCCGTCGGGGTGAGCCGAACATTCCCAAGTTTCCGCAAGAGGCGTTAAATCAAGCTTTTTGCCGTATTCCTATTTCAACCTTGTGCCGCCCCAAAGGTAATCCTTGCCTGTGGGTATGAGCTTAAGGTTCTCCACTCAATCACTCCACATCGAACTTTATTTTGTCGCTCACGCTTATTTCATCGCCAAGCTGAACCTCCACTATATCAAGCGCTGTTACAGCCTCTACCATATGCTTGCATCCCGCGGCAATCGTGATAACGTCGCCAGTGTGAAGATACTGCTCTATTCCGTCAACAACGGCTTTGCCTTCGCCCGAAACGACCGTCCAGACCTCTTCGCGGTAGTTGTGCATATGATAGCTCATATGCTCTCCCGCTCTCATAGAAACTTTGACAGTCATTGAGCCCGACTGAACGTCTATGACCGTATATGTGCCCCACGATTTTTCAACATACATAGCCTCGGTCTCGATTTTTTCAACATAAGGCTTCATATAAGTGCTGCGCTCCTTGTCGGAAATAAGTATCCCGTCGCCGCTTGCCGCGATTATCATATCCTTGCACCCTATGCATAGCACCGGTATATTCAACTCGTTTACTACGTTCGTGTTCACACACGTTTCGTCGAGGATAACATTGCCCTTTACGGAATCCGCCATTACCTCAGCCATCATATTCCAGGTCCCGACGTCTTTCCATGAGCCACCGTAGCGAAGGACCTGTATCGATTGCTCATTCTCGACCACGGCATAGTCGAAGCTTATTTTTTCGAGTGTATTGTACTTTCCGAAAAGGTCGCGGTAATCATCAAATTCTATTAAGCTATGAGCTTTTTCAAGGAGATATCCGAGCTTCAGCGCAAATATGCCGGCGTTCCAAAGAGCGCTTTGCGCTATATACTTTTTCGCCGTCTCAACGTCGGGCTTTTCCTTGAATTCGCAAACCTTGCTGACATTTTCTCCACTTTCAGGGATTATATACCCATATTTCTCGCTCGGATATGTCGGCTCAATGCCCATAAGCGTTATATTCGCGTTCCCCTGCTCCGCCAGCTTTTGGAGATTTCTGACTGCTTCATAATATGTATTGTAACATAAAAGGCTTTTCTTTTTATTGCCGGTTTTGCAGATTAATAACGATACGGATACCCGTTCAGGTTCAAAAGACTCCGTAATTTGCGGGTCACTCCGGTCTTGCTTTTCCACACATAGAAAATGCCCGGAATGCCGCTGTAGGAGCGCTCGCCTACATCGATCATATTGAACATTTTCATCAGAGCGGTATTTCTCAGGTCGGATACTCCTTAGGCTTTTAATAATTCATTTCTCTTGTCTGGGTTTTGCCCTCAATAGCGCCCTGCTGAGTGGTTGTTGCGATTTTTGCAACGACCACATTTTCATCAATCTAAATATGTTTTTTAATGCGTGTTGATTGCAGCAGTTGCCGAGATTTTCTCGGTAACTGAATCCTTGCTCAGTTCTCTATCTACAAGTATTTTTGAAATGCTAAGATATATTGTCAGGTACAATCTCAAAACTAAGTCTTGTAATTTGGCTGCAAAGTGGCTGGTGAAACGGTTTAGGCAGATAAGATGGAAAAGCCCGGAGCAAGTTGCTTCGGTCTTTTCAAATGTTCGCCTTATACTTCCACTGCCCACGCTCATGAATCTTAATGAGTTTTCCCTCATCAACAAGCCTTGAAAGAATTCTGTTTGCCGTGGCTGGTGAAACATCGCAAAGTCGGCGAACATCGGAATTCATTATAAACGCATGCGCTTTCAGGTGCTCTTCTATCTTTCTACAACGGATTTCACTTTTATTCAAACCATCGCTCATATCATCGCTCATATTGATTGCTTCTGTGAGCGATGCTTTAATGGCAGAAAGCATAAATTCAATAAATTTTGTCGATTCGCCGGCAGCATTTGAAGCGTTGATTGCGGCATAGTATGCCTGCTGATTTTCGTGTATTATTGATTCAACAGGCAGCCACGCAAAAGCGGAATTCCACTTTGAAAGCAAAAGCGTGTGCCAAAGTCGTCCGACCCTGCCGTTTCCGTCGGCGAAAGGGTGTATCAGCTCGAATTCATAGTGAAAAACGCAGTTGCGGATCAGCATGTGCAAGTCGGCTGTTTTGACCCATTCCAAAAGGTTCTCCACCGCTTCGGGCACATACTGCGGCAACGTGCCGAAGTGAATGATATTACCCTCGGCGTCTGCAACTCCGACCGGGCGCGAACGGAACATGCCGCTTTCATCAAGCAAGCCGCGGGTCATGACTCCGTGTGCAGTCAACAAATCGTCCACCGAATACGGGTCGAGCTCGTCCAAACGCTCATAGATCTCATAGGCGTTTTTGACCTCGGCAATGTCCTTCGGCGGGGCAAAAACGCGTTTGCCGTTGATGACCGCAGTCACCTGCTCCAAGGTCAGCGTGTTCTGCTCGATGGCGAGAGAACCGTGAATCGAGCGGATACGGTTTTCACGGCGAAGCATAGGGCTGGCCGAAAGGCGGTCATAATGGGAAAGCCTGCCGATCAGCTCGGCTATTTCAGCGATGTTTTCAATTATGGCGTTTGTAATTTGGAACGGAGGCTGGGTCATTTTATCACCTCTGGGTGTTAATAAACATATTATAGCACGTAATCTGATATAATGCAAGATTGCAAAATGGCTATTAAAACTATCGTATATTCCTAAGGCTTTTGCTGCTTCCATAGACCCCGAACATATAACTTCAGGCAGACAACATCGTGCTGTCTGCCTGTTAATTTATCTCAGCATCTCCCCTGCCCTGCGCTGTATCCATTTCTCGATAATCTTCAACCGCTGCTTCGGCAGATTATAACTTGAATGCCTCCTAAATTCAAATGTCAGGAGCTTTCTGAGCATATCTCGCTGGCGGTTTGTAATGAATTCATCAACCAATTCCTCAAACGTTACTCCTTCAAATTTCGGCATGCGCGTTTTGACATACTCATCAATATTATTTAAATCATCGTCCATGGCATAATTCAAAAGCGACGAGCCGTGGTCAAAAAACGGAGCAAGCGAAACAGGACGATTGGTTTTGTTGTCCACCATCAGCCCGAAATTGCCAAAATGCCTGTCGGTGTTGCAGATAACCGCGTCAAAAATCATCATATCCGAAAAGGCATTGAGATAATCCCGACCCAGCTTTTTTATGAAATCATATACTTTTGCAAGATTGGCGTTCTCAACAAACCGATGAATCGGCACATACGAAGTGTCTATATCGGTGAAAAGTTCGCAGGTAGAACACAGAAGTCCTTTCCACTTTTTCAGACCGTAAGTGACATGAAAAATGCCCATTGTTTCGGCAATCTGCGATGCATAAAACTCGGAATACGGCTCGTTACCGGCATTTGCTGCGCCCGAAGTTCCGCCCTTATACAAATAAATTTTACCTTTTTCTCTATGCCAGCACTTTCGGAGCATTCCGTTTGTCGTGTATTCGGGAGATGATGTAAAGCCCTTGTGTGCGTGGCTGCCGTAGCCTGTGTAAGCAATCAGTGCAAGCGTTTGAGTGAATCTGTTTTGATACAGATTATACTTTTCAAACGTGCCTTTGAAGCCGCATTCAACGACCCAGTAACTGTCATTCAGCGACAGACCTTTACACAGATTGATAATGCTGATAGTGTCGTTGTGCGACAAGCCGCTCTTGGACAGTATCCGATCAACAAATTCGCGGTTTTGAGGGATAACACGGGAACGAAGCCATTTTTCAAGACCGTCAGAGTCAACAGACATACCGATAGGCAAAAGATGCTTGTGATTTTCGTCGATATAGTCAATGACATATTCAGTCTGACCGAGTTCTTTTTTAATCACCATGAATGTCAATAAAACATTATCATATTGGCGCAATTCGTACTTCACGGTATCACCCCCTGCGCTATATGAGTATATTTTACCACATATTTTGGGGAATATCAAGACCTATTTGCTGTGAGCGAAAGCAGGGGCGTAAAGGAAAACGACAGAATATATAAGACTCTAAATGTGCGAATATACAAGTGCTGGTTTACTCGGGGCATCATTCATAGGGTAGTTGGAGCGTTTGCGGATGGTAATTCGACACTGATGCTTGTTTGCGCGAGGTTGCGCCATGTTGCCGGCAAGGATTGGGGGTGTAAAAGATATTTGTGCATGAAATATCTTGATGAGACCGCAGAATAATTTCACGGTATTGCTTCAAACCGTTAAATCGTCCCTCGGCATGCCGAAGGTGATAACCTATACAAATTACTTAATTCTATATGAGTTTGAGAAAAAGGATTGGCAATACCCATTGCCCCCACTTATAAGTATATTTTAACTGTTATTGGCATTCACGCTGCTCAATGCTTTAAGCTAATGCTTTTTACCCCCTCCAGTAAAACTTGGTGTTGTAGTTTTCAAAATAAAACTAACACCTCTCGAAAAGCAATGTCAATGCATTTTTAAATTTTTTCTACTTTGGAACTCTTTTTGCTGTCCATACAATTTGAGGCAGTTCACTCTCACCCTGCTTTTTCCTCACTATTCCACTGTCACGCTCTTAGCGAGGTTTCTCGGCTTGTCGACGTCGAGGCCCTTGGCGCAGCTGATGTAATATCCCAAAAGCTGAAGCGGAATGACCGCAAGGCTTGCCAAAAACAGGTGGTCGGTGTTCGGGATATACACCGTAAAGTCTGCAAGATCCTCGATTGCGTAGTTGCCGTAGCAGGTGAGACCCATAAGATAGGCTCCGCGGCTCTTTACCTCAACCATGTTCGAAACCGTCTTCTCGTAGAGCGCCTGCTGGGTGACAACCCCGATCACAAGCGTGCCGTCCTCTATAAGGCTTATCGGCCCGTGCTTAAGCTCGCCGGCGGCGTAGGCCTCGGAATGGATATAGCTTATCTCCTTCATCTTGAGGCTTCCCTCAAGCCCGACCGCGTAGTCGATTCCCCTGCCGATAAAGAACGCGTCCTTGACGGCGGCAAACTTCGCGGCAAACCATTGGATCCTCTCCTTGTCCTCCAAAACGCGTTCTATCTTCTGGGGGATCCCCGAAAGCTCGTCGAGAAGGCGCTTATATTCCTCCTCCGATATCTCTCCCCGCGCGCTTGCAAGCTGTATCGCGAGCATATATCCCGCCGCGAGCTGGCAGCTGTAAGCCTTTGTTGTGGCAACGGATATCTCGGGGCCGGCGAGGGTGTAAAATACGTTGTCCGCCTCTCTTGCGATGGACGAGCCCACCACGTTGACGATCCCGAGCGTCTTTGCGCCCGAGGCTTTCGCCATCTTAAGGGCGGCGAGGCTGTCGGCGGTCTCCCCCGACTGGCTTATGATTATAACCAGGCTGTCCTCGCGAAGGGTCATCTTTCTGTATCTGAATTCCGAGGCGAGCTCTACCCTCACCGAAAGCGAGGTGAGCTCCTCTATTACATACTGCACCGCCATGCAGACGTGATACGCCGAGCCGCAAGCGACGATGTAGATGTTCCTTATCTTTTTGATGTCCTCGTCCGAGAGACCTACCTCGGAAAAATCTATCCTGCCGTCCTTGAGAACGGAATTTATCGTGTCGCGGACTGCCTTGGGCTGCTCGTGGATTTCCTTGAGCATAAAGTGCTCGTAGCCCGCCTTTTCGGCCGCCTCGGTGTTCCACTTTATCTCGGTGACCTCTTTTTGTATCGGCTCGCGGTCGATGTTGTAAAACTCTACCTCGCCCTCTTTGAGCTTTGCGATTTCAAGGTCGCCGACGTAATAGACGCTGCGGGTGTATTTCAATATCGCGGGGGACGTCGGAGGCAAGATAGCTCTCGCCGTCGGCAACGCCGATTATCATCGGGCTGTCCTTGCGGATAGCATATACCTCTCCCGGGTATTCCGAGAACATCATCGCGAGGGCGTATGAGCCGCGGATCCTCGTCATGGCATGGGCGAGCGCGTCGACGGGGCCGCCGTTGTACTTTTTATAGTAGTAATCTACAAGCTTTACCGCCACCTCGGTGTCGGTGCTGCTCGAAAAGCCGTAGCCGCTCTTTATCAGCTTCGCTTTCAGCTCCTGATAGTTCTCTATAATGCCGTTGTGAACGCCGACGACGTTCAGGTCGTCCGAGGCGTGGGGGTGGGCGTTTGTAACCGAGGGCTCGCCGTGGGTGGCCCAGCGGGTGTGGCCTATTCCGCAGGTGCCGGATACCGCCTGACCCTCGTCGGTCATCTCCCTCAAAATTTTAAGCTTTCCCTTTGCCTTGACAATCTCCACGGGCTTGCTGCCGTCCCTTACGGCTATGCCCGCAGAATCGTATCCGCGGTATTCAAGCTTTGCAAGGCCGTCCAAGAGAACCGGCGCCGCCTGCTTTTTTCCCGAAAAGCCTACTATTCCGCACATATAAAATCAACCTCGTTTCGTTAATGATATTTTATTCCGCCGCGTGTCCCTTTTTCACGATGACGTCGACTATTCTGTCAATGCATTCGCGGCACAAAGCTTCGGTCTCGGCCTCGGCCATCACCCTGACGAGCGGCTCTGTCCCGCTCTCGCGAACCAAAACCCTTCCCGCGTCGCCAATCTCATCTTCGGCCTTTTTTACGGCTTCAAGAACATCGGGGTCGTTCATATGAGAAATGTTAATATAATACTTTTCTCCTTAATTACACTTTCTCTCCAAACGTATCCGGCTTATCCGGGTCAAACTGCTCGTTTGCCCACATTAAGGTTACTAAATCCTCGGTATCCGAAAGGTTGATGATGTTATGCGTATACCCCGGCAGCATATGAACCGCCTTGATTTTATCGCCGCTGACCTCAAATTCAAGCACTTCGTCCATTCCGATTTTTCGTTCCTGAATCAGCCCGTGACCAGATACAACAATGAAAAATTCCCACTTTGTGTTGTGCCAATGCTGACCCTTCGTAATGCCAGGCTTCGAGATATTTACTGAAAACTGTCCGCAGTTTTCGGTCTTTAAAAGCTCCGTGAAGCTGCCTCGCGAGTCGGTATTCATCTTGAGCGGAAAACATATTTTCTCCTTCGGCAGATAGCTGAGATAGGTGCTGTAAAGCTTTTTCTCAAAGCTATATTTGGGAATTTCGGGCATTAACAGAGTTTTGGGTTGGTCATGGAATTCATACAGTAAGTCCGCAATCTCGCCCAAGGTCACTTTGTGGGTAATGGGGACATAGCAGAATCTGCCGCTTTCGCTCTGAATCGGGGTAAGACTGTCATAGTCACATCTATGAGGCTTACCCTCAAGCGCGCAAATCATTTCGTCGACCAAATCATCAATGTAAACGAGTTCAAGCACGGTCGAACGGTCATTTATCTGTATTGGTAAATCGTTCGCTATATTATTGCAGAAGGTCGCAACGGCGCTGTTGTAGTTTGGGCGGCACCATTTGCCGAACATATTCGGGAAACGGTAGACAAGTACTTTCGCCGCTGTTTCCTCGGCGTAGTTGAAGAATAAATCCTCCCCTGCACGTTTGCTTCTGCCATATTCGCTGTCGTATCTGCCTATTAGGGTAGCTTGAATCGATGAGGACAGCATAACAGGGCAGGCGTTGTGATGCCTTTTGAGCGCTTCAAGAAGAGTGGACGCGAAGCCGAAGTTGCCCTGCATAAATTCCGCCTGATTTTGAGGGCGGTTCACGCCGGCAAGATTGAAAACAAAATCGCAGTCGGAGCAGAATCTATCAAGCTCTGCTTCGGTGTTGTTTATGTCGTATTCGTATATTTCGTCAATTTTCAATTCTGGATGTGTGCGGTCTTTCCCGTCGCGGATATTTTTCAGATTTTCAACGAGATTCCGCCCGAAAAAGCCGTTTGAACCGGTTACGAGGATTTTCATATTTCTTTCCTCCACACCATCTTATTGACGACGCCGGTATAGCTCTGAATTATCTTGATGACCTTATCACTGACGTTTTCGTCGACATAATCCGGCACGGGAATCCCGTGGTGACCGTTTTTGTTCATCTCTACTGCAGTGTCGACCGCCTGCAAAAGGCTCTTTTCGTCGATTCCTGCGAGAATAAAGCACGCTTTGTCAAGCGCTTCGGGGCGCTCTGTTGAGGTGCGTATGCACACCGCCGGGAAAGGTTTACCGATGCTTGTGAAGAAGCTGCTCTCCTCGGGGAGAGTTCCGCTGTCCGAAACAACGCAGAACGCATTCATTTGCAGGCAGTTATAGTCGTGGAAGCCGAGCGGCTCGTGCTGTATGACCCAAGGGCTCAGCTCGAATTTTGACGCTTCGAGGCGCTTTTTCGAGCGAGGGTGACAGGAGTAGAGAATCGGCATTTCGTACTTTTCTGCGAGCTTATTTATCGCCGAGAACAGGCTGAAAAAGTTCTTGTCGGTGTCGATGTTCTCCTCACGGTGTGCCGAGAGTAGGATATATCCGCCCTTTTTCAGGCCGAGGCGGGCGTGTATGTCGCTCGTTTCGATTTTTTCAAGATTCTGGTGCAAAACCTCCGCCATCGGTGAACCCGTAACATAAGTGCGCTCCTTCGGTAAACCGCAATCTGCGAGATAGCGGCGAGCGTGTTCGGAGTATGCAAGGTTTACGTCCGAAATGATGTCCACAATTCGGCGGTTTGTTTCCTCCGGCAAACACTCGTCCTTGCAGCGATTTCCCGCCTCCATATGAAAAATAGGAATGTGCAGACGCTTTGCACCGATCACGGACAGGCAACTGTTCGTGTCGCCGAGGACGAGAACTGCCTCGGGCTTGATTTCCGCCATAAGCTGATATGATTTTGCGATGATGTTGCCCATAGTTTCGCCGAGATCTGCACCGACCGCATCGAGATAAACATCTGGGTCGTCGAGTTCTAAATCCTTGAAAAACACGCCGTTGAGGTTGTAGTCGTAATTCTGCCCAGTGTGAACTAAAATCGTGTCGAAATATCTGCGGCACTTCTTTATGACCGCGGCAAGGCGGATTATCTCAGGGCGCGTGCCGACGATTATTAAAAGCTTTAGTTTGCCGTTGTCTTTCCAAGCGGGATAAGTCATTGCGCTGCCCCCCTATCTGCCGAATTTGGCAAGCTCGTCTTTGACATAATCGGTCGTAAGGATCTTTTTCACCACGCCGTCAACGTCGAGGAGCGTCGTGTTATGGCTGGTGTAGCTCTCCTCTGCCTGCGTCATAACTTGTCCTTTTACGAAATACTTGTCATAGTTGAGGTCGCGGTTATCCGCAGATACGCGGAAATATCCGCCCATATCCTCAGAGCGGAGCCGCTCCTCGCGGGTCATCAGCGTTTCATAGAGCTTTTCGCCATGGCGTGTACCTATGATGTTTGTCCTCGTGTCGCCGAACAGCTTCTGAACTGCCTTTGCAAGGTCGCCTATCGTGCTGGCGTCAGCCTTTTGAATAAACAGGTCGCCGGGGTTGGCGTGCTCAAAAGCGAATTTTACAAGGTCTACTGCTTCATCAAGATTCATCAGGAACCTTGTCATATTCGGGTCGGTTATAGTGATAGGATTACCCGCCTTGATTTGGTCGATAAACAGCGGGATAACGCTGCCGCGGCTGCACATCACGTTGCCGTAGCGGGTGCAGCAGATGACCGTTCCGCCGCGTTCTGCCGCGACGCGGGCATTCGCATAAATGACGTGCTCCATCATCGCTTTCGAGATCCCCATAGCGTTGATTGGGTATGCCGCCTTGTCTGTCGACAGACAAACCACACGCTTCACGCTTTCGTCGATTGCGGCGTGAAGAACGTTATCGGTGCCGATAACATTGGTGCGTACAGCCTCCATCGGGAAGAATTCGCAGGAGGGAACCTGTTTCAGCGCTGCCGCGTGAAATATGTAATCGACACCGTGCATCGCGTCACGAACCGACTGCGGATTGCGCACATCACCGATGAAGAATTTGACTTTTTTCGCCTGCTCGGGGCATTTTGCCTGCAACTCGTGACGCATGTCGTCCTGCTTTTTCTCGTCGCGCGAAAAGATACGGATCTCGGCGATGTCGGTTTGCAGGAAATGTTTGAGGACGGTGTTGCCGAAAGAGCCAGTGCCGCCGGTGATCATAAGGACGGCATTGTTAAAGTTATCCATATTCATTTCCTTTCTTTAATTCATCTTAAAATGATTTTTAAATTTCACAAACAATGATATCATATATTTATTTTTCAATATTAGATGTATTCCATAATAACCAATTGCAGAAACCATTATGGCAGTTATCATACGAATAATCATATTTGATATTATTTGATATGTCAGTAATACTATTGCTGCAATCCATACACAACCAATTATCGTTCCAACTATGGTTTTCTTATCAAAAAGAATTATTTTATTGATTTTATGCATTTTAACAACTATCGCCTGCATGACCATGACAATCGCTTCAGCCAGAACTGTCGTTATTGCAGCCCCTATGTGTTTGAATAGAGGTATCATAAAGATATTCAAAAGAGCATTACTAATAGCTGCTAAAAGCATAATAACCGTTATTTCTTTTTCCATTTGCATCGGCAACAAAATCGTATTTGTGTACAAGATTCCAAATAAAGAGATTGCAAGGCTTATACACAATATCATGAGTGAATATTTACTATCATAAAACTCTTTTCCTGAAAATATTATTGTTATGTCCCCTGACAGAAGTAACAATCCCAAAGATGCAGGCATAACGTTCATAATTGTTAAATTGAATGCATTAGATACAAGCTCACAATATTTATCCTTTTGAGCGGTTGCATAATAATAAGATAACCTTGGGAGAGTTACTAAAATTGCAGCTGAAAGTAATTGTTGTGCAACGCTGTAAATTTTAGATGACGCAGTATACAATCCCACCTGATAGTCACCTTCAAAAATTCCCAGCATTGTTATATCTGAATTTACATATATTATCGATGCTATTTCTGAAGCAAACAATAAAAATATTCTTGGTATATACTGCTTTGTATTTGACAAATTAAATCTAATTTTTACATGTCTGCGAATATAAAAAATATTAGAAATATATCCGCCAATATTGGAAATAAGCAATACGATCGTATAAGGCACAATATCGCTGCTGTCTTTTACAATCAAAAACATCATACATACAGATATTATTTGAACTATCAGCGTTCTTACAGCTATGTATGAGTAATCTTCAAGACAAGAATTAAGCCACTCCATTCCCAAAGTCGTCATTATTATCGTCAATGACTGAATTGCAATAAGTAACAAATATGAACGAAGCTTTACAGAAATCAATAAAGTTAAAATCAAGAGGATATATGAAATTCCTGTTGAAATCAGATTTATCGAAAACATCTGTGAAGAAAAAGTGTTTAATGCATCTTGGTTGTCGCGAAGCCTTGCTCCTTCTCTGACTGCAAACCTATTTATGCCAAGTCCCGCAATAAGCACAAAATAATTTACAATCGATTTTGAGAAGCTATATTCTCCTATACTGTTTACTCCCAGAATTCTAAAAGCATATGGATATGTGATAAGCGGAAATGCCAATACTGCTAAAGTTTTCAGGACGTTTAAAACAGAATTAATCTGAACGGATTTTCCTTTCACTGATTATTCTTTGCCTCCCTATAAACACACATCATACTTTCAGCATTTCTTTTTCTGTCATAATATGTAAGCGCGCCTTTTTTTGAGGATTTGCTAAATCTTTTGCATAAATCTTCATTTTCGAATAATTCATTTATATAATACGCTAATAAAGAAACATCATTATACGGGTATGCAAAGCCATTTACATTGTGCTTTAGGAAACTCCCCGTCCCACCTACAAAAGATGCAACAACCGGTGTGCCCAACAACATGGCTTCTCCAAGCGAATTAGGGCTGTTCTCTATTAATGAACTTTGCACAAAACAATGCGCATTTAAGTATTCCCTCAACATTCTTTGTTCATCAAGAAGCCCTATATATTCTACAGAATCCTGCAGATTATATTTCTTTATAAGTTTACAAATATATTTTGTATATCCATGTTCTTTGATCCGATTTTTTCCATGAGTCGTAGACATAATATTGTACCCTGCTATTCTAAGCTGAGCATCAGGATACTTTTTCTTTACAATGCTTAACGCTTCTATCACAAAATGAGCGCCCTTATAAGGTACTGCACCTTGGCTTAAAAAAATCGTATGAGGAGTCATTTTGCTATAATCCCATTCATTTTCATAAAATACACTTCGAAGATTTTCATTACATTTTCTGTATTTACCTTCCATTCCATACTTTTGACAAACACTCAAATCCCAATCGGTACGCCCCACAATATAATCGGTTTTCTTCAAAATATTTACTTCGTTAATCCCTCTTTTTTCAAAATCCTTCTTTTCCTGCCGCATTGTGGTTCTTATCATATCTCTTAAAGTGGTGTTAATTATTCTATCTTTATCCGATATGCCTCCGTAATAATATTTCGCCAATTCCCCCACCAAGCCCTGAATTGACACGACAGTTTTATAATCGGATATATGATTCAGCAGCGGAAGAGAAAAACCCAGCTCTGTTCCATGTATATGGACTACATCCGGCTTGAAATCTGAAATGATATGTTTCCAACTCATTTCAGATGATTGCTTTAGCGGAATAACATAATACAAAATATCTCCATCATCACAGCAAAAAATATTATCTAAATTGTATATTGATACAAGACAAAGCTTTATATTATCGTAATTTTGAATAAGACTTTTTGCCATAGACATTATCCAGCCGCCCATCGGCGATGATGATATACCAAGCTTTTTCGCGGGATATTCAGTTATTATATTTACCGACCATAGTATTTTCATATACAATTCTCCGTTTTCTTTTATAAATTGCATCAGATAAAAATTTAATTCCCAGCACTAAAATTAAGTTTGTTAAAGATAATACCGGAGTTAAAAAGCTTAATGCAGAATCTCTTGGCAAAAAATATAATGTTCGAATAATATACAAATAATACGCGCCCACCACCCAATTTGAAAGCTTAACAGTAGTAACTTTTTTTAATATAAAACCGAGAATCAAATTATATATAATAACTCCCACATACGAATAATCCAAAAATAACTCAGCCAAATATGCTGTTCCAAAAGAACCGCCCATATTAAAATAAGCCGGTTCCATTATATTAGTCAGGCTATTCCCTAAATTTCCTGAATGCAATTTTGAACCATCAAAATTAAATCCAAAAAGTGTTTGTCCCAACCACCGTGTTAGGGAATTATAATTAACTATAGGTGAAAATGTGTAATTGCTATTTAAATAATTCAGTTGTGATTTGTGATCAATTGTATTTTTCAGAACATCAATTGCTCCACCTTGTTGCAAGAAAAATTGTTCAAAACCGTGAAGCAAACTTCCTCCTTCTTCACCCAACCTAATAGAGCTATATACGCCCATATATGATATTAATAACCCTGCCAATGCAACAAAGATATATTTCATTTTAACTCCAGAAAATATCGGTACACTTGTCACTTTATTTCTAAATATAGTATAAGTTATTAATAACATAATTCCTGTCATTGCATCACCTCGGACGCCAGTTAACAATTTAAGAAAAAGACCAATGCCATATATTCCAAATGAAATATATGTACTTTTTTTACCTGGAAAAGTCATTAAATATATAAAGAAACTCGTTTCATTAATTACTGAGAGTTTATGTACAATAGAAGGAAGTGTCGAATTATAATCGGTATACAAACCTATGTAGCCTAAATTTCTGACCAATAATATTTTTTCCAACGTTACAACCCACGCAAACAATATTGTTGCATAAAAAATAATTTTACTTAACGAGCTAACTATACCTGTATTGCCATTGTCAACATTTACGTCTTTTATTGAGACTTCCGCCTTTGTTTTACATAATCCTGAACCGATATAAATACTTATTGCCGCTACATATATTATTGAAAGCGGTTTAAAATAGATGTAATTCCCGCTGTAATTAATAAACAAGTTTATAAACGGTTCACTAATCAAAAATGTTGTAAACGACACCATATAAAGTAAAATAACTATTCCGTTTTTTAAATTTGATATAGAATTGAAAACGATAACCCCAATTACAGCAACAACTGCAAGCAACAGCAAATTTGCGCTTTCAACTAATTGACCGCATAAAAACATAGCTAAAGATATGCAGATGCCTATTACATTTAAACATTGTGAATTTTTTGAAATACTCATTGCTTTTTCGTCATTCCTTGCAACATAGCCAAAATTCTTTTTGCCTGTTTCTTCGCACCGTTATGCTTTAATACAAAATCATATCCTTCTTTACCTTTTTTTATTAAATCATCAGGTGCCATATTATACGCGTCAAACAAAATATTTTTAACATCGGATATTTCTTCGCCTTTGATATACATAAAAATATCATCATAATCATCAGACATTCCGTCGAGCTTATATGCAATTACCGGACGACCGGCTAATAGATATTCAAGATTCTTCGAAGGAAAAGAATATTTTGTATACTCTCCGTTATTGGTTCGCGGATTGATAAAGAAAGAAACCTTTTTCTCAATTTCGCGCAGCTCCGACTTACTGATCTGACCAAGATAATGTATCCTCGGATCTCTTTTTTCTGCGTCGGTTATGATGCTTTCTGCATTTCCCTTACCGCAAAACCAAAGTCTGTAATCTTTTAGTTCGTTAAGCTCTTCAAACGCCTTTATGAGTGTTTCCATGTTATACTGAACCGACAGATTTCCGGCGTAAAGTATTATCTTTTCGTTTTCATCACCTATAAAATCCGGAAACTGTGATAAAGTATCGTCGACTACTCCGTCCACAATAACATGCGGAGAGCCGGTTATATTGACCACATCATTCATCTGCTCGGTCAATAAAACATAGCTGTCGGCATTTTGAACATCTTTGAAGACATCGCCTCCCAACAATTTCAAGAGAAAATTCTTAAATTTTGAATACCCCATATCATTGCGCAGGTTTCCGGAAAGATCCGGAACAATAAGGCAAGTCTTGACAGGATAGTTATTTTTCTTTATCCATTTTATAATGTTTAAAAACGCCTTGTTAAGGTCATAAAAAATAACAGCTAAATCCTCGTTGCGATTAACAGACATCCAAGCTTTTATCTTTCTTTTGATCTTTTCTTCATATATCAAAGACTTGAGCAAAGAAATATTTATGTAACCGATCTCATCATAATCACACTCGTGATATGTCATATGCCTTTTACTTATCATAAATCTCTTTGAACGCTGCGGAAAGCTTCCAATCGGAACCACGCCTATAATATCAACGCATTGACCGTTTTCGATTATTCCGTCTATAATGTTCCACTGCAATACATTAGAGGCAGTAGGTAGCCCGCCTTTGCTGCTGCCAATCAGCGCCTTTTCATCATTTTTATTGTATATTGAGCCCGCAAAAAGAAGCTTCATCGAAAACCTCCGCATTATGATTCGGATAATCAAAATATATTTAAATACCCCGAACCAGCTATAGATTTTTTGTATTTATCCCTTGCATACTCCACAGCTTTTATTTTCATATCTTCAATACCGCCGGTCGCCTTGAGTTCTGCTAAATCTCTAATCGTTTTAACAAATGCTTCCTGATTTTCCAGCGGTAAAACATACCCGCAACCGTTTTCTTTTAAATCCAGCCACGGCGTTCTGTCGCTTATAATCGGCACACATCCGGAGGTCAGAGCCTCATATATCACATGTCCGAAGTTTTCGCCTTTTGTCGGGAAGAAAAACGCGTCATAATCCGAAAACACATCGATTACTTTTTCGGAATTGACCTCGCCGCAGTAACGGTAGTGAATATTCTTCAGCAAGCTTTCAAGCAGCTTTCTGCATCTATCCCAATACTCCTCGTTTTCCGCAGTACCGTAAACATCAAAAATTATTTCTTTGTCTGTTATCTTATTCAATATCTGCGCGCAATACTCCAAATTTTTTTTGGGGGAAACCCTCGACAAAAAAACGAGTTTCAATACGTCATTTTCTTTGGCCGCACAAGTCTGTATTTTGGCAATCTGAGCGTCAAAATCCACTTTTCTCGGCAAATCCTCTGCGATGATATATTCCTTAATCGTACTACCGAGCGCAGCTTTTGCCTCTTCACGCTCAATCTCGGAAGTAAACGACCAAACAATATTCTTAAACAAACCCAAAGACTTAAAAACGAACAAAAATGCTCGCTTTTTAAAAGCTTTAGACGCTATCGCGGCTTTGGAAAAGACACCCATCGGTGCAACATAAAGCTTTTGCGATTTATTGAATTTATGTAAAAGAATTGCGTTTATAGTGCAGCCGCAAAAAAGTCCGCAGGAATAAACCGTATCGAAATCAGCCGAATATTTTTTGATCGACTTAATATTATAATCCTTCGGCGGCAGGTACATCACGTTTGCATTCCCAACGCGAATCCATTTATGAGTTTCGACGTCGTAGCTGTCAGTGCAACCCATATCGCAGTTTTGCGTGAGGATATAAATATCATTTTTATCTCCGAATGCGTCGGCGATGTTCATAACCGTCCGCTGAGGCCCGCCCGAGCGAAAGCCGGGGTAGTAATATGGGTTTAAAAATAAAATTCGTGACATTTAATCATCCTTAAACTTCATATCTATCATTAACGTGCTATTGTTTTATAAGCGCCGCTAACTGAATATTCACGATCAAGATATTCAAACGCATTCTGACCTAAAGCTCTTATATCCTCTGTTGCAGCTTTCTCTGCGATTTCATTGAACGCCTGTACGTCATCGCTCTCACACCACCACCCGAATCCACCGTCAGCAATAATCTTCCCAATATCAGTATTTGGGTCGGTGCACGCCAGCACTGGCAACTTTGCCTGCATATAGCTCAAAAGGCGGCTCGGAAAATTCGGTATCGTAAACCTATGGTCGAGAAAAATCATACCCACATCGCACGCTGCAATCATTCTGTCATAATCGTCCTTCGGGAGACTTTTCATAAGCTTCATGTTCGTTGGCTTGAATTGCACGAAGAAATTCTCAAGCCTGCCGTACTCGGTTCCGCTGCCGACGATCAGGAAATATGCGTCCGGATTATCCGTCTGCGATTTCAGGCATTCGATGATGAACGGTACTCCCTGCGGCTTGCCGAGGTTACCTCCATAGACAAATATCTTTTTATCTGTCGGCAAACCGTATTTCTCGCGAATTCTGACCTTTTCATCGTCGGTCAGGCTCAGGTCGCGCACCTCGATGCTGTTCGGGCAAATTTCAACCTTTTCAGAGGGAATCTCCGGATTATGCTTCAAAAGATACTCAACATTTGCCGGCGACATACAGCCTATGCGGTCGGAAACGTCATACAGCTTTTTCTCCTTGCGGCGAAAATATCTGTAGATGATGCCTTTTAACCCGCTCTTGCTCAGCATTCCTATGTCTACAGCGTTCTGCGGAAAAATGTCTTTGAGCATGAGATAAGTTTTCGCGCTGTCGCGCTTTTTAACGTATTTCACAACATTTGTAAAAGTAATCGGCGGAGTCGGATATAAAACGAGGTCAAACTTAATATCTTTGAAATATTTCTTGACAGCTCTTTTAAAACGCGGCTCAATCAGAACAGTGTTTATCCCTTTTTCAATGATATTTGTCTTTTGGATTCGACCGGTTTTTACTTTGACGATCTTCGCGCAGTGCTCTTGAATAATCGGATTATCGGCTTTGTTCATTTTCTCGGTCGGCGAGAGTATGTAAACGTTGTGACCGTTCTTTATAAATTCGCGGAGCAGGTCAGTGTATATTCCTTTTGCATCAACTGAAAATATATCTGCAAGACTTATAAATAATACATTCATGCGTTATCCAACCTTTTCCTCTTCCGTCCCCATAAAAGCCCCCATTGTGGCTTCGCCCTCGGCGTTTATACCTTCGTGCTTAAGAACTGTGGCAATCGTCTGAAAAATAATTTTCCAGTCGCCCAAAAATGTGATATTATCAACGTATTTAACGTCCCAATCGAATTTTTCTTCCCAGGTTATGGCGTTTCTGCCATGCACCTGCGCAAGCCCTGTGAAGCCGGGTCTGACCTCGTGTCTGCGAGCCTGATGCTCGTTGTACCTCGGCAGATACTCGACCATCAGCGGGCGTGGCCCGACTACGCTCATATCGCCTTTTAATATATTTATCAGCTCGGGAAGCTCATCTAAAGAGGTTGAGCGGAGCTTCATTCCGAACGTCGTGAGCCTGTCTTTATCTGGTAAAAGGTTTCCGTCGGGATCCTTTTTATCAGACATCGATCGGAATTTATACAGTTTGAATATTTCCCCGTCTCTGCCGGGACGCTCCTGCTTGAATATCACCGGCGAGCCGAGCTTGATTCTGACGAGAAGCGCGGTCACAAGCATAATCGGCGACAGAACTATAAGCGCCAAAAGTGCGCAAATAAAGTCCTGCGGGCGCTTTATGTATTTTTCGTAAAAATGCTTTTTGTGCATTTTATCTCTCCTGACGCCTGAATTTTTCGGGCATAACGTTAACTTTTATCATATCTTCGATTTTCCCCGACTGTCCGTGACCGGGAAAAACGAGCGAAATATCGTTTTTTATGCTTTCAAGCCACGGCATATCCTTTGTCCAATACTTCTCGGTACTGCCGCCGGGCAGGCGCGTTATTACGGGAATCGAAAGGAGCTCGTCGCCTGAAAAAAGCATATTTTCGTCTAATATGTAACACGCCGAGCCGAGTGAATGTCCTTTAAGACTGTGACAATTTATCTTGTGATTATGCCATTCAAACTCACCGTCGCCGTTAAATATCGCATCGGCGCCCGAGGTTGAAAACTCGGGAACTTTTTTTGCGATTTCTGAGTGATCGTGCATTGAAATCAGAGCGTCGGCTATAGACGATAAATTTGTTTTGGGCGACTGTATACGTTTACTGCATTCGGCGCTTGCAATCACTCTGCATGCAAAGTTACTTCTCAGCCTTTCAAGTCCTGATATATGGTCGAAGTGTTCGTGAGTCAAAAAGACTGTTATGCTTTCAATCCCATGCGCTCTCAGCCGCGACATCATTTCACTGCTGTCGACCGCGTCGAATATCAGCGCTTCGCGTTCTTCGGCAAGCACATAGGAATTGGCGTCAAACGTTTCACCGACAAATCTAACTATTCTTGCATCATTGAATACGGTTTCTTCACACATCGTTATCCTTTAGTCTTATAGTCAACTTTTTTCCGCTTTCACATATTGTCATTACGTTATCGCTAACGGCTACAGATTTTAAACTTACGTTATCCGCTTCCAAGGAGTATTTTTCAACATAATAATCTTTTCCACCCCATATGATCTTAAGCGGTTTTAAAGTCCCTGTTCTTCCATAGTCAAAACTGCGCAGAAGTCGATATATTTCATCTATCCTTTTATCGGTACCGACTATCCCGTTTTCGGGAAGATTTTTGTTGAGATAAACAAATTCGTCAGTCACAATTTTCTTGCCGACAATTCTCTTTTCCAAAAACTCGGGAATAAATGATCTAAACAGCTCCGAACCTATTGTCATTCCCTGCCGAACCACTTCATAGGCAGTGATGTCGTCGTTGAGCATTATTTTCTGCTGTGCAATAATCTCTCCGCGGTCAACCTCGCTCGTCACATAATGCCATGTAACTCCCGTAAACGGTTCATTGTTATATATCACCCACGTCGGAATATTCATTCCTCTGTATCTTGGAAGATACCCATAGTGAAAGTTTATTATCTCGGTATTATCTAACTCGCATATTTCCTTCGGAAACAGGTACCTGTTATTTGCGCTTATGACAAGCAGACTCCTGCATTTTGAAAAACTAAAAATCGCTTCGGTAATTTGCTCTTTTACAAGCAGGGGTATGTATGGTATCTCATATTTTGCGCTCATGCTTTTCAGCATAGAAAACTGATTGTCGGAAGATTCAACTATTGAAACATTTTTCAGACCCAGGTCTCCGCACAAAAACTTTGCAGAGTCTGTTGCTATTTTTCCCGAGCCTATTATCAGTATTTTTTCAAACCTCATTATGCAACCTCATAACAAGGCGAAATGCGTCACTGATTCACATAAACCAAGTCATATAACCCGTCAAAAGTCATACCGTACTTTGCATGGAATTTATTTGATGCAATATTTGTATCCTGCACCCAAGCATATAAATATCTTCCGCCGCTGTCGTAGAATTTTCGCAGTTCTGCATACATAAGCGAATGAATACATTCTTTGTCGGATAAATTTATTACCTGATTTATATAAAAGCGATTGTTGTCTGTCAATCGGTGTAAAACCGTAACTACTTCATTATGCTCTTTAACAGTGAAGACTTCGCCCTTTTCTATCGCGGCTGCGAGCTCATCGTCTGAAAGTAAATGGCTTATTCTTGTATCAAACGAAGTCCACAGCAAATTGTTGATGGCTTTTGTATCGCTGCTAAGAGCTACCCCCCCCCGAATGAATTTTGGAGGTATCATCTTATTTACAACTTCCGTAATGTCCCTGTTCACAAGTCTTCGCATTTTTGCAAGCCGAGTGAACCCCGACTCTTTCATTTCCAAAGAAAATTCATCTGCATTTTTTGAAATAATGTCTGCCGTTATCGGGATGGAAATGTTGATAAGGATTTTAACTATATCCTCTGACGATGATGTGTAAAACTTAAGGCGGTTGACCCCATAGTCTTTTCCCAGATAAACCACCGATTCAGCGGTTATAACAGCGTCATAAGTCTTAGACATATCAATCACGTCAAAAACATTGCTCTTAATTCTTAAACCCTGTTTTTTTAAATCCGTAACGGCGTTATTGATTTCTTTTCCCGTCTTAATTGACAGCATTGTCATTCTCCTCGCTAAAGCTCCGTCTCAATCATTTCGCAGTGTCCAAGCTTTCCTATCTCCATAAACATCGCGCCCCAAGTAAGTCCCGAGCCGAATGCCGAAAGACAGCACATCTTCTTTTCCTTCAGAAGCTCGTCCTTGTAATTAAGTATCGCGGTCAGCGGAATCGAGGCTCCGCTCGGATTGCCGTAGTTTTCTACCAAATTCATTGGCAGTTTATCAAACGGCAGGTTGGCTTTTTCCGCGAGCTTTTGCAGCATAAACCTGTTCGGCTGGTGGAATAAGAAGCAGTCTATATCGTCGACCGTCTTGCCTGCTTCTTTGAAAGCGTGCTCAATCATAGGCGGCACCTCAGTCTGAACAAAATTGAACACTCCGCTTCCGTCCATATGCATATTGTCAAGCGACCTGAAATTCCCGTCGCCCAAATCATGCATAACTGCGGTTTCGGCATTTGACGGCGTTCTGAATGCTCCGGCAGGAATAATCAAAGCTTCTCTTCGCGAGCCATCGGTATTAAGCTCAAAGTATATTTCCTCAGCTTCGGCGTCGTTTTCTACTATTGAAATCGTTGCCGCGTCGCCTATAAGCGGAAAATCGTTTCTGTCCCTTTTTGAGACCTTATGACTGAGAACGTCGCCGTTTATCAGGACAACCTTTCTGCTGTTCATATGCTCAAGCAGCATAAACGACTGCATTAGTCCCAGCAGGAAACCGCAGCAACCCTGCGGAATATCCATACAGATGACGTCCTCGGAAAGCCCGCACTCGCCGTGAATGATATTGCTTATATGCGGAACAAAATAGTCGGGGCAAAGTGTTGCAACTACGACCGCGCCTATTTCTTCTTTTTTTATCCAGCCTTTTGCAAGAATGTATTTCATTCCTTCAAGTGCCAAATCCGAAACGGTCGTAGAATCTTTTGCGAGCCGATGCTGATTAAATCCCATTACCTTTTTAAGACGCAAAGTCTGCTTAGGAGGAAAAGAATAATTACCGACCTCATCGTCAAAAAGCCCAACCGTTTCGGGCAGGATACCGAGCATTGAGGTTATTGCCTTGCCCTTAAAACGCATCTGCATTAAATATTTCCTCCGGATTTCTTAACAAGACCCGCTATTGCCTCAACGGAGCAAAAGTTTTCGGGGACAATATCCAAACCGTCAACGGTTATATTGTATTTTTCCTCGAGCATGCTCGTGAGAGAGATGATGTCAAAGGAGTCTAAAAGTCCGTCCATGACAAAATCGCTGCTTTCTTCAAAATTGAATTCGGGCTTAAGCTCAGCCAGCATTGCCAAAATATCGTTCATACCTTTTTTCCTTTCAGCTATTAGCCATATTTTTAAGAAGAAGTCTATCGATCTTTCCGTTTGTGTTTCTCGGGAGCTCGTCCATTTTAACAAACACATTGGGAATCATATATGCAGGAAAGACCTTTGCAAGCATGCTTCTGAAATCTTTGTCGGAAATTTCGCTGTCATTCTCGTAATAAAGGACTATTTCCTTCTTTTCATACTGATAAACTGCGCAGCAATACTTGACGATTTTCAGGTCGTTTTCTATGACATGCTCTATCTCGCCGAGCTCTATGCGGTAGCCCATGTGCTTAATCAGGCTGTCTTTTCTGCCCTTGAACATGATGTTGCCGTCTTCGCGTCGATAAGCTATGTCGCCCGTGCGATAAATCGTTTCGGGATAAGCGGTATTGAGAGGATTCTGAGTAAACGCCGCGGCTGTTTTTTCGGGGTTGTTATAATAACCCATCGCAAGCGAAGTACCTCTTACGCAAAGCTCGCCTTCTTTACCTATGCCGCATTCCTTGTCTTCATCGTCAAGAATAAGAATATCTGTATTCCTGTACGGAACGCCTATGGGCAGGGGCTCGTTTTCGGTGGGACGCTCCTTTACTACATAGAAGGTGCAGTCAAGGGTTATCTCGATAGGCCCGTAAAGATTGGCAAAAACGGTGTTGGGGAGATTGTCATACCAGACCAAAAACTGCTTTGTCGGGAAAACCTCTCCCGCAAACCATACAAGCTTTAAATCGGGCAGCGGAACTCTTTCCAAGAGCTTCAGATTCGCGATATTAACCATTATCGACGGCACCCAGAAGATAAAACTCACATGATTATCCGCAAGCGTTTCAAGAAGCCTTACAGGGAAGGACGCCAAAATTGCATCAAGAAGAACGATTCGCGAGCCGTTCACCATCATCATGCAAAGCTCGAAGTCGAAGATATCAAACACAACAGGCGAGAGCGACCCGAGGATCTCGGAGCCGTTAAACCCGAAGTTTTCGTTAGATACAGCCATAAAATCAAAGAAGCTTCTATGATTCAGCACAACACCCTTCGGCGTTCCCGTGGAGCCCGAGGTGTTTATAAGGCAGAAAGGATCGGTATCTATAAGTTGCTTTCTCTTTTCTGTAAGATGCTCTTCGCTGAATTCAGCACTGTCCCAGTCGACCTCGTCAATAAATACAATCGGAATGTCAAGCTCTTCAAGAATACCCTTGTATACTTTTTTGGTGACGACGGCAGCGGGCTTTACAAGCGCGAATATGTTCATGATTCTTTCTTTGGGCGTTTTAACGTCAAGATTCATAAACGGATTGCATGAATACATAATTCCCAAATCAGCTATTACGGTATTTATCTCTTTGGGGAGAAAAACCGCGACAGGAGTGTTTATTCGTCCATCTATCTTATTTTCAATCACCGCAGCAAGCTTCTCTGCCCTGTCTTTCAGCATTGAAAAAGTAATGCTGTCTTTGTTATGAACAACGGCGACAAAATCAGACTTTGCCTGCTGCGTTGTTTCAAAAAAATCAAGTAAATGGGTTTTCACTTTTATTCTCCTTCAGCAATGAGTTTTCTTCGGCAACTTATTCCATTACAGCTATCGCATCAGCTACCGTAACGAACTTTTTAATCTCTTCTCCGGAGATTTTCTTTCCGAAACGGCTGTCAATCTCCGAAATAAAGGTGAGCACCGTCAATGAATCCCACTCGTCATAATCCTTGAGAGTATCATCAATATGAAGCGTTCCGAGATCTAAATCCATGATTTCCTCTAATAATTCGATTTTTTCTTTCTCTGACATAACTAATCTTTCCTTTCAGTAATATCTATTGTTCGACCTCCGTCAACAACAAATTGTTGACCGGTAATCCACCCTGATTTATCCGATAAAAGAAATTCCACCAGCGGGGCAATATCTTTCGGGGTCCCTATCCCAAGCGGATAATTTTTATTAAACATATTCCGCATGTTTTCATCAGCAAACATATCTTTTGTCATTTCGGTAATCATACCGCCCGGCAAAACTGAATTTACCCTTATATTGGGCGCAAGCTCTGCGGCAAGATTTCTTGCCAGACCGTCAAGAGCCGCCTTTGATGCGCCATATGCGCTGAATGCGGCTGCTCCGCGATTGCTTATATTGCTTGATATAAATACTGCCGCTTTCAAATTGCCGCCATTTATCTTGCGAGATGCTAAAGTTTTTATAATCAGCTGTGTCGAAAAGACATTTACAGAATAAGTGTTTAAAATGATCTCATAATTTATAGCGCGAAGCGGAACCATTTTCATCAATCCTGCGCAGTGAACAAATGAATCTATCTGAACATTGTTTTCTTTAATCCATGCAGATAATTCAGCCTCAAGACGATCTGTTTTTTCTAAATCGTAGGGCCATAAAAGAATGTCATTATTTTTGCATGCAGATTTTGTTTCATTGAGTCTTTCTGTATTTCTTCCGCTTAATATAAGCGAACGGGTTTGCGAAAGACATATCGCCAACTCTCGCCCTACGCCGGAAGAAGCACCTGTTATTAACGTATACATGATTGTCTCCTTTATTGAGCAGTAAACCCGCCGTCGATATTGAAAACGGCTCCCGTAGTCCATTTAGATGCATCTGATAAAAGGAAAGCTATTGCGTTTGCTATATCTATTGCCGAGCCCCATCCTAACGGATGCATCTTTTCGATTTTATCTTCATATTGTTTGTCAAACATCGAATTGACGCTATCGGCCATGCTCGTTTTTATAAAACCTGGGGCAACGCAATTTACCCTGATATTTTTACTTGCAAGTTCTATGGCTAACGACTTTGTCAACCCGATGATTGCAGCTTTGCTGGTAGCATACGCCGCGTTTGCAGCCGAACCGACAATTCCGTATACAGATGAAATATAAACAATCGATCCCTGCTGCTTTGTATCATAACATTGACGGGACGCGAATATTTTTGCAAGATTAAGACCCGCCTGTACGTTCACTTTCATTACTCGTTCGTATTTTTCATCAGTAATAGCTCGTAACGGCGTAACAGAAGGAATACCGGCGCAATGAACAAGACCTGTAAAATTACAGCCAAGTTCTTCTTTTGCGGACATAACAGATTCTTTCAAAGCATCTGTATCTGTAATGTCAACCTTCCTATAAGTTACCCCCCCCCGAAGCATTTTGCACACATCATTAAGCCCTTCTTCGTTAATATCAATTAAAAGTGCATTTGCTCCAAGTTTATTCAGCAGTATAGCGGTTTCTCTGCCTATTCCTGACGCGGCACCTGTAACTATGATTGACTTTCCCTCAAAAGAAACAAAGCTCTCCATTTTTCCTCCTTAAATATCAACAGCTTTAGCGGGATAACCAAAAACTTTTGTTCCTGCTTTTACTTTTCTTAAAACAACACTTCCTATGCCGATATAGGCACCGTCGCCAATCTTTGTAGAAGGAGTCATTCTGGCACCGCTCGCGATAAATACGCTTTGCCCGATTTGACAACACCCTGTTATATCCACATATGACATAACACAGGTATAATCTCCCAAAATTGCATCATGTCCTATAGAAGAATGTGTATTCAACATGACATGATTTCCGATAATCACACTGTCGCCAATAACAGTATATGGGCCAATAAATACACCTTCCCCAAATGAAGTGTTTCCCTGAATTAAAGAAGTCCTATGTATAATATTTATAAATTTAGCGCCTTTGGATTTTATGTTTTCAACAGCAAGCCGACGTCCGTTTACGCTTCCGATTGCGCAAATAAAAACATCATCGTCACTTGGCTCATATCCTTTAATTGATGAAATCAAAGGTCTTTGAAGATTCATATATTTTTTATCGGCAGGTTCAAAATCATCATCTATGTATCCCTTTATATCAAACTCAGTATTGTACCCATAAGATTCAATGGCATGCCAATAAATTTCTCTTCCGAATTCTCCTGCTCCCATAATTATCAAATGCTTCATAATTTTACCTTCAAATGCTCAAACACTTCGGCTGAAGCGTTATAGCCTTATTCATCTTCCTCAAAACCTGACCGTTTCCTACCTCGTAGAACGCCTCTACGCCGGCATTTTTCATCGCAATTATGCTGTCGTACCATCTTACCTGACCGGTTATCTGTGCAAGAAGGTTTGCCCTGATCTCGTCAAGATTCTTGGTAGGCTTACCGGTCACGTTTGATACGACGTATGCCGTTGGCTCGTGGAGCTTTACGTTTTCTATTTCCTTTGTCATGACCTCTGCGGCATTTTTCATCTGCGGGCTGTGAAACGCCGCGCTGACGTTGAGCCGCTTTACCCTTATTTCTTCTCTGTCCGCAAGCCGCTCGGCGACCTTGTCGACCGCGCTCTCGGTGCCCGAGATGACTATCTGGGTCTTGGTGTTGAGGTTTGCGGGCACAACGTCGGGAATGCCGTCGAGATACTTTAAAAGCTCGCTTTCCTCAAGCCCGAGTATAGCAGCCATAATTCCCTTGCCGTTCTCGGCGCTCATCGCCTTCCCGCGCTTGCATACAAGCCTCAGGCCGTCCGAGAAGCTGAATACTCCCGCCGCATAGAGCGCGCTGTATTCGCCCAAACTATGACCCGCGACGTAGCTGTATTCGATTCCGTTAAGCTTTGCTTTTTCAAGATACATCGCCGAGCAGGTGTATATCGCGGGCTGAGCAAACTGAGTGTCGGTCAGCTTTTCAATAGGGCCGTTGAACATCAGATCTTTTAAGTCATATCCTGCGGTTTCACAAGCTTCGTCTAAAATTTCTTTTGCCTGCGGGAGCTGTTCATACAGCTCCTTGCCCATTCCGACTTCCTGCGAACCCTGTCCCGGGAAGAGTAGTGCGCTTATCATAGATTTACTCCTTTGATTCTATTACAACGGTATATTCCCGTGTTTCCTGTACCCGACCGCGTTTCTGTCTTTGTTCTTAAGCGCGGCGAATGCGTCCTTGATTTTTGCGCCCGTCTCCTCGGGGAGAATCACCTCATCTATAAAACCCCTCTCGGCGGCGATGTAGGGCGTCATAAATTCTTTTTCATACTCGCCGATGAGCCTTTCGCGCTCGGCTGCCGGGTCGCCAGAAGCTTCGATCTGCTTGCCGAACATTATATTCACCGCGCCGTCGGCTCCCATTACCGCGGTTTCGGCTATCGGCCAGGCATAGACAATATCCGCGCCCAGACCCTTGCCAGTCCGCATATTCAAATTCATCCTCAGATACAACCTCCGCATAGCATCCTTCTTGCAACATATATTTCATAATCCAAGGAACAGAATTAGTTTTTGTGGAATATCCAATTATATAATTGCCCCAATTTGCATTCAATGCGCTTTTGAGCTCATACATCAACGAATCTAACTTGTTCTTTTTAATAACATAATATGGTGTTGTCAAACATCTCTCGGCCTGGCTTGGACCTATAATATCCATTAAAATCCTTCTTTCAAATCTTCTTTATAACAACGCTATCATACATCATCATAACGACGTTATCGTCATAATTGCCAAACAGCGGCTCATTCTCTATGCCTCTTAAATTATTCTCGATCAGCCTTATAAAATCTACTCCCGCTCCATATGCGTGTAAATATGCTCCGCCAAAGCGCGGATTTATTTCGGATAAATAGTACTGCCCATCATGATAGAAAAAATCCATATCTACTGGGCCGTTAAATTTGAAAGCGGAGCAAATTTGCCTTATGAATTCAAACAGCTTTTCGTCTTTAAAAGAGACTGTTTTACTCGCTCCGCCTATGCGCGTTTCCAATTTTCTTTTAGAAAACGCTGAAACCGCTTGATGCGAAATAGTGTCTATGTAAACATCTGCATCTAAATCGGTACAGTTCATATACTCCTGTATTATCAAAGAATCATCTTCCTGTACAGCCTTTTTTAGGCACCCCAAGTCAGCTATTTTTCTTGCACCAACGCTTCCGCTTCCTTTTCTTGGTTTAACAAAAACAGGAAAGCTTACCTTTTTGTTTTTTAAGGCTGCCTCAAAATCATCTATGCTGCCCCATGTCATGACGGTTGGTATGCCTTTTTCGAACAAATACTGAAACATAAGATATTTATCGAAACAGCATTTTGCTGTTTGCTCATACGGAGCGAGGACTTCAACACCAAGCTGCTCAAATTCACATCTGTGAGCAGACAATATTTCAATTTCTGGATCAATAAAAGTTGTAATGGCGTTTATTTTTTCTTTTCTGCAAATTTCTTGCAGGTTGTCTAAATAATCTGAATCAGTTATGGGAGGGACAATATAATACTTGTCAGCAAAATAAAGAGCAGGCGCATATGGACTTAAATCAGTTGCAATTATTTTAGAGCCACTTGCTATGGAACTTCTAAAATCCTTAAGAAGTTCACCGCGTCTACCAACACTGCACATTAGAAAATTCATTCATCATTCACTCTTTCTAAATATTTTAGGTTTTTATTTTATTTCCATAAATTCTTCCATCGTATCCGAGGTTTCCGATGAAATCCCCTCGTGCTTAAGCACCTTTGCCACAGTCATAAAAATAATCTTCACATCTCCCGTAAAGGTCACATTTTTCGTATATTTCACGTCCAGCCGAAACTTTTCTTCCCAGCTTATACCGTTTCTGCCGTGTACCTGAGCATACCCTGTCAGCCCCGGGCGGACGTCGTGGCGGTGGCGCTGCTCCTCACTGTATCTCGGTATGTACTGTACAAGCAGCGGCCTCGGCCCCACAATCGCCATATCTCCCTTGACGATATTCACCAGCTCCGGCAGCTCGTCGAGGCTCGTCGAACGCAGGAACCTGCCGTAGCGGTTGAGTCTGTCCTT
>CANQWC010000002.1 GCA_947627455.1 uncultured Clostridia bacterium | reverse complement strand
ATTTGTTTGTTCATACACATATTATAGCACATTTATACTCATTTTGGAATACTTTTTTGTGCGGTGTTGCCTTAGAAGTTAGATGATAGAGGTCTGATTTCTGAATTTCAGGGCGAGGGGAACGAACGCTCACGAATTTTAAACTTTTTATTCTCTGCATGTTGTAAAATCAGACGCTTTGTGCTAAAATATACTCATCGAGGTGATTGCTTTGGAAAATCGCGACGGGTTTATCCCTAAAGAAGATATTGAGTTCGAGCGCGAGCTTCGCGAACAGGAGCGGGAGGAAAAGGAGCTCAGAGAAAAGCTTGAAGCCGAGCGCCGCGAGACCGAGGAAAAGGAACGCGCCGAGTATGAGAAAAATCTTCAGGATAAAAAAATTGAGCTGGTAAAGCTTCGGCAGGGGGTAATCGAGAGCTCGGACGTCGTGAAAGAGGTTCACGAGGAGCCGCAAAAGCTGACCTTCGGGCAGAAAATCTCGGGCGTGTGGTATCGCTCGAAGTGGCTTATTATATTCATCGTCGTAGTCGCGGCGGCCTTTGCCTATATCATTTATGACTCGGCGACGGCGGTTCAGCCCGATTTTACCGTTCTCGCGATATCCGACGACACCGCGCTTTATTATCGCACCGTTGAGCTTGAAGAGTTCATCGAAAGCTTTGCCGACGACATCAACGGTGACGGAAAGGTCAATGTGATGATTTATAACATCTCGACCGACTACTCGGACGCGACGATGGCATCGTCAAATCAGGTTCAGCTTATGAGCCAGCTTATGACGGGCGAAAACGTCATCGTTGTGTCGGATAACGAGGAGCTGCCCGACTTTGAATTTATAGATTTCAGGGAGAGATTCCCCGACGATGAGCGGATCACCGAGAGAGGGCTTTTGCTCAGCAGCCCGCTCGCGAAAGAAAAACTCAAGTGGGAAGCCATGCCCGACAGCCTGTTCATCGGCATTCGCAGCCCCGAAAAGCTTCTTGCGACCGCAAAAGAGCAGATGCAGGCACACGTCGACGACGCGACGCCCGTTTTCGAGAGGATAAGGGAGGCCGTTGAGAGCGGCGAAGAGTGATTTTTGGCGGCATCGGCGAAAAAATCGGAAAAAATTTTTGAAAAGCTCTTGACAAGCGATGAAAGTTGCGATATAATATGCAAGTCGCCTCGGATATCACAAGGCTTAAGGAAGCATAGCTCAGCTGGGAGAGCACTTGCCTTACAAGCAAGGGGTCATAGGTTCGAGCCCTATTGTTTCCACCACTATGGCCCGATAGTTCAGTTGGTTAGAACGCTAGCCTGTCACGCTAGAGGTCGTCGGTTCGAGCCCGATTCGGGTCGCCAAGCCTTTTCCGAGGTCATATGCCTCTGTAGCTCAGTTGGTAGAGCAGGGGACTGAAAATCCCCGTGTCATTGGTTCAATTCCGATCGGAGGCACCATCTGCGGATTTAGCTCATCCGGTAGAGCGCCACCTTGCCAAGGTGGAGGTAGCGAGTTCGAGCCTCGTAATCCGCTCCAACAATTCGTCGTGGGAATACCCGCGGCGTTTTTGTTTATTCAAGGCGTCACCGCACAATTAACGCCTTCTGTACCATCAACGGCTTCACATTATGATTAGGGGGTCATGACCATCAAAAAGCTGATAGAAAAGCTTCTTGCCGCTCAGTCGGTGAGATATCTCATATCCTCCTGCGTCGCTTTTGCGGCCGACTATGCCGTTTTGCTGGCGCTCAACGCGGTTTTGAGCGGCGCGACTTTCCTCTCGATGGAGCTTTCGGCGGTGATTTCGTTCGCGATAAGTTCTCAGCTTAACTTCTGGATAAACCGACGCTGGGTGTTCCGCTCGGAAAAATCGCCCCTGCCCGAGCTCGGCGGGTATTATTCCCTCGCGCTGGTTAGCTTTTCGGTGAAGACATTTGTGCTTCTTGAACTTGAAGTCAGGGTGCTGAAGATTCCCCTCGCAATCGCAAAACCGCTCGCCGAAGCGGTTATGTTCGCAGTGAATTATTTTGTTCAGAAGAAAATAATTTTCGGGAGGCGCAGAAAATGACCGCCTTTTGCCCCGATTATTACTCAGAATTTTCCTGCGCGATGGGCGGCTGCCCCGAAAGCTGCTGTAAGGCGGGGTGGGAGATACCCATCGACCGCGAAAGCTATGAATTTTATAAGGCCGTAGGAGTTGATATTGATGAAAACTCATATATCTGCGAGGACGGCGACAGGGTTTTCAGGCTCAGAGATGACCGCTCGTGCGTATATCTTAGCGATGGCGGGCTCTGCGAGCTGTACATAAAAACGGGCGGGCGGCAGTGCGAAATATGCGCCAAATACCCGCGATTTTTCGAGGAATACCCCGATTTTACCGAGGCAGGGCTGTCGCTTTCCTGCCCTGTCGCGGAAAAAATTATTCTTCGCGAAAAGGGGTTTTCTTATGAAAACATCGCGAAAAAAAGCGAAGACAGGTTTCTTGACTTTTTATTATATAACCGCTTCAGGGCGATGAAGATGATCTTCGCCGAGACCGAGCCCGATTCGGCCGCGAGCAAACTTTTGGGCTTCGGGGAGGACCTTCAGGAGCTTGTCGATTATGACGAGCTCGGGCGGGCCGACGAGGTCGGGTTTGAGCCTGCCGAGCCGTTTTCGGCGGACGAGATGGCGGCGGCGCGGCGGTTTATCGCGAAAAAAACCGAGGTTCTTGACCCGAAATGGCGAGAGCTGCTGCTTGAGGGACACGCTCATGCGGGGAGCGCCGATGAGCGGCGGAATTACCTGCTTTATCTGACGTTTCGGTATTTTCCGAAGGCGCTTGACACCGAGGATATCGCGGCGCAGTGCGGGTTTATACTGCTTTTGTATCAGCTGGCGGGGTCGCTCTCGCGGGATTTTGAGGGCGCGGTGCGGCATATCGCGAAAGAGATTGGGCACAACGCCGAAAATTACAAAGCCGTGAGAGGGATAATAGGGTAGCCGCTCACAAAAATTACAAAAATTTACAATATCAGACTTGGCTGTGCCGACATGTATTTTTCCCCTCGCTTGTGCATAGAATATTCACAAGAAAAGCGAGGGTTTAATATGGATATTGCAATAAAAATTAAATATGAAAACAAGGTCAAGGCGGTGCTGCTGACGGCGCTGCCGCTTGTCGTCGGCGGGCTTTCGGCGGCGATAGCAGGCGATATGTCGAAGCAAAACTATGCGCAGCCGCCATTTTCGCCGCCCGCGTGGGTCTTCCCCGTCGCGTGGACGATACTATATCTGATGATGGGCTTTGCCTCTTACCTTGTCTATCGCGACTGCGACTGCATTCTAAACGACGCGATGAAGTGCTTCTTCTATCAGCTTTTCGTGAATTTCAGCTGGTCGATAGTCTTCTTCCGATTCGGGTTCTATACCGCCGCCGCGGTCGTTCTGACGGCGCTGCTGCTTTTAACTATCGGCACGACGGTTCAGTTTTTCGGCATCAACAAAACAGCGGGAAGGCTCATGATACCCTATGTGATATGGCTTATCTACGCGCTTTATCTCAATGTCGGCGTGGCGGTCCTCAACAAATAAAACCGAAAATTCAGGCGCATGATCAACGCGCCTGTTTTTTTGTTGAGCCAATTATAAAAAATTCTTGCAATAGAGCGAAATATGTTGTATACTGAATATATATCATGTTTTCGGGTGAACCCGCGGCGAAAGGAAGGATTTGGCATGGAAATCAAAGTCAAGGTAAAAATTATCGGCAGGGAATACACCTTGGGCACCGACAACACAAGGGACTATACCCTTAAGCTTGCAGAGGAGCTTGACGCAAAGATGAACGCCATGCTTTCCGAGGCTTCAACGCTGAGCGGGCTTGACGTAGCGATTCTCTGCGCCCTCGACGCGATGGACGAGGCAAAAAAAGCCGCCTCGAACGCCGACAACATCAGGCTGCAGCTCGGCGAATATGTCGCATCGGCGGACAGGGCACAATCGAGCGCCGAAAGCTCGAAGAGGGAAATTTCGTCGCTCAAGAGAAGAATTGAAGAGCTTGAGGACAGGCTCAACCAGAAGAGCGTGTTTTAATATGAAGAAAATCGAGATACTGTCGCCCTGCGGCGGGCCCGAATCGCTCGACGCGGCTTTGCGGGCGGGGGCCGACGCCGTTTATCTCGGGGCAAAAAAGTTTTCAGCAAGGCACAACGCCGTGAATTTCTCAGACGTTGAGCTTAAAGCCGCCGTTTCGGAATGTCACCGACACGGCGTTTTGGTTTATCTCGCCCTCAACACCCTGATTCGGGACAGCGAGCTTCGCGACGCCGCCGAGCTTTTAGAGCTTGCCTGCAAAATCGGCGTCGACGGGATAATAATTCAGGATATGGCGGTTTGGTCGATGGCGCGTACCGCCTGCCCCGATATGCCGCTTCACGCCTCGACCCAGATGGCGCTTCACACCGCCGAGGGCGTCGACGAGGCAAGGGCGCTCGGCTTTTGCCGCGCGGTCGCCGCGAGGGAGCTCTCGCTGAAGGAGATAAAAAACCTCTGCGGCAGGGGGATTGAAATTGAAGTTTTCGCGCACGGGGCGCTTTGCATGTGCGTCTCGGGCAGGTGCTATCTCAGCGCGATGATAGGCGGCCGAAGCGCCAACCGAGGGCTCTGCGCGGGGGCTTGCAGGCTGCCTTTTTCTGCCGAGGGGAAACCCGCAGATAAATACGCCCTCTCGCTTAAGGATATGTCATATTGCGGGCACGTCGGCGAGCTTGTTGACGCGGGCGTGAGCTCGCTTAAAATCGAGGGGAGAATGAAGCGGCCCGAATATGTCGCCGCCGCGACAAACGCCCTTAAATCGGCGCGTGACGGCGAGGAATACGACGCCGAAACTCTTCGGGCGGCGTTTTCAAGAAGCGGATTTACGGACGGATATCTCACCGAAAGGCTCGGGAGCGAGATGTTCGGCGCAAGGCTTAAAGAGGACGTAGAGGCGATGAGCGAAGCCCTGCCGAGGCTGAGAAAGCTTTATGAAAAGCCCGAGAAGCGGTTCGCGCTCGATTTGAAATTCGTCGCAAGACGGGGCGAAAATATCTCGCTTTCGGCGAGCGACGGCGTTTTTTCGGCTGAGATTTTTGAAGAACCCGCCGAAGCCGCCGTAAATAAATCGACCACCGCCGAGGAGATTGCGGAGCAGCTTAAAAAGCTCGGCGGAACGCTCTATGAGGCGGGAGATGTTTCGGCCGACATCGGCAGCGGGCTTTTTGTTCCGCTCTCGAAGATTAACGCGATGAGGCGAAGCGCAGTCGAAAAGCTTGATTCTCTGCGGGTCGAGAGGCTCTCGCGGCCGAAAAAATTCGACGGGAAGGGGCTTATGTTCGACTTCCCGATGCTGCTGATAAAAAAGCACCCCGAGCTTGAAATCAGGGTGGAAAAAACCGAGCAGCTTGCGGGGCTTCCGCTTCAGGGCGAGCGGGTGATAATCCCGCTTTACCTCGCCGAGGAGTATGTCGGCGCGGGGTATTCGCCGAAAAATGCCTCGCTCGAACTGCCGAGGTTTGAGGCAGACGAAAAAAGAACCGCCGAGCGCCTTAAATTCGCCAAAACTCTCGGCTTTGAGATGGTAGAATGTTCTGACCTCGGTCATATAGCCCTCGCCAAAAAATTCGGCTTCAAGCCGAACGGTTGGTCCGGGCTGAACATCACAAATTCGCTTGCGGCGCGGGAATATTTCACTCTCGGGCTGGAGCATCTGACCCTTTCGCCCGAGCTTAAGGCCGCGCAATGCTCGATGATAGCCTGCCCGAGCAGGACGGGCGCGATTGTCTACGGCCGCCTGCCGCTGATGATAACCCGAAACTGCCCGATTAGCGCAGAAATCGGCTGCAAGCGCTGCTCAAAAAAACTCACCGACAGAACGGGCACCGAATTTCCCGTGTTGTGCCATCGCGAAGAGGGGTATTATGAGCTTCTGAACTCGCGCCCGATATGGCTTGCCGACAGGATCAGCGGCTTTAACCTTGACTTCGGGGTGCTCTATTTCACCGATGAGCCGCCGAAAGAGGTCGAGAGGGTTTATAAGGCCTATCGCGAGGGCAGAGAGGCGGGCGCGGTGTTCACAAGAGGACTGTATTTCAGAGGAGTAGATTGAATATGAAGCTTACATTTAAAAAAGTCCGCGAGGGCGCGGTGATACCGACATCGGCAACAAGGCTGAGCGCGGGGCTCGATTTGAGGGCATGCATCGACAAGCCGACCGTAATCAACCCCGGGGAGATTGTAAATTTCCCGACGGGGCTCGCGGTCTGCCCGAGCGATGAAAACGTCGTTTTGCTGGTGTTCCCGAGGTCGGGGCTCGGGCTTAAGTACGGCATAACCCTGCCGAACAGCGTCGGGGTCATCGACGCCGACTATCGCGGAGAAATGTCGGTGCCGCTTATAAATCACGGGAAAGAGCCCTATACCATGATGCCGAACGAGCGCCTTGCGCAGCTTGTAGCGGTGCCCGTTATATATCCCGAGACCGAAGTCGCCGAGGAGCTGCCCGAAAGCGAGCGCGGGACCGCGGGCTTCGGCTCATCGGGAAGATTCTGACTCTTTGATAACCTCGGGGAAGAGAAGTATCAGCGCGCTCATGCAGGGTATGACCATCAGCCCGTTGAAGATGTCGCTGAGCTTCCAGACCGCCGAGAGGCTCATCACCGTGCCGATAAACGCCGAGGCGACAAACGCCGCAGCGTAGGGCTTTTTACGCTTCGGGAAGAGATATTCGGCGGCGGAAAGCCCGATCTGAGACCAGCCGACCGCCGTTGCCGCCGCAAACCCCGCGACGCATATTCCGACGAGCTTTCCCGAAGCGCTGCCGAAGATTTTTTCTGCGCTCGCGATGACAAGCTCGGTGCCGTCAAGCCCCGAGGGAAAAGCCCCCGAGGCGAGTATCGCGAGGGCGGTGAGGGTGCAGATGACAAAGGTATCGATCACCACCTCGAACATGTTCATGAGGCCCTGCCTGTCGGGGCTGTCGACGCTCGACGAAGCGTGGACCGAGGCCGTTGTGCCGAGGCCCGCCTCATTTGAAAAAACACCTCGGCGAAAACCGACGCTGACCGCGGTTTTTAAAGAATAACCCGCCGCGCCGCCGACCATCGGCCTTAACCCGAACGCCGAGGAAAATATATCATAAAAAACCGCGGGAAGGCGCTCGGCGTTTTTGATTATTATCGCGAGCGCACCCGCGACATATACCCCCGCAAGAAGCGGCAGGGCGACCTCGCAGAGGCGCGGAGCAAAGCCCTTTTTCGACATCAGGCAGAGCGAAAGGACGGCCGAAAGCACAAGCCCGCATATCGGCTTCGGCAGTGAAAATTCGTCAAAGAGCGCCGACGCCGCCGAATTTGTCTGAACCGCTGAGCCCATTCCGAAGGACGCAAAAACGCAGAACAGCGCGTAGGCCTTCGCGGTTTTCTTCGCGCCGAGGCCGTCGGAGAGGGCATACCAAAGGCCGCCTTTTCGCTCGCCGTTTTCGTTTCTTCGGTATTTTATCGAGAGCACGCCCTCGCAGTAGGCAACAGCCATTCCGAAGAAGGCCGAGACCCAGAGCCAGAAGATCGCGCCTGACCCGCCGAGGGTAAGCGCCGTTGCGACCCCTATCACCGAGCCTGTTCCGACCGTTGCGGAAAGAGACGTGGCGGCCGCGCGGAATGGCGTGATGCCCTCGCCGCCGCGGCCTGAAAGCGATTTGAATATTCCGCCGAGGCGCGTGAGTTGGGGCGCTTTGAGCCTCAGCGTGAACGCCGCGCCCGCAAAGAGTATCAGCAAAACCGTCGGCAGACCCCAGACGGCGTCGCTGAGCGCTGTCAGAAATTTCATGGAAAAACCCCTCGAAAATCATTTAACGGAGTTGAGCAAAAATGAGAAAATATACCCTTAAGCCCGCCGCGCTTTATATCATGAGCGGTGCGCTGTTTATACTCGCCGCCCTCGTGACGCTGCTCGCGGTACAGTATCTTGTCTCCGTTAAAATTCTTATGTATTCGGTCATCGCTTTATTCTGCGTGACAGCGGTTTTGCTCGGGCTGATTCTTCTGCCGATGTATTTTCGCCGCACCGTTATCTATATCTCGCCGTATGAGATAACCGTTCATAGCGGGCTGATTTTTCTCAGACGCGACCACATGAAGATGTCGGCGGTGCAGTACGTCACAAGGGTATCCCTGCCGCTGAGCGGGTTTTCGGGGTTTAATTTCGTGATTCTGCGGGCCCTCGGCGGAAGCATTGTTCTGCCGTTTTTGAACTCTGTCGACGCCGATGAGATCGTCGAGACGGTTCACCTTGAGATATCAAAGCGGCAGTGACGGGCAGAAAAATTTTTAAGAAAGGAGCGGGACAATGGAAAGAACAGGCCGCCAACACTTTGTCAGGCTGTTTTCATATACGACGAGATACTTCTGGCTGCTTCTTATCCCCCTCGCAAGAAGCCTCTATTCGATGAGCTTCGACGTCGACGCGTTCAGGGTGTGGATCAGGGGCGCATGGCTCGATCTTCTTGTTCTGCTCGTGATAATCTGCTTCGCGTGGATACGCTGGATGAGCGTTCGGTTCGCCTTTGACAGCGAAAAAATTATCCTCCGAAGAGGAATTTACGTCAACTCGGAGGACACCGTTTATTACTCACAAATCACTACTTTGAGTATAAAGCAAGGGTTTTTATACAGACTGTTGGGCGCAAGTAAGGTTCACATCGCGACAAACGCGGGAAATTTCGACCGAGCAGACGTCACGATAACAATGCGCCGCGCCGACGCCGACAGGTTTTACTCGGCGGTGAAGGGCTCGCGGCAAAAGAGCCTGAACTATTCGATCTCGCCGAACAAGCTGAGGCTGCTGCTCTTTTCGGTGCTGTTCAGCTCGGCGCTCTCGGGTGTTCTGATAATCGTGGCGCTGCTTCTTGAAACGGGCGAGATTTTTGACCGCGAGGTCGAGGCAAAGCTTTTGTTCGACACCCTCACCGAGGCCGTGAACATCGCCTCGGTCTATGTTCCGCCAATAATCTCGCTGATAATTATTGTTCTCGTCGGGGCATGGTCGCTCTCGTTCGTGAACAACCTGATAGTCTACTGGGGGTTTGTGCTGACAAAGTGTGCCGACAGCCTTTATGTCAAAAGCGGTATCTGGACAAAGAACCGCCATATTCTGCTGCGCTCACGAATCAACTATATCGACATCAAGCAGAGCTTTACCTCAAAGGTTTTTAATGTGAGCTCGCTTCACGTTCACTGCGCGGGCTACGGCTCGACAGGGCGAAACGAAATGACCGTCGTTCTGCCGATCACCACCCGAAAAGAGGTCAACGGCGCCGTCGAAGAGGTTTTCCCCGAATACCCCCGCCCGAAGGTCGAGCTTAAAACCAACCCGAGAAGCTACGGCGGGTTCTTCTTCTGGCCGATTGTTTTCGCGATAATTCCCGTCTGCGGCTTTGTGCTTATATATCACTTCCTGCCCGATTGGTATGTTGTGGCATACCCCGCCGTCGCGATAACGGTGATACCCGCGGTCTGGCTTGCGCTATGTAAAACCCTCTCGATGTTTATAACGGGCATCGGAATGAGCGGCGATTACATCACGATGAGATATTCAAAGATGTTTACTTTTCACACGATCGTCGCCCCGAAGGACAGGATCGCAAAGGTGATAATAAGGCAGTCGCCGTTCCAGAGAATAAGCGGGGCCTGCTCGGCGGCGATATATACAAGTTCCGACAGCAAGGTTCGGCATTATATCTATGGGCTGAGGCTCGACCGCGCTCTTGCGTTCTTTGAGAAAAACGGCTTCGACCTCTACTACACCGAAAATCCGAAATAAATTTATCAAAAAGGCTTGACAAATCAAGTTTATTCATGTATAATAATCAAGCTGTCCGTATGGCTGTATAGCTCAGTTGGCTAGAGCATCCGGTTCATACCCGGAATGTCACCGGTTCAAATCCAGTTACAGCCACCAGCGGCCCGTTGGTCAAGCGGCTAAGACACCGCCCTTTCACGGCGGAGACATGAGTTCGATTCTCGTACGGGTCACCACCGAAAAAATCAGCCTTGAGGAATAAACCCCAAGGCTGGTTTTATTTTTTTCTCAGATTTCGATTATCTCGCCCGATTTGACGCTCAGAATATTCTTTCCGTTTTCAAGCCAGATCTCCTTTGCGGTCGGGTTGTAGACATACTTACCGTCGGCGGAATATTCAAGAGCCTTTGCCGCAAGGTCGTATTCGCAGATGTCGATGTTCGTCGCGAACCAGACGTCTTTTCTTCCCGCGAGCTTGTCAAGAATACCCTCGATAAGCCCCCAGCTGTCATCGCGGCGAAATTCGGGCGTGTGCCCCCAGATGTAGAGCATTCGCGGGCTTTCGGGCGACTCGCCGATGAATTTATCGACAAGAGAATTTAAATTCGGGTCATTGTGGTGGGCGGTCGGCCGAAGCTTTAACCAGTCGGCGGGCATTTCCATCGAGGGGTCGGACCAGACGGTTCGGCAGTATTTTATTCCGCACCTTTTAAGGGTCTGCGCGGTGAGATCGTTGAAGCTGCCGTAGGGGTAGGCCGCGCCGCGGATAACCGTGTTGAAGCGCTTTTCGATCGCCGACTTGTCGGACATTATCTCGTAGATGAGCTCGGGCTCGCTGAGCTTTGTGAAGTCGCGGTGGGTCTCGCCGTGAACGGCCACCTCGATACCCTCGCGGCGATAGTTTTCAAGCTCTGACGGGGTCATTCGCTCCCAAGAACCGATATACTCCTGACCCTCGGGGCGGGTGATGCCCGAGCTGATGTTGAAGGTGCCTTTTATGCCGCGGCTTGACATCAGCCCCAAAAGTCTGATATCATCATAACAGCCGTCGTCATAGCTCAGGGTGAAGGCCTTTTTAAGGCCGTTTGGGAAAAGCGCTTTTAACATTTCGTCAACTCCTTTTTACAACGTCATATGTTCAAGGGCTTCAAGCTCTTCATGAAGCCGCTCGGCGTTCATCTCCTGCTCGGGGAAGCCGCTTCCGACGACCTTTCTTGCGACGGTGAAGCAAAGCCTTGACTTTTTGCCGCCCGAGGGCTTGAAAATAAGGTCGGCAGAATAGCCCATTATCGCGGCGTGAAGCCTCAGCTTCGAGAGGTCTGCGCCGTCAAACGAAAAGGGCTCTTTTGAGAAAACCCCGTATTTAATGCCGACGATATGCCTTTTGTCGGTTATCGCGACATAGCCGTTGGCGTAGGTATGCCCTGACGCGCCGCCCGTTTTAAAAGCGCAATAAACCGCCGCGGCGATGTTTTCGCCCGAGGGAACCATCGCCGAAAGCACGGCGTTCATATTCTCGGCGTTGTAAGTTCTTTTGCTCATTTCGTTTCCGACCTTTCGCGGATTATTTCTTAAAGCCTATTTATCGCAGATTTGCGCGCCGCCGCGAAAACAACTCGGCGACAGCATTACTTGTTCCATTCGTATTCCGACTGCCAGCCGTCGGGTATATCGGTGACGGATTCTTCCCTCAAAAGCATGGCGGGGTCGTGAGAAAATGAATTCACGAGCCATTCGTCGGAGGAATACCCTTTTAACTTGTAAACCCTGTCGTCCTTGTCGCCGTCAACAATGCCGATCTGCTTGCCGCGCTCGCTGTAGGCCGACAGCGCGCCGTAGGGAAGATAGGTCTTGTCGCCCCATATCAAGGTTGCATAGCCGTCGCCCTCGCCCGAGGTCAGTTCAGCCAAATCGCTTTGCGAGCAGGCGCACATCAGGAAAACGAGCGAAAAAATGACAATAAATACCGATAACGCTTTTTTCATTACATCGCTTCCTTTCGGATATTTTTATTATACCATACAATTTTTACAAGTCAACCGTGAAAAGAGGTTTTATCATGAACAGACTTTCGCACATCATCGACACGCACTCGCACTATGACGACCCGCGATTCGGCAGCAGGCAAAGCGCCGAGGCGCTCATCGCCGAGCTTTTTGACGCCGATATCTCGGCGATTATCCATGCCGCGACCGATTTTGAGTCATGCGCGTTCGGGCTTGAGACATCAGAAAAATTCGAGAGGTTTTATACCGCAGTCGGGCTTCACCCGGAATTCGCCGATAAATTTTCGGCGAATGATATGCCGAGGCTTGAAGAGCTCGCGAAATCGTCGGAAAAGGTTGTCGCGATAGGCGAAATCGGCCTTGACTATCACTATGAGGGCTTCGACCGCGAGGCGCAGATCGGGCTTTTTGAGGCGCAGATAAAGCTCGCGAACAGTTTGAATCTGCCGATAATCGTTCACTCGCGAGACGCGACGGGCGAATGTATGGAGATACTCAAAAAACTTAAACCGAGGGGCGTGATGCACTGCTTTTCGGGCTCGTGGGAGACCGCAAAGGAGGTTCTGGCCCTCGGAATGTATATCAGCTTCACGGGGGCGCTGACCTTTAAGAACTCGAAAAAGGCGCAGGAGGTAGCCGCAAAAATGCCGCTTGAACGGCTTCTTTTGGAGACCGACTGCCCATATATGGCGCCCGAACCGCATCGCGGCGAGACCTGCCATAGCGGGCTGATCCCGCTGACCGCGGCTAAGGCGGCAGAGCTGAAAAATATTCCGCCCGAGGAGCTTATCGCGGCGACAGAGCAAAACGCGAGAGAGCTGTTTTTGAGATAACATAAAAATGAGAGTGCCCGTTCCGCACGCGTTATCCTCGGCATTTAAAACCGTCGCCGCAGGCGACACCTTGAAACTCTGACCTCTGACTTCTAACTTCTGTTTTCTTGATGTGGCCGCTTAGGCCACATCAAGAAAACGCCCCCTGCTTGGTCGGCAGGGGGTGTGGTTTATTGTTCTTCGGTAGGCTCGGGCTCGGCGGCGGGCTGAGGCTCAGAAGCAGGCTCGGGAGCGGGCTCAGGAGCTGGGACAGGCTCGGGAGTCGGCTCGGGCGCGGGCTCGGAAACGGGCTCAGGAGCTGGAACAGGCTCGGGAGTCGGAGCGGGAGCGGGTGTCGGAGCGGGAGCGGGTGTCGGCTCTGGAGTGGGAGTTGGGGCAGGCTGAACAGGCGGCTGCTGCCATTGGGGCTGCATGGGCGGGACCTGCTGATAATACTGCGGGTTCGGATAGCCGTACTGCTGATATTGGCCCTGCGGAGGATAGGCATACTGAGGCGGGGCGTTGAGCGCGCAGTCATAGAAGCCCGCGTAGACAAGCCAAAAGAACGGCGGGAAGAGAATAACCATCGCGACATAAAGCACAAATAGCACCGGCGCAAAGAGCACGCCGACTATCGGGATCATCGCCAAAAGAAGAAGAATTAACACCGCGAAGAATACCACGAGAGCGGGCAGGAACGCAGAGAGGAACATTCTTCCCTTGAGGCCCTTTGTGAGCTTCTGCGACTCTTTAAGCGCCTCGAACGCGCTCAGGTCGGGACGGTCGACAAGGATATAGGGCGTGAAGATGTACTCGTAGGTCTTGATGACGCCGAGGACCATTCCCGCAATCGGAATCATCGACCAGAGCGCCACCCAGAGCATCATCCAGAGAATTCCGCCGATGACCCGCTTCGCCGTCGCCCAATCTTTGAAGGTCGCGAAGATGTCGGCAGAGGAAAATTCCTTTCTTCTCTCGGCCTGAAGATATATCAGGCAGAGGCCGCCGCTTATTCCCGCGCAGATCGGCAGGGAAATTATCGGCACTGTCCAGCCGAGAAGGACGACGATCACCGCGATAAGCTCGGCCAGAAGAGTGAGGCCGATCACGAGCGGCTTGGTCTTTAAAATATTCAGAGCGTCGTGATAGCGCTGAGAAATCGTGTTGTAAGGCATTAAATCACCCCGTTTAAAAATTTTATGCCTATATTTTAACATTTTTTGACGCATATGTCAATCACCGTTAGGCGGTTTTAAGAATTTCTTAAGATGTTCTTGACAAAGCAGCGCTTTTGAGTGATAATATATGCAAGCGCTGAATTTTGTTTGAAAGAGGTTTTGTTATGGATTACTCGGTATCTGAAAAGTTCAGGAATTTAAAGCCCTCCGCGATTCGCGAGATTTTTAAAAGCCTCGGCGCAGCGGGCTCGATTTCTTTTGCGGCGGGGAACCCTAACCCCGATTCCTTCCCCGTTGAGGAGATGAGAGGGCTTGCCGACGAAATATTCGGGAAAGAAGCTGTCACCGCGCTTCAGTACGGCATTACCGAGGGGTATGCCCCGCTCAGAAAGCTTGTCGCCGAAAGGCTTAAGCGGGTATACGGCATCGGGACCCCCGACGACGACCTCATCATCGTGACGGGCGGGCAGCAGGGAATCGAGCTTACCTGCAAGGTTATGTGCAACGAGGGCGACGTCGTCCTCTGCGAGAACCCGTCGTTTATAGGAGCACTCAACGCTTTCCGCTCGCTCGGCGCAAGGCCGGTCGGCGTTCCGCTCGACGGCGACGGAATTAACCTTGAAGAGCTTGAAAACGCCCTCAAGAACAATAAAAACGTGAAGTTCCTCTATACTATTCCGACGTTCCAGAACCCCGCGGGGATCACGACATCGCTTGAAAAGAGAAAGGCGGTTTTGAAGCTTGCCGAGAAGTACGGGATACTCATTCTTGAGGATAACCCCTACGGCGACCTCAGATTCACGGGGGAGGACGTGCCGACCTATAAGAGCATGGACACCGAGGGAAGAGTTATCTACTGCGGAAGCTTCTCGAAGGTGCTCTCGGCGGGAATGAGAATAGGTTTTCTCTCGGCGAACAAAGAGCTCATCTCGAAAATCGTCGTCGCAAAACAGGTCGAGGACGTTCACACAAACGTGTTTTTCCAGATGATCTGCGCAAAATATATCGAGCGCTATGACCTCGAGGCGCACATCGCGGAGATAAGAGAGATGTATCGCCGCAAGGCGGGGCTTATGATAGGCGCGCTTGAAGAATTCATGCCGAAAGAGGTCGGCTTCACCCGCCCCGAGGGAGGTATATTCCTCTGGTGCTCGCTGCCCGAGAAGCTCAGCCTTTCGGAATTTGTGAGGCGCGCGGGCGAGAAAAATGTATTTGTAGTACCCGGGACGGCGTTCTCGACCGACCCCGAGGAGGAATCGCATAGCTTCAGGCTCAACTACTCGATGCCCTCGGACGAGGAGATCGGGCAGGGAATAAAGATTCTTGCGGACATCGCAAGGGAAATGCTCGCGGAAGCTTAATAAATTCTTAATAAATATGCCCTTGTTTCTTAAGAAATGAGGGCTAAAATATTGAGAGAACGGTAAAATCTTTTGCGATATTTTTGTTGCATTCTTCGCGGAGATATAGTATAATGATTTTCTGAGTATTTTTCGGGAGGGCGTTTTGTGGAGCTTGAGGTCATCGCTAAAATCGAAAACGGCTTTGTCTCAAAGTTCGGAATCCCGCGGCAGAGCGGGCTTTGCTCGGCCGTCTCGAAGATTGTTTTCGAGCCGAAGTACCGCATTCACGAGGCGATTCGCGGAATCGAAGAGTTCGAGCGCCTCTGGCTTATCTGGGAATTCTCGGAGGCGAAATCCTCGGAGTTCAGCCCGACGGTCAGGCCGCCCCGCCTCGGCGGAAATAAGAGAGTGGGCGTTTTTGCGACACGCTCGCCCTTTCGGCCGAATTATTTAGGCCTTACCTGCGTAAAGCTCATCGGAATTGAAAATACGCCCGACAGGGGCGAGGTTCTTCTTGTCACGGGGGCGGATATCCTCAACGGGACGCCGATTTTTGACATCAAGCCGTATATACCCTACGCCGACAGCTATCCCGACGCGAGGGGCGGCTTTGCCGAGGAGCTTAAGGGCTATGCCCTTGAAGTCGAGATTCCCGAGGGGCTTCTTGAAAAAATATCGCCCGAGGACATCGGCGAAATTCGCGAGATTTTAAGCGCCGACCCTCGGCCGTCATATCAGAACGACCCCGAGAGGGTCTACTGCTTTGAGTATAAGGATTATTCGCTGGGTTTTTCCGTCAGCGGCGGGAAGATCCGCCTCACAAAGCTTGAGAGAGGAGAAAAAGCTTGAAAAACAGAAAACTTCACCTTGCGGTCTCGCTGTCGCTGATTTTTCTGACCGTAGGCTTCATCTGGATAAATTCGGCCCTTTCGGGGCAGGATTCGGGGGCCATCAGCGACAGGGTGAGACAGATCATGTATAAAGTTCTTGAGTTCATCAGGGCGCCCGAGGAGCTCACGGTGTTCCTTTCGGAGCACGTCAGGAAGGTCGCGCACGCGGTAGAGTACGCGGTCATCGGGTTCGAGTTCGGGTTCTTGTGGGTCGGGCTCGGCAAGGGCTTTCAGGGGCTTTGGAACGCCTGGTCGTCGCTTTTGGCGACTGCGGTTTTTGATGAGACGATACAGCTTTTCGCAACCGACCGCGGCCCGCAGATAACCGACGTTCTTTTGGACACCGCAAGCGGGACGGTGCTTATACTTATAGTATATATAGTGGCAATAATTATCGGCTGTATAAGAAATTCGGGGAAATAAAAGGGCAGAGGAGCGGTCAGCTCTCTGCCTTATTTTTTCTTCCTTATATATCTCTCCTCTTCGGAGAAGACGCAGCCGCAGTATTTTTGCATGTAGAGGCCCAGTTCGCGGGCCTTTTTTTGGCCCTCGCGGAAGAACGGGCGGAAATCGCGGTATAAAAAATCTATGCCGAATTCGGCCGCGGCGCGCTCGGCGGTGGCTTTAAGAAGCCCGTGGTTCTGGTAGGGGCTTATGAGCAGGGTGGTCAAGAAGCTTGTGAAGCCGTTTTCTTTTGCGAACCTCGCGGCCTCAAAAAGGCGCATTTCGTAGCATACGCCGCAGCGGTTCTCGAGGTCGGGGTATATCGCCCTGACAAACTCGCGGAGGCCGTAGTCATCGCGAAGAGAAAGCTCCATGTTTATATCCTTGGCGTACTGAATCAGCGTGTCGCGGCGGGCGCGGTATTCGGTCACGGGGTGGATATTCGGGTTGTACCAGTAGCCGTGGGGCTCTATCCCCTCGGTGCGAAGGGTTTCAATGCACATCACCGAACAGGGGGCGCAGCAGATATGAAGAAGCGTTTTTTCCATCAGACCGCAGCACCGACCTTTTCGCCGCGCTTTGCGGCCTCTTCCTCTTCAAGAACACGATAGGCAACCTTTCCGACAAGCGTCGTCGGCAGGCTGTCGCGGAATTCATAGTCATAGGGCAGGGCATACCTTGCGATATTCTTCTTGCAGTATTCCCTGATGAGCTCGCGGGTCTCGTCGGTGGGGGCATAGCCCTCTTTGAGGACGACAAACGCCTTTATCTTCTGCATTTTGTATGGGTCGGGCACGCCGATGACGCAGGCGAGCTGGACCGCCTCGCAGCCCTCAAGAACATTTTCAAGCTGGGACGGATAGACGTTGTAGCCCGAGGTGATTATCATTCTCTTGATCCTCTGCCTGAAATAGATGAAGCCGTCGCTGTCCATGATTCCGAGGTCGCCCGTGTGAAGCCATGTTCGGCCGTCGCCGTGGACGCGCAGGGTGTTCGCGGTCTCCTCGGGGTTGTCAAGATAGCCGAGCATTACCGTCGGGCCCGAAATGCATATCTCGCCCTCGGTGCCGTAGGGGACTTCGATGTTCGTGCCGACCTCTACTATTTTATAATAGGTATCGGCGAACGGCTGGCCGATCGAGCCCTCTTTATAAAGGTGGAGAGGGGTGAGGCAGGAGGCGGTCACGCACTCGGTGGTGCCGTAACCCTCGCGGACAGTGACCTTTGCGCCGTGGTCGCTGAGGAATTTGTCAAACCTCTTCTTAAGCTCGGCGGTGAGGGTGTCGCCGCCCGAAAATACGCCCTTTAAACAGCTGAGGTCGGCGTCCTTCATTTCGGGCTGGCGGAGGAGCGCCTCATAGAGCGTCGGAACACCGGCGATGAAGTTGCATCGGGTTTTTAAGATGTCGTGAGCGTAGGTCTTGGGCGTGAACCTCGGCACTAAGACGCAGCGCCCGCAGTTCGAGAGGAAAGTGTGTATCGAGACGCCGAGGCCGAAGCCGTGGAAAATCGGCATCACCGAGAGAATTTTATCGTCTTTGTCATAAATCGGGTTCGCTGAAATGACCTGAGCCGAAAGGGCGTTGAGGTTAAGGTTCGACAGAAGTATGCCCTTTGTAGTGCCCGTTGTGCCGCCGCTGTAAAGAATCGTCGCGCACTCGTTTTTATCCTTGCGGCAGATGTAATCGCCCTTATAGGCCCTGCCCGCCGCGATGAATTTCTTCCATGTGATGTATCTGCCCTCTTTCGGAAGCTTGGGGATCTTCCGCCCCTCGGTGAGACCGTAGCCGAGCTTTAAAAGCGGCTTGAGCTCGTCTTTTACCGAGGCGATAACGAGGGTTCTGAGGGTCGGCACGCTGTTGCGTATCGCCTCAAACTTCGGGTAAAACTGGTCGAGGGTGAGGGCGCAGACGCTCTTTGAAACGTTGAGGTAAAACTTGATCTCGTTCTCGCTTGAAAGCGGGTGAACCATGTTCGAGACCGCGCCCATCAGGTTTATCGCGTAGAACATGACGACCGCCTGCGGGCAGTTGGGCATGCAGACAGTGACCCTGTCGTCGGGCTTTATTCCCGCAGCCCGAAGCGCCCTCGCGCAGGCGTGAACGTTTTCTTTGAATTTTTCGTAGGTGGTAGACCTGCCCATGAAGTCATAGGCGACATGGTCGGGCCGCGAATTTGCGGCGTCTTCGACCATCTCCCACATGGTGCCGTTGTAATATTCAAGTGTCTTCGGGACATCTCCGTAATTATCAAGCCACGGAGCTTTAACCTTATCTGCCATTTTATCAGACCTCGCAAAACTGTTTTTCATATACCGCGGCCGAGCCGCTATCATGAGCAATTATAACCCTTTTATGAGAATTTGTCAACAATGAGATGTGGCCGAGATGTGGCCGAAACGGCCACATCAAGAAGACAGAAATTAGAGGTCAGATGTCAGAATTTCAAGGTGTCGCCTGCGGCGACATATCTGAATATTTCTAATAATGCGTGCAGAATGGACACTCCCGCAAACAAGAAAACAGAAATCAGACCTCTATTCTCTATCCTCTAACTTCTATCTTCTAACCTCTATCTTCTGGCAATCTGACCTCTGACAATCTGAAATCTATATTGACTTTTCCCGAAATTGCGCTATACTTATACTATCCGTTTAAAGCGGAATCCCGAAAGGAGAATGTGAAATGAGAAAATTTGCAGCAGTAATTCTTGCGCTGGCGATGGCTCTTTCGCTTTGCGCGTGCGGCGACAGCGGCGTCAGAACGCCCAACGAGCCCGAGCCTGCGACTGCGGCCCCCGCCGAGACCGAGCCCGAAGAGGTCAAGGTTGAGCCGCCGATCGAAATTTCTGAGTTTTCAGACCCCGAAGATGTTCCCGCGCCGACCGATTCGGGCGAATACCCCGAGGAAGCCCTCGACGAGAGCCTTGCGGTGACTGCATCTGACGGCAGAACCTATGACTTCAAGTGGCTTTATGAGCACAACGTTCACGACTGGCTTGCCGCGGGCATCGCCTTTGACCCGATCGACGAGCTCTCGGACGCTTACCTTGCGCTGCCGCTGACCGACGACGCCATCGCGACAATGAAACAGAAGATTTCGGACTTCACCGAGCTGACATTCATGGGCGGCACCGCCGAGGCGGGCATTAAATCCGTCGCGCCTGTCATCACCGTCGGCGATGAGGAATACGGCCTCGACTGGATGAGCTCGCACAACGCGACCGAATATACCGAGGCGGGAATCGACGCGGACATCGTGTCGCAGTATCTTGAAGCCATCGCGGATTACAGCTATACCCGCGAATACCGCTGGATCCATGTGGTATACGACAGGCTTGTCAACGGCTTCTGATCGGCGATCGGTAATTTTTGAAAAGGGGAAGCTCTGAAAAAGGGCCGCCCCTTTTTATTTCGGGGCGACGGATATTATCCTCTCTTTTTTTGGATTTTCTATTGACTTTTTTTGCGGACAAGACTATAATATATGGGAATGTCAATTTAATTTTATTGATATTAGATTTATTAAGGAGGATTCAAAGTGCGTCGCATTAAAAAACCCGTATTCTTTATCGTAGTTGTGCTGATCGCTGTCTTTGCCTATCTCACGATAGCAGGCGTAAGCACCTATTACGGTGATATAAAGACGAGTCATATCAAAGGCGTCGAAGATATCCGCTGGGGTATTGATATCAGCGGCGGCGTTGACGTCACGTTCGCACCGCCCGAGGGGGTCACCGCCACCGAGGAGCAGATGGACGCCGCAAAGGCCGCTATCGAGGTCAGACTTGTAAACCTCGGTATCACCGACTACGAGCTTTATGTCGACTACTCAAACTATGACATCATCGTGAGGTTCCCGTGGCAGGCGGGCGAGGAAAACTTCGACCCCGAAGCCGCTGTCCGCGAGCTTGGCGAGACCGCCGAGCTTACCTTCCGCGAGGGATATGAGACCGATGAATTCGGCATGCCCTCGGGAATAACCGCCGAAAACGTCATCGTCAAGGGCGAAAACGTCACCAGCGCTCAGGCGGTATGGTGGGAGGAGGACGGCGAGTATAAGTTCGCCGTATCCCTTGAATTCGACGAGGTCGGCACCGCCGCTTTCGCCGAGGCAACGACACGCCTTGCCGAGACAAACGGCACCATCTCTATCTGGATGGACGACACCTGCATAAGCTATCCTAACGTTCAGAGCGCTATTACCGACGGCCACGCCCAGATCACAAGCGATGCGTTCGATTATGACTCGGCAAAGGCACTTGCCGATAAGATTGCCGCGGGCGCCCTGCCCTATAAGATGGTCACTTCCAACTTCTCGACCATTTCGCCGACCCTTGGCGCGGGCGCAAGAAACGCAATGCTCATCGCGGGAATTATCGCGTTCGTTCTCATCTGCATCTACATGATAATCATTTACAGGCTCCCGGGAATCGTCGCCTCGATCGCCCTGTTCGGTCAGGTCATCGGCACGATCGCCTGCATCACGGGCTTCTTCGGCAATATTCCGAGCTTTACCCTCACCCTCCCCGGTATCGCGGGTATTATCCTTGCGGTCGGCATGGGCGTTGACGCGAACGTCGTCACATTCGAGCGCGTCAAGGAAGAGCTCAGAAGAGGCAAGGGGCTTTACAGCGCCCTTGAGCAGGGCTATTCAAGAGCTTGGGCCGCCATCTTCGACGGAAACATCACCATCGTTTTCGTCGCGGTTATACTGATGGGCGCTTTCGGCCCGCCTGATTCGGCGTTCGCATGGCTTATGAAGCCGCTCTACTTCCTCTTCCCGACCACCATCGAGGGCACGATCTATTCCTTCGGTTACACCCTTCTGGTCGGCGTAATCCTCAACTTCGTATTCGGAGTCGGCGCGACAAGGCTTATGCTTGCTTCGCTTGCCAACTTCAAATCGCTGAAGAACCCCAAGCTGTACGGAGGTGTTTCAAATGAAGAATAAGACCTTTGACGTTGTGGGAAAGAAAAAGATATTCTATACCGTTTCTATCGCCGTGATCCTTCTCTCGATAGTTTTCACGCTCATCTTCGGAATGAACGTCGCCATCGAGTTCAAGGGCGGCACCATCATCACCTATTCCTATACGGGCTCTGTCGATGAAAACGCCGTGGCTGCCTCGGCCCGCGAGATCACGGGTCAGCAGTGCAACGCCACCCTCGGCGAAAGCCTTGCCGACGGCTCTACCACCGTTGCGCTGAGTTTCCCCTCCTCTGAGGGCCTCACCGCCGATCTTCAGAGCGAGCTCTCTGACAAACTTCAGGAGCAGTTCGCCGATTCGGGCCTCGAGCTTTACAGCTCGCAGGACGTAGACCCGTCAACGGGTTCGGGATTCTTCGGAAAGTGCATCGTCGCGGTCATCTTCTCCGCGATCGTCATGATCGTCTACATCGGCTTCAGATTCCGCCGCATCGGCGGCTGGGTCGCGGGCTGCTGCGCGGTCGTCGCGCTTGTTCATGACATGTTCTTCGTCTACGCCTGCTGCCTTGTCTGCAGATTCGACGTCGACTCAAACTTCATGGCGGTGCTGCTCACGATACTCGGCTACTCGATCAACGCAACCATCATCATCTACGACAGAATCAGAGAAAACCGCCGCCTCTACGGCGACGAGAAAACCCTCGGCGAGCTTGTGAACATGAGCGTAAGCCAGTCGTTCGGCCGCTCGGTGCACACCACTGCGACCACCGTCATCGCGATGGCGACGATCTGCATCGTCTCGCTTATCGCGGGCGTCGAGTCGATTCTTTCGTTCGCGTTCCCGCTTGTCATCGGCCTCCTTGCGGGCGTTTACAGCTCAAACTGCATCGCCCCGACCCTCTGGACCGTTTGGCAGGGCGCTATTGATAAGAAGCACGCAAAGGCGGAGAATTGATAGGTTTTTAACACGAAGAGCGCTCCGATGGGGCGCTCTTTTTGTTATAAGAATGAAAGTCGGTTTTAATGGAAATCGGCTTTGCTGCCGAGCGGACTTCGCCGCCGTCGCGTTTTGACGGCTCGTCCTCTTGGGCAAAAACCGCGTTCATGCCCCCGCCCCTTGAGGGGCGGGGGCAGAGATAAGTTTTACTTCATAGCGATGTATGGTGGGGGTGGGGTGATAGCTCCGCACATACGTTTGATATAAAGAGCGCGTCAGGGGATACTTTTTCAAAGCTGCTGAGCGCGCCTTTCGCATGTGCGGAGCGGTAAAGATAGCACGAGCGGAGCGAGTACCTTATAACAAACGGCTCAGCGCGTCCGCTCCCCCAAAGAAAAAAGCCCGCTTTAGGCGAGCCTTTTTCTTTTATGGAAATGAGAGTGAAGATTTCTGCGTTAATCAGCGGCCAAGCTCGCGGATAATCCTGATGAAGCTGTCGAGGTCGTTGAAGTCCTTATAAACCGAGGCGAAACGAACATAAGCAACAAGGTCGATATCTTTAAGCGCCGAAAGAACGTCGTCGCCGAGCTCCGAGGTCGTGACCTCGGTCCTCATCTCGTTCGCAAGCTTGTTCTCGATTCCGTCGACGATGCCGTTGACGGTCTCGGGACTGATGACCCGCTTCTTCGTCGCAGACATAATGCCCGCGATAAGCTTCGAGCGGTCGAACGGCTCAAACGAACCGTTCTTTTTTATTACCATGAGTATAGGCTTTTCAACGACTTCATAGGTCGTAAAGCGGTTGCCGCACCGGGGGCATTCACGGCGGCGGCGCTTTTTCCCCTCGCTCGGGCGGGAATCGATAACAGTTGTCTTGTCAAATCCGCAGAAGGGGCATTTCACGGCTTGCGCACATCCTTTCGGAATAATTTAATCAGTCTGAAAGAATTATACCACAAGTTTTAACATTTTGCAATACTTTTTTAAAACTTTTTGTCGCGATGCCGCCGCTCAGAGTATTCTGTAAAGCCTCGGAGACTCCGCAAGGAAAATTCTCTGCGCCTCGGTTCTTGCCGATTCGCACTCGGCCAGAAATTCGTCGCAGTCCGAGCCGTACATCGGCCCGAGCCTGTTGATACTCTCCGAAAGCTCGGCAAGAAAACTGTCATCGACAAAAGCCCCGAGCGCCCGAACATAGCTTTTCTCAAAGAAGCTTTTGAGCTCGGCGATTTTTTCTTCAACGCCCTCGCCGCTTTCATAGGCCGAAATTACCGCCTCAATATGCCCGTACAGGCGGTCGTTTTCCTGACCGACGGTGTAGAGCGCGACCGCCCCGACAGCGATTATGACCGCGATTATCGCAAGGCTGATGATAAGTCTTTTCATTTTTTACTTCCTTTCTGCTTTTCAACAATATAAAGCTTACCCTCCGAATCGACGGTGCACAAGAACACATCGGCGAGCTCAAGATGCTTTCTCTTCAGCTCCTTGAGAATGTCGCTCTCGCGAAGATTCAGCTTTGCCTCCGCCGATCTGATTATATCCCCGTCGCTGATGAGCGCTTGGGGCGGGTCGGCGGCCTTTTCGGGCGTGGCCGCTGTCTTCGGCGTTATCGGCTGGTTCTCGGCCTTTAAGATCGCGCTGACCGCACCCGTCGTCTCAACGACCGCATACTGAACCTGAGAGATGTCGAATATCCCCTGCGCCCTGAGAGCCGACATCAGGTCGTCGACGGTGAACCTCAGCGCCCGAAGCTCGCCCTGATTTATCACCCCGTCAGAGATAACGATTTTCGGTTTGCCCGTTATAAGATGCCTTATTCTTCGCGATTTAAGGCATACATAAGACGCGATTACGTCGAGGCAGACAAGCGTGAGAATCGGTATTATCCCCGTGAAGAGCGGCAGGGAAATGTCCTCCATCGCAAGGGTCGCGATGTTTGAAATCAAGATCGTGATGACGAGCTCGGCGGGCGAAAGGTCGCCAAGCTGCCTTTTGCCCATGAGCCTCACCGAAAAAATCACGAGAAAATAGAGGATAAGCCCGCGGATAAAAACAATTAACATCTGTTCACTTCCTTTGCCGATAGTTTTGGCAGAAAGTGTTGGAAAAATTCAGGCGGGCCGCCTTCGGAGAATATTTTTTTGAAACCGAGGAAAAATATTCTCGGTGATTTTAATGATTGAAAAAAGCGGCGGGCTCCTTCCCCGCCTTGAGGCCGATATTTCACGGATAAAGTCGGCTTTCGGCAATTCGGCCGACCTTAATATCGTTCGCCTCGAAGTCTCGGGCGTTCGGTGCGCGGTGCTCACCCTTGAGGGAATGGTGAAGTCTTCAAGCCTCGCGAAGATGCTCTTTGAGCCGCTCATGGGCTTTGAAAAAAAGAACGCCAAACCCGCCGACGTCCTAAGATTTTTGCTGGACGAATCGGTGTTTTCAACCGAGCAGACGCCGATAAGCCTCCTTTCCGAGGCCGAGGAAAAGCTCTGCTCGGGGTTTGCGGTGGTGCTCGTTCACGGCTGTACAAGCGGCCTTGCGATAAGCGCCCAAGGCTTTGACAAGCGCGCAGTATCCGAGCCCGACAGCGAGCCGAACGTCAAGGGCACCCGCGAAGCCCTCAGCGACAGCTTAAGAACCTCGATGGCGCTGATTCGCCGAAGAATCAAAAGCCCGAGGCTGCGCTTTGAGCTTTTAAAGGCGGGGAAGATCTCGAACACCGAGCTCTGCCTTGTCTATATCGACGGTAAAGCCCCGAAAAGGCTGATCGCGAGGGCGAAAAAGCGCCTCGAAAAAATAAAGAGCGAGCTTATCCTCACCAGCGGAAACATAATTCCCTATCTTGCCGAAAACGGCGGGTCGTTCTTCTCGGGGGTATCCACCACCGAGCGCCCCGATGTGCTCTGCGCGAAAATAAACGAGGGCAGAATCGGCGTTCTTATCGACGGCGTGCCGTTCGCGGCGGTCTGCCCCGCGCTTTTTATCGAGAATTTTCAGGCCGTCGACGACTATGCTGACAAGCCGTATTACGCGACCTATCAGCGCTGGATAAGGTTTTTCGCGTTCTTTATATCTTCGCTGCTGCCCGGGCTTTACGTCGCCTCGGCGGTTTATCACCCCGAGGTGCTCTCGCGATCGCTTCTTCTGAATCTTCTTGCCTCTGAGGAGCGCACGCCCTACCCGCTCGTCGCCGAAATGTTCATCGTGATAGTGATGTTTGAAATCCTTCGCGAGGCGGGAATAAGACTGCCCCGCTCGATCGGCGGCGCGGTGTCGATAGTCGGCGGGCTTGTTATCGGCGACGCCGCGGTGACAAGCGGGCTCATCTCTGCCCCTCTGCTTATAATCATCGGCATAACCGCGACAAGCGCGTTTGTCGTGCCGAGCCTCACCCCGCAGATGTCTATGCTGAGGATATTCAACGTGATTCTCGGCGGGCTTACGGGATTTTTCGGCATAGCCCTTTTGGCGGCCGCGATGCTCGTAAACGCCTGCGCGACCGACAGCTTTGCGGTGCCCTATACCGCCCCGCTGACCCCGTTCACAAGGCGGGCTTTCGGCGATATTCTCACAAAATTCAGCGCGGTCCGCGAAAACGTCGGCGAGACGGTCGAGGACCTCAACGGCGCAGAAATAAAAAAGGAGGCCGAAAATTGACTGCCGAGAAAAAGATCAGCGCGGGCCAGCTTATGCTCCTGCTTCTGCTCGCGAGGGTTATGCACACAATGATGTTTCGGGCCGACGGCTTTGAGTCGGGCCTGCCGATGATGCTCGGGCTGCTCTGCTCGACAGCGGTTGAAGCCGTCGCCGCGCTGCCTGCGGTGATATATTTTGAAAAGGGCGGGGCGGATATCCCCCGCGAGCTGTTCGGAAAAAACTCGGCGGCATTCAGCCTGCTCTACACGGTTTATTTCACCGTCATCGCGGGCGGAACGGTCGCGCTATTCGCGGAATTTATGCAGCAGGAGTTTTCAAAGACTGTAAGCCCGACCGCCGCGACGGTTCTTCTTCTGATCGCCGCGGCCTACTGCGCAAGCCTCGGTATCGAGGGCCTCGGCAGGGCGGGGACGGCGGTTTTCTGGCTTTTTGCGATAATGTCGGTGCTGATGGTGACGGTCAGCGAGGGCAGCTTTGATTGGCTCAACCTGCGCCCGCTCGCCCAAGGCGACGGCGAGACCTTTTCGCGGTACTTTGTCGAGAGCCTTTCGTCAAGCTGGTGGCTGCCGATGTTCTGCGTGCTCGGGGCGAACCTGAAAAGCGGCGCAAAAAAGGCGGTCGGCGGGTATCTCGTTTTGAAGCTTGTCATCATCGAGACGCTGCTGCTTCTTGTGACGCTTGTTCTCTGGCGGTATATCGACGTGCTCGGCTACCCGATACTCGCGCTCGGGGCTTATGCCAAAAGCGATTTTATTCAGCGCTTCGACGCGATAAATATGTTCGTCTGGGCGATAAACTGCGCGCTCGCCGTCGGGGTATATATATTCATCTGCACAAAGCCGTTTTCACGAAAAAAGCTCTCCTGCGCGATACCCGCGGCGCTTGCGGGGGTGTTCGCCCTGTTTGAGTATAAGCGCGGCCTGCGCTTTGACGAGCCGTGGCTTTTGGGCTTCAAGCTGGGGGGAATAATTCTGCTCGGGATTTTGGCGCCGCTCTGCGCCTGTATAAAAATGAAGGTCAAGGAATACATCTCAAAGGGGGCGGAGGAATGAAAAGGCTTTTTTGCGGGGTTCTTGTCTTCCTCGCGATGCTCCTCTCGGGCTGCGAGGCGGGAAATATTCAGCGGAGGGTGGTCGTTCACGCGCTCGGCATCGACAGGAGCAAAAAGGGATATGAGGTCTCGTATCAGGTGTTCTCGGGCGGTGAGGAATCGACGGGCGGCGGGCCTGTCGACGCGAGCGAATCGACGGTGGTGACTCTTCTTGCCGAGGGCAGGACCCTTTATGAGGCCGAGGAGAGCCTGCGGCTTCAGACCGGCAAGGAGATTTTTTTGGGCGACACCGAGCTTGTCGTCATAAGCGAGCAGGTCGGCGAGGACGCGCTCTCGGAATTTTTGGAATATTTCAGAAACGCCGACATATATCTCGGCGTGAACGTGGTATACTGCCGAGGAGCGGCAAAGGACACCATCGGCGCAAAGCTAAACCAAGGCAGCGCAACCGCGATTCTTCTTCGGGGAGTGGTGGAGACCGCTATTGAGAACTCGCGGGCGTGCTCGTCGAGGATAATCGAGATATCAAACGCCGTTGAGTTTGACGGCGAGGCCGCGCCGATACCGATTTTAAGCCTTGAGCGGGAGGAATCGGAGGAGGATATGTCGGTGAGCGACGTAACGCTCGGGGTTTTTGACAGCCTTTTGGTGACTAAGGGCGGCACGCTCGGGGAGATCGACGAAAACATCGCTATCGGGGCGAGGCTTTTAAGGGGCGACGCAAAAAAGCTCGCGCTGACGGTTCGGGGCAGCGGCGTCGCGTCGCTTGAAATCGACGGCCTGAAAATTCGCCGAGAGTGCAGCTTTAACGGCACCGCCCCGAAGATAAAGGTCACGATATGCGGCAGATACAGCGTTAAATCGCCGTCGTCGGGCGAAGGCGACGACATCGGCGGGCTTGCCGAGCGTGAGCTTTTGAACCTTTGCGGCCTTGCGTATGAGCGCTCGTATGAGAGCGGCGGCGATTTTCTTCGGGTGAAAAAGCTTCTGAAAAAATACGCGCAGGGCTTTTCAATGAACCCCGAAAACGCCCTCGACGGGGTGGGTTTTGAGGTTTTTGTGAGCCTGTCGGAATATTGAGACAGAAAATTTCTCACAACACTTGAAATTTCAACAAGATTGTGCTATTATCTTATAGATACGGCCCCACGGTCGGCCGAAGAGTCATCACAACAGGAAACGGGGGACTTATATGATAAAAATTGACAATCATCTCGGGAGCATCGAGCTCACCTCGGGCTATCTCTCCGCGCTGATAGGTCATGCCGCGACAAGCTGCTTCGGCGTGGTAAGAATGAACCCGACAGGCGCTGCCCAAGGGGTCAGGTCGACAATTTTCAAGTCAAATTCGATAGACAGCGGCGTAAAGGTTACTGCCGAAAAGGGCGACAATTGCCTCGAGATCGACCTTCACATCACCGTTCTTTACGGAATAAACGTCGCGGCAATCACCGACAGCATCATGAACAAGGTAAAATACGTCGTCGAGAGCGAGACGGGGCTTACGGTCAAAAAGGTCAACGTTTTTGTTGACGGCATGGAAAATAACTGAGGGGGCGCAGAAAATGACTTTAGACGGAAAGATTTTGAGGGACGCGTTCATAAGCGCGGCCAACTGCATCGCAGCAAACAAAAAGGATATCGACGCCCTTAATGTATTCCCCGTTCCCGACGGCGATACGGGCACGAACATGTCGATGACCCTCGGAAGCGCAAAGGGCGAGCTTGAAATGCTTGGCGACGGCGTTTCCGCGGCCGAGGTCGCAAAGGTTATGAGCGGCGCGCTTTTAAGGGGCGCAAGGGGCAACTCGGGGGTTATAACCTCAATACTCTTCAAGGGCTATGACAAGGCTTTCAAGGAGCTCAAGGAGGTCACCGCGGTCGACCTTGCAAGGGCGATGGAGCTTGGAGTTGAGCGGGCCTATAAGGCGGTAATGAAGCCCACCGAGGGCACCATTCTCACCGTTGCGAGGCTTTCGGCCGAAAAGGCGAAGGAGATCTGCGCCGACGCCGAGGATATTCCGACATTCTGGGATCAGGTTTGCGAAGAGGCCGAGAGGGTCCTCGAAACCACGCCCGAGCTTCTTCCGACGCTTAAAAAGGCTGGCGTCGTCGACGCGGGCGGCAAGGGCTTCTGCATGTATATGCGCGCGATGGGCGAGGTCTTCCACGGCAGGGGAATAGTCGAGTTCAAAGAACCCGAGGCAAAGCCCGCCGAGCCCGTCACCATCGAGACATACGCCTCGGCGGTCGGAAAATTCGAGGGCGAGATAACCTTTACATACTGCACCGAGTTCGTCGTCAGAAAGGCCGAGGGAGCGGAGAGCTCGTTAAAGCTCAGGGCTTATCTTGAAACCATCGGCGACTGCGTGGTCGTAGTCGAGGACGACGAGGTAATCAAGGTTCACGTTCACACAAACAACCCCGGCAAGGCCATCGAAAAGGCCCTCGAGTTCGGCTCGATGAACCTGCCGAAGATTGAGAATATGCGCTATCAGCAGGAAGCAGCGAAAAAATCGGACAAGGTGACTGTTTCGAGCGCCGACAAGGCTTATGTCTCTGTTCCGCCCGAGAAGCCCTACGGCTTTGTGGCGGTCGCGGCGGGCGACGGAATTGAAGCGATGTTCCGCGACGCGGGCGCCGACTGCATCGTCAAGGGCGGGCAGACGATGAACCCCTCGACTCAGGACATTCTTGCCGCCATTCAGGCGACACCCGCCGAGACGGTTTTCGTTCTTCCGAACAACAAGAACATAATCATGGCTGCCGAGCAGGCGGTCAAGCTTGCCGACAGAAAGGTCTGCGTGCTTCAGACAAGGACGATTCCGCAGGGGCTTTCGGCGCTTCTGGCTTTCGACCCCGAGACGGATTTCAACACCATGCGCGGCGAGATGACAAAGGCCTTTGAGCGCGTCAAGACGGGGCAGGTGACCTTCGCCGCCCGCGACAGCGAGTTCGACGGGCAGGAGATACATCGCAACGAAATTCTCGCGCTGGACAACGGGAAGCTCTCGTTCATCGAAAAGGACATCAGCAAGGCGGCTTATCGGCTCGTCAAGCGAATGGTCGATTTTGACAGCGAGTTCCTCACCGTGATCGTCGGCGAAGATATCGACGATGAGTCGGCCGAAGAGCTCAGAGCAAAGCTTGAAGAAAAATTCGGCGCAAAGATGGATATAAACGTCATCAGGGGCAACCAGCCCGTCTACTACTACATTATCAGCGTTGAATAACTTTCGGGGGAGGCCTTTTTATGCAGACCTCCCCTTTAATAAAAATTTCTGACGGAGATGCCGATGAAAAATCTTCTGAAATATTTTCGCGGATACGGCGCGGTCTCGTTCTGCGCACCGTTCTTTAAAATTCTTGAGGCCGTTTTCGAGCTTCTGGTGCCGTTTGTCGTCGCCGCGATAATCGACAACGGAATACCCTCGGGCGACAGGCCTTATATAATGAAAATGTGCGGGCTTCTGGTGCTTTTGGGGGTCTTGGGCCTCTCGATGACCCTTGCCGCCCAGTATTTCGCCGCAAAGGGCGCTGTCGGCTTTTGCACAAACCTTCGGCAGGCGCTTTATGACAGGATTCAGTCCCTGAGCTTCACCGAGTATGACAGGCTCGGCACCTCGGCGCTCATCACCCGCCTCACAAGCGACGTGAACACCGTTCAGAGCGGCCTGAATATGATGCTCCGCCTGATGATGCGCTCGCCGATAATCGTTTTCGGCGCGATGATAATGGCGTTCACCATTGACTTTAAATCGGCGCTGATCTTCGCCGCGACTATTCCCGTTCTGACCGTGGTCGTCATGGGCATCACGATACGCTGTATTCCGCTTTACTCGGAGGTTCAGAGAAAGCTTGAAAAGGTCCTGCTCGCGACAAAGGAGAACCTCTCGGGCGTTCGCGTTATAAGGGCGTTTTGCAAAGAGGACGAGGAGATGGCGGCCTTTGCCGAGAAAAACAATCAACTCTGCCGCGAGCAAAAGCGCGTCGGCAGGATTTCAGCCGCGATGAACCCCCTCACCTTTGTGCTGATAAACCTCGCGATAATTCTCCTGATTTGGCAGGGGGCGCTCTCGGTCGAGGGCGGCGCACTTAAACAGGGCATGGTCGTCGCGCTCTATAACCTGATGTCTCAGATCCTTGTCGAGCTTATAAAGCTTGCGAACCTTATTATAAGCATACCAAAGAGCGTGGCCTGCGCGAAAAGAATCTCGGACGTTCTCAACGTGAACTCTTCGATGACGAACGGGACAGATACAGAATGTAATATTAACAGCGAATATGCCGTTGAGTATAACGATTGTAGCCTGAGATATTCGGGTGCGGGGGCGGATTCCCTCGAAAACATAAGCTTCAGGCTCAGAAAGGGCGAGACCCTCGGGATAATCGGGCCGACGGGCAGCGGAAAATCGAGCCTTGTGGGCCTTTTGCCGAGGTTTTACGACTGCACCTCGGGCGAGGTGAAGCTTTTCGGAAAGAACGTCAGAGACTATGACGCCGAGGCGCTTCGCGGGAGCGTCGGGTTTGTGTTTCAGAAAAATCGGCTGTTCAGCGGCACCGTCCGCGAAAATATGCGCCTCGGGGCGGAGAACGCCTCGGACGAAGATATTGTTGAGGCCCTTAAAACCGCTCAGGCTTGGGATTTCGTCTCGGAAAAAGAAGGCGGCCTCGACTATGTTATCGAGCAGGGCGCGGCGAACCTCTCGGGCGGGCAGGCTCAGCGCCTTTGCATCGCGAGGGCGCTTGTGAGAAAGCCGAAGGTGCTGATTCTTGACGACAGCTCGTCGGCGCTCGACTATGCGACCGATTCAAAGCTTCGCCTCGCGATATCATCGCTCGAATATTCGCCGACCGTTATGATAGTCTCTCAGCGCGTTTCAACGGTAATGCACTGCGACAGGATAATAGTTCTTGAGGACGGCAGATGCGCGGGCCTCGGCACTCACGCCGAGCTTTTGCAGACCTGCGACGAATACCGCGAGATCTACGAGTCGCAGATAAAGGCCTCGGAAGGGGGTGCGAGCGCATGAAAAAAAGCACGCTCATGAGGGTCGCAAAAGTCCTCGGGAGAAGTCGGGCGCTTCTCGCTTGCTCGATGATCCTTGCCGCGTCAAGCGTTCTGCTCTCGCTCTATGTGCCGATTCTCTTCGGCGACGCCATCGACCGCATAACCGAGGAGGGAATCGACTTCGGGATAATTTTCGGCTTTTTGCTGAGGGCGGGGGTCATCGCCGCGATAACGGCTTTGCTTCAGTGGGCGATGGGAATCATCAACAACAGAATAACCTTTGAAACCGTCCGAACTGTTCGCAAACAGGCCTTTGACAACATCGAGCGCCTGCCGCTGAAATACATCGACCGCCACGCACACGGCGATCTTTTAAGCCGAGTCATCTCTGACGCCGACCAGTTTGCCGACGGGCTTCTGATGGGCTTTTCCCAGTTTTTCACGGGGGTCATGACCATCTTCACCACCCTCGGCTTCATGCTCTGGATAAACCCGAAGGTCGCCGCCGTCGCCGCGCTTTTGACGCCGCTCTCGATTTTTGTCGCGAGGTTCGTCGCGAAGAACACCCATAGCCTCTTCAAGACCCAGTCCGAGATCAGGGGCAGCCAGACCGCGCTCATCGACGAGACAGTCGGCGGGGCGAAAGTTGTCGCGGCCTACGGCTATCGCGAGCGCAGCCGTGAGCGGTTCAGGAAGATAAACCGCGAGCTTGAGATCACCACCCGCAAGGCTATATTCATTTCGTCGCTCGTCAACCCGACCACAAGGTTCGTGAATGCGCTCGTCTATGCCGCGGTGTGCCTTGTCGGCGCGATGACGGTAATATCGGGCGGAATGACCGTCGGAATGCTCTCGGCGATACTCTCATATGCGACCCAGTACGCCAAGCCGTTCAACGAGATAAGCGGGGTCATCGCCGAGCTTCAGAACGCGCTTGTCTGCGCAAAAAGGCTTTTCGAGCTCATCGACGAGCCCGCCGAGCCGAGCGATGAAAACCTGCCCGAGCTCAGCGGAATATCGGGAAACGTCGAGGCCGAGAACGTCAGATTCTCATATACCGAGGACAAACCGCTCATAAGAAACTTCAATTTAAAAGTCAGCCCGGGTCAGCGCGTCGCGATAGTCGGGCCGACGGGCTGCGGGAAGACCACGCTTATAAATCTTCTGATGAGGTTTTACGACGTCGATTCGGGAAGAATTTCCGTTGAGGGCGAGAACATCGCCGAAATAAAGCGCTCGTCTCTGCGCAGGGGCTACGGAATGGTATTGCAGGACACTTGGCTTCGCACGGGGACAGTTCGCGACAACATAACCTTCGGCAAGCCCGACGCCACCGACGACGAAGTTCTTGCCGCGGCAAAGGCCACCCACGCCCATAGCTTTATAAAGCGCCTGCCGAACGGCTATGACACCGTTATCGGCGAGGACGGCGGAAACCTCTCGGCGGGGCAGAAACAGCTTTTATGCATCACAAGGGTGATGCTCTCGGCGCCGCCGATGCTTATTCTTGACGAGGCTACCTCGTCGATAGATACAAAGACCGAGCTTCGGGTCCAGCGTGCCTTTGAAAAGCTCATGAAAGGCAAGACAAGCTTTATCGTCGCGCACCGACTTTCAACGATAATGACCGCCGACGTGATTTTGGTGATGCGTGACGGCAACATAATCGAGCAGGGCACTCACGACGAGCTTATGAGCAAAAACGGCTTCTACGCCGAGCTCTATAATTCTCAGTTTGCGCATTAAAACCGTAATACCGCGCCGAAAACAAGCATATACTTGACCAAAACCAAATCGGAAAAGGGGCAAGTATATGTATATCAAGACTTTAAAGATCAAATCGGTTCTTCGCGCGGCGCTGACGGTGCTGATAATCGCGGCGGTGATTTTTGCGGTGATCTATGCCGTAAACCGCCTTATAAAGCCCTCGGCGATTATTCTTGAGACCGAGAGCGAACGGCTTGAATTTCTTCACGGCCTCGGGTGGGAGACATCGGAACAGGCGATAAACTGCCGAAGCGTGACCATTCCCGCCGAGTGGAACGACGTTTATACAAAGTATAACGATCTTCAGCGCGAGCAGGGCTTTGACCTCACCGACTATAAGGGCATGCCCGCCGAGATCTACTCTTACAGCGTTTTAAACTATGACGGCAGGCCGAATAACATCGTCGCGAACCTTGTTTTGTGCGACGGAAAGCTTATCGCCGCGGATATAAGCTGCACCGAGCTTGACGGCTTCATGCAGGGCATCGCAAGGGCGGAGACGAAATAAAGGAGCGAAAAATGGAAGTCCAAAGACTTGACAGGTTCATAGCCTCTCAGCTCAGCGAGATATCGCGAAGCGCCGCCCGCGAGCTTATTCGCAGGGGCGAGGTTTCGGTCAACGGCGCCGCCGAGCGTTCGCCCGAAAAAAAGATATCGCCCGAGGCCGACGAGATAACCCTTTTCGGCAAGCCTGTCGGCTATAAAAAGCACCTCTACATAATGCTCAACAAGCCCTCGGGGGTCGTCTGCTCAACTCGCGACGGCCTCTCCGAGACGGTTCTGAATCTTCTTCCCGAGGGGCTCAGAAGAAAGGGGCTCTTCCCCGCGGGGCGGCTTGACAAGGACACCGTCGGGTTTGTTCTGATCACCGACGACGGCGAGCTTGCGCATCGGATTTTATCGCCGAAAAGCCACGTTGAAAAGACATATTTTGTAAAGCTTCGCGACCCCTGCCCGCCGAGCGTTATTGATGTTTTCTCAGGGGGAATGACCCTTGACGGCGAGAGGCTTCTGCCCGCCCGACTTGAAATTCTCGGCGAGCGGGAATGCAGGCTTACGCTTCGCGAAGGAAAATATCACCAGATAAAAAGAATGTTTTCAAGCTTTGAAAACGAGGTCGTATACCTCAAAAGAACTTCGATAGCGGGGGTTGAGCTTGACCCCGATCTTTTTGAGGGACAGGCCCGCGAGCTTACCGCCGAGGAAGTCTCGGCGCTTGAAACTCGGTGATAATTCGTCGCTTTCCAACTTTTTTCCGTCAAATTTAATAAAGTGCGCCAATCAACTTTGTTAAAAAAAACACTTGTGCGGGGCGGAATATGCGGCTATAATATAAGAGTAGCTAATTCTGTATTAGTGTAACAAAATCAGCGAAAAGGGAGGCCTTTATAATATGGCTAGCTTATCACTCAAGCACATCTACAAAAAATATGCGGGCGGCGTCGTCGCCGTTTCCGACTTCTGTCTCGAGGTTAAAGACAAGGAATTCATCATCTTTGTCGGTCCTTCGGGCTGCGGAAAGTCGACCACCCTGCGTATGATTGCGGGTCTGGAAGAAATCACCGACGGCGAGCTTTACATAGGCAACCGCCTCGTAAACGATATCGCCCCGAAGGACAGGGATATCGCGATGGTTTTCCAGAACTACGCCCTCTATCCTCACATGACGGTCTTTGAGAATATGGCTTTCGGCCTCAAGCTCAGAAAGACCCCGAAGGATCAGATCGCAAGAAAGGTTGAGGAAGCCGCAAGGATCCTCGATATATCTCACCTTCTCGACAGAAAGCCGAAGGCTCTCTCGGGCGGACAGAGACAGCGTGTTGCCCTCGGCCGTGCCCTTGTTCGTGAGCCGCAGGTCTTCCTTCTTGACGAGCCTCTCTCGAACCTCGACGCTAAGCTCCGTGCTCAGATGAGAACCGAGATCGCTCTTCTTCACAAAAAGCTCGGCACAACCTTCATTTACGTCACCCACGACCAGACCGAGGCCATGACCATGGCTGACAGAATCGTCGTCATGAAGGACGGCTTCATTCAGCAGGTCGATACCCCTCAGACCCTTTACAGCTATCCTTGCAACCTCTTCGTCGCGGGCTTCATCGGCTCGCCTCAGATGAACTTCATCGACTCGAAGCTCGTCAAGATCGACGGCAAGTACAACATCGAGTTCGGCTCGGAAGACACTAAGGAGCGCCGCGGCCGCAAGTTCTATATCGAGGTTCCCGAGTCCAAGGTCAACGAAGAAGCGCTTGCGCCTTATCTCAATAAAGAGATCATCTGCGGCGTTCGCCCCGAGTGCATTCACGATGAGGAGATGTTCATTTCCTCCGCAAAGACCGGTATCATTGAGGCCACCGTCAACGTCGCCGAAATGATGGGTGCTGAGACCTATCTCTACCTCAACTGCGAGGGCATCAACCTCACCGCCCGCGTTTCCAACCGCTCGACCGCAAGACCTCAGGACGTTATCACCTGCGCGCTCGACGCCAACAGAATCCACATCTTCGACAAGGAAACCGAAAAGGTCATCATCAACTGATAATTCAAAACAAATCTCGGCGGGCGCTCGGCTTTCGGGCGCCCGTCGGTGCGTATGTGGGAAATATCGCCCGACCCATAAACCGAAAAGGAGCATGATTATGTCAAATCTCAGAAAAGCCTTTGTTTTCGCGCTGACCGCCGCCCTCTCGATGGGCCTGCTCACCGCCTGCGGGGCCGACGCAGAAAAGTCGGGCCTCGATTGGATAAATAACCCCTCGTCGTGGGAAGAGTATATGAACAACGCGAAGATAAAGTCGCTTACGACCCTCGGCAACACCTATCGCCTCAAGAACGCGATCAAAAAGGCCCGCAGCGGCGAGGACGTCAATGTTGTTTACATCGGCGGCTCGATAACCGAGGGCGAGGGCCTTGAAACAAGCTATGCAAACCGCTCGTTCAACTACTTCAAAGACACCTTCGGCAAGGGCAAGGGCGAAAACGTTCACTATTTCAACTCGGGCATCTCGGGCACACCCTCGACGCTCGGCGCGCTGAGGTTTGAAAACGACGTGCTCAACCACGAGCCCGACATCGTTTTTATCGAGTTTGCCGTCAACGACGGCGACGACGCCGACACAAAATCGGCGTTCGAGTCGATGATTCTCGACGCGCTCAACTATAAAAGCAAGCCCGCGATAATTCTTCTCTTCGCGAGAATGCGCGAGGGCTGGACATCGCAGGGGTGGAAAAAGGAGATCGGCGAATATTATAACCTGCCGATGATAAGCTATGCCGACGGGATAACCTATCTTCTTGATGAGGGCGCGATGAGCTGGGACGAGTTTTCCTCGGACTATACCCACCCGCACGCCGAGGGCAACGCCGTTGTCGCCGACTTTATTTCTTATTTTTACGATGAGGTCGACCGCGCCGAAGCCCCCGCCGAAGATGTGACTATACCTGCCGAGCCGATGAACACGCTGTTCTATACCGATGTTCACATGCTTCAGCATTCAGATACCGAGCCCGCCGATTCGGGCTCATGGAAAAATAAGAGCTCGGGGTTCCACTATTCCGACGGCTGGACAAAGAGCTATTCGGACAAGAACGAGCCGCTTGTCTTTGAATTCGAGGGCAGGTGCGCCTATGTGGTCTATCCGACCAAAGACCCCGAGGATTACGGCGTGCTGGTCGCGAACGTATACTTCAACGGCGAGCTCGTCGCGACAAAGGAATTCGACGAACACCTCAAGGACGGCTGGAGCTGCCCATACGTCGGCAACCTCTATCGCTCGTATAACGCGGGGCAGTACCGAATCGAATTCACCGCCAAAGAGCCGAACGTCAAGTGCAGCCTCGAAGTCCTCGCCGTGGCGCATAACTGATATTTTCCATAAAAATTCCCCCTCCTTTTTATCGGAGGGGGATTATTTTGTTTAACCTTATTTCGCTCTCTCGACGAGCTGCTCATAGGTTTCCTTCGCGGTCTCAACGGCGCTGTTGAAGAGCTTTTCGGCTCTCTCGGGGTTGGAGCGCGCGAGCGAGTTGTATCTTACCTCGCCCATGATGAAGTCCTTGTAGTCAGCGGTCGGGGCCTTGGAGTCGAGCCGGAACGGGTTCTTGCCCTCGGCGGCAAGCCTCGGGTCGTACCTGTAAAGGTGCCAGTAGCCTGCCTCGACAGCCTTCTTCTCCTCGGTCTGGGCGATGGACATGCCGCCCTTGATGCCGTGGTTGATGCAGGGCGCGTAGCCGATGATGAGCGACGGGCCGTGATAGCTCTCGGCCTCGGCGATCGCCTTGATGCACTGGTTATAGTCGGCGCCCATCGCAACATGAGCAACATAGACATAGCCGTAGGTCATCGCGATGCCCGCAAGATCCTTCTTCTTTGTGACCTTGCCCGCTGCGGCAAACTGAGCGATAGCGCCTGTCGGGGTGGCCTTTGAGGACTGTCCGCCCGTGTTGGAGTAGACCTCGGTGTCGAAGACGAAGATATTTACATCTTCATTCTGGGCAATTACATGGTCGAGGCCGCCGAAGCCGATATCATATGCCCAGCCGTCGCCGCCGAAGATCCAGATGGATTTCTTGCGGAGGTAATCCTTATCCTTGAGAATCGCCTTTGCCTCGGGCTTATCCATTTTTTCGAGGACTTCGATGAGCTCGTCGGTGGCCTTCGAGTTCTCGGCGCCGTTGTCGACGGTCTCAAGATAGTGCTCCATTACGCCCTTGCAGTGCTCGCACTCGGTGTTCTTCGCGAGCTCGAGAACCTTTGCGATGGTGCGGGTTCTGATGGTGTTCTGGGCGAGGAACATTCCGTAGCCGTACTCGGCGTTGTCCTCAAAGAGGGAGTTGGCCCAAGCGGGACCCTTGCCGAGCTTGTTGGTGGTGTAAGGAGTAGACGGTGCGGAGCCGCCCCAGATCGACGAGCAGCCCGTCGCGTTGGCGATGTACATTCTGTCGCCGAAGAGCTGGGTGATGAGCTTTGCATAAGGAGTCTCGCCGCAGCCTGCGCATGCGCCCGAGAATTCGAGCAGCGGCTGTTTGAACTGAGAGCCCTTGACGGTGGTCTCTTTAAACTTCTCGTGAACCTCGGGCTTGTCGGCGAGGGTGAGGCCGTAGTTAAAGACCTCCTGCTCGGCAAGCTGTTCATCGAGCGGCCTCATCGAGAGGGCCTTTTCGCCCTTCTTGCCCGGGCAAACGTTTACGCAGCTTCCGCAGCCCGTGCAGTCGAGAGCCGACATGGTCATCACGAAATTGTAGCCCGGCATACCGATTACGGGCTTTGCCTTCTTCTTTGCAAGCTCGGGGGCAGCCTCAAGCTCGGCGTCGGTCATGATCACGGGTCTGATTACCGCGTGCGGGCAGACGTAAGAGCAGAAGTTGCACTGAATGCAGTTGTCGGAGTTCCACTCGGGAACATCGATGGCGATGCCGCGCTTCTCATAGGCGGCAGAACCCTGCGGGAAGGTGCCGTCGGCGGTGTCGACAAATGTCGAAACAGGGAGCTTGTCGCCCTGCTGAGCGTTGCAGGGGATAAGAACGCCGTTGATGAAGTTGACAAGGGTCTTGTTCTCGCCCGTTACCTTCGGCATGCCGATCTCGGTGTCGGGAGCGTTCTTCCACGCATCGGGAACCTTGACCTCGACGACTTCCTTATAGCCCGCGTCGATGGCGTCATAGTTCATCTTGACGACGGCCTCGCCCTTCTTGCCGTAGGAGGCAAGGGCGGCGTCCTTCATGTACTTGACAGCGTCCTCGATCGGAATGATCTTTGCAAGGCTGAAGAATGCGGACTGCAAAACAGTGTTGATTCTTGAGCCGAGGCCGATCTTGCGGCCAATCTCAACGCCGTTGATGATGTAGAACTTAACATTGTTCTGAGCGATATATCTCTTGACCTGACCGGGGAGTCTCTCCTCGAGCTCCTCGGGGGCCCACTGGCAGTTGAGAAGGAAGGTTCCGCCCGGCTTAACGTCCTGAACCATGTCATACTTGGTGATGTATGACTCGTTGTGGCAGGCGACGAAGTCTGCTCTATTTATAAGGTATGTGGACTTGATCGGGGTGTCGCCGAATCTGAGGTGAGAAACGGTTACGCCGCCCGACTTCTTGGAGTCATAGCTGAAGTAGGCCTGAACATATTTATCGGTGTGGTCGCCGATGATCTTGATGGAGTTCTTGTTTGCGCCGACGGTGCCGTCAGAGCCGAGACCCCAGAACTTGCAGGAGACAGTGCCCGCGGGCGCGGAGTCGAGAGTGCCCTCGCTCTTGAGAGAGAGGTGGGTGACGTCGTCCTCGATGCCGATGGTGAAGCGGGGCTTGTAGTCGGCCTTGCAGTGGCAGTTGTCATAGACAGCCTTGATCTGGTCGGGGGTGGTGTCCTTCGAGCCGAGACCGTAGCGGCCGCTTGAAACGGCAACGCTCTCAAGCTCGGTGCCCTTGAGGGCGGCGACGACATCAAGATAAAGAGGCTCGCCCAAAGAACCCGGCTCCTTGGTTCTGTCAAGAACAGCGATCTGCTTGACGGTCTTCGGGATAGCGGCAAGAAGCTTGTCGGCACGGAACGGCCTGTAAAGTCTGACCTTGACGAGGCCGAGCTTTTCGCCCTTGGCGTTGAGATAATCGACGGTCTCCTCGATGGTGTCGCAGACAGAGCCCATCGCGACGATGACCTTTTCGGCATCGGGAGCGCCGTAGTAGTTGAAGAGCTGATAGTTGGTGCCGATCCTCTTGTTGACGACGTCCATGTAATGCTCAACGACGTCGGGAACAGCATCGTAATAGGTGTTGCAGGCCTCACGCGCCTGGAAGAAGATGTCGGGGTTCTGGGCCGAGCCGCGAAGAACGGGGTGCTCGGGGTTGATGGCGCGGTCGCGGAACGCCTGAACAGCGTCCCAATCGATCATTTCTTCAATGTCCTTCTTGTCCCATGTCTCGATCTTCTGGATCTCGTGAGAAGTTCTGAATCCGTCGAAGAAGTGGAGGAAAGGAACCCTTGACTTGATTGTCGCAAGGTGGGCGACGGTGCCGAGGTCCATGACCTCCTGCGGGTCGGTCGAGCAGAGCATCGCATAACCCGTCTGGCGGCAGGCATAGATGTCGGAGTGATCGCCGAAGATGTTGAGGGCGTGAGAAGCGACGCACCTTGCCGAAACGTGGATAACGCTCGGAAGAAGCTCGCCCGCGATCTTGTACATGTTCGGGATCATCAGGAGAAGACCCTGAGAAGCGGTGAAGGTGGTGGTAAGCGCACCCGCGGAAAGCGAGCCGTGAACCGCACCCGCAGCGCCCGCCTCAGACTGCATCTCTGCGATCTTTACGGGGGTTCCGAAGAGGTTGGTCTGGCCCTTGGCGGACCAAGCATCGGTAACTTCGGCCATTACCGACGAGGGGGTGATGGGATAGATGGCCGCGACTTCGGTAAACGGGTAAGAAGCCCACGCCGCCGCGTTGTTGCCATCCATGGTTTTCATTTTTCTTGCCATGTAACAAACATCCTCCTTAAAAAATTTGGAAAATTAAACGTTATGGTATCCGCATAACTTCGCACCCTATATAATACCACTGTTTCGCGGTTTTGTAAAGAGGAATTTTAGTGAAAGTTTTTATCACAAATGCCCAAAAATTTCGCCTCCCGAAAATACCAAAAAATTGATGATTTTTCAACAAATTTTGATTTTGCACTAAAAACTGTTTACAAACCCGAAAAAACATGGTATAATTTTTTGTATTGATTTTTGATTCGGAGGTGCGCCCTTTAATGAAAGCCGCTGCCCGCAAAAGAATAATTCTATCGGCTGTTATTGCGGTCATTTTTGTCGCGGGGGCGTTCGGAATAACCCTTGCGGAAAACTACATCGCGCACCACCCGTCGCCGACCGCAGAACCCGTCGCCGACCCGACCGCCGAAGAGAACGACCCGCTTGTTCCCGTCGGCTCGACAGACAACGAACCCGTGAGGTTTTCGCTCGCGGCGGGGTTTTATGACTCGCCGCAAAAGCTCGGGCTCTCGTCCGACGAAGAGGGCGAAATTTACTATACCCGCGACGGCTCTGACCCGCGCACAAACGGAAGAAAATACCGCAACCCGATAACTATAAAATCGGCCTCGGATCAAATTTCGGTCTATGACATCACCGCGGCGGTGAAGCGCCCCGACGGAACTTTCAGCGAGCCCGTCACCCGCTCGTATATCACGGGCGACAATATTTCGGGCAGGTTTGACTGCCTTGTTTTCTCGATATCCATCGACCCCGACAGCCTTTATAACTATGACGACGGAATTTTTATTCTCGGGAAGATGAGGGACGACTATCTTGCCACCAACCCGACGAGGGAGATTCAGCCGACCGACCCCGCAAACTGGAATCAGCGCGGGCGTGCGGGCGAGAGGGCCGCTCATGTCGACGTTTTTGAGTATGACGGGAACTGCATCATCTCTCAGGACTGCGGCCTGAGAATTTTCGGAGGCTGGAGCAGAGCGAACGATCAGAAGAATTTAAAACTCTACGCCCGAAGCGAATATGACGAGGTGAACAACCGCTTCCGCTATGAATTCTTCCCCGACGCCTCGGACTCGCAGGGGAATAAGATAGTCTCGTATAAAAAGCTTGCGCTTCGCGCTTGCGCCAACGACGCGGGTTATCTCTATGCCCGCGACGACGCGATCTCGGCAATGGCCGAGGCCACGGGGCTTGAGGTGAAAAAATCGCGCCCCGCCGCGGTTTTCCTCAACGGGGAATACTACGGCTTTGCATGGCTTCAGCAGGTTTTCTCGGAGGATCTTCTGGATCACAAGTATAACGTCAGCGAAAAATTCGGCGTCGACGACGGCGAGTGGGACATAATCAAGGGCTGCGAGTATATGATGATAGAGGACGCGGACGACCCCGACTGGGCGGAGAAGAACGCCGCATGGCGGGAGATGTATGACTATGCCTATAAAGACCTCACCGACGACGAGACTTTTGAAGAGCTCTCGAAGCTTCTGGACATCGACAACTTTTTGACCTATTACGCGTTCAACTCTTACGTCGGCAACGGCGACTGGCCGAACAACAATTATAAGGTCTTCAGGTACGCAAACCCCGTCGAGGGCGGCGAACCGATCTTCGACGGAAGATGGCGCTTTATGCTCTATGACACCGACTTCGCCCTCGGGCTTTATAACAACGGCTTTCTGACGATTCACATGCAGCAGCTCTTTAAAGAGGATAACTTCGGACTGTTCCCCGAGGACTGGCGGGACGACGTTCACGACAAGGGCGATATGTACTACAAGCGCTCGGACCTTTTGATCTCCCTCTGCAAGCGGCCCGAAATCAGGGATAAATTCGTGACCATTCTCTGCGACCTTGCGGGGTATTACCTCAACGCCGAGAGGGCGTCGGCCTACCTCGATGAATACTGCACGCTGAGGCTTCATGAGCTTGTTGAGGCGGCAAACCTCAACAAGGCGAACCTCTGGAGTGCAGCGAGCGAGCTCAACAACGCTAAAGACTGGATAACAAAGCGGCCTTACGCCATCAGGACGCAGATGTCGAAGGTTTTCCCGAGCGCATATGACAAGGACGGCATCTATAATGTCAGGTGCGAGCCAGCAGACGGCGCGGTCATAAACCTCTCGACCGCGAATATAATTTCGGACGGCCCCGCGTTCGACGGCTTCTATTTCAATAATCTTGAGGTGCCGCTGAGCTGTACGCTTGAGGACGGCGCGGAGTTTGTGCGCTGGATAATAAACGGCGAGGAGATCACCGAGCGCGAAGTCACCATCAGCAAGGAGCGCTTCGGCAGCAATATCGAGATCGAGCTTGAGGTCGAGAAGAACAGCGGCATTAAGCTTTATGAGATTGCCTATAAGGGCAGCGCGGGCGGCGACTATATCATTCTGAAGAACACGGGAAGCCGCTCGGCAGCGACGGTCGGAATGACCGTTTCGGACGGCTCGAACGAATTTATGATACCCTCGATGAACCTTACCCCGAACGCCGAGGTAAAACTCATCGGCAAGAACTATTCAAAGATGGACGCGCTCGGCTGCGTTGAACTCGGGTTCAACCTTAAAGAGGGCGAGACTGTCACTCTCAAAAACAGCGACGGCGAAATTATTTCCGAAGTGACGCTTCGGCCCGCCCATAGGCTGACGGCGCTTCGGCTTGATACCTACGGCTCGGAGTATAACGAGGTCTCCTGCAACTATAAGACCCGCCTGCTCGAAGCCGAGCTTCCGACGTTTCAATGGGGCAATTGGTAAGCCTTGGATATAAACCGCAATTTTAAAGGAGCAACGATTTATATGTCTACTCAGCAAAAAATCAAGATAACCTGCGACTCGACCTGCGACCTTAACGGCGAGCTTTACAGAAGGTATTCGGTCGATGTGATTCCCCTCGGGGTTCTTCTGGGCGACGAGCTCAGAAAGGACGGCGTAAACCTCAAAGTCACCGAGCTTTATGACTATGTTGCGCGCACGGGGGTTTTGCCGAAGACCTCGGCGATATCTGAATTTGAATACCTCGAAAGATGGCGCCCCTATACCGAGCAGGGTTATTCGGTCATACATATCAACATTTCGAGCGCGATTTCGGCCTGTCACCAGAACGCGAGAATCGCCGCGGGCGAGCTTGAAAACGTCTACCCCGTCGACTCGCTGAACCTTTCAAGCGGCTCGGGTATGCTTGTTTTAAAGGCGGGCGAGCTTGCCGAGCAGGGGCTTTCGGCTGAGGAGATAGTCAAAAAGCTCGAAGAATACCGCGAGAAGCTTGACGTAAGCTTTGTTCTGAGGACGCTTGAATATCTTCAGAAGGGCGGGCGGTGCTCGGGGGTTCTTGCCTTCGGCGCTAACCTTTTGAAGCTTCGGCCCGAAATAGTTTTAATGCCCGACGGCTCGATGGACGTCGGAAGAAAATATCGCGGAAGCCCCGAAAAAACCGTCATCGACTATGTTCGCGGCCGCCTCCGCGGGAGGGACGACATCGACCGCTCGCTTATTTTTGTCGTGAACTCGGGCGTTGAAAAGGAGATCACCGACGAGGTGAAGAGGATAGTCAAAGAGGAATACGGCTTTGAAAATATAATCGAGACGCTCGCGGGGTGCACCATTTCAAGCCACTGCGGCGCGGGGACCCTCGGGATAATGTTCTATAAAAAATAACGAATTAAGGTGATATGAATGTCGGAAGTAAAGGCCTTTGACACAAAGCGCAAGCCCAAAAAGCCGATGCCCGTTTTAATGCCCATCGAGTGGGGCGGAACTTCGATTTTCTCGAAGATATCGGGCGGCGTGACCATCACGAAGGAGAACTGCGAGGGCCTTAAGCCCCCGTTTCTGATACTCTGCAACCACGCCTCGTTCATCGATTTTCCGATGGTCGTAAAGGCGATTTTCCCCTATCGCACAAGCTGGGTGATTTCGATTGAGGAATTCATCGGCCGCGAATGGCTTATGAGGGGCGTCGGCGGCATCTACAAGAGAAAATTCACCGCCGATATGACCGTTGTGAGGCACATTCTCAACGCCCTCACAAGGCAGAAGATCTGCTGCACCATATACCCCGAGGCGAGGTTCTCCCTCGCGGGGATCAACGAACAGATAGACGGCGCGCTCGGAAAGCTTGCGAAAAAGGCAAAGGTGCCTGTCGCTGTTTTCATCGCGAAGGGAAACTTCATTCGCTCGCCGCAGTGGAACAAGAAGCCCTACCGCAAGGTGCCCATCGAGGGAAAGCTTATGCAGATAGTCACCCGCGAAGAGGTCATGAAGCTTTCTGCCGACGAGATTCAGCGAAGAATCGAAGAGGCGCTGGTCTATGACGACTACGCCTATGTTCGCGACAACAAGATCGCGATAACCTGTAAGCAGCGGGCGCAGAATATTCACAAGATACTCTATCAGTGCCCCGTCTGCGGGACGGAATTTTCGACCGATTCAAAGGACACCCGCATATGGTGCTCGCACTGCGGCGCACTTTGGGAGATGGATGAATACTGCCGGCTTCATCGGCAGAACGGTCCCGACATCTTCACACACGTCCCCGACTGGTATAACTGGGAGAGGGAGAACGTCAGAAAAGAGGTCGTCGAGGGAAGATACCGCTTTGAGGACACCGCTCGGCTTGAAAGGCTTGTCAACGGAAAGATCGGGTTCGAGACCCTCGGCACGGTGAAGCTTACCCACGACGAAAACGGCTTCACGATGTCGGGCGACATCTTGGACGGCAGGTTTGAATTCAACCGCTCGGTCGCGTCGATGCGCTCGGTTCACATCGAGTACGACTTCAAGGGCAGGGGAGACGCCATCGACCTCTGCACCCTAAACGACACATACTTCGTTTTCCCGCTGACCGCAAGAAACGTCCTCACAAAGCTTCACTTCGCGACGGAAGAGCTTCACAAGCTTGAACTTGAACGCAAAGAGGCCGAAAAAAGGGCGGCGGCCGCTCAGACAGATTAAGATCGGGGTGATGATTTTGCCGACATTCAGGCACGAAATAAAGCTTTTGCTCACAAAGGCCGACTGCGCGGCGCTCAGGGTAAAGCTTAAAGCCCTCACCGAGCCCGACCCCAACGCGGGCGAGGGCGGAGAGTATTTTATCCGAAGCCTTTACTTCGACGACATCTCGCGGAGGTCATACTTTGAAAAGCTCGCGGGGGTCGCGGACAGAAAAAAATACCGCCTGAGAATCTATAACCTCTCGGACTCGGTCATCAAGCTTGAATGTAAGGAAAAGCGGGGAGACCGAATCAGAAAGCGCTCGCTCTCGGTGAGCAAAGAGGTCGCGGATTCCCTCATAAACGGCGATTTCACCCCTCTCGGCGATATTCATGACCCGCTTGCCGATGAGGTTCTGTCGCTCGGCACGGGGCGGCTTTTAAGGCCCTCCGTCGTGGTCGATTATGACCGCGAGGCGTTTCTCTACCCCGTTTCAAACGTTCGCCTGACCTTTGACAAGGCGCTCCACGCGGGGGTCGAGGGCGCGGATATGTTCGACCCGAAGCTTATGAGCGTTCCCGTCTTCCCCGATGAGAGCGTGATATTCGAGATAAAATACGACGAGGTGCTTCCGAAGCACCTTCAAAAGCTTTTTTCAGACTGCCGAGGCGCAAAGCTTGCGCTCTCAAAATTCACCCTCTGCCGCGACGAGCTTTCGCGGTTGAAGCCGAAGCCCTGATAAAAAATAATCGGCGGTGAAATCATCGCCAAGAAAAATAAACCCGAAAGGAAAATCACTATGCAATCAATCCGTTCAGTCCTGCGCGAATCAATCGAACAGCTCGGCCTTGTCGAGCACCTGACCGTGGCTTACATACTTGTGTCGCTGCTCTGCGCCGCGGTCTGCGCACTCATCATCTACTTCGTTTACAGGCTCTTCTACCGCGGAGCTGTCTATTCCGAAAACTTCGCGGTGCTGATCGTGATGACCACCGTTATAACCGCGTTCATCACCATAACGATAGGCTCGAACCTTGTTCTTTCGCTCGGAATGGTCGGCGCCCTCTCGATAGTGAGGTTCCGCTCGGCCGTCAAAGACCCGCTCGACGTCGGCTTCCTCTTCTGGGGCATCGCCGTCGGAATAACCTCGGGCGCGGGGCTTTACCCCTTCGCGATAATCGCTACCGCCGCAATTGCCCTCTGCTATATCCTCTTCACCGTCTTCGGCAGGGGCAGGCGCACCTTCGTCGTAGTGATAAGATATGACGATTCGGCAGAAAAGGCCCTTGAAGAGGTTCTTAGCGGCGCTCACTATAAGCTTCGCGGAAAGGCGAAGTATAAGGGCGAGAACGAGCTTACCGCCGACATCAGGTTCAAGAAGAAAAACGCCGATATCCTTGACAGGATCAAGGCCGTCGAGGGCGTAAACTCGGCGGTGATGGTTGAATATACCGACTGAACGGAGGGGAGAATATGCTTTCACCGACACGCGAAAAGCTTGAACGCCGCAGGGCGCTTAAGCTGGTTTTGCTCGGCATCGCGGAGCTTATCTGCGGGCTTTTGTGGCGCGACCTCGCCGACCTCGACTTCGCCGAGGGCAAAAAGGCCTCGGGAGTCATCAGCACCGCCGCCACCGTTGCATTCCTCGCACTGGGGGTTATGCATATAAGGGAGACGAAGAAGTAAGGGCTTCGATCGGAAGAAAAATAATCTGCCCCATCTTGTCAAGAGATGGGGCAGTTTTGTGTTTAAATCAAAGCGAGATGCGGATTTTTGTTCCGTCGGCGGTGTCGACCTCGATGAAATCGAGAGGGCCGTGGCGACGGCGGTATTTTTTCAGCTCCTTGAAAATTCGCGAGAGCTGCTCGGCGGAAAGCTCGCCGTCGGTGTGCTTCGCCGCGATTTTCGCGACAAAGCCACTGCACGCCAAGGACGTCGGAAGCGGGATAAACAGGTTTGTATCGTCAGATTTTATCGATATCTTCATTCGACAAATATCCTCACAACGTCGCCGTCAGAGCTTTCGACATCGACAAGATTGCCGACAGCGCCGTTTTTGGCGGCCTCAAGAATTTTAGTGAAGTCGATGTTCTTTGCAGCCTCGCCGTTGATGCCGATATTAGACATCGACGCGCCCATCTCAATGCCCGCCTCGACAATACCCATCGGCAGGTTTATGCGCACCTTATCGCCGTCGGAAGAATCGACCTCGATTCGGAGTATCATGTCGCTGATATCCTTTTTCTCGGCTTGGGGCAGAAGGCGGACGTCGGGCTGTTTTTCATCGCTCTCGCCCGTGAGGAGCCTATCGACCGAAACGCCCAAAAGCTTCGCGAGGTCGGGCAGAAGCGTTATATCGGGGCAGGTCTGGTCGTTCTCCCACTTCGAGACCGCCTGCGGGCTTACGCCGAGGCGCTCGGCGATGTCGTCCTGAGTGAGTTCTTTTTCGCGGCGAAGTGCCGAAATTCTCTTTCCTAATGTGTCCATGTTCATATCTCCTTAATATTTTTCGGCAAAATCGGGCCCTGACCTTTGCCGTGATTATATTTTAGCCCGAGCGGCGCGATTTTTCAATGGAGCATTTGTTGATTCGGGCAGATTTTGCTCAACCAAACGGGGATTTTTCGCTCAACAGGGGGTTGATATCGGGAATCGGGGTTCTGCCTCTTGATTTTTTCCTCTTAAACCGTTATAATACTATTTATAATACAGAGAGGGGGCGCGGCATGGCGGTCAACAGGCAGAGCTATAAAAAGCTTTTTTCAAACACCGTGATTTTTGCGATAGGCTCGTTCGGCTCAAAGCTTCTTGTCCTGATACTCGTGCCGCTCTATACGGCGGCGCTCTCGCCCGAGCAGTACGGCACCGTCGACCTTGTCGCCCAAACCGCAAATATCCTCCTGCCGATATTCACCCTTTCGGCGGCCGAGGCGGCGCTTCGCTTCGGGCTTGACGCCAAGACGGACGATCAGAAAAAGACCGTCTATACAACCCTGCTCGTCACCGTGGCGATCGGCCTCGGGGTGATGGCCGCGATATTCCCTCTTTTGTCGAGGCTTGACTACCTCAACGGCTTCGCGCCGATACTTTATATATACGTCTGGACCTCGGCGCTTCGTCAGCTCAACTCGACCTATGTGCGGGCGCTTGAAAAGGTTCGGCTCTTCGCGTTCGACGGCATTTTAACGACATTTCTGATGATTGTCTTCAACATTCTCTTCCTGCTGAAATTCAAGTGGGGAATGACAGGCTATCTTCTTGCGATAATTCTCTCAGACCTCTGCTCGAGCGTTTTTCTTTTCGTTTCGGCGAGGCTTTGGCATCACGTCTCGGCAAGAAAATTTTCGCTCTCGGCGCTTCGTGAAATGCTCCGTTACTGCGCGCCGCTTGTGCCGACGACGCTTCTATGGCTCATAACCTCAATTTCCGATCGGTTCATCATCACCTATTTTCACGGCGAGGCGATGAACGGAATAAACACGGTCGCCTACAAGATACCGACGATCATCACGACGATTTTCACGATGTTTTCTCAGGCGTGGAACATGTCGGCGATTCAGGAAAACCGCTCGGAGGGGCGGGAGGGCTTTTATACAGCCGTTTTCTCTTTCAACCAGTCGTTCATGTACGTCATGGCCGCGGGGATACTTCTCATCAACCGCCCGCTGACATATATATGGGTCAACCCCGCCTATCACGAGGCGATGCTCTATTCGCCGATTCTGACCCTCGCGACGGTATTCACCTGCTTCAACGTCTTTCTCGGCTCGGTCTATATCGCCGAAAAGATGACCAAGCGCTCGTTTGTGACATCGCTTGCGGCGGGAATAATCAATATTATTTTAAACTTCGCGCTGATACCGAAATTCGGCATCTACGGCGCGGCGGGCGCAACCTTTGCGGCATACTTCGCGGTGTTCTTCTTCAGGCTTTTTGACACCGACAGAATTATCGGCTTCAGGTTTTCCCTCGCGAAGATTTTGTTCAACACCGCCCTGCTCGGCGGAATGGCCGTTATCAACCAGTTCTCGGGCGTTTGGGTCTATATCGCGCTCGGCGTGCTTTTCCTGATCGCTCTTGCGGCGAATTTCAGCGAGCTTATTAAAATCGCGGCGCTCCTGCTTCCGAAGAAGATCACGGACAGGATATCCGTTTTAAACAGAATATCAAAGAATCAGACGGAAAGGAGAGATGAAGATGGCGGAGCTCAAATTTGAGATAACCGAGCATATCGCGGTTCTCGGCGAAAGCTCTCGCGGGTGGACAAAGGAGCTCAACAAGGTGAGCTGGAACGATTACCCCGCAAAGTATGATATCCGCGAGTGGTCGCCCGATCACGCAAGAATGGGTAAGGGCGTTACCCTCTCGGAAGAGGAATTTGAAAACCTTCGGCGCGTCCTCAACGGCGAGGAACCCCTCGACCGCGACGGCGACGACGTTGACGAAAGCGAAATAATCTAAATGCCCCTCTGTTTTTCAGACAGAAAAATCCCCCTGCTCGGCAGGGGGAAATTTTTATCTGTTACTTTTCAAGAATGAAGGAGATGGCCCTTGTGTTCTTCTTTGAGTTTCTATGGCGGTCGACGCACTTGTATGAGGTCGAGACGCCGTCAAGTATCTCCTTGTTGAATACCGACGAGGTGATCTCATCGATAGCCTGATTGAAGAGGTCCATCGTGGTGAACTGAATCCTCACATAGATGCGCTTTGCGCCGTTGTCTCTTGAGAGGACGTCCTTTGCCTCGGCCTTAAGTATCTTCTTTGCCTCGCTGATGCTTCCCGCGACATAGCCGTTGGTGTAATACCAGTTGTTCTCATCGGTGTTGGCGGCGGGAACGTTGAGATATTTCGAGAGGTCCTTGACAGAGGTTCTTGAATTTTTGGTGAAGCTGTCGGACATCAGCATGAAGTCATAGCATACGAAGTCGCGGTCAGACTGTTCATATTTGGTGTCGTCGGCCCAGCCTTGGTCGAGGTTGTACCACTTGCCGTTATACTTGATCTTGACCCAAGCGTGCTTTTCTTCCATTCCGACGCCGTAGCAGTAGATGCAGTCGAAGCCCGCCCTCGAGAGAAGATAGAACGCGGCCTTTGCGTATCCGACGCAGGTTCCGTTGCCGTCGACTATCGGGCCGTAAGACGAGGCGAAGTGATTCGAGTGCTCATAGACCGAATTCTTCGCGACCCATTCATAGATGTATCTGATTTTGTTATAGTCAGAGTAGCCGCTTATCGCGCTCATGACCTTGTCACCCCTGCTCTTGAGGTTTGAGACCATCTTCTCGGCGTCGGCGGCGTTGTCGACATAATACTTGAGATAAACCGTGGTGCCGCTGATCTCAGATGCGCGGTCGAAGTAGCAGTAGGTGGTGCTCGGCATGTAAGAAAGGTACTCCGCGAAGTCCATTACCTCGCTCTCGTCGAGATAAGCGCCAAGGTTCACCCTCGGCCAAAGGTTCTGAACCGCCTCGCCGATGAGGTCCATCGCCCTTCTGTAATCGTCGCTCGTGAGGGCGTTATACATCGTTGTGGCGTAGTTGTCGGCGATCCAGTCGCCGCCGACGGTGCCTGCCGACGACGGGTTCGACGGGGTTGTGCCCGTGCCCGATGGCTCGATGACCTCGGTGTCGTCGTCGCCGATTATCTCGGTGTCGTCGTCATCGCCCTTATTGGCCGACGGCTTCTTTGCGGGGGTTGAAGACGGGGCGTCGGCAGTCATATAGACGTTGCTGACATAGCCCTCGGAATCCTTGAACTGAATCTTATACCAGCCCGTCGATGCGCGGCCGACAACGGTGACTGCATCGCCCTCGGCAAGGGCGCCTAATTTACCGAAATCGGTCGAGGGACCCTTTCTGACGTTGAGCGACATTGTGGCATACATCGTGGTCGGGGTCATCTCCTCGACCGTGAAGTCGTTCTTGTCGGTCTTTTTGGTTGCGGCGGTGGTTGCCTCGGTGGTTGCTGCGGTCGTCGCCTCGGTAGTCGCGGCGGTGGTCGGCGGCGCGGCAGTGGTTATCGGCGGCAGAGTCGGCGTTTCGGTGGTGGTCACGGGCGCATCGGTGACTATCGGCGCAACAGTGCCCGTGTTCGGGTTCTCGAGGGGGGTATCCTCGATCTGCCCGCAGGAAGCGAGCATCGTCACCGACATCACGGCGGCAAGGATCAGCGCCGCAAATCTTTTAAGGTTCATTTTTCATTCCTCCGTCTTGAATTGGTTTTATATTATTCGTCACGCTTGAGGGTGATGATAATGGTGTTGGGGCTGGTCTGGTTGTCGCCGGGATAGACCTTCCAGCTTGTCTCGGTGAAGTTCGAGCCCTTTTCGGCGTTGACGTCTTTGAGAATCGTCATCAGGCCCGCGCCCTTCTTGAGGCAGAGCTCCTGCCTTACCTCTTCGGTGAGCTCGGCGGTCGGGAACCTCAGATAGATATATCTCTTTCCGTCGTCGGCGCAGATCTCGACCTGCTTCTGGGCGGCGGCATAAGCCTCGTCATAGCTCTCGCAGTAGTAGCCCATCACCTTGTGATAGCTCTGCTCCATAGAGGTTGCGGTCGGGGTGGTGTAGTAGCTGCTGTAAAACTTCTCTTTGTGATTCAGCAGAATCGCCTCGTCGGAAATAAGGAAGTAGTCATAGTTGATATAGTCCTCTTCGGGGACGTCGGCAGGGTCGGCCCAAGTCGGGTCGAGGATATACCACTGGCCGTCCGAGAGCTTGACATAGTTCCACTTGTGAATCTGGGCGGTGTCATCGCCGTGGCCCCTGACATAGCAGACCTCAAAGCCCGCGCGGTGGAGAAGAAGGTGCATCGCCTCGGCATAGCCCTGGCAGGTGGCGCGGTGCTCGACAAGGGCGCCGTAAGCCGTGAACGGGTACATCGCCTCGTCGCTGTAGTCGGTGCTCAGGACAAGATATTCATAGAGATATTTTGCGCGCTCCCACTCGCTGAGCCCCTCGGGAATACTTGAGACGACCGAATCGAGAACGGCGTTAAGGTTTGTCACGATGTTGAGGGCGTCCTGCTCATAGGCGATATTCTCGTTATACTGAAGATAGAGTGTGTCCTTAAGGCCGTCGTCGTCGGTGTCGCGGAAGGTGAAGCTTGAGCCGAGATAGCAGTAGTCCATGCACAAGTTCGAGATGAAGGTCAGAAAATCCTTCGACTCGTCGGCGGGGATACCGTAGCTGAGCTCGCAGATGAAGCCGACATTCTTTATTGTGTTGATGACCTGAGCGACGTCGGTTTTCATCTCGTCGTCAAGCTGGTCCCAGATATACTCGATGCCGTTGTCGTATACAAACCCGAGGTCGAGCTCGCTCAATGCGTCGCCGCCGTTGCCGTCGGGCTGAGAGTCGGGGTTCTCGGGAGTTTGCTGATCAGTCACGGAGTTGTCGGCAGGTGGGGTCGGGTTGTTGTCGATTTCGTCCCCGCAGGCGCTCAGCATCGTGAGGATCAGGCAGAGCGAAAGAATAATTGCAGCGAATTTTTTCATCATTTAAGTTTCCTTTCATTAACCAATCTTCTTGATTCTTATAACAGTAAAACGCTTTTCGCGGCAAAAATATTGCATCGCGGGCAAAAAGCCCAAACTTTTCAATATACCGCTTATTATAAATATACCCTCTATTTTCCTCAATGTCAATATCAAACGAAAAATTTCGGCAGGTAATTTTTATCTGAGCCTTTCGGTGCAGCCGTTCACGACCTCGGCGATTCGCGCCGTCGGGCGCTCGAACCTTTCAAAGTCTATCGGCACAAGCTCGGAGTGTGGGAATTCCTCGCTGATTCTGTCGCGGTCGATTTCGTCGGAATAGAATACGATGTCGGGCGCAAGCTCAAAGAGCTCGTCCTCGGTCGCGGTGAACGGGTCGGTCGCGAGCCTTAAATTATAGCCGAACACCGACAGCACCGACGAACAGAACGCCGCCCCGTTTGAGAGCAGAAGCCCGCCCTCGCATTCGCCCTCGGCGATGACAAAGCTTCGGCTAATTCCGAGCTCGGACGCCGCGCTCATCGCGGAATCAAGCCCCGAGAGCGACCCCTCGGCGACGGCCTGAAAATCGACAGCGCCGTAAAAGAGCATCGACAGTTTAATATATATCTCGCAGAGCCCCGCAAAGCTTTGCGGCGGGGAAATTTCAAGCACCCGCGCGCCCGCCTGCCTTAAAAGAATAAGGTCGGTCGAGGCTATCGGGGACATTGTTATCACAAGCTCGGGCGAGAGGGAGATTATTCCGTCGATGTCGGGCGAGGCGGGACTTCCCGCCTTTGTGAGTGAAGCGGCGGCTTCGGGGTAGTCGCAATAATCGCTCACCGCGCAGAGCCTGTCGAAAAGCCCGAGGTCGGCCATGATTTCGGTCAGCGCGGGCGAAAGCGAGACCACACGCATCGGCGACGCCTCGAAGGTTTCATCGTCAAAGCTGACGGGGTAGGGCTCTTTGATCGGCGGAAGGTCGGTCTTTTCGGCCTCGCTGACGAGCGGCGGCGGGTCGATGGTCTTTCCGCATGAGCAGAGAAGCAGCGCCGCCGAAATTATCACCGCAAAAATTCCTGATATTCTCTTCATCACTGCCTCCCGAATTCTGTTGAGATGTCTTCAAGCGAAAGGGTCGCCGCGGCGTTGAGCGATTCATCGGCCCGCCGACCCGCAAGAAAATCATAATACGCCTGAGCGCCTATCATCGCGGCATTGTCGCCGCAGTATTTCAGCTCGGGCATGTAGAGCGCCGCCCCGAGGGAATCGGCAACCTTTTTCATCTTCTCGCGAATGCCCGAATTCGCCGAGACGCCCCCCGCGATAACAAGCTTTTTGCTGCCGAGGGCCTTTGCCGCCGCGAAGAGCTTTTCACCCAGAATATCGGCGACGGTCTTCTGAAACGACGCCGCAAGGTCATCGGCCGAAACGGTTTCGCCGCGCTGAGAGGCGGTGTGAACAAGGTTTATCACCGCGGTTTTCAGCCCCGAGAACGAGAAGTCGTACTCGCAGCCCGAGAGCTTCGGGTGGGTGAAGCTGTAAGCGGTTTTTCTGCCGCGCTTGGCCGCCTCGTCGATGTATTTTCCCCCGGGGTAGGGGAAGCCGAGCACCCTTGCGACCTTGTCGAAGCACTCGCCCGCCGCGTCGTCGCGGGTTCGGCCGATCACCCGATATTCGGTATAGCTTTTTACCTCGACGATGTGGCTATGCCCTCCGCTCACGACAAGGCACAAAAACGGCGGCTCGAGGTCGGGGTGGGTGATGTAATTCGCGGCGATATGCCCCGCGATGTGGTGAACGGGCACAAGGGGTTTCTCGGTCATCATCGCGAGGCCCTTGGCATAGCTTACGCCGACAAGCAGCGCGCCGATGAGCCCCGGGGCATAGGTCACGGCGACGGCGTCGATGCCGTCAAAGCCGAGGTTTGCCTCGGAAAGAGCCTCGGAAACAACGCCGCTGATACTCTCGATATGTCTTCGCGAGGCGATCTCGGGCACAACGCCGCCGTAGAGCTTGTGCTCTTCGACCTGAGAGGCGACGATATCCGAAAGGACCTTTCTGCCGTCCTCGACAACCGACGCTGCGGTCTCGTCGCAGGAGGATTCAATCGCTAAAATTTTCAAGTGATCACTTCTTTCAATGTGGTAAGATGGCGCCTTGGCGAGGGGCGAAGCCCCACGGCGGGCCTGCGGCCCGCCGTGCCGCGCCGCGAAGCGGCGCGGGAACCGCGTCAGCGGTTCGGGCTTTGCCCCGTTTACAGCTCGCCCGAGCCGTTGTATTCCTTTCTCATGAGCACCGCGTCTTCCTCGGGCGAGCTGTAATAGCTCTGTCTCCGCCCGTATTCTTTAAACCCGAGCGACGCGTATAAGCTCCGTGCGGGGGCGTTCGATTCGCGAACTTCAAGATAGGCTGTCTCGGGGGCTTCAAGGCGCTCAAGCTCAGCGATTAAGGCTTTTGCGACGCCCCGCCGCCGAAATGTTTTGTCGACCGCGACGGAGAAAATTTCAAGCTCGCCCAAAACGCTGCTCCCCGCGATATAGCCCTTTACCTCGCCGCCGCAGAGGTAGACCAGCGCGGTATAAACCTCGCCGAAATCGCCGCAGAGGGCTTCAAAATCTTCGCGGGGCCACGCCTCGGAAGTGAAACATTCCCGCTCGATGGCGCACACGCCGTCGACGTCGGCGACGGTCATTTTTCTTATTATGTCCATTTATTCCTTTCCCGCCAGAAGCGCGGAATAGAGCTCGCTCTTTGAAAAGCCCGCCGTCTTCGCGATTTCGCGGCAGGCCTCGGTGGCTTTCGTTCCGCCCGCGATAAGGCCCTTTGCCCTTTCGAGCGCGCTTTCAAGAGAAATTTCGGGCTCCTGCTCGGCCTTAAAGCCCTCGACGATGAGCACAAACTCGCCGCGAGGCTTGTTTTTTTCGTCGTCATAGAGGTTCACCGCCGCCGAAAGCGTCGTGCGAATGACCTCTTCGTGAAGCTTGGTCATCTCTCGGCAAATCGAGATTTTTCGCTCGCCGAAGCACCTGTAAAGGTCGCCGAGCGTAGCGACAAGCTTGTGCGGCGCCTCATAGAAAATCAGCGTGCGCTCTTCTTTCGATGCCTTTTCAAGGGCCTCTCGGCGAGAACTCGGGGCGGTCGACAAAAAGCCCTCGAACGCGAATTTTGAGGTGTCGAGCCCGCTTATCGCAAGCGCAGAGACCGCCGCGCTCGGCCCGGGGACAACTTCAACGGGTATGCCCCTTTCGGCGCAGAGCCGAACAAGGTCTTCCCCGGGGTCGGATATGCAGGGCATGCCCGCGTCGGTGACTACGGCGCAGGTTTCGCCGCTTAAAATTCTCTCGGCGATGCTGCCGCCGACATATTTTCTGTTGTGCTCGTGATAGCTCACAAGCGGCTTTTTTATCCCGAAATGAAGAAGAAGCTTCTGGGTGACGCGTGTGTCCTCGGCCGCGATGAAATCGACCGCCTTGAGCGTCTCAAGCGCCCGCAGAGTTATATCGCCGAGGTTGCCTATCGGCGTGCCGACTATATAGAGTTTTCCCGACATCGGCTTCCCTCCTCTTTTAAAAGCTCCCTGCCGATTTTTCCGCTGATGTGTTCGGGAGTTATCGCTATCGCGCAGAACCTTCCCATCGCGCCCGAGATTTCGTCGTCGCGGCTTTTTTGAGTGCCGTTCGGGTGATATTTTTTCGCGAGGGCTTCCATCGCGGCAAGGGCATTATCGCCCTCTAAAATCTCCGCCCTGCCGAAGACGATGACGCTCTCGAAGGCGGTGGTGTATTTCTCGGGAATGACGCTGTCGCGCGTTACAACGCAAAACGAGACCTTCGGCTCGCGCCTTATCGCCTCGATTTTATGGCCGACTGCCGCCGAATGAAGGTAGATTTTTCCGCCATCAAACGCAAAGCTCATCGGCACGGCGTAGGGATAACCGCCATCGCCCGAAACCGCCAAAACGCCGTGCGAAGCGGCTTTAAGAAGCTTTTCAGCCTCGCTTCGGGAGAGCTCCTGAGCCGAGCGCCGCATTTTTCTGAATTCCATAAACTGCCTCCGTGTCTTATACCGAGGGGGCGCCCCGCGCCCGCCCGCGGAGCGGGCGGGCGTGCGCTTCGGCTTCGCCGAAGCGCACAGGCCGCGGCGAAGCCGCGGCCGCGGGGCGCCTCGCCTTAATTCCCCGCTACAGCCGATATATCCTTTTCATCTCTTTTGAGTATTCCCCGTTTTCAAGGACCAAAAGCGGCCTTTCTATCTTCATGAACCCCGAGCCGCCGAGCCGCCCCTCAAGGAGTATCAGCCAAGCCGCCGAATCGGCGTTTTTGTGAACCGTTCTTAATCTCTTCGGCTCGATGCCGTTTTTCCTCATCGCCCCGATGCAGTCGGCGAGCCTCTCGGGCCGATTGCAAATGCAAAGCCGCCCGCCGAACCGAAGATTCCTCTTTGCCGCCTCGCAGACGTCATAGACCGTGCATTCTATCTCATGCCTCGCGACGGCCTCCGCCCTGCTCGATGACTCAGCGCCCGTGCCGCCCCGCTTATAGGGCGGGTTGCAGGTTATAACGTCAAACTGACGCTCGCCCCGCCAAGCCCTTAAATCGGCGTTTATCGGGAAAAAATTTCCCGCGCCCGAAAGCTCCTTAGACATCATCGCAAGCTCGTGAGCGCTTTTCTGAATCTCTGCCGCCCAGACCTCATCGGGCTGAAAGTCCCGAAGCATCAGAAGCCCGACTATCCCGTTGCCCGAGCATAGGTCAAGACACCTGTCCTTTCGCTTCGGCGCGGCAAAATCGGCCAGCAAAAAAGCGTCGGTACCGAAGCGGTGCTCCTTCGATATCGCGACCTTAAAGCCGCCGCCGAGCTCCTCGACCGAAATTTCATCATTCTGAGGCACTCTTCAAAACCTCCCCGCAGAGCCGAAGTATGTCGTCTCGGGTGACAAGCCCCGCCGATTCGTTGCGAAAGGCCGCCGCCCCGCGAATACCTTTTAAATACCACGCAACATTCTTTCGCGCCTCGCGAACGCCTTGGGCCTCGCCCTTATAGGCGATGAGCCTGTCGACATGCCGAAGCATTATCTCAAGCCGCTCTTCAAGGCTCGGCTCGGGAAGGCTCTCGCCCGTTTCAAGATAATGCTTTATCTCCTTAAAAACCCACGGCCGCCCGTTCGAGCCCCTCGCCAGCGAGACAAGGTCGCAGCCCGTTTCGTCATACATTCTCTTGGCGCTTTCGCCGCTTGTGATGTCGCCGTTGCCGATGACGGGCACATTTACGGCCTTCTTGACCTCGCGGATAACGCCCCAATCGGCCCTGTCCGAATACATTTGGTTTCGCGTCCTCGGGTGAATTGCTATTGCCGAGGCCCCCGCCTGCTCCATCATCACGCCGAATTCCGCCGCGTTGATATGCTCGCTGTCCCAGCCCGAGCGGAATTTCACCGTCACGGGGCAATCGGCCGCCGAGACCGCCGCCCGAACAAGCTCTGCCGCAAGCTCGGGAGTTTTCATGAGGGCGCTTCCGCCGCCTTGGTTCACGACCTTCGCGACGGGGCAGCCCATGTTTATGTCGATGATATCGGGCTTAAAGCGGTTGACTATCTCTACCGCCCGCCCCATGAATTCGGGCTCTTCGCCGAAAAGCTGAATCGCATAGGGCCGCTCCGAGTCATAAACCTCGCATAGCTCGAGAGAACCCGCGCCCGAGTAGCAAAGCCCCTTTGCCGAGACCATCTCGCTGACAAGATAGCTTGCGCCGAATTCTCGGCAAATTTCGCGGTAAGCCCGATCGGCAACCGAAGCCATCGGCGAAAGCGCGCAGAGCCTTTCAATTTTAACCTTTCCGATTTCTATATGATCCATTCCGACCTCACACACATATTTTCACAAATACCATTATAACACAAAAATCCGCGTTTGTGTAGTCTTTTTGCAAAATTTAAGGATTTTTGCCGCGAGGGCTTTAAAATCGGGCGGATTTGTGGTATACTGTACTCAAATAACCCCGAAAGGAATCTGACCATGCGAATTTTAGTCATCGACGGAAACTCGGTTCTGAACCGCGCCTATTACGGAATAAAGGTCCTCACCTCGTCAAAGGGGTTCCCGACCAACGCCGTTACGGGCTTCATGAACGTTTATCTTCGCGAGCTTGATCGGCTCAACCCCGACGGCGTCGCGGTTGCATTTGACCTTAAAGCGCCGACTTTTCGGCACAAGGCCTGCGATTTTTACAAGGCGAACCGAAAGGGAATGCCCGACGACCTTGCGCTTCAGCTTCCGAAGGTCAAGGAGCTTCTTCGCGACCTCGGCGTAAATATTCTTGAATGCGAGGGCTTTGAGGCTGACGATATCCTCGGCTCTGTCGCCGAGGTTTTTCGCGGCGATGACGACGAGGTGTTCATTCTCTCGGGCGACCGCGACACCCTCCAGCTGATCGGGGGCAACGCAAAGGTGCTCCTTGCGACAAACCGCGAAACATCGGCCTATGACCGCGACCGCTTCTTTGAGGAATACGGCGTAGAGCCCCTGCAGCTCATCGAAATAAAGGCGCTGATGGGCGATACCTCGGACAATATCCCGGGCGTTCCCGGCATCGGCGAAAAGTACGCAAAATCGCTCATCGCCGAGTTCGGCACGGTCGACAACCTCTATGAAAACCTCGACGGCGCAAACCTCTCGGCGGGGCTGAAATCCAAGCTCCAAAACGGCAAGGATTCTGCCTATCAGAGCCGATGGCTTGCGACCATCGTTAGAAACGCCCCAGTGCCGAAGGATAAGTCGGAATATCTTCTTCGCGAGCCCGACACCTCGGCGGCCGCGGCGCTTCTGACAGATCTTGACATGTACAAAATGCTCGAAAAGCTTGACCTCGGGCGGGTGCCGATACGCTCCGAAGCCCTGACCCCCGCCCCCGAAGCGCCACGCGAAGTCAAGCCCCTCGACGCCGAAAATATCCCCTCGGGCGTGAGCTATTTCATCTTCGACGGCAAGACCCTAAAGGTTTTTTCGGGCGATGCGGTTTACATCACCGAAGATAAGGCCGCCGTGCTTGCCTATCTCTCGGCCGAGGGCGAGAAGACCGCCTTTTCGGCGAAGCTCGCCTATAAGCTCTGTTTTGAAAACGGCGCCGAGCTCAAAGGGCTGGTGTTTATCTGCGATTTGGCGGGGTATCTGCTAAATTCTCAGGCGACAGACTATACTGTAAGTAATCTCTGCGGGTCAAATAACGTTTCGTATAATCAAGACCCCGAAAACGGCGACATCTTTTCGCTGCCCGCCCTCGCGAAAAAGCTTAAAGCCGAGGTCGAAGAGGGCGGAATGTCGAGCCTGCTTTACGACATCGAGCAACCGCTCTGCGAGGTTCTCGCCTCGATGGAGGTTTTGGGCGTTCGGGTAGATTCGGACGGGATCAGGGCGTTCGGCGACGGCCTCAAGGCGGACATTCACGAGCTTGAACAGCGAATTTACCATCTTGCGGGCGAGGAGTTCAACATCAACTCGTCAAAACAGCTCGGAGAGATACTCTTTGAAAAGCTGGGGCTTCCGAGCGGAAAGAAGAACCACCGCGGGCTCTCGACCAACGCCGATGTTCTTGAAAGCCTTGTGCCGAAGCACCCCATCGCAAGAGATGTTCTTGACTATCGCACGCTCTCGAAGCTGCTGTCGACCTATGTTTACGGGCTTCTTGAAGAGGTCTGCCCCGACGGCAGGGTGCGCTCGGAATTCAAACAGACCGAGACGAGAACGGGAAGAATTTCATCTTCAAACCCGAATATGCAGAATATCCCCGTCCGCAAGGAGCTCGGCAGAAATATGAGAAAATTCTTCATCGCGGCAGAGGGCAAAACCCTGCTTGACGCCGACTACAGCCAGATAGAGCTCAGGGTTCTTGCCTCGATGAGCGGCGATGAGAACATGCGCAGTGCGTTTTTATCGGGAACGGATATTCACACAAGGACGGCTTCGCAGGTGTTCGGGCTTCCCGAGGACTTCGTCGACCCAGACATGAGACGGGCCGCAAAAGCGGTAAACTTCGGAATCATCTACGGAATCGGCGCGTTCAGCCTCTCGAAGGACATCAACTGCACCGTCGCCGAGGCGGACAGATACATCAAGAACTACCTCGGGACATACCCGATGATTGACAAATTCATGACCGACACGGTGAATTTCGCGGCCGAGCACGGATATGTCACAACGCTCTTCGGCAGAAGAAGATATATCCCCGAGCTTCGGGCCTCGAACAGAATTATGCAGGCTTTCGGCAAGCGCGCCGCGATGAACGCCCCGATTCAGGGCACCGCGGCAGACATCATCAAGATCGCGATGATAAGGGTTTATCGCCGCCTTAAAGAGGAAAAGCTCGACGCACACCTGATCTTGCAGGTGCATGACGAGCTTATTGTCGAGTCTTCCGAAGAGTGCCGCGAGGCCGCCGCGAGGGTTCTTTCCGAGGAAATGCAGAAAGCCGTGAGCCTGTCGGTGCCGCTCACCGCCGAGGTCAATGCGGGAAAGAGCTGGTACGAGGCGAAAGGGTGAAAAGAAAAAGCACCGCGAGGGTGCTTTTTCTTTTGGTCGGAGTGAAGGGACTTGAACCCCCGACATCCTGCTCCCAAAGCAGGCGCGCTACCAACTGCGCTACACCCCGTTGACCGATATATTATAATATCTTCTCGCAAAATTGTCAAGACCTCTGCCGCAAAATCGGAGCAAAGGCGCAGCCCCCGCCCCTGAGATGGGACGGGGGCGTTGTTCTCCTAAATCTTCACCGCCTCGCGGTAGCGAAGCTTTATTCGGTCGGCGATCAGCGCGATGAATTCACTGTTTGTGGGCTTGCCCTTGCCGGTGTTCACCGTGAAGCCGAAATAGGAATTCAGCGTCTCGATGTCGCCCCTGTCCCATGCGATCTCGATGGCGTGGCGGATCGCGCGTTCGACCCTCGACGGCGTCGTCTGGAACTCATCGGCAACGGTGGGATACAAAAGCTTGGTCACGCACTCGAGCATCTCGCTGTCCTCAATACAGTGCAGAATCGCGCTGCGGAGATAATGGTACCCCTTGATGTGCGCAGGCACGCCGAGCTGGTGAATCATCTCGGTCACGACGACCTCAAGGCTGAGCTCGCGGCCCGTCGGAAGAACAGGCGCCGAGCTCTCTAAAAAATCATAACCCAGAAGCTCGTTGATTCTGTCGCCGAGTATTTTCGGGTCAAACGGCCTTATCAGATAATACGCCGCGCCCGCCTGCATTGCCTGTTTTTGCGCGAAAGCGTTGTCGCAGGGCGATGTCACGATGTATACGGGCCTCTTGACGGCCATGCGGCTTTGTTTTTTCATCAGCTCGATAGCATCAAGATTGGGCATCGAGAGGTCTAAAATCGCGACGTCGGGGAGCTCGTCCTTTATCGCGTCGAGAAGAATGTTGCCGTCCTTGGGGCGCGTTATGCAGAAAAAACCCATCCCCCTTAAAACGTCGGCCGCCGCTATCCCGAACTCGCGAGTGTCATCGCCGATAAGCACCTTGATTTTCTTTGTCATTTTGAATTCCTCCGTTCTTTCTAAGGAAATTTACAATATTTTCCTTTACTGCAAATATTTTACCAGATTTTAGGAAAATAATCAAGAGGAAAAAGAAAATTCGGAGGAATAGACAAAAAGAGGCAGATAAAACCGTCGCGGCCTTGCGGAGTAAGGTCGAAATATAGTGGTAAGTGTAGGAATGTAATACAATATGTGGGGGAATGGAAATGGTTTTGCTGCCAATCGCGCTTCGCAATCGTGAACGATTGATTGCTCGCGCTCTTGGGCAAAGCCCGATGTCCAATGAAAGACGGTTTTTGTAGCCAATCGGACTTCGCAATCGTAAACGATTGATTGCTCGTCCTCTTGGACAAAAACCGCGTTCATAGGAGCCCGCTGAGGCGGGCTCCACGGAGCGGCACTATATCGGCAGAGTAAATAAGCGGGGGCACCCTTGTAGTTTAAGAAAAATGTCGGGCAAAGGCGCAAGCCTTTGCAGAACGACGCTGACAAACGAAACCTTTTGAGCTCAGGATTGGGCGTCGTTTGTTCCCCCGAACCCTTTCCGTGCTTGGCCGCCTCGCAAGCTCGGCGGCGTGCCTCTTGGGCAAAAACCGCGCTCATTTGAGCCCGCTGAGGCGGGCTCCACGGAGCTGCGCTATATCGGCAGAGTAAATAAGCGGGGGATAAATCCCCCACAGCCCTCTAAAAGGTACTCGCTACGCGAGTACTGTTTTTAGTCACCTCTCCCCCAGCCCCATCCCCTCAAGGGGAGGGGGCGTTGCTATCTTTTTTTGCGCTACGCTCCGACGGGAGAGGGGTGGCTTTAAATAGCATACCCCGAGCTCGCGGCAGCGAGGTCGCGGGTATACCTTATAATAGGGGTGCGCTGCCGAAGTCCGATTCCCATTAACCCCCTTTCATTCTTTTCGCGCCAACATTTGTGAGATTGCGATAATTTTTGGCTTGGCTTTTATCAAAAATGCTAATAGAAATTGACCTTAAATCCTGCTATAATATAATAAATTTTATTGCGAAAGGATTCTGCGTTATGATAAAGAAATTTGTCTCGGTGGCTCTTGCCCTGCTGATGATAGTCGCGCTTGTCGGCTGCGGAAGCAAAAAGCGCCAGCCCATCGAGCTCACGCTTAACACCGAAGACGCGGCTGCGATTCTCGCGGCGGCGGGAATCAGACTGCCCGACCCGACCGAAGTCGGCGAGGCGGGAAAGGTTACTTGGCTCTCATGGATCGACCCGTTCCAGAACTATGACGAGGGCGAAATGGTCAACACGGGCTACTTCACCTATCGCAACAGATACGGCGGAGAATTCGAGTGGATCGAGGTTCTCTATGAGAACATGAACGACACCCTCGCGAACCTCGTTCTTTCTAACGATTCGCCCGATATGACCCTCGCGGGGACTTCAAACACAGCGACCTTCCCTCAGAACTGCCTGATGGGCATGTATCAGCCCGTCGATGACTACATCGACTACACCGACCCGCTCTGGGCGGGAATGGCCGACGCCGCCGAGTATTTTGCCCTTGGCGATAAACACTTCGCGATCGTCTATGATATCGTCTTTAAGGATATCATACCATACAACCGCCGAGTTGTCTCCGAGTGGGGATTCGACGACCCCGCCGAGCTCTTCTATGACAACCAGTGGACATGGGACGCGTTCTATGACATGTGTATGGAGTTCTCCGACTCCGATGAAAACCGCTATGCCCTCGACGGTTGGTATTATGTCATCGGCCTCGCTGAGGAATCGACCGGCAACTATATCATCGAGAAGGACGAAAACGGCAAGTATTACTCGAACATCGACGACCCGTTTATCGGCGCGGGCATGGACCTTGTCTATGACCTCTATAAAAATGAGTGCTGCTATCACGAGGGCACCGACTACTGGGCGCGCCGCGGCGGCGTTTCGGGAACAGGCGTTACCGAGAGCCTCTGCCTCTTCTGCCCGATAAATGTTGAGGCGGCGTTTGAACAGCCTGTCGCCGACATCGCGGCCCTCTGGGGCGATATGACCGAGGAAGAGTGCATGTTTGTGCCCTTCCCGAGGAACCAGAACGGCGACGGCAACTACTACATCAACTCTCAGCCGACGGGCTACATGCTCTGCAAGGGCGCACCCAACCCGAAGGGCGCTGCGCTTCTGGCCTCGTGCATGAGGTTCAAGGTCGTCGACCCGACGGTCATCGACATCGACAAGAGGCTTCTTAAAGAGGTATACCTCTGGACCGACGAGATGCTCAACATGTTCGACACCTGCGAGGAGCTTGCGGCCGCAAACGTCAGAATGTTCTACACGGGCAACCTGCCTCAGAATCTTCAGGACGTCTATGACCACCTCGACTGGGGCATCAACAGGACGGGCGGCGCAAACACTTGGGCCCAGCTTAAGGAGACCTACGCCGATCAGCTTTCGTTCTACATCGACCAGCTTAACACCGACCTCGAAAACTATATCGCGACGGGCATTTCTCCTTATGAGGAATAATTAAATAATATCAAAAAGGGCCCCTGCGCGGGGCTCTTTTTATGCAAATTGCCAAAAATAACAACTGAATTATGTGCATTGTTCATATTGTAAAAATATTGTATTCATGCTATAATATTATGCATATCTTAATGTTTTGAGATATGCAATCCCTATTCTTATGAAAGGAGGACATTATGAAAAGAATTATAGCTTTAATGTTCGCGCTTATTATGATAGTTACGCTTGTCGGCTGCGGAGGCAGAAAACGCCAACCTATCGAGCTCACACTTAATACGGAGGACGCCGCGGCGATTCTCGCTGCCGCGGGAATCAGGCTTCCCGATGCAAGCGAAGCAAAGGGCGCGAATTCCGTCGTTGAATGGTTCTGCTGGTACGATCCCTTCCAGAACTATGACGAGGGCGAAATGGTAAACACGGGTTACTTCACCTTTACACAAAAGTACGGAGGCTCGATAACATACCACGAAACCACTTATCAGGAAAGAAACAACGACCTTGCAAACCTCATTCTTTCAAGCGATTCGCCCGACCTCTATCCTGCGGGCGCCTCTAACACCGCTAACTTCCCGCTGAACGCGCTCAACAACATGTATCAGCCGATAGAGGACCTCATCGACTATGACAACGACCCGCTCTGGAAAGACATGAAGGACGCCGCCATGTACTATGAGCTTGACGGCCACCTCTTCTCGATAGTCACTCAGGTCAAGTTCAAGGACGTTGTGCCTTATAACCGCAGAGTTATCACCGAGTGGGGCTTTGACGACCCCGCCGAGCTCTTCGCGAACGACGACTGGACTTGGAGCAAGTTCTATGACATGGCTCTTGAGTTCACCGACTCAGACAACCAGCAGTTCGGTGTTGACGGCTTCTATGTAGTAAACGGCATCGTCGAGCAGTCGACAGGCCACTACATAATTGAGAGAGACGATGAGGGCAACTACTACTCGAACATGGACGACCCGATCATTGAAGCGGGCGAAAACCTCATCTACGACCTCTACAGAAACGACTGCTTCTTCAACGAAAAGGGCGACTACTGGGCGCTCAACAACTATGACGAGGGCCACGGCGTCCGTGACGGCAAGTGCCTCTTCTGGCCCGCCGAGTACGACCTCTGGGGAACCACTGCCGATGAATACGCGGCAACCTACGGCGACCCCCGCGAGAACGAGATCATGTTCGTTCCTTATCCGAGATATGACGACGGCGACGGCGTATACTACCTGAGCTCGCGCCCCGACGGTTATTCCATTATCCGCGGCGCAAAGAACGTCGACGGTGCGGTTCTGCTCGCGACCTGCGTTCGCTTCAAGCTTATCGACCCGACCGTTGTCGACATCGACCGCAAACAGCTTCAGGAAAAGCTTTACTGGAACGATGAAATGCTCGATATGTATGACACCTGCAACGAGATCGCGCAGGCAAACATCAGAATGTTCTATACGGGCAACTTCCCGACTAACCTCCAGAACGTCTACAACTACATCGACTGGGGCATCGTCAGAAGAAACGAAGGCTCTTGGGCCCAGATCAAGGAGAAGTACAGCGACCAGCTTGACTTCTACCTCGGCGACCTCAACAAGATGATCGCCGACTATGAATGGCCGGGCAACGACGCCGCAGTTGAAGCGACAATCGAATAAATCAAGGCGAAAGTTTACCCCCTCGTTTTTTCGAGGGGGGTTCTTTTTCGTGAGGGCCGATGTGATGAGAATATATCAATTTTAATCTTTGAAAATCCGCAAAATATACAGTGTCACTAAAAAAGTATCTGAAAAAATGTCAATAATTACTCTTGCAAGCCTGCTGATGATATGTTAAAATAGCTTAAGACAGTGAATGCTGATTTTTTAAGGGAGGCAACCTTATGAAAAGAATTTTGGCAATAGCGCTCGCGCTTATTTTAATTGTCACTCTGGTCGGCTGCGGAAGCAGGAAGCGTCAGCCCATTCAGCTGACCCTCTCGACAGAGGACTCGGCGGCTATTCTCGCGGCGGCGGGAATCAGACTGCCCGACGTTGAAGAGGCCGCAGGCGCAAACTCTAACGTCTTGTGGTTCTCTTGGGGCGACCCGTTCCAGAACTATAACGACGATGAAATCGTCAACACGGGCTTCTACACATTCCAAGAAAAATACAACGGCTCTCTGACATGGGTTGAAACCACCTATGAAGAGCATAACGACAGGCTTGCGGCGCTTCTTCTTTCTTCCGACGCGCCCGACGTCATGCCCGGCGGCACCAACTCCTGCGCATTCTTCCCGAGAAACTGCCTTAAGGACATGATTCAGCCCTGCGACAAGTGGATCGACTATGACGACCCGCTCTGGGCGCCGATGAAGGACCTCGCCGAGCTCTTTGCTTTCGGCGATCACCACTATCAGATCTGCATCAAGACCGCCCCTTCCAACGTTGTTCCTTACAACAGGCGGGTTATCAACGACTGGGGATTCGACGACCCCGTTGAGCTCTACTACAACGACGACTGGACTTGGGAAGTCTTCTATGAAATGTGCGAGGAATTCTCGGACATCGACGAGGACCGATTCGCCCTCGACGGCTATGCCTATACCTCGATGTTCCTCGAATCCTCGGGCGAGCACTTCGTAATGCACACCGCTGAGGACGGCTACTGGCTCAACCTCGACAGCCCCGCCATCGAGCGCGGTATGCAGTACCTCTATGATATCAAGAAAAACGACCTCAACTATCGCGGCAAGGACGGCTCGCGCTGGGCGCTTCGCAACGACGGCGCTTGGGGCGCAGGCATCAAGGACGGCCAGTGCCTCTTCTATGTAATCGGTGAGAGCTTCTTCAGAATTCCTCCCGAAGAAATGGCTCAGGAATGGGGCGACACCTCTGAGTTCATGTTCGTTCCTCTTCCGAGAGACGAGCAGGGCGACGGCAACTACTACAGCTGGACCACCTTCGACGGCCTCGACAGCGCGCTCGGAATCGTTCAGGGCGCAAAGAACCCCGAGGGTGCGGCGCTTCTTGCCTCTTGCATGAGATTTAAGTTCATCGACCCTGTCGTTCAGCAGATCGATGAGAACCAGCTCCGCAACGTCTATCACTGGACCGACGAGATGCTCGAAATGAGCAAGGAGACCAGAAGGGTAGCCGAGGAGCACATACTTATCGACCCGACCTTCAACCTCGGCCCGAACCTTGACGACACCGTCCGTCAATTCATGGGCGACGGCATTATCCGCACCGCCGAGGACGTATCTTGGGCTCAGATCAAGGAATCCAACGCCGATGCGATGGCGTTCAACATCGACGAGCTTAACAACGAGATCGCTCTCTATCTTGAAGAACTTGAAAGCAAGGGCTGATAGCTCTGCCATGCCGCCTCCGCAAAGCGCGGGGGCGGTTTTTTGAAAGGAGACCTGACATGAAATTCGTATGCTATACCCGCAGGCCCGTTTCTGAGGCCGAATATGCGCCCCGCCTCGGGCTGAGTATGCACCTCGGCGTTGAAAAAGGCGGCGTTTTTGAGCCGCTCAACCACAACTACGGCGTTCTGTTCGCAAAGGCGACGCAGGACCCCGAGAGCCTTGCCCTCTGCCCGAAAAGCCTCAAAAGGCCGTTTGTTCTGCCCGTTGAGGGCGGGTTCGTCGTCATCGCGATAAGAACCGAGGCAAACGGCGAGCCCGACGAAAGCTCTCGCGGGTGCGCGATTGTTTTTCAGAGCCCCGACCTTGTGCACTATACCGAGCTCGGGCTTTTAAAGCTTGCCGATGATTTTCTTGACGACGTATCGCTGAAAATCTGCGACGGCTGCGGCGGGTTTGTCGCAAAGTATGCCGTCGGCGGCAGGGTTTACCGCAGAAAGCTCATCGCCCTGACGCTGCCCTCTGACGACGTTAAGCAGTGCGGGAACATCGGAAGAGAGGATATCGCGGTTAATATTGAGGGGGCTGTCGGCGCGACTGAATTCGAGGTCGAGGGGCAGAGGGCCGAATATGCCCTCAAAAAGCTGACGCCTGTTCACGCCGTAAGCGTTGAGTTTGACAAGACCTGCAAAAAAGAGCGTCTCGGCGGCTATCGCGTAAAGGTGAATTACTCCGACGGGTCGGCGCACTATAAGCGGGTCGACTGGGAAGAGCCGAAAAACGGCATCGCGAAAGGAAAAATTCACGTCGAACACTATGACTTCCCGATCGCCGAAAACCGCGCAGACCCCTGCGTTTACCGCTATAACGGCGAGTTTTACTTCATCGCGACAAACGACGCCGACGGCAACCGCTCGATATTTGTCCGCCGCGCAAAGACGATTCCCGAGCTTGTGAACGCCCCCGAAAAGCTTATTCTTGATGCCGTGACATATCCGCATGTCGGCGGGCTTCTCTGGGCGCCCGAGTTTCACAACGTCGCGGGGAAGGAGTATATCTTCCACGCCTGCACCCCGAAAGAATTCGGCGATGAGCAGTCGCATGTGATGGTTCTCAAAGACGGCGGCGAGCTTGACGACAAAAACTCATGGGAAGCGCCGAAACGCGTCCTCAAAAAGGACGGCTCACCGCTCTATGACAAGGGCATCACCCTCGACATGACCACCTTCGAGGACGGCGGGCGACAGTACGTCGCATGGAGCCAGCGGCAGTTCAACCCGATAGACCTCGGCGCTTGGGTGTACATCGCGGAAATCGACAAAAACGAGCCGTGGCGGCTTATCAGCGACCCCGTTCTGCTGACCCTGCCCGAGTACGGCTGGCAGAACAATCACACCCTCGTCGACGAGGGGCCTTTCGCGCTGATTCGCGGCGGCAAGGTCTTTCTGACATTCAGCTCGGCGCTGGTCGACACAACTTATTGCGTCGGGCTTCTGAGCGCCGACTGCGGCGCAGACCTTTTAGACCCGAAGAGCTGGACAAAGGGCAATTACCCGATTTTGCACTCGCTTTCTAAGGCGGGCGAGTTCGGCCCCGGGCACAACGCCTATGTGACCGACGAATTCGGCGACACGTGGAACACCTATCATGCCCGCCCCGGGCTCGACGGCCCGCGCTCATCGGGCATCAGGCGCGTGCACTTCGGCTTCGACGGCGAACCCGTCCTCGACCTTATCGAGGAGCGCGACCTTCCCGAGGAGATGAGGGAGATAGAAGTTAAGGTGGAGTGAAACTATAAAAGTTTTAGGTCAAGCCTTTCCTGTCAAAATTAAAAAGTTTTCGCTTGAGCCTTTTCTAAAAGGCTCACGGGGGTCGAGGGGGCAGAGCCCCTCGTCGCGACCGCAGTCGCGAAAACTCAAAAAGAGCACGCGGATAAGCGTGCTCTTTTAAAAAGCGTAAGCGAAACGCAGGAAGGGGAAGGAGCAATCAGCCCGGTGGGCTGTTGCGACGCGGGGGAACCCTCGTCGGGGGTTCCCCCGATTTTCGAGCGCAAGCGAGAAAATTTCCCCCGCCGAGCTTGCGAGGCGGCTTGCAAAGAGAGGGTCGCAGGGGGAGACTTCCCCCTGCCCGCCGAGCGAAGCGAGGCGGCCGATAGCGGAGCAGCGGAGCGAGTGAAGCGGCGATTTTGAATGCAAAGCATGAAAAAAGCGCCGCAAGCGATACGAAGCTTGCGACGCCGTGGTCGAGCGGCGCGATTAAAACTCTTTGAGGGCGAGCAATCAAGCCCAAACGATTGCGAAGCCCGAAAAGCAAGTTTTAACGCTTCGCTTGGTGACAGGACTTGTAACCTCAATGGAAGCGCTATTTAAACTGTCAACGCAGTCGACGCTTCGTTTAACTTAACAACATTACCTGCGCTTTGACGCAATTTCTCAGACTATCGCGCTAAACCAAAATAAATGAGCGCCGTATAGGCGGCAAATAAGGGGCCCCCGAAACGCGAAGCGTTTTGGGGAAAAGGCGGAGCAGCGGAGCGAGTGAAGCGGCGATTTTGAATGCAAAGCATGAAAAAAGCGCCGCAAGCGATACGAAGCTTGCGACGCCGTGGTCGAGGTGACAGGACTTGAACCTGCGGCCTCCACGTCCCGAACGTGGCGCTCTACCAAACTGAGCCACACCTCGATATTTCTGCGGCATTGTGCCGCTCGACTATAATATCACATAATTTTGAAAATGTCAACGCTTTCTCAAAGTTTTTTCTTCTTTTATTCATGCAACCCTTCCCAAGATTTGACGAGTTATATTGTAGGCGCCGATAAAACGAAAGGAGCGTGATGCCGATGGAGGACGCGCGGATTGTCGAGCTTTATTTTCTTCGCGATGAGGCGGCCCTCGCCGAGACGAAAAAGAAATACGGCAGATATCTTCAGAAGATCTCTTATAATATTTTGGGCGATGTCCGCGATTGCGAGGAGGCGCTCAGCGACGTGTGCCTCGGCGCATGGAATTCAATTCCGCCGAACGCGCCCAAAGACCTCAAAAGCTATCTCTCAAAGCTTGCGCGGCGGGTCTCGATCGACGCCCTTAGAAGGCGCGAGCGCAAAAAACGCGCATCGGAATTTACCGTTTCGCTCGGCGAGCTCTGCGACTGTCTGCCCGATAGCGCGACCCCCGAGAACGAATGCGACCTTCGGCTTCTTTGCGAGGTCATCGAGAGCTGGCTTTCTGGCCTCAACGAACAGCAGCGCACTGTTTTTATCCTGAGATATTTTTACGCCGAGCCGATCGCGGAAATATCAAAAAAGCTCGGCTTCGGCAAGGAGAAGACAAAAAGTATGCTCTTTCGGCTTCGCGAGAGCCTCAGGAGCAGGCTTGAAAAGGAGGAGTTTATATGAATGAAAAGGACATCAGCAGGGCCTTGGGAATGATAGACGAAAAATTTCTCGCTGAGGCCGAGAATTACAAGCGCCCGAAGAAATCGCACCGCGGAATTTTCGCGGCGGCAGCGGCGGCTGCGGTGGTTTTGGTCTCGGGCACGGCGGTTGCCGCGGGCGGCGGCCTTGTGAACATCAAGAACCGCTTCGGCGCGATAATCGGTCAGGAGTATGTCGGCGACGCGACCGACGATTTCAACGTAAGCGTTCGGGGGATAAGCAACGGCGGCATTGAGCTTCAGGTGGAAAAGACCGACCCCGACTCGAAGCTCGACCTTAACGGCTGCGTTATCACGCCGCTGAGCTATCGCGTCTGCGATTCGGCGGGCAACACCGTTATGTCAAACGATTCCGCCGAGGCGGCCGAAACGATTGACGCGATCTCTTGGTGGTCGAGCAGACCCCTTGAGCCCGATGAGCTGCTCAGCAGCCCCGAGGAGCTCAAAAAGAACATACCCGAGGGGTATACCCCGACAGACGAGTGCATCGACAGCATCGAGCGGTGCTATTCGTCAACGCCCGACGGCAAGCTTAACTTCACGGTCCTGATTGTGCACCATCGCAAATACGTCAACCCGAACGCCGAACGCGAAGATTTTCGCGAGATGTTCTTCCCCGAATCGGACGAAATTTTGGACAGCGGCGTTTACACGCTTTACCTCGATAGCTTTAACATCTATCGCAAGGGCGACCAAAACCTTGAGGTCGTCGGAAAATGGACTACCGAGTTTGAAATCACCGACGAGCCCGAGGATTCGACCGACGACGTTGAGATAAGCTTTTTGGGCTTTGAAAACGGCGAGCCGCAGCTCGGCCTGACCCTCAACAAACCGACAGAAGAACCCTATTCAAGCATCGCCGACGGAAATTTCAGCGTCAGGCCTATTGCCTATGAAGTCACGGGCGCGGGCGAGCTCCTCTTACAGTGGCTGGCCGAAAACGGCACGGATAAAAACGGCATCTACTTTGACAATATGCACCCGCTCATCGCGATAGGAAGCCTTATCGACAGCCGCAAAATGAGCGACGAGGAGCTCAGGAAAACAGCAGAGGATTTAGGCTTCAACTTCGACACCCTCGAATTCGTCAGCGAAAACGTGGGCTTCTCGTCCCACTCCTGCCGAAGCTCGGACGGGGGTATCGAGGAGATAACTATCTCGCGGCAGGTCAAATATGTCGACAGCGAAACGGGCGACGAGATAAGCTTTTTGACCGATTCGGAGACCTATGAGGCGAAGGACCTTGCGCCTTGGGGCACCCCCGTGAACGCCACGGGTACCTCACTTGACCCGACCGTTCCGATAGGCGAGGAAATCACCGCCGAGGAGGAGCAGGGGAGCGCCACCACCGAGGACGGGTATATTTCGCTCGACGACCCCGAGCCGCTGACCATTTCGGTCGAGGGGATAGAGATCAGCCCCGAGGTCGGGGGAAGGAAGATCGAGCTGTTCGGAGAGTGGAAGGCGGAGATGGAATGAATGGAATGAAAGACGGTTTTTGTTACCAATCGGACTTCGCGGGCATAAACGCCCATAAGACAAGCTGATTTTGCTGCCAATCGACCGTCCACCGGACGGTCTCTTGGGCAAAATCCCGCGTGTCTCGCTCGTCCTCTTGGACAAAAACCGCGTTCATGGGAGCCCGCTTACGCGGTCTCCTTATAACTAAGCAACAAAGAGTTTAAAAATCGGGGGCACCCTGCGGGTTCCCCCGACTTTAATTAAGTCAATGTGGGGAAACTATTTGAAATTTAAAAGGTCCCATTTGTCACCGTCATTCTGCAAGGGCTCATTTAAAACTACTTGCCCCCTATCTCATTCCGCCCTCAGCGTTACCGCGACAACTTCGGGGCGGTTGTTGATTCGGAAAGGTATCAGGCTGTTGCCGATGCCCCTGCTGATCACGGTGGCGCGCTCGCCGTAGGGGTGCAGCCCCTCGAAAAATTCGGGGAAGAAATACTGATCGGGAGCTATCAGCCCGCCGACAAACGGCACTCTCATCTGGCCGCCGTGGGCGTGGCCGCAGAGCGTAAGGTCGGCGCCCGCATTCGCGTAGGCCTCAGCGAACTGGGGGCGGTGTGAGAGCAGCAGGTTAAACTCGCTGTCTGAGAAAAGCCCCTCGACCCGAGAGGGATAGAACTCGGGGGCGTCGGAGAGGCCGACGACGTTGACGACTGCGCCGTTTTTTTCAACACTAACGCCCTCGCCGTTGAGAATTTTCGCGCCCGCCGACGATATCGTGCTGATGGCCGAGATGTACTCCTCGGGAGAGAGGCGCTCCTCGTGGTTGCCAGTCACGAAATAAACGGGGGCGATATCGCAAAGGCGCGAAACAAGGGCTTCTGCCGTCGCGAGGTCGGTGTTTTCCGAGTCGATGAGGTCGCCCGTTATCGCGATGATGTCGGGCGAGATCGCCGCGACTTTTTTAATCAGCGATGAATAACCGCGCGGGGCGGATTTGACGTGGATATCCGACAGGTGGCAGATTTTGAAGCCGTCAAGCTCGGCCGAAATCTTCGGCGAGGCAAATTCGTAGTCGGTGACGGTAAGCGCGGTATTTTCAAATGTCAGGTATGCCGCTGCGGCTGCCGCGCAGATGCCGCAAATGCAAGCGGCGCGTATCTTTTTTTGGTTCACATTCTTTCCTCCCGCCTGAGCTGAATTACAGGGGGTGCCCCCTTGGGGGCCGCCTTCGGCGGCCCCCGCCCCGCCCGCGGGGCGGGCGGGGCCTTTTGCGCGCTTCGCGCGCAAAAGAAGGGGCGCCCGTTCGCACTCTTTCCCCCTGATTCTACCACATTTTCCTTTCGGCGTCAATAAATTCTCGGCCGAATGATGTGGCCGAAGCGGCCACATCAAGAAGACAGAAATTAGAAGTCAGAGGTCAGAATTTCAAGGTGTCGCCTGCGGCGACATATCTGAATATCTCTAATAATGCGTGCGGAATGGACACTCCCTCAGCCGAATTATGCCCGCCCAGCGGCAAAACAGCCTACCCTTAGCAGGGCAAACCCCCGCCCCTCGCCCGAAAATAACCTCTCGAACGGAAAAAACCTGAAAAATAAAGCAAAAACACTTGACAAGCGCATTTATCCGTGATAAAATAGCTTTACCTCTTTGCGGGGGTGTTTTTTTGGTGCGCCTTTGCGCATTGCCCCGCAAACCCGCTTTTTCGGCGGCGCTTTTCGCGGAGGGAGGCAATTTCACGTCCGCAAACTTAACCGTGCGGGCGAAATATCTTTAGGAGGTGCCGAATAATGAGGGTTAAAATCACACTCGCTTGCACCGAATGCAAGCAAAGAAACTACTGTACAAAAAAGAACAAGAAAAACGACCCCGACAGGCTTGAGATGAATAAGTACTGCAAGTTCTGCCGCAAGCACACTCTCCACCGTGAGACAAAGTGATCGGGAGGGAGCAGAATGGCAAACGAAAAGAAAAAGCCGAACATCTTTAAAAGAATCTTCGGCGCGATAGGTAAATTCTTTAAAGATACCGTCGCCGAGGTCAAAAAGGTCGTTTGGCCCAGCAAAAAGCAGGTTATCAACAATACAGCCGTCGTCTTGGTCGTCTGTATTCTCAGCGGCGCCGCGCTCTTCGCGGTCGATACCGTCTTCGCCCTGCTGATGAGGCTTCTCATCGGGGCATAAGTACCCCTGCGCCGATTGTATTCCCGACTTGAAAGGAAGATTTAACAATGGATACGGAACTGACCGCAAAGTGGTATGTCGTCCACACATATTCGGGCTACGAAAATAAGGTGGCGCAGAATATCGAAAAGGTTGTTGAAAACCGCAAGCTTCAGGACACGATTCAGCAGGTCCGCGTTCCCGTTGAGATGGTCGAAACGACCGACTCGAACGGCAATAAGAAAGAAGCTGAGTCAAAGCTCTTCCCAAGCTATGTTCTCGTCAAAATGGTGATGACCGACGAAAGCTGGTATATCGTCCGCAATACACGCGGAGTAACGGGCTTTGTCGGCCCGGGTTCAAAACCCGTCCCCCTCTCTGATAAAGAGGTTGCGGCCCTCGGGGTCGACGTCAGAAAGGTCCAGACAAGCGTCAACTTCAAGGTCGGCGATGAGGTCTCGGTCCTCGGCGGCCCGTTCGACGGCTGGGTGGGCACCGTTAAGGCGGTAAATCTTGAGGAGCAGACTGTCGATATCGTCGTCTCGATGTTCGGCAGGGAAACTCCCGCGACGCTCCCTGTTGCTCAGGTTAAGCGCGTTGAGGAGTGAGATTCGCGCAGGGTTTTGCGCGAAAGTGGGAGAGTCGGAATTCTTTAAACGGCTCGCCTTGACCACAAAATTTGGAGGAAAGAATTATGGCACAAAAAGTAACAGGAATCATCAAGTTACAGATCCCCGCGGGCAAAGCCACCCCCGCACCGCCTGTCGGCCCTGCTCTCGGTCAGCACGGCGTTAATATCGTGGCATTCACCAAGGACTTCAACGAAAGAACCAAAAACGATATCGGCCTCATAATCCCCGTTGTCATCACCGTTTATGCCGATCGCTCGTTCACCTTCATCACAAAGACCCCGCCCGCAGCAGTCCTCATCAAAAAGGCTTGCGGAATCGAGTCGGGCTCGGGTGTTCCGAATAAGAACAAGGTCGCAACCATCACAAAAGATCAGGTCAGGGCTATCGCAGAACAGAAGCTTCCCGACCTCAACGCGGGCTCGGTTGAAGCGGCTATGTCTATGATCGCTGGCACCGCGCGCTCGATGGGCGTTACCGTCGTCGACTGATAAAAAAGAACGGGCCGATTCTTCGGCATTTTAGTGGGAGGATCTTCCTTTTCCGCTTACCACATTGATTTTACAAAGGAGATTATATTAAATGAAACACGGTAAGAAATATACTGACAGCCTTAAAACTGTCGACAAGACCAAATTCTATGACTCGCTTGAGGCTTGCGAGCTTGCCGCCACAAACGCAAAGGCCAAGTTCGATGAGACTATCGAGGTTCACATCCGCCTCGGCGTTGACTCGCGCCACGCCGATCAGCAGGTTCGCGGCGCTGTCGTTTTGCCGAACGGCACGGGTAAAACCGTCCGCACCCTCGTCTTCTGCAAAGAGGACAAGTATGAGGCTGCGAAAGAGGCGGGCGCCGACTATGTCGGCGGGCTCGACTATGTCGACAAGATCATGAAGGAAAACTGGATGGACTTTGACGTTGTCATCGCCTCGCCCGATATGATGGGCGTCGTCGGCCGCCTCGGTAAGGTCCTCGGTCCCCGCGGCTTGATGCCTAACCCGAAGGCGGGCACCGTTGCCGCAGATGTCGCAAAGGCAGTCACCGAAGCAAAAGCAGGTAAGATCGAGTACAGGCTCGACAAAACAAACATCATTCACTGCCCGATCGGCAAGGCCTCGTTCGGCAAGGAAAAGCTCGCCGAAAACTATGAGACCCTCGTCGAGGCGGTCGTGAAGGCCAAGCCTGCCGCCGCAAAGGGCCAGTACCTCAAGTCGATCGTCGTTTCCTCGACGATGGGCGTCGGCATCAAGTGCAACACCGCCAAGTACGGGGTTTGATGGGTAAATAAATATAAAATGCGGAGCACCAAAAGGTGCTCCGAGTTTTTGGGGGGGAAATAAGGATAAGGAGGTTCAGGGCGACGCTGACGGAAGTGCTTTTTTAGCGCAGAAATGGGCGTCGTTTGTTTACCCGAACCCCCTCCGCAATCACTGCGCAAAAATATAACGACACCACTTTTTATTAGCGGGGACACCCTTGCAGGGTTTCCCCGCACCCTTTCCCGCACTGGCCGCCTCGCAAGCTCGGCGGCGGGACAATGGCGCAATCGAAAGTAAATAAAGCCCGCCCGAAAATGCCGCCATAGCCCCTTTTATAAGGTATACCCGCGACCTCGCTGCCGCGAGCTCGGGGTATGCTATTTTTACCGCTCCGCCCATTTTGGGAGACCGCCGTAGGCGGGCTCGCAGCGACGCTGGCAAATGTGGCCTATATTTCAATGTTTTTGGCGTCGCTTGCACCCCGCCCCCGCCAAACCTTAGCTCTGAATTAAATCTTTGCTCTGTCCCCCGCCCCTCATGGGGCGGGGGCATGAACGCGGTTTTTGCCCAAGAGGACGAGCCGCCAATTCGTGACGGCGGCGAAGTCCGATTGGCTGCAAAAACCAGCTTTCATTCCCCTCGAGGGGCGGGGGATAGAGATAAGATTTACTTCATAGCGATGTATGCTGGGGGTGGGGTGATAGCGGAGCACATGCGTTTAATATATAGAGCAGCGTGTCAGGGGATACTTTTTTAAAGCCGCTGAGCGCACATATCGCATGTGCGGAGCGGTAAAGATAGCACGAGCGGAGCGAGTACCTTATAATAGGTCCTCGCCGCATTTTTATAGCCGCTTCTCCACGAAAAAAGAGCCCGCGGCTGCGAGCTCTTTTGCAAAAATTGCCTTATTCTTCCTCATTCTCCTCGGGTTCGTCGACCTCGGCGACCTCTGCCGCTTCTTCGGCGGCCTCGGCCTCGGCGATGGCCCTGAGCTCCTCTTCCGAGAGCTGCTCGACCTCTTCGATCTGAGCCTCGTCGTCGTGCTCGGCTGAGGTGAACGCCGCAACCCTGCGGTCGGGCGTGCCCTTGGTCTTCATGATGGTCACGCCGCCCGAATAGCGCCCCATGACGCTTATATCGGCCGCGCGGACGCGGATTATAATACCGTCGTTCGAGATAAGAATGATATCTTCATCGTCGTCGACGACCTTGATGCCGCAGACCTCGCCCTTTGCGCCGACCTTATAGTTGAGAATGCCGTAGCCGCCCCTCTTCTGTCGGCGATAGAGCTCGGGCTCGACCCTTCTGCCGAAGCCCATATTTGTCACGGTGAGGATCTTCGCGCCATCTCTGAGGGTCTCGAGCGAAACGACCTCGTCGTCATCGCGAAGCTTTATCGCCCGAACGCCGTGGGCCGAGCGGCTCATCGCCCGAAGCTCTTCCTCGGCAAAGCGAATTATTCTGCCGTTTTTGGTAGCGACCAAAATCTCGTCGCTGCCCGAGGTTATCAGCGCGCCCCTGATCTCGTCGCCCTCGTCAAGCCCTACGGCGATAAGCCCGTTCTTTCTGACGTTCTGATAGGCCGAAAGCGGCGTGCGCTTTATCTTGCCCGAGCGCGTCACCATCGTGACAAAGCTGTCGTCGCCGAATTCTCGGCAGTAGAGCATCGCGGCGATCTTCTCGCCGTTCTGGAGCGGCAGCAGGTTCACAACATTGGTGCCCCTCGAAGCCTTTGAGCCCTCGGGTATCTCGAAGCATTTGAGTTTATACATGATTCCGCGGTCGGTGACGAACAGAACGTTGTCGTGGGTCGAGCAGACATGCATCGACGAAACAAAGTCCTCTTCGCGCTGTTTCATGCCCGAAACGCCCTTGCCGCCGCGCTTCTGAACCGCATACTCAGATGAGCTCGTGCGCTTGATATAGCCGTTGTCGGTCAGCGCGATTACGTTCATGTCCTCGGGGATAAGGTCCTCGATATCGACCTCGCCCGAAACAGACTGAATCTCGGTGCGGCGCTCGTCCGAAAACTTCGCGGCGATCTCCTCGCTCTCTGAGATAACAATGTCGATGACCCGCTGGCGGTTCGCGAGAATGTCCTCAAAGTCCCTGATCTTCTCCTCGAGGGCGGCCAACTCGTCATAGATCTTCTGGCGTTCAAGGCCCGAGAGCTGAATAAGCCTCATGTTCGCGATGTATTCGGCCTGAATCTCGGTGATTCCGAAGCGCTCGACCAAAGCGGCCTTTGCCTCGGCGGGCCCTGCCGATGCGCGAATAATCTTGATGACCTCGTCGATGTAGTCGAGGGCGATGACAAGGCCCTGAAGGATATGCTCGCGCTCTCTGGCCTTTTTGAGGTCGTATTTCGTTCTTCGCGTGATGACCTCGATCTGGAATTTCAGGTACTCCTCAAGAATCTGTTTGAGGCTTAAGACCTTCGGCACGCCGTCGACAAGGGCAAGCATGATTACGCCGACGGTGTCCTGAAGCTGGGTATAACTGAACAGCTTGTTTAAAACTATCCGGGGGTTGGCCTCTTTCTTAAGCTCGATAACTATTCTCATGCCCGAGCGGTCAGATTCGTCGCGGATAAAGTGAATACCGTCGATGCGCTTGTCCTTGACAAGCTGGGCGATGGACTCAATCAGCCTCGCCTTGTTGACCATATAGGGTATCTCGGTCACGATGATGCAGTTTCTGCCGTGGATCTCCTCGATATTCGTCTTTGAGCGCAGGGTGATCTTTGCCCTGCCCGTTGCATAGGCCGCGCGGATACCCGCCCTGCCCATGATTATTCCGCCCGTCGGAAAATCGGGGCCCTTTATGTGCTCCATGAGCTCTTCAAGGGTGCAGTCGGGGTTTTGGGCGACAAGCTTAAGGCCGTCGACGACCTCGCCAAGATTATGGGGCGGAATGTTGGTCGCCATTCCGACCGCGATGCCTATTGAGCCGTTCACCAGAATATTCGGATAGCGCGAGGGCAGAACCTTCGGCTCCTGAAGTCGGTCGTCATAGTTCGGCATCCAGTCGACGGTGTCCTTGTCGATGTCGGTGAGCATGTTCATCGCCATCTTCGCCATCTTCGATTCGGTATAACGGTAGGCCGCGGGCGGGTCGCCATCGACAGAACCGAAGTTGCCGTGGCCGTCGACCAGCGGATATCTCATCGAGAATTTCTGCGCAAGCCTGACCATCGCGTCATAGACCGAAGCGTCGCCGTGGGGGTGATATCGGCCGAGGGTGTCGCCGACGGTGGTCGCACACTTAAGGTATTTCTTGTCGGGGGTGAGGCCGTCCTCATACATCGTATAGAGAATTCGGCGGTGAACAGGCTTTAAGCCGTCGCGAACGTCGGGCAGCGCGCGCTGGATTATTACCGACATCGAGTAAGCCAGAAAACTCTGCCTCATCTCGTCGTTGAGCTCCTTAAGAACTATCTTCTTGTCTTCGGCAAACAAACAATCATCTTCTTTCTTTTATACTCTCTGTTATATCTTCAATGTTTTTCTCAGAATGTCAAGGTCATTTTGATTCATCGCCGACTTCGGCAGAACGAGGCTGATTTCTTTTGTGAAAACGCCGATGATATTTTCGGTCTCGACAGCTCTGAGGCTTTTGTCATCGAGGGAAATCACGGTCGGCGGGGGAGGGGTCTCGCCCTCGGGCAGGACGGTTTCGACGGTGAGTTTATCGTCGAAAACTTTGAGGTTATAGGTGTCGCCCTCAAGCTCGTCGAGTGCGTGTTCAGCGGTTCGGCGCTGCATTTTCGGGGTCGCGAAGATGCAGAACATTGCGCCGAGGCATACGGCGATGCAGACATAGCCGACGGTGAAGTAAGGGTCGCGGACGAGGGAATCGATGAAGAGGGCGATAGGAATGAGGAAAATTGCGGCTTTCAGGACCGTAAATTTTTTTCTGAAGAGCTTATAGCCGAGGTCATAGCCCTCGAGCCAATCGTCTTTTTTGATGCTGTAAACAAGGTTCAGCTTCTCCATGGTGTCACCTGATTGTAATAAGTAGTATGTTTTATACTCTTCGTAGAAGAGTAATAAGCTATAAAGTTTTCGCTCAAGCCTTTCTCAAAAGGCTTGCGGGGGTCGAGGGGGCGGCGCCCCATCGTCGCGACCGCAGTCGCGAAACCCCCATAAAAGAGCGCGACGTCAGGAGTGCTCTTTTAAAAAAGCGTAAGCGAAACGCAGGAAGGGGAGCGAAAACAATCCGGTGAATTGTTTTCGCGCGGGGAGACCCTCGTCGGGGGTCTCCCCGATGCCGCCGAGCTTGCGAGGCGGCTTGCAAGTCGGAAGGGGTTCGGGGAAACCGAAGGTGTCCCCGACAGTATCAAGGTGTTTTCGACCGATATCAAGGTGTCCCCGACAATATATCCCCCTCAGAAATCCAAATTCTCAGCGAACTGAGCGTTCTTCTCGATGAACTCGCGGCGGGGGTTTACCTTGTCACCCATGAGAATCGTGAAGGTCTCGTCGGCGCGAACGGCGTCGTCAAGCGTAATTTTGAGAATGGTGCGGGTCTCGGGGTCCATCGTCGTTTCCCAAAGCTGCTCGGGGTCCATCTCGCCAAGACCTTTGTAACGCTGAACGTCACACTTGCCGCCAAGCTCGGCAATCTCGCGGTCGCGCTCTTCGTCTGAGAAAGCGTAGCGAACCTGCTTGCCCTTCGTGACTTTGAAGAGCGGCGGCTGGGCGATGTAGATGTGCCCCTGCTCGATCAGCGGCCTCATGAATCGGAAGAAGAAGGTCAGAAGCAGCGTTCTGATGTGGCAGCCGTCAACATCGGCATCGGCCATGATGATGACCTTGCCGTAGCGCAGACGCGAAATGTCAAAGTCCTCGCCGATCGACGTTCCGAGGGCGGTCACGACGGGCGTAAGCTTGTCGTTGCCGTAAACCTTGTCGATTCGCGCCTTTTCAACGTTGAGCATCTTGCCCCAAAGCGGCAGGATAGCCTGATATTTTCTCTCGCGGCCCTCTTTTGCCGAGCCGCCCGCCGAGTCTCCCTCGACGATGAAGATTTCGGTCTGCGCAGGGTCGCGCTCCGAACAGTCGGCAAGCTTGCCGGGCAGCGACGCCGATTCAAGCGCCGATTTGCGGCGGGTGAGCTCTCGCGCACGCTTCGCGGCCTCACGGGCATTCTGGGCCTGAACCGATTTGTCGAAGATAGACCGCGCCACGGCGGGGTTCTCTTCAAGATAATTCATAAGCTTTTCGGTGACGAGCGCCTCAACAAAAGGCCGAACCTCGGGGTTGCCGAGCCTTCCCTTTGTCTGCCCCTCAAACTCGCAGTTGGTGAGCTTCACCGAAACTATCGCCGTGAGCCCCTCGCGAACGTCCTCGCCCAAAAGCTTTACGCCGTCTTTGAGAAGGTTGAACTTCTTTCCGTAGTCGTTGATGACCTTGGTCAGCGCGTTCTTGAAGCCCGTTTCATGGGTTCCGCCGTCGGGCGTGTGAACGTTGTTTGCGAACGAAAGCACCAGCTCGTTATAGCTGTCGTTGTACTGCATCGCGACCTCGGCGGTGTAGTCGTCCTTGGTGCCGCTGACGTAGATCACATCGGGGTTGAGAACATCGAGCCCGCGGGTCTCGTGAATGTGGGTGACAAACTCGCGAATGCCGCCGTTATACTTTAAATCAACGGTCTTGTCCTCACCAAAACGCCTGTCGGTAAAAACGATGCGCACGCCCGCGTTCAGAAAAGCCTGTTCGCGGAGCATCTTCAAAAGCGTGTCATAATCATACTCGGTCGACTGCTCGAAGATCAGCGGGTCGGCCTTGAATTCGATGGTCGTGCCCGTCTCCTCGGTCTTGCCGACGATGCCGAGCGGCTTGTCATAGGCGCCCCTCTCGAAGCGCTGATAGTAGATGTTTTCACCGTCGCGAACGGTGAGCTCGAGCCACTCGGAAAGCGCGTTTACAACCGAAGCGCCGACGCCGTGAAGCCCTCCCGCGACCTTATAACCGCCGCCGCCGAATTTTCCGCCCGCGTGCAGAACCGTGAATACGACCGTCGCGGCCGAGATTCCCTCTTTCGGGTGAATTCCGACGGGGATTCCGCGCCCGTTATCCGTCACGCGGACGATGTTATCGGGCAGAAGCTCGACATCGATTCGGTCGCAATAGCCCGCCAGAGCCTCGTCGATAGAGTTTGTGACTATCTCATAGACGAGGTGATGAAGCCCTTTCGGGCCCGTCGAGCCGATATACATGCCCGGGCGTTTGCGAACCGCTTCGAGGCCCTCAAGGACCTGAATTTCGCTTGCGTCGTAGTTATTCGACTTGTCAACCGCCGTTGCGTTGACGTTGATTTCATCAAATTCAGCCAAAATTGTTACTCCTTTGCTATACAGATTGTTATATTTATATGAAAAATTACCGTGAGTAGGAAAATTTGGGCGAGACACTGCTTATAAGGTATACCCGCGACCTCGCTGCCGCGAGCTCGGGGTATGCTATTTTTAGCCACCCCACCCCCATCAAACTTTGCTATGAATCAATTCTCAGCTCTGTCCCCCGCCCCTCAAGGGGCGGGGGCTGGGGGGAGAGGTGATTTTAAATAGCACGAGCGAAGCGAGTACCTTATAACAAGCGCTCCGGCTTTATATCTTCGCATTAGCTCTCTTTCTTAATGTCTCCGCCGCTACGCCGCAAATATACACCCTCTCGGTCAGGTCCTCGTCAAGGCTCACGACAAAACTCTTCGGCAGGTCGAGCGTACAGCTCACAACCCGCCCCGCCTTGCCCGCCGAGGCGAGATATTCCCTCGTGATCTTCGAGGTCGAGGCCTTCTCGATGTCCATAATCGCGACGACGTTTTTCTTCGAGACCGAAAACCCTCCGCCAAGGTGAAGCGTCATCTTTCAACACCCTTTTTGCTTCTGTTGATAATTTCTCCGCCCATCATTTCAAAGCGCTTTCCGCGAAGCCTCGCCGCGGGTTCGCAGCAGGTTATGAAAATCTGCATACCCTTAAGCTTCGAGATTATAAACTCTCTTCGCGATTTGTCAAGCTCCGAGAGGACGTCGTCTAAAAGTATTATCGGCATCTCCGAGGTCTCCTCAAAGAGGATATAGGCCTGCGCAAGCTTCATCGAGAGCGCCGCCGAGCGGTTCTGCCCCTGTGAGCCGAATTCTTTTGCCGATATTCCGTTGATGAGTACCGCGATGTCGTCGCGATGCACCCCCGCGGCCGTGAACCCGAGGCGTATGTCCTCAGCCCTGCCGCGTTTCAAAACAACTAAATATTCCCGCGAAAGCTCGCCCTGCCAATCGGCGCGGCCCTCTAATTCCGAGTAGACCGTCGAGCAGTATTTAAGCCCGAAGCTCTCCCTGCCCTTTGATATTTCCTCATAAAGCCGCCCCGCGAACACCGCAAGCTTTTTAGTGTACTGATACTTTATCACCGAGATATACGCCCCGAGCCGAGCCATCTGCTCGTCCCAGACGTCCAAATCGTCGGGGTCTGAAACCCCCGCGGCGATGTTCTTTAAAAGCGTGTTGCGCTGCAAGAGGACATTCTCATATTTCAAAATCGTCCGAGAATACGCGGGCTTTATCTGCGAGATGCAGAGGTCTGCAAAGCTTCTTCTGTTGTCGGGCGAGCCCTTCGAGAGTTCCAAGTCCTCGGGGGTGAAAACTACGCACTTCAGGACCCCGAAAAGCCCCGAAAGATAGCGCTGTTTAACGCCGTTGAGGGTGATTTTTCTCTCCCTCGGGTTTTTTGATAAAACCGCCTCTATGCTCTGCTCGCGCTCAGAATCGCGAAGTGTCAGCGAAAGCCTCGCAAAGTCGCCGTCGAAAGCGACCATATCCCTCTCTTTCGAGCCGCGAAAAGACCGCGCCCCCGAAAGTATCCATATCGCCTCGATAAAATTTGTCTTGCCCTGCGCATTCTCGCCGTGAATTATGTTCACGCCATCAGACGGCTCAACGCTCACGTTTCTGAGGTTCTTAAAGCCGTCGGCAGAAAAAGAAGTTATCTTCATGTGTTCAGACTACCACTATTTCGGCGCCTATTTCATCGATCGTGACGACGTCGCCCCTGCGGATTTTTTTACCCCTCATGGTGCATACCTCGCCGTTGAGCTTAACTCTGCCTTCCTGAATGATTTCCTTCGCGATGCCGCCCGTCTCGGTCAGCCCCGAGAATTTCAGCAGAGAATCAAGCTTTATGAACTCGCCCGAAATTTCGGTCTCGAATCTCTCCATATCACTCGCTCCGCAGGCGCACGGGCAGGACAAGGTATGTATACTCGTCGCCCTTAAGCGGCACTATCTTCATCGGCAGGTTGCCGCCGTTCATCAGAAGCTTTATCTTGTCGTCCTTGATGACCTTTAACGGGTCGAGCAGGAACTTGCAGTTGAAGCCGATCTCGATTTTCGGGCCGGTGATGTCGGCGGGATTCTCATCGTTGATTTTGCCGATAGAGGTCGAACAGGTGACTTTCAGCGCGCCGTTGTCGAACAGGCACTTGACGGGGCTTTTAATCCTCTCGTTGATGAGCAGCGACGCCCTTTCAAGGCAGTCGGTGAGCTCGCGCTTGCTGATAATTACCTCGGTGACGCTGTTCTGCGGAATCGAGCCGCGATAGTTGTGGAACTCGCCCTCTAAGAGCCTCGAAAAAACGGTATAACCCGAGAAGTCGAAGACTACCTGTTTTTTGGTGACGCGGATAGCGCACTCGATGTCCTCATCTTTTAAGAGGCGCGAGACCTCAAGAAGAGTTTTCGACGGGACGATGAACTTGATGTCGTTGTCATATTTTACCGTTTCGGTGCGGACGGCGAGCCTGAAGCCGTCAATCGCGACGACGTTGAGCTTATGCGAAACTATCTCAAAGAGCTCGCCCTTTAAAATAGGTTTGGTGTCGTTGGTCGAGACCGCAAAGACCGTCTCGGAAATAAGGCTTTTCAGAACGCCCTGAGAAAGCGTTATCTCTTCGCCCTCGCCGAGCTCGGGGATCGCGGGGTATTCCGCCGCCGAAAGCGCGGTTATTGAATACTCGGTCACGCCGCCGATGATGGTGACGGCCATATTCTCGGCGATGTCGATTTCAATTTCATCGGTAGGCATTCTCTTGACAATATCGGAGAACAGGCGGGAATTAACGACTATCTCGCCGCTGTCCGCCGACACGACGGGGATTGTGGTGTTTATCCCGATCTCGAGGTCATAGCCCGTGAGCATCAGCGTTGAATCGAAAAGGCGAAGCTTTACGCCCTCAAGCGCGGGGATGGTAGACTTATCGGCCGCGGCCTTTGAAACGTTCACGAGGGCCTCATAGAGCGCCTGTTTGTTGCAGATTATTTTCATAAAAATGCCTCCTTTGGAAAGGGAAAATTTTTCTGATATTTTTGCGATGTGAATTTATTTTTTTGAGCTTTGAAAACCCAACCCCCCGACCCCCTATCCCTGCAAGGGACAGGGGGCTCCACCCCCGTACCCCTTTTTAAGTTCCCCCTTTGCCCCCTCAGAGGGGGCGGGGGAAGACTTGCGAGGTATCGTGCTGCGCACGATGCTGTTAAAGCTTCCCTATCTGTCCTTCCCCTAAAAGGGGAAGGCTGTCCGTTTCTTAGGTTAGGTGTGCGAGACCACGGTGAATGCCTGCGGCTCAGAGGTTATAAGGTACTCGGCTTCGCCTCGTGCTGTTTATAAAATCGCTCCGCCATTTCGGGATATTTTCTGAAACAAACTTTCGGCAAAACTTAAAAGTGTGACCGCTGTTTCAAAGCCGTGGGCGTCGCTTGCCCCCTCCCACGGGGAGGGGGTTTATGCCCCTTGAAACCGCTCGGTTTAAAATTTCACTTGAGCGTCTCGGAAAATCTCCGATTATGAATGAATGGATATATATATTTTTAGTATTAGTATTAGAGGCGGCGGGAAAGTTGAAAAGCTTGGGCAAAGCCCAAAAGATCGCCGAAAATCGGCTCAACAGATTTTCAACCCGAATCTCGGAAAATGTCGGAAACTTTTTCAACCGTTTGAAATCGCAAAGACTGTTCGTTGAATGTTGTCTTTTGATTGAAAAAACGTGCAACTTTTGAAAACTCTGCGGTTGAAAGCTTTGAAAACATCTTTGCGGCGCGTGTTTTCGCGATGAGTCGGGTTGAAAGTTCGGTTAAATCGTCTTGAGGTTGTTTATGATCTCGTCGACGGTGTCCTTGAGGTCGCCGTTCGTCTTCATGACGTCCTTGATGTCGGCATAGCTTATCGTCATCGTCGAGTGGTTGCGGTGGAATTCCTCGCCGATTGCCGTGAAGGACATGCCCTTGACCTCTCTGATTATGTATATAGCAACCTTTCTTGCGAGCGAGATCTGGGCGTTGCGGTTTGCAGACCTTAAATCCTCGGGCTGAACCCCGAAAACGAGCGAGACGTCGTTTAAAATCCTCTCGACGGTGATTTCTGCGGGCTGGGCGTCGATGAGCGTCTCTTTGATTACGCGCTGAGCCATCGATATCGACGGCGACTCGTTCGAGAACATAGTCAGGCCCTTGATTTTATTGACGGCGCCCTCGAGCTGGCGGATATTATTCTTTATTTTCTCGGAAATAATCCTCGCGACGGGGTCGGGCAGGTTGAGGTCCAAAAGCTCGGCCTTGCGCTTGACTATCGCCATTCTGGTTTCAAAATCGGGCGGCTGAATGTCGGCCTGAACGCCGAGGGCAAAGCGGGTCTTGATTCGCTCTTCAAGCTTCTTTATCCTGTTCGGCGAGATATCCGAAGTGATGACGATTTGTTTGCCCTGATTGTAGAGCTCGTTGAAGGTGTGGAAGAATTCTTCCTGAGTCATTTCCTTACCCGCGATGAACTGAATGTCGTCCATCAGAAGATAATCGACGTTGCGGTATTTCTCATGGAAAGAATAGGTGTCCTTGTCAGATACCGCCTTGACGAGCTCGTTTGTGAAGCTTTCGCCCGTGGTGTAGATGATGTTGATATCGGGGTAATTTTTTCTCACCTCGTGCTCGATGGCCTTTAAGAGGTGGGTTTTGCCGAGGCCCGAATCGCCGTAAATAAACAGCGGGTTAAAAACGCTTCGGCCGTTCTGAACGCTCTTTTTCCGCGATACCGCGATGCAGTATGCATAGGCAAGCTCGTTTGACTTGCCCTTTATGAAGTTTTCAAAGGTGAGCTCATAGTCGCTGCGCTGATGGCTTGAAAGAAGGTCGGCCATGCGCTGCTCGATCTCGGAAAAGCCGTCCTGATCCGAAGGCGACGCTGGCGCGGGGTTGCCGCTCACGATAAGTTCAATATCGACAGGAAAACCGAAAACCTGTTCAAAGGCGTTCTTGAGGGGTTTTTCGTAGATATCGAGGGTGGTTCTTCTCATGAATTCGTTGGTCGTCGACAAAATCGCGACGCCGTTTTCAAATTTGTGCGCTTCGAGTACCTTGATCCATTTGTTATAGCCGATTTCACTTACTGTCGGGTCGTTGTGGCAGACCTGCTTGACGGTTTCAAACATTTCGCTGAATGAATCCATTTTAAAATTCCTTTCTCTTGATTTTTATTAAAAAACGGTGTAATATTAAGAATATTAAAGCGGGCGGTGTCAAATAAACGAGATCGCCCACAATATGTTTTCCTAATTTTATTATAACACAAACCCGAGAATTTTTCAAGACCAAATATATTTATAATAGTACAGACTTTCGGACTCGATTTATGGTATAATTACACAAAAGAAAAATTTAATTGAAAAAGAAAGAAGAGTTTGTGGACTGATGTTCAATATAAGTGAAGCTATTAAAATGGTGTAGATATGTCCTATTCTCTGTCCAAAAATTAAAAAATCTCAGAATTAACTATTGACAAGAGCCTGCCGTTTGTTATATAATACTACCTTGTAAGGCTATCTGTATTCAAATAATCGTCAAAGGGGGTCAGGAATATGGCTCAGATCAAAAGAACTTATCAGCCTAAAAAAATCCATCGCAAGAAAGAGCACGGCTTCTTTAAGAGAATGGCAACCAAAAACGGTCGTAAGGTTTTGGCCAGAAGACGCGCAAAGGGAAGAGCAAAGCTCACCTATTGAAGAAAACATGATATCGAAAGTCGGAGGTCGGAGGGAATTTCGGCTTCTGACTTCCCGTTTTCGGTTTCTGTTCGGCCACATATTCAATGTGGTCTTTTCTTTTAAATCGGCGGAGGGTTCAATTTGCTTTACACTGAAATTTTAAAGGACTCCGCTGTTTTTACAAGGGTCTATAAGCGGGGCGGAAGGGCATCGGCAGGCGGCGCAGTCGGCTATTTTCTTAAAAATAACAGGCCCTATAACCGCTTCGGCATAACCGTCGGGAAAAAGGTCGGCGGGGCGGTCGAAAGAAATCGCGCAAAAAGAATTATCCGCGCGGCATACAGAAAAAATGAACTCCTGCTTCCGATCGGCTATGATATCGTGATCGTCGCAAGGGGCGACACCGTCGGAATGAAATCCTTCGGGCTTGACCCGTTCTTTAAAAAGCTCGCGAGGGAAATTGAAAGATCAAGTGAAAAAAATTCTCATTAAGCTCATCGGGATATATCGGCGGTATATTTCTCCGCTGAAAAGGCCTTGCTGCAAATACTATCCCACCTGCTCGGAATACGCCGTCACCGCGATCGAGAGGTTCGGCGCCTTAAAGGGCATGATCCTTGCGGGCTGGCGGATTCTTCGCTGCAACCCGTGGTCAAACGGCGGGGTCGATCATGTTCCCGAAAAATTCATGCTCTATACCCTGAAAAGCAGGTCAAAAACCGAATGAAGAGAGCGGGGCTTCGGGCCTCGGAAAGGTTGAAATCAATGTTTAAAATAATAGCTATCCCGTTCGGGTGGATAATGAAGGGCTGCTACCTTCTTGTCAAAAACTACGGCATCGCGCTTTTTCTCTTCGCGATAATCACAAGGCTTGTGATGCTTCCCTCAAGCATCAAACAGCAGAAATCGTCGGCAAGAATGGCAAAGCTTCGCCCGAAGCTTGAACAGATTCAGAAAAAATACGCCAACAACCGCGAAAAGCTCAACGAAGCGACCATGGAGCTCTATAACCAAGAGGGCGTGAGCCCGACTAACGGCTGCTTCGGAATGATTCTGACATATATCATTCTCTTTGCGGTTATCGAGGTCGTTTATGCCCCGATGACCTATATCTCGAGCCTGCCGAAGGAAAAAATCACCGAGTCGGTTCAGACCGTCGCGGATTATTACAGCATCTCTCAGGCAATAAGCAAGGATATTCCCGAGGGCGCGAGCGCCGCGCCGACGCTTGAGGAGCGCCTTGCCGACGGCACAAATCTTCACGAGCTTCTCTCGGCCTATAACGAGGGCCTCAGCGATAATTTGAAGCTCACCGACGAGCGCCTTGCCTCTGTTGAGGCGGGGTTCGAGGCCTATCCGACCATCGACCAATACTTCAACGACCCGAAGAAATTCTCGAGCAGGCTTGCCGCGGGCGGCGCGACCGACAGGGTTCAGATACTCGTTCTCTCTGTCGCGAGGGCTTACCCGAGCCTCTTCGACCCCGAGGTCGCCGAATTCTGTTCGGGGTTCAACTATACCTTCCTCGGCTTCGACCTCGGCGCCTACCCGAGCTGGTCGTCAATCTATGTTCTTATCCCGATTCTCTCGCTGGTCTTCCAGGTTCTTCTGACCGTGATTTCTCAGCTTATGATGAAGCGCAACGGTCAGGATATGGGCTCGGCAAAGGGCATGATGGGAATGATGTATGCCCTGCCGCTGATCTCGTTCTGGATAGCTTTCAGCTTCCCCGCGGGTATCGGTATCTACTGGATTTACGGCTCGATAATCGCGCTGGTGCAGACCGTTTCGCTGAACCTTTACTTCACCCCCGCAAGAATGGAGAAAATTCTCGCGAAGGAATCAAAGAAGAACGCAAGGCGGCCCTCGCTCTATCAGCTTGCTCTTGAACAGCAGAAGGCCCAACAGGGCGGCGGACAGAATCTTCTTGACGACCTTGACGCCCCCGAGGTAAAGCTTTCAAAGAACGAGCGGAAGGAGATCGAGCGCCAGAAGATAAACGAGGCTCGCGCCAAGCTCGTCGACGACGATGAAGAGGTCGACCCGCGTGTTCTTGAGGCAAGAAAGAGAATGGCCGAGAAGTACGGCGACTGATTCTCAGCAAAAATATTGTCAATTTCTCCGCTCAGGAGTAATATACAGTTGTGTCAAACAGGAGGTCAAAAAGTAACATGAAACAGATTTTCACCGCAAAAACCGTCGACGAGGCAAAGGCGCTCGCGGCAAAGGAATTCAACGTCGACGCTGAAAAAATCGCGTTTACCGTCTTGGAAGAGCCGAAAAAGGGCCTCTTCGGGCTTAAGGGCGAGGCAAAGGTCGAGGCGGAGTATGAAAAATCAAAACCCGAGGTCGCTGCCGACTATATCGTCTCGGTGATGACCGCGATGGGCTTTGAATCGCCTTATGTCGAGATTTCGGAGATCGAGGGCGGCTCGCTTCTTGAAATAAAGGGCGAGGGCGTCGAGGGAATCATCGGAAGAAGAGGCGAGACCCTTGATTCGCTCCAGTATCTTGCGTCGCTCGTCGCGAACCGCAGCGATAAGAACTATTACAGAATCGCAACCGACTGCTGCGGCTTCAGGGCGAAGAGAAAGGTTCAGCTTGAAGAGCTCGCGAAAAAAATGGTCGCGAAGTCAAAGAGGATCGGCAGAACCGTCGCGCTTGAACCCATGAACCCCTATGAGAGGCGGATCATTCACGCGGCAGTCTCCGAGATCGAGAACGCGACAAGCCGCTCTGTCGGCGAAGAGCCCTACAGAAAGGTGCTTATAAGCTCGACCGAACATTCGGAATACCGCGGCCGCAGAAACGGCGACAGAAACGACCGCAAGGGAGGAAGACGCAACGGCCGCCGCCGCGAGGACTTCAAGGCCAGAAGCCTTGATATCTCGTCAAGCTTCGAGAAGGACTATAAAAAACCCAAGCCCGAGGACGAAATGGGCGCGGGGCTTTACTCGAAGATCGAGTTTTAATGATTTAAGGGCGGTTTCAGCGTTGGAGCCGCCTTTTTAAAAAGTGGGTGAGCCTTTTGTCAACAGTTGCCGCGATATCAACCCCGCCCGCCGCAGGGGGTATTTCGGTCATAAGAATCAGCGGCGAAAAGGCGATAGATGTCGCCGAAAAGCTCTTTGTATCCTTCGGGAAGCGCCGCGTCAGCGAAATGGCGGGGCACACCTGCGCCTATGGGCGAATTGTCGCGGGCGGGCAGACCCTTGACGACGTTCTTCTGACCGTTTTTCGCGCCCCGAAGAGCTATACGGGCGAGGACACCGTTGAAATCTCATGCCACGGGGGAATCTTCGTCACCCGAAGAATTCTTCGCGAGGTCATATCTGCGGGCGCGGAACCCGCATCGGCAGGGGAGTTCACAAAAAGAGCCTTTCTAAACGGCAAGCTCTCGCTCACTCAGGCCGAGGCCGTTGCGGATATAATCTCTGCCGAGGGGGAGAGCGCCCTCGAAAGCGCAAACATGATGAGGGAAGGCGCGCTCTTCAAAAACATTCACAAGGTCAGTGATCGGCTTGTCGGGCTTCTGGGCGGGCTCGCCGCATGGACAGACTACCCCGACGAGGATATCCCCGAGACCTCGGACGGCGAAATCGAGGCCGCCCTCTGCGACTGCCGCGAGAGCCTCGCGAAAATTATAAGAGACTATGACAGCGGAAAAATTTTCCGCGAGGGGATAAACAGCGTAATCATCGGCTGCCCGAACGTCGGCAAATCGACGCTGATGAACGCGCTGCTCGGCTTTGAGCGCTCGATTGTCACCCCGACCGCGGGCACCACCCGCGACGTCGTCGAGGAGAGCCTGCGGCTCGGCGATGTGGTTTTGCGAATCTCCGACACGGCGGGGCTTCGAGAATCGGAAGATGAGGTCGAACGGCTCGGGGTTCGGCTCGCCGAAAAGGCCCTCGAACGCGCTGAGCTTGTGTTTTTGGTGCTCGACGGCTCTCGCGAGCTTTCGGGCGACGACCTTGAACTCTTGGAGCGCACCAAAAATCGGCGGCGAATTATCGTCGTGAACAAGTGCGATCTGCCCAAAAAAATAAACGATGAGTATATTAAAGATGAGAATATACTCAGCGTATCGGCAAAAGAGGGCCTCGGGCTGGAGAAAATCCGCGAGGCGGTTTACAGAATATGGAATTTGGCGGGCTATGCCGAGGTGCCGACGGTTTTCGCGAACGAGCGGCAAAAGCTTTGCTGCGACAGGGCGCTCGGGCATATCGAGGGGGCGCTCGGGGCGCTGCGCTCGGGCGAGACGCTTGACGCGGTGACGGTCTGCATCGATTCGGCCGCAGGCGCACTGTTAGAGCTCACTGGCGAACGCGCCACCGAAGCGGTGGTCAACGATGTGTTCGGAAGGTTTTGCGTGGGGAAATAATGAATACTGGTTTTTGTAGCCAATCGGACTTCGCGGGTATACCTTATAATAATGGAAGCAGCTCCCCCTTAATTTTCCACCCCCCAGAAAGGACCATTTTATGCCATATCTCTCTGAATACGACGTCGCGGTGATCGGCGCGGGCCACGCGGGCGTCGAAGCCGCACTTGCGATCGCCCGACTCGGGCTTCGGGCGGCGCTCTTCACGATAAGTCTTGACTCGATCGCGAACATGCCCTGCAACCCGTCGATCGGCGGCACGGCTAAGGGCCATCTTGTTCGCGAGATCGACGCGCTCGGCGGCGAAATGGCCAAGGCGGCCGATGCGACGTTTTTGCAGAGCCGCGTTCTGAACCTCGGCAAGGGCCCCGCAGTTCATAGCCACCGCGTTCAGGCCGACCGCGTGAAGTATCACACCTACATGAAAAAAGTTCTCGAGGCCGAACCGAACCTCGAGATCAAACAGGCCGAGGTCGTTCGGGTCGAGACCGATGAAAACGGCGCCGTATGCGGTGTCGTGACCCGCCTCGGGACGGCCTATAAGGTCAGGGCGGCGATAGTCTGTACGGGCACATATCTCAAAGGTGTTGTCCATGTGGGGGAGACATCTTACGAATCTGGCCCCGACGCAACGCTGCCGTCTAACGGGCTTTCTCAAAGTCTTCGCGAGCTGGGCGTCACACTTCGCAGGTTTAAAACCGGCACCCCCGCAAGGGTGCATAGGCGGAGCATCGACTTTTCAAAGTTAGAGCGGCAGGACGGAGACGACGTAATATCGCCTTTTTCTTTCGAGACCGAGGGCGAGCTTAAAAACACCGTATCCTGTTACATCAGCTATACCAACGCCGAAACTCACAAAATTATTCTTGACAATCTCGACCGCTCGCCGCTTTACTCGGGAAGAATCGAGGGCATCGGGCCGAGATACTGTCCGTCTATCGAGGACAAAATCGTCAGGTTCTCGGACAAGCCCCGCCACCAGCTCTTCATCGAGCCGATGGGCCTTGACACCGACGAATTTTACCTTCAGGGCATGTCGAGCTCGCTGCCCGAAGAGGTTCAGCTGAAGTTTTTGCGCACCATCGAGGGCCTCGAACACGTCGAGATCATGCGCAACGCCTACGCCATCGAATACGACTGCTGCGATTCGCTCGAGCTTCTGCCGACGCTTGAATTCAAAGCGGTCTCGGGGCTTTACGGCGCGGGCCAGTTCAACGGCACCTCGGGCTATGAAGAGGCGGCCGCGCAGGGGCTTGTCGCGGGCATCAACGCCGCGATGAAAATTTTGGGCAAAGAGCCGCTCATTTTGGACCGCACGACCTCATACATCGGCACGCTTATCGACGACCTCGTCACCAAGGGCGTTCAGGACCCCTACCGAATGATGACCTCGCGCAGCGAATACCGCCTTCTTCTTCGCGAGGATAACGCCGACGAGCGCCTTGTGCCGTTCGGCCACCGCGTCGGGCTGGTCTCAGACGGGCGGTATCAGCGGCTTCTTGACAAGCTCAGTTCTGTCGAGCGCGAAATTAAGCGCCTTTGCGAGACTAAAATTTCGCCGAGCGATCAGCTTTCGGCGCTGCTTGTTTCACGTGAAACAACCCCGATAACCGAGGCGTGCTCCCTTGAAAAGCTCTTAAAAAGGCCGAAAATCGGCTACTCAGACCTTGCGCCTTTTGACCCCGAGCGGCCGAGCCTGCCGCGCGAAGTATGGGAACAGGCGGAGCTGCGAATCAAGTACGAGGGGTATATAAAGCTCCAGCTCGCCGAGGTTGAAAAGACGAAAAAGCTTGAAAACAGGCTGATTCCCGAGGACATCGACTATTCTCAGATTCGCGGGCTGAGGCTTGAGGCCGCTGAAAAGCTTGCGAAAATTCGGCCGAGAAGCGTCGGTCAGGCGTCGCGGATATCGGGGGTAAACCCCGCGGATATCTCGGTGCTTCTGATTCGGCTTGAACAGCAGGGGAGGCAGAAAAATGAGGATTGACGCGGTTTTCGGGGCATGCGGCCTCGCTATTGGCGAGGAACAGGCGCAAAAATTTTCGCTCTACCGCGAAATGCTCATCGAGCGAAACAAGGTCATGAACCTTACCGCCATCACCGACCCCGACGAAATTTTGGTCAAGCATTTTCTTGACAGCGCCCTGCCGCTCAGCTTCTGCGAGATACCCGAGGGGGCGAGCGTCGTCGATATCGGCGCGGGGGCTGGCTTCCCGAGCCTGCCGATGAAAATTCTGCGCCCCGATTTAAGGCTCACGATGCTCGACAGTCTCGGCAAGAGGGTTGATTTTCTTCGCGATGTCTGCGCGGCGCTTGAAATCGAGGCCGAGTGCCTTCACATTCGCGCCGAGGACGCGGGCAGAGAAGCCCTTCGCGAGCGCTTTGACGTCTCTGTCGCGAGGGCGGTAAGCCGCCTGCCGAGCCTCTGCGAATACTGTCTTCCGACGGTAAAGGTCGGCGGGGTGATGCTCGCGCTCAAAGGCGGCGACTGCAAAGACGAACTCAAAAGCGCATACACGGCCATAAAAACCCTCGGCGGCAGGCTTGAAAGCTCGCCCGAATACTCTCTCCCGAACGGCGACGGGAGAACCCTCGCGATTATAAAAAAGGTCTCGCCGACGCCGAAAGCTTACCCTCGGCCGCAGGGAAAAATCAAGGCAAAACCGCTATAAAAGGCGCTCCCGCCGCTTTGACGGGAGCGTTTTTCATTTGTTCAGGGGGATTCTTATGTGGTAATCGATGTAGTCGTCCGACTGGGTTTTGTCGACGTTGACGTCGACCCCCGCGATCTGCATCGTCTCGACGGCCTTGTTGACCGTGTTCATGAAGAGCCGCAGATCGCCGAAAATCGCGCTTCCCTTGCGGATTCTCGCTTTGTAGCGGTCGAATTCTATCATCGAATCGATGAGCCGCTCCGAGGCCTCGACGTTGAGTTTTCCGCGCGCGATGCGGTTTATCGCCGCGATGCGCTTTTCGGGGTCGTCGAGCCGCAGCAGAGCTCGGGCGTGGCGCTCGGTGAGGGAATACTCGGTGATAAGTCGGCGCTCCTCGGGCGTAAGTTTTCTCAGCCGAAGCTTGTTCGCGAGCGTCGATTGGGCATAACCAAGCCGCAGCGCCGCGTCCTCTTGGGTCATTCCGTAAAAGTCGATGAGCCGCGCGATGGCGTCGGCCTCCTCAAAAAACCCGAGGTCCTGCCTCTGGATATTCTCGACCAAAGAAAGCAGCGCCGAATTTCGATCCGAGACCTCGGTGACGATGCAGGGCACGCTCTGTAAACCCGCGATAATGGCCGCTCGAAGCCGCCTCTCGCCCGCGATGAGCTCGTAAAGCTCGCCCTTTTTTCTGACCGTGAGGGGCTGCAAAATGCCGTCGGATTTTATGCTCGCCGCGAGGCTTAAAAGCTCGTTCTGCGCGAATTCTTGGCGCGGTTGGTAGGGGTTCGGGGCGATCTGCTCGCAGGGTATGTCGAGCACCCGCCCTATCTGCCTGTCCTTTTTCTGCTGAAAAATCACTGCCATTTTTGTCACTTCCTTTGTTAAATCATAGCACGCCCCGACGGAAATTTCCAGAGAAAAATATCGGGGCGATGCGACATAAAACGGCCTGTTATGGGCTTTTGCGGGCGAATGGGAGAGGGATTGACAGCGAATTTTGGCGGATAGGGGAGAAGGGTGGGGGAATATAAATGGGGCACGGGGATATAAAAAGGTATTCGGCTTCGCCGAATGCTATTTTAGCCGCGTCGGCAAAGTAAGGAAGAATGAATTTAAGCCCGCCCGAAAGGCCGCCGTACCCCTATTATAAGGTATACCCGCGACCTCGCTGCCGCGAGTTCGGGGTATGCTGTTTTTACCGCTCCGCCCATTTTGGGAGACCGCCGCAGGCGGGCTCGCAGCGACGCTGACAAATGTGACCTTTATTTCAAAAAGTCTTGGGCGTCGCTTGCACCCCACCCCCTGCCCCCTCCCCTTGAAGGGGAGGGGGGTTGCTATTTTATAGTTTGCGCGAAAGCTCGACGGGGGAGAGGTGGCTAAAGATAGCACGAGCGAAGCGAGTACCTTATAACAGTGGGTCGTGGCTAAGGGCGGAAACTTTTTAACAGTTGCTCTATGATTATCACACGCATCGCGGAGCCCGCCTCAGCGGGCTCCTAAAAACATCGGGCTTTGTCAAAGAGCACACGCCGCCGAGCCTGCGAGGCGGCAGTGCGGAGGGGGTTCGGGGGAACCCGCAGGGTGCCCCCGATTTAAAAATTATGGTGGGATATCGTCTCAGGCGCCCCGCTTTTTTAAATCTTTGTTGTAATTTACACGGAGCCCGCCCCAGCGGGCTCCAATGAACGCGGTTTTTGCCCAAGAGGACGAGCAATCAATCGTTCACGATTGCGAAGTCCGATTGGTTACAAAAACCGTCTTTCATTTTTCATTTGTTTCACGTGAAACAAAAAATTTCCCTGCCCCTCTTGCAATCTGCCGAAAATGTGTTATACTATTTCTAAACAACTTCGGCAAGGAGGCGGAACATGGGAAAAATAATCGCCGTGTCAAACCAGAAGGGCGGCGTCGGAAAGTCGACGACGGTCGTGAACCTCGCGGCGGCGCTCGGGGGAAAGAATAAAAAGGTCCTCGTGGTCGATATCGACGCGCAGGGCAACACCACAACGGGTCTCGGGGTGAGAAAGAGAACCATCACCGAGACGGTTTACGAGGTCATAATCGGCTCGTGTCGGGCACAAAACGCCATAATTCCGACCGCGTTCAAGGGGGTTTCGCTGATACCCTCGGCGCAAAAACTCGCGGGCGCAGAAATCGAGCTCGCAAGCTTCGAGAACCGCCTGATGCGCCTTAAAATGGAGCTTCTGACAGTCAAGGAGCGCTATGATTTTATCCTGATCGACTGCCCGCCGTCGCTGAGCCTTATAACCCTCAACGCGCTTACCGCCTGCGATTCGGTGCTGATCCCCATTCAGTGCGAGTTCTATTCGCTCGAGGGCCTTGTACAGCTGATGGATACCATCAAGCGCACCAAGGACGGCTACAACTCAAAAATGTATATCGAGGGCATACTTTTCACGATGTATGTCGGGCGATATAACCTCACGGCTCAGGTCGTGAGCGAGGTCAGAAAGTATTTCCCCAACGAGGTATATGAGACCGTGATACCGCGAAACGTCGCGCTTTCCGAGGCGCCGAGCCACGGTAAGCCGATAATGTATTATGACCGCGCCTCTCGCGGGGCAGAGGCATATGAGGACTTCTGCGTTGAGTTTTTGCAGAGGATCAAATCGAGAAACAAAAAATAAGGAGTGATTTTATGGCAAGACCAAAGGCTTTGGGAATGGGCATGGACGCTCTGTTTTCAGAGAACGGAACCGAAGGTCAGCAGGCGCAGAACCTGCGTCTTACCGAAATTTTTCCGAATAAAACCCAGCCGAGGCGCGACTTTGACGACTCGGCGACAGAGGCGCTCGCCGATTCGATAAAGCGTCACGGCGTTTTACAGCCGATACTCGTGCGCCCGCTCAAGTCGGGCGGCTATCAGATCGTCGCGGGTGAGCGCAGATGGCGGGCCTCAAGGCTTGCGGGGCTTGATGAGATACCCGTCTATATTCGCGAGCTTGACGACGCCGAGGCCGCTCAGGTCGCGCTCGTTGAAAATCTTCAGCGTGAGGACTTAAACCCGATCGAAGAGGCGCTCGGCTATAAGTCGCTGATGGAGAGCAGCGGCGCCACTCAGGACGAGGTCGCAAAGGCGGTGGGGAAATCCCGCTCGGCAGTGGCTAACTCGCTTCGGCTTTTAAACCTCGACCCGAAAACCGCCGAGCTTGTCAAAAAGGGCGAGATATCCTCGGGCCATGCGCGCGCGCTTTTATCCGTCGAGAGCCCTGAGCGTCGGGCAGAAATAGTTAAACTGATAATCAAAAACGGCATATCCGTTCGCGAGACCGAGGAGCTTGCAAAAAAGGCTCCCGAGCCGAAAAAACCCGCCCCGAAAAAGCGCGTCTCCATCTATCACGAGGTCGAGCTTTCGCTTAAAGAGACGGCGGGAAGGGTCTGTAAAGTCACCGAGAACAAAAAGGGCGGCGGAAGGCTTACTGTTGAGTTTTACGACCAAGGCGACCTTACAGCGCTTGCAAACGCCATCGCGGAAATAAATAATAATCAGGTTAAATAAAAAGGAGAGTATTGAAAAATGATCGACATTAAATTTCTTCGCGAGAACCCCGACGCGGTCAAGGAGAATATCCGCAAAAAATTTCAGGAGTCGAAGCTTCCGCTTGTCGACGAGGTTATCGAGCTTGACAAACAATACCGCGCCGCGATAACCGAGGCCGACGGCCTTCGGGCGGACAGAAACCGCCTTTCAAAGCAGATTGGCGGGCTTATGGCAAAGGGCGAGAAGGAAGAGGCCGAAAAGGTCAAAAAGCAGGTCGGCGAATCGGCGAAGCGGCTTGAAGAGCTCGAAAAACTTGAGGAAGAGCTTCAGAAAAAGGTCAACGACATCATGATGATAATACCGAACATCATCGACCCCGACGTGCCGATCGGCAGGGACGATACCGAGAATGTCGAGATAGAGCGCTTCGGTGAGCCGAAAGTGCCCGACTTTGAGATCCCATATCACACCGACATCATGGAGAGCCTTTCGGGCATCGACCTTGACAGCGCCCGCAGGGTCGCGGGGAACGGCTTCTACTATCTTATGGGCGACATCGCGAGGCTTCACTCGGCAGTTTTAAGCTATGCCCGCGATTTCATGATCGGCCGCGGCTTCACCTATGTCGTGCCGCCGTTTATGATTCGCTCCGACGTCGCAAAGGGCGTTATGAGCTTTGCTGAGATGGACGCGATGATGTATAAGATCGAGGGCGAGGACCTCTACCTCATCGGCACAAGCGAACACTCGATGATCGGCCGCTTTATCGACAGAATCGTGCCCGAGGAGAGCCTGCCCATCACCCTCACGAGCTATTCGCCCTGCTTCAGAAAAGAAAAGGGCGCTCACGGCCTCGAAGAGCGCGGCGTTTACAGAATCCACCAGTTTGAAAAGCAGGAGATGATAGTCATCTGCAAGCCCGAGGAGAGCCGCGAATGGTTCCGCAAGCTTTTGCAGAACACCGTCGACCTTTTCCGCTCGCTTGATATCCCCGTCAGAACGCTTGAGTGCTGCTCGGGCGACCTCGCCGACCTTAAGGTCAAGTCGGTTGATGTTGAGGCATGGAGCCCGAGGCAGAAAAAATACTTTGAGGTCGGCTCCTGCTCGAACCTCTCTGACGCTCAGGCAAGACGGCTCAGAATCAGGGTCAGCGGCGAGAACGGAAAATATCTTGCGCACACCCTCAATAACACCGTCGTCGCTCCGCCGAGAATGCTCATCGCGTTCCTCGAAAACAACCTCAACGCCGACGGCAGCGTGAGAATCCCCGAGGTCCTGCGGCCGTACATGGGGGGAAAAGAGGTTATTGGGAAGGAATGAAAGGGACTTTTGTCCGCTGCGTCATTGTGATACCGACTAACTGAATAAGGGCGGGGACACCCTGAGACAATATCCCGCGGTAATTTTAAATCGGGGGCACCCTGCGGGTTCCCCCGAACCCCCTCCGCTACTGCCGCCTCGCAGGCTCGGCGGCGTGCGCTCTTGGGCAAAGGCGTAAGCCTTTGCAGAGCGACGCTGACAAAAGTAACCGCTTATGCTTTGTATAGGGCGTCGTTTGTTCCCCCGAACTCCCTCCGCAAGCACTAATATAACGACGCTACGATTTTTATTGGCGGGGACACCCTTGCAGGATTTCCCCGCGCCCTTTCCGTGCTTGGCCGCCTGCGGCAATACCCCGCGATAATTTTTAAATCGGGGGGCGCCCTGAGAGAAGTAAAATTCTGCTGCCAGATTGATTAGATTCGGGGGCACCCTGCGGGTTCCCCCGAACCCCCTCCGCTACTGCCGCCTCGCAGTCTCGGCGGCGTGCTCACTAAAAATGCGTATAGCTGATATTTTATTCCCGCCCATAAGCCGCTATAACCCCTTATTATAAGGTACACGCTTCGCTCGTGCTATTTTTACCGCTCCGCCCATTTTGGGAGACTGCCAGAGGCAAGCTCGCAGCGCCGCCGACAAATGTGACCTATATTTCAAAGTCTTGGGCGTCGCTATCACCCCACCCCCATCAAACTTTGCTATGAATCAATTCTCAGCTCTGTCCCCCGCCCCTCAAGGGGCGGGGGCGCACGGGAACTTATAGTTTGCGCGAAAGCTCGACGGGGGTGGGGGTGGCTTTAAATAGCATACCCCGAACGAGCGGAGCGAGGTCGCGGGTATACCTTATAAAGGGTGGCTACAGCGGCCTTTCGGGCGGGGCATTTAATTATATCTCCCCTCTCTTCCCATGCGTCTAAAACTGCATGAGCGCAGTGAATACCTCTTTAGGGGGTGCGGGGGATTTATCCCCTGCTCAAACACTCTATTGGTAGATTGCACGCAGTTTTTCTTCATTTTTAGCGCCCATGCTATAACCCCCCGCCCCTCGAGGGGAGGGGGACAGAGATAAAATTTGCTTCATAGCGATGTACGGTGGGGGTGGGGTGACTAAAAATAGCATGAGCGTAGCGAATTCCTTATAATAATGGGCGTCGGCGGATTATGGGCGGGCCCGACACTTTTCAGCTTTCATTTCCCCTCCCTTGGGAGGGGGTTAGGGGGAGGGCGCTAAAAATAGTATGAGCGCAGCGAATACCTTATAAAGGGGGATACAGGGCCTTTCGGGCGGGCGCTTACTGTCTCTACCCTCCACTCTACCAATGCGGCTAAACAGCATTCGGCGTAAGCCGAATACCTTGTTAAAAGCGGTCAGAGGCGCCTTTTGTCCGAGGCAATATTTTACAGCCCCCTCACTATGGCAAAAGGCGAGAGAAAATTCCTCACCCCACCCGCATTCACATCAACACACAACCACAAACTCACGAAAGGAGCCGCCATGAAAACCCTGAAAGAAGCCTACAAAAACTACTTTACCGTCGGCGCGGCGGTGTCGGCGCACTGGCTCGATGAGGCCGCCGAGACGGTTCTTGCGCACTTCGACACGGTGACGTGTGAAAACGAGATGAAGTACAACAGCATTCACCCTCACGACTATCAGCGCCCTGATTTTTGGGCGATGCGCCACGGCGAAAAGCCTGCCCCGCCCGAGATAACCCGCCGCGAAAGGTTTGTTCACCCCGCGCTCGAGACGGATTTTTCCGCCGCTGATAAGATTTACAATTTCGCGATGTCTCACGGCCTGAAAATCCGCGGCCATAACCTGATGTGGCACGCGAGTTACCCATGGGGAATTTTCGAGCAGCTGACCGCCGACGAGCTTATGACCAATACTCATGAGCATTTCGGGCTCGTCGCAGAGCATTTTCCCGACTGCTACTGCTGGGACGTCGTCAACGAGGCCATCGACGACAAGCACGGCGGATATCTTCGCGACACGGTTTTCAAGGAAAAATTCGGCGAGGACTACCTCTTTGAGATCTATGCCCTCGCGAGAAAATATTTCCCGAACGCCGAGCTCTGCTGCAACGATTATAACGAGTTCGACCCCGTCAAGAGCGAGAATATTCTGAGGCTCGTCACCGCCCTCAACGAGCGCGGTCTTGTCGACGTGATTGGCTGCCAGTGCCACCTCAACGCGATGATGGAACAGAAGCACTTCGACGGCGTTCGGCGCGGTCTCGACAAATATGCCGACCTCGGCCTGAAGATCCACATCACCGAACTCGACGTCAACGCGATCGACTGGAAGAACCCCGACGCCGCCCCGCCCGAAGACCTTCAGCGCAAGGTCGCCGAGACCTATTCAAAGCTTTTCGCGATCTTCCGCGACTACAAGGGCGTCATCGAGAACGTCACGCTCTGGGGCGTCTCCGATAAATACAGCTGGCTTAACCACTTCAAGAACGCCGAAAAGCGTCAGAATTTCCCGCTTTTGTTCGACTCTGAGTATAAACCCAAAGAGGCATTACAAGCTGTCATTGATTTTTGAGAGCTCCGCCTTGAAATCGGGGCAGGGAACGCCCCTGCGAAAACTTCACAAAAATACCCCCTCTTTCCGAGGGGGCATTTCATTTCTGTTATCACACCTGCGTCGAGTAGTTCGGGGCTTCCTTGGTGATGTAGATGTCGTGGGGGTGGCTCTCCTTGAGGCCCGCGCCCGTGATTCTCACGAACCTTGTCTTCTCGTGAAGCTCAGATATCGTGTGGCAGCCGCAGTAGCCCATGCCGCTTCTGATTCCGCCGCAGAGCTGGAACACCGTGTCCGAAAGCGCTCCCTTATAGGGCACGCGGCCCTCGACGCCCTCGGGAACGAGTTTTTTCGAGCCTGTCTGGAAGTATCTGTCCTTCGAGCCCGCGGCCATCGCGCCGAGGCTTCCCATTCCGCGGTAGACCTTGAACGAGCGGCCCTGATAGATCTCGACCTCGCCGGGGGCCTCTTCGCAGCCCGCAAGAAGCGAGCCGAGCATTACGCAGCTTCCGCCCGCGGCAAGCGCTTTGACGATATCGCCCGAATATTTTATACCGCCGTCGGCGATGATCGGAACGCCGTATTTAGAGGCCATGCAGGCCGCGTCGTAAACAGCGGTTATCTGAGGCACTCCGACGCCCGCGATGACGCGTGTGGTGCAGATCGAGCCCGGGCCTATGCCTACTTTGACGCAGTCGGCGCCCGCCTTGATGAGGGCCTCGGTGCCCTCTGCCGTCGCGACGTTGCCCGCGATGACAACGGTGTCGGGGAATTTATTCTTGACCTTTTCGAGGCAGTTGATGATGTTCTTCGAGTGGCCGTGAGCCGAATCAAGAACCAGACAGTCGACCTGAGCATCGACAAGAGCCCCTGCGCGGTCTAAAACGTCGTCAGTGACGCCTATCGCCGCGCCGACAACAAGCCTGCCCTGCGCGTCGCGGGCGCTGTTGGGGTATTTTACCGCCTTTTCGATGTCCTTTATCGTGATGAGGCCCTTGAGCCTGCCGTCGCCGTCGATAAGCGGAAGCTTCTCGATCTTATATTTTCTGAGGATATCCTGCGCGTCGGAAAGGGTGGTGCCCTCGGGCGCGGTGACGAGGTTGTCCTTGGTCATAACCTCGCTGATCTTCATCGAGAAATCGGTCACAAAGCGCATGTCGCGGTTGGTGATGATTCCGCAGAGGCGGCCGTCATCGCCCACAATAGGCACGCCCGAAATGCGGTATTTCGCCATAAGCTCGTCCGCGTCGGCGACGATGTTGTTCGCCGAAAGGAAGAACGGGTTGCCGATTACGCCGTTCTGCGAGCGCTTCACGCGGTCGACCTCGTCGGCCTGGCGGTCGATGGTCATATTCTTGTGAATGATGCCGATTCCGCCCTCCCGCGCAACGGCTATCGCCATCTTCGACTCGGTGACGGTGTCCATCGCCGAGGTCATTATCGGGATATTGAGCTCAAGATTTTTCGCGAGTTTTGTGCCGAGCCGGACCATGTTCGGCGTGACGTCAGACTCAGCGGGAATGAGCAGAACGTCGTCGAAGGTAAGACCCTCTTTTCCGAACTTGATGTTTGCGTCTGTCTGAAGCATATGCTACCTCCTTAAATTTATTCGGGGTAAATTTTATCTATGTTATCACAAACGGGGCAAAATGTCAAGGGTTAGGGGAGGGGAATTGAGAAAAAGGGGACATGAACGCGGTTTTTGTCCAAGAGCGCGAGCCGCCGAGCTTGCGAGGCGGCGAAGCGGCGGGAGGGGGAGCGGGGGGACCCGCAGGGTTCCCCCCGCTTCAAGAATTATATTGGCATATCGTAGCAGTGCCGAAGTCCTCTTGCCACCCCCAAATTTCCCATCTCCGCGGAGCCCGCCGCAGGCGGGCTCCCATGAACGCGGTTTTTGTCCAAGAGGACGAGCGGGCGGGCGTTCATGCCCGCGAAGTCCGATTGGCTACAAAAACCGTCTTTCATTGGACATCGGGCTTTGTCTGCGAGCACGAGTGCCCAAACCCAAACGGGCACGAAGTGCGAGCAGAAACAAAACCAGCTTTCAATATTGACTTCCTCCCCCTATCGCGATATAATATAACCGACTTTAGTGAAAGGCGGGAGAGTATGAAAGGTAAATTCATTGTCGTTGAGGGGCTTGACGGTAGCGGCAAGGGCACTCAGACGGAGAGGCTGGCGGCGAGGCTTTCGGGGCTTGGCGTGAGCGTTCAGCTTACGGCCGAGCCGACGCAGCACGCGACGGGCGGGCTTATCCGCGACGCCCTCGGAAAAATCACGAACCGCACGCCACATGAGCTTGCGGCGCTTTTTCTCGCCGACAGGATCAGCCACTGCGAGAACCCGAACGACGGCATCGCGGCGCTTTTGTCGCGAGGCGTGACCGTCATCTGCGACAGATATTACTACTCATCGCTCGCCTATCAGGGCATGGACATCGGCCTCGACTGGCTTCTGCCCGCGAACCTTGACTGCCCCGCGATTTTAAAGCCCGATCTCTGCATTTTTCTTGATGTTCCGACCGACGTCGCCGACAAAAGAATTTCTCTCGGGCGGTCTTCCCGCGAGATTTTTGAGGAGCGCGAGACCATCGAGCGTGTTCGCCGAAGTTATATGGATATTTTCGCGAGGCTCAAGGATCACAACATAAAGATTATCGACGCGGCCCGAACGCCCGATGAGGTTGCCGATGACATCTTCTCGGCAGTGAGCAAAACGCTCGGGTTGTGAATCGGGGGCAGCGGTATGTCATACATCTCAGAGATAAGAAAAAAGGTCGGCCACGACGTCGTGATAATGCCCTGCGCATGCCTTATCATCGGCGATTCCGAGGGCAGAGTGCTTCTTCAGAAGAGGGCCGACGACGGCAAATGGGGCTATCACGGCGGCGCTGTCGAGGTCGACGAAAAGGTCGAGGACGCTCTTCGGCGCGAGTTAAAAGAGGAGCTGGGCATCGAGCTTAAAGAATTCGAGCTCTTCGGAATTTATTCGGGAAAGCCTCGGCACCACGTTTACCCGAACGGCGACGAGTGCTCCTGCATAGATATCGTCTACCGCTGCATAAGCTATGAGGGCGAGTTTGATTTCCGCGACGGCGAAGTCACCGAACTCGGGTGGTTCTCAGAGCTCCCCCAAAACCTCTCGGAGAGCAACATCGAGCCCCTCAGCGACTATTTCAAATTCATCAGGAATAAGGAGTAAACATCAATGCTTTCATGGCTTACATCAACCACCGTCGGCAAAATTTTCGCGACCTTTCTGATATCGATGCTTCCCGTCGTCGAGCTACGCGGGGGGATACCCTACGGGGTCGGCTTCGGGCTTAACCCGTGGCTCGCCTTTTTTGTCGCGATGCTCGGCAACCTTGCGCCGATACCCTTTATACTCCTGCTTTTGGACCGCGTTCTTTTGTGGCTCAAGGCCCGCAAGGGCTTTTTGGGCAAGGTCGCGAACTTCCTCGAAAACAAGGCGTATAAAAACCGCGGGACGATCGAAAAGTACAAGGCTCTCGGGCTTATTATCCTCGTCGCGATACCGCTGCCCGGCACCGGCGCCTGGACGGGCGCACTGGTCTCGACGGTTCTGCGAATCAGCCCGAAAAAGGCGTTCCCCTGCATCGTCATCGGCGTCATCATCGCGGGCTTCATCGTCACCGCGGTGTCCTACGGGTTCAAGTCGATGGTGGGGTAGGACTTCAGAATTGTGAATTCCTCCCGCAGAATGTGCTATAATAAGCAAAAGAAAGGAGAATTCCCATGAAGATTGCATTTTTTGACGCCAAGCCGTATGATCTGCCCGCGTTCAAGGCCGAGGGTGAGCGGCTGGGCATCGATTTTCGTTACTTCGAGACAAAGCTCAACCCCGACACCGTCTCGCTCGCCGCTGGCTGCGAAGGCGTATGCGTTTTCGTCAATGATACCGTCAACGCCGAGGTCATCGACAGGCTTTGCGATTTGGGGGTCAGTGCGATAGCTCTTCGTTGCGCGGGTTATAATAATGTAGATATCGAACACTGCTTCGGCAGGCTTCATGTTTTTCACGTCCCCGCGTATTCGCCATACGCCGTTGCCGAACACGCCATGGCGATGCTTCTGACCTCGATTCGCAGGATACACAAGGCCTATATCCGCACCAAGGATTTCAACTTTTCGCTGAACGGGCTGACGGGGTTTGACCTTCACGGAAAAACGGTCGGGGTCATCGGCACGGGAAAAATCGGCAGAATCTTCATCGACATCTGCCGAGGCTTCGGAATGAATGTCATCGCCTATGACAAATTCCCCGCTGCCGATTCGGGAATAGAATATGTCAATCTTGATGAGCTCCTCGAAAAAAGCGATATCATCTCGCTGCACTGCCCGCTAACCGAGGAGACCTATCACATGATCGGCAAGGATTCGCTTGAAAAGCTCAAGACGGGGGTCATGATAATCAACACATCGCGCGGGGCGCTGATAGATTCCGAGGCGCTTCTTGAGGGCATCAAGGAGAGGAAAATCGGCGGCGCCTGCCTCGACGTCTATGAGGAGGAATCGGACGTCTTCTTCAAGGATTTTTCGGGGCATATCATGTCCGACGACACCCTCGCAAGGCTGATATCGATGCCGAACGTCATCGTGACCTCGCACCAGGCATTTCTCACTGAAGAGGCGCTTGAAAATATCGCCCAAACGACCGCCGAAAACCTCGTCGGCTTCTTCCGCGACGGCTCCTGCCAAAACGAGCTCTGCTACCGCTGCGGAAACGTTGAGAGCTGCCGAAGAGAAAGAAAAGAGAGGTGCTTTTAAGCCCAATCCCATAAAAATTCGGGAGTGTCCATTCCGCACGCATTATTAGAAATATTCAGATATGTCGCCGCAGGCGACCCCTTGAAATTCTGACATCTGACCTCTAATTTCTGTCTTCTTGATGTGGCCGTTTCGGCCACATCTAAAAATTCCCCCGCCTTGCGCAGGATCGCGCTCGGCGGGGGTTTTGATTATTTATCAGCCCTTAAGGATCCTCTCCCTGAGCATCTGCGCGAAGCGCGTTACCTGTTCGGGTTCGGGCTTGGCGCCGTCAGAGGTGAACCTCATCTCGACGGGCGTTTCGTCGCAGAAGGCGTCCCACTGCGGAAGCCTATACCCGCAGAGGTCGAAGCCGTTGGGGTCGCCGCTCTTGATGAAGTTGCAGAGGTAGTCGGTCATCTGTCTCGCGAGGTCGTAATGCCTGCCGACGAAGGGCCGCCAGCATTTCGCGAGGGTCTCGAAGAAGAACCAGAGGTCTACCGAGTGGAAAGTGCCCGCGTTGTCCCACCCGGGGATATCGGGCTCGAAGCGGTAGTAGTAGTTTTTATTCGGGCAGCCCGCGCGCTTTTTCGCCGCGAAGAGCGCCTTGACGGTCTGTTCGATTCCCGAAGTTTTTGCCGATGCCTTTCCGCGGTATTCCGCCTCGGGCAGGCTTAAGAACTCATCGGCCCTGTCGCCGAAGATCTCTCTGACCTTGGCCCTGTACTCCTCTTCCGAGTCGGCGAAGATGAAATTCGGGAACTCGTCGGCGGTGTTTCCCGCGATGATCTGAACGTCTGCGCAGTCGCCCTCAAGAATCATCTTATAAGGCTCGCCGACGCAGAAAACGCCGTCGTCGACGGTGAAGAACCTCGGGTGGCTCCGAACGAACTCGTTGTATTTGTGAAGAACCGTCTTTGCGTCGATCTCTCTCGCCTCGCCGATATTCTTTGCGCCGAGGAAGCTTATGAACTCTGCGCCGAGCTTTTCGGCGTTTTCAATGGTGTTCGGGGTGCCGATGCCGCCCTTGGCGTATGGGCTTTTTATCATTCCGCTCATGACGATTGCGCGGTTGAAGAGCCCCCTGTTCGCGGGGCAGACTATCTGGCTCATGACGCTTCCGCCGCCCGCCGACTGGCCCGAAACGGTAACGGTGTCGGGGTCGCCGCCGAAATTCGCGATGTTTCTCTTCACCCACTTAAGGCCCGCCTGCTGGTCAAGGCTTCCGAAGTTTGCGGGCGCGTCGGGCTGAGCCTTGGTGATTTCGGGGTGGCAGAGGAACCCGAAGACGTTCAGCCTGTAATTGACCGATACCACGACGATTCCGCGCCTCGCGATTCTCTCGCCGTCGAACTCCATCTCAGCGGGGTAGCCCCACTGAAGCCCGCCGCCGAAGAACCATACATAGACGGGAAGCTTCTCATCGGCGCTCTTTGCGGGCGTCCAGACGTTCAGATAAAGGCAGTCCTCGCCCATCGCGATGTCGGGGTCGACATGCCACTCGCGGCAATAAACGTCGGTGCCGAGGCCCGGGGTGTCCTGAACGGAGATCGGCGCAAAGCGGAAGCAGTCCTTCACGCCGTCCCAATTTTCGGCGGGCTGAGGGGCGCGCCACCTGTTCTTTCCGATCGGCGGCGCCGCAAAGGGTATGCCCTTAAAGGCGGTGATCCTCGGGTCGGCGCATTCGATTCCGCGCACCGTGCCGTTTTCGGTTTTTGCGATTCTTAACATAGTTATCCTCCTTTATCAACAAATAAATTCAAACGATTTCAGGTGAATGTTTCCGCCGCCCTTATAGCAGAGCCAGAGCGCGCTCACGCCGTCGGGAATCCTGACGGGGGCGGTGAATTTCTGCCAGATATTCGCGCTCTCTACCTTTATTTCGCCGAGGGCCTCGCCGTCGGGCGATGTTTTCACTTCAAACGCGCCGTGCATATACCCGCGAACCGTCACGCCGAGCTCTTTGACGCCCCTGATGTCGAAATATTTGAACCCCGCGATGCAGCCGTCCGAGATGTTCGCGAGATACCCGACGCACTCCTCGCCGTCGCTGCCGTCCTGAACCACCTTGGGAATCCTCGGGTCGCCGACATAAGGCCCCGAGACCCCGCTCATAAGGTTCGAGACGATATACGCGGGGTATTCCCCGCTGCCCGAAAGCGGCCCGCCGTTAAGCCCGCATGAGGTTATTTCAACCTGCGGAATTTTCCCGTCGGCGGTGAAGCTGATTTTCTCGGCGCAGCCCTGCCTGCTGTACCATGTTCCGTTGGTGTGGCGGTGATAGAAGATATACCAATCGCCGTTTATCTCAATTATCGAGCCGTGGTTGTTCGCGCCGTATGCCGATGGCTTTTCCTTCGGCTTATAGCCGCCGATGCCGATATCGCAGTTTGAAACTATCACCCCGCCGTATTCAAAGCCGCTCCTCGGCTCTTTTGAAGTCGCATAGCAGAGCTCATGCATGACCTCTGACGAATATACAAAGTAGTATGTATCCCCGCGCTTTCTTATCGAGGGGGCTTCAAAGAACGCGTGGCCCTCAAAGCCCGTGCCCGAGGAATACATGCACCCCGGGGCGATGATGACGGGCTCGCCGATGACGGTGAGCATATCCTTATCGAGAACTGTCGCCTGAGCGCCGCTTCGCGACCTGTCGCCCCTGCCGCAGAAGCCCGTGTAGAGATATGTCACATCGCCCTCGGTGATGACAGCGGGGTCGAACTGGGGCTCGTCGCCCTTTCTGTTGCCGAGAAGCGTTCCGTCGGGGTAGTGAACATATCCGAGGAATTCATATTTCCCCGCGGGGGTGTCGCATACCGCGACCGAGACCACCGAGACCTTATCGAGCACATAATATAAATAGTATCGCCCGTCGGGGCCGACGGTGACATCGGGCGCATAGAGGCACATATGCCCGTCGCGGTTGAACGGGTCGGCGGTCTTGGGGTAGATGACGCCCTCATAACGCCAGTCCGAGAGGTCGTTTATCGGCGCCGACCAGCAGACATAGTCGCCGAGGCAGAACACCCAGCCGTTGTAAAAATCGTGCGAGCCGTAGACATAGACCCTGTCGCCGAAGACGTAGGGCTCGCCGTCGGGAATGTATTCCCAAGAGGGGAGATAGGGGTTAAAGGCTTGTTTTTTCATCGCTTGACTCCTTTTGAATAATTATCACAAAAGCTTTTGACTGTTTTCTTCCATATTATAAGAATACCCCAAAATTTGCCGCAAAACAATGACTTTAATTTTGATAATGATTGATATATTATAATTTCCCTGCAATCATTGACAAAACATCGCCGCGATGGTATAATCAACAAAAATATTGAAATCGGGGGCGATTTTTTTGGAGATTGAAAAGATCAGGGAACTTGTTTCAAAGATGACTCTTGAAGAAAAGGCGGGACTCTGCTCGGGAAAGGATTTCTGGCACACCAAGGCGGTCGAGCGGCTCGGAATTCCTTCGGTGATGGTCTCGGACGGGCCTCACGGCCTCAGAAAACAGGACGACAAGGCCGACCACCTCGGCGTCAACGAGAGCATCAAGGCGGTTTGTATGCCCGCGGCATGCGCCACTGCGGCATCTTTCGACCGCGAGCTTGTGAAAACTGTCGGCGAGGCCATCGGCAAAAGCTGTCAGCATGAAAAGCTCTGCGTGGTGCTCGGCCCTGCGGTGAACATCAAGCGCTCGCCGCTCTGCGGAAGAAATTTTGAATATTTCTCGGAAGACCCCTATCTTGCGGGCGAGATCGCGGCGGCCTACATCAACGGCGTGCAGTCTCAGAACGTCGGAACTTCGATAAAGCACTTCGCCGCGAACAGCCAGGAGCATAGGCGGCTGAGCTCTTCCTCAAACGTCGATGAGCGAACTCTTCGCGAGATTTATTTTCCCGCGTTCGAGACGGCGGTGAAAAAAGCCCGCCCATGGACGGTCATGTGCTCATATAACCGCGTCAACGGCACATATGCCTCGGAAAACAGGTGGCTTCTCACCGAAGTCCTGCGCGACTGCTGGGGCTTTGACGGCTATGTGATGAGCGACTGGGGCGCGGTCTCGGACAGGGTCGAGGGCATAAAAGCGGGCCTCGACCTTGAGATGCCGTCGTCGGGCGGCATCAACGACAGAAGAATAGTCGAGGCGGTCCGCTCGGGCAGGCTTGATGAAAAGCTTGTCGACCTTGCGGCCGAGAGGATTCTCAACATAAGCTTCAGATATCTTGAAAACGCCAAGCCCGAGACCCCGTGGGACAAGGAAGCCGACCATCTTCTTTCGGCCTCTGTCGCCGAGGAGTGCATGGTGCTTCTCAAGAACAACGGGCTTCTGCCGCTTTCAAAGGGCGACGACATCGCGTTTATCGGCGAGTTTGCCGAAAAGCCGAGATTCCAAGGCGGCGGCTCGTCTCATATAAACTGCTTCAAGACCACCTCCGCGCTTGAGGCCGCAAAGGGCCTTAAAATCACCTACGCAAGGGGTTACAGCGTATCGGAAGACAAGGCCGATGAAAGCATGATCGCCGAGGCCGTCAACGCCGCGAAGAAAGCAAAAGTCGCGGTGGTGTTCGCGGGACTGCCCGATTCTTATGAATCCGAGGGCTATGACCGCAGGAACATGAAGATGCCCGAATGCCAGAACCGCCTCATCGAGGCCGTGGCGGCCGCCAACCCGAACACCGTGGTGGTGCTTCACAACGGCTCGCCGATAGAAATGCCGTGGCTTGATAAAGTCCCCGCGGTTTTAGAGGCATACCTCGGCGGCCAGGCAGTCGGTATCGCGACGGTGAGAATACTCTTCGGCGACGCCAACCCCTCGGGCCATCTTGCCGAGACATTCCCGAAGCGGCTCGAGGATAACCCGTCATACCTCTTCTACGGCGGCGAGGGCAACGAGGCCGACTATCGCGAGGGAATTTTCGTCGGCTACCGCTACTATGACAAGAAAGACGCCGAGGTTCTCTTCCCGTTCGGCCACGGCTTAAGCTATACCGAGTTTGAGGTCTCAGACCTTCGCCTCAGCTCGGGCGAGATTTCCGATACCGACACCCTTTGCGTCACGGCGAAGGTGAAAAACGTCGGCAAGCGGGCGGGCAAGGCGGTTTTGCAGCTTTACGTCGGTGACAGGAAGAGCAGCATGATTCGCCCCGTTCGCGAGCTCAAGGGCTTTGAAAAGGTATATTTAGAGCCCTCGCAGGAAAAAACCGTCGAGTTCACGCTCGACAAGAGGGCGTTCGCTTTCTGGAGCGTCGAGATCGGCGACTGGCTCGTCGAGACGGGCGATTTCACCGTCGAGGTCGGGCTTTCCTCCCGCGATATCAGGGCCTCGGGCGAGGTGAGGGTAAACTCGACCGCGAAGATAAAGCGGCATTACACCGCCGACAGCACTATCGGCGACATTCTCTCCGACCCGAACGTTGCGGGGCGGCTCAAAGCGGCGATGGCCAAGCTTCGCCGAGGCGAAAAGCCGAAAGCTTCCGATGAGGCTTCCGAAGCCATCACCGACGAGATGGATTCGGCGATGGAAAACTACATGCCCCTGCGCGGAATGATGCAGTTCAGCGGCGGCGCCGTCACCGACGGAGACATCGACGAGATAGTCAAGATTCTCAACAAATAAAAAATCGGCTCGGCAGAATAAACTGCCGAGCCTTTTTATGTCATCTCCGCAAGAATGTCAATCCAACTCAGATAGCCGCTATGATATATAACCTCAAAAACAAATTTTTCGCCGCCGAGCTCTGCGGGCACGCTCAGCTCTCGGAAATAATCTCCCCTGAATATCTCATAGTAGTGATACCCCGCGGCCACGCCTCTGTCGGTGTATTCGCAGTCGAAGCCCCAGCCGCTGCCGAGGGCCTCATCGGCAAAGATAAACACCGCCATATCGCCCTCATAGAGCCCGCCGAATTCATAGCTTGTGAGGTCTGCGTCGAACCCCTCGCCCGTGCTTTCGTTATAGGCGACGAATTTTCGCGACGCGCCGTCCCAATAAGTGTACTGATACTCATAGTGCGCGGGCAGATCGACTATCTCAAAAGTCCACGGGTCAAAATCGGTGTAAGCCTCGTGATAGATCACCGCGAGCACCCCGACCCGAGTCGCGGTCTTTTGCGTCGGAAGAATTTCAACCGTCCGCGCCGCTTCGCCGAACCGAAGGGTTATCTCTGTTTCGGCCGATGCCGTCAAACGGCGCAGAAAAAACGGCCGCGAGCCTCGTCGCTGCCGATGTCCACCTCACTGTTTTCAATTGACCAGCCGCCGATCTCGCCCTCGGCGGGGCAGGCCGTTCGCTCGCTGAAAAAATAATACCGCACCTCGCCTTCCGAGGGGCTCTCCCACCCGATCTCGGGAATTATCTTCGAGTCGTTTGAAAAGGCGTCAAAGCTTGCGAGCAGCGTTGAACTGAACTTTCCGCCCGAATATTCCGTCCTTGCCGCGCCTATAAGGCCTCTCGGGTTCGCGAGCTTTCCGCCGAGGGTTTCTGCGGGGGTCTCGCCGAGGCGGTCCTCGCTCAGCCAGCCGTTTTCGGCGAGAAATTTACAGCCGTCGCTCGGGGTTCTGCCGAGGCCGAAATATTCTCCGCCGCCGATATAGCCTGCCGAGCACTCGGTCGAGCAGTTTTCAAGCCGCCCTCCGCCGCCCGAAACAAGCCCGCCGACGGTGATGCTTTCTGCTTCCGAGCGGGTCTCGAGCCGCCCCGAGCATCGCGAGAGAGAAACTTCGCCGCCCGTGAGCTTTCCGCCTATTCCGCCAAGGCAGACATCGCGGGCCGAAACCGCATCGGCAAAAATTCTGTCGGCCTCAGAGCGGCAGGAGACTATCGCCCCGCCCGCCTCGCCGACAAGCCCGCCGACCGAGACACTATCCGCCGAAGAAGACGAGACACCATCCGTCGAAGAAGAATCATGCCCGACAGTCAGCCCGACCGCCGAGCAATTTTTTATCTCACTGCCCGCGTGCGCCCTGCCGCAGAATGCGCCGACCGCCGCGCTTCCTTTCGAGATTGAGAGAACGCTTCCGCCCCGAAGCCCGAGGTTTTCAACGCTCCCCGAGAGCTCCGAAAAAAGCCCAACGTTGCCCTCGTCCTCACAAATATTTAAGTCATTAATAAAAAATCCGCCGCCGTCATAGCTCCCGAAGAAGCAGGGCAGAGGCGAAAACTTTTCAGTGCAGTTGATGTTTTCGGTTTGGCTGACCGCGACGCCGTGCGTGTCGATTTTCCCGATGTTGCTGAGGTGCCGCAGGTTCGCAACGCTCACGTTCGGGCCGTTCTTTTCCCCGAACAGCGGGCAGAAATTCACCGTGCAGACCTCCTGCGCGTGCTCAGACGTTGGCTCAGAGCGATTCGGTGCCGAGCAAATTATTTTTGCCGTCGCGGTGAGGCTGTCCTGAACCCCGAAAAATTCGCCGAGGTTTTCCATGTATGCCTTATCGGTGTTCAACGAATCGACGGTTAATGTGGCTGTTAAAGTTCCGTCTACAAGAGTTATGCTATCAAAATCCCTGTTGAAATCACTACTGCCAAAACATGACATTGAGAGCCCATCATCGGAGGATATTTTTAACTCCACTGTCACTTCGTCTGAGAGCGCGCCCTCAAGCCCGTCGCAGGTGATTTCGAGGGTCATGTCGTCGCCGTTGAGCGCCTCGATTTTCGGGCGAAGAACAAGCTCGCGAGGGGCCGCCGACGCGCCGTCGCCGCCATAAAAGCCGATTTCAAGCCTGCGGCGCTCGGCTTCGTCAAGCCCGTCGGCGCAGAGCTTTTCGAGCTCCTCAACCGAAAGCTTTTCAGAAAAATAAAGCGATTCGGCGTTCTGCGAATCGCGGTCGACTATTAAAACAGCGCTCTTTCCGTCGATTTCCTCGGCAAAAACAGCGCTGTCAGATGACGTAATTACGCCATTTGAAGGGGTCGGGCTTCCGTATGCCCGCAGGTAAGAGATTCGGTTCTGGGCGTATAGGTACAATTCTTCGGCTTTTTGGTCGAGGCGGGACATCACCATGTTCTTCCTCATCGCCGCAAGAGAGGGCAGCGCGACCATCGCGAGAACCGAAACAACCGCGAGCGCAAAAACCATCTCTAACAGCGTAAAACCGCGCTTTCCGCGCTTTTTTGACTTTTGCATAAAATCATCTCCTAAAAAAATAAATAAAAAACGGGTGAACCGTTCACCCATAAAATTACCATTATTTATATATAAGATATTGTCTTAATTGTAAATATTTTGTCGCTTTTTGTCAAGCGAAAATCGCAAAAAACCGAAAAATTTACAATTTGTTAATATTTTTGGAAGAATACGGGAGAAAAGTATGATTGACAAGGGGGCAAAAAGGTGATAGAATAGCGCTATGCGGGTGTGGCGGAATTGGCAGACGCGTCAGATTTAGGTTCTGGTGGCACCCCCGTGCAGGTTCAAGTCCTGTCACCCGCACCACGGCGCCGCAAGCTTCGTATCGCTTGCGGCGCTTTCTTCATGCCTTGCATTTGAAATCGCCGCTTCACTCGCTCCGCTGCTCCGCCTCTTCCCCACAAAGTCTTACGACTTTGCGGGGGCCCCTTTTTTGCCCCCCGAAGGGGGCTCTTATTTTGGTTTGCGTGATAGATCGCAAAGCTGCACTCAAAGCGCCGAGATATTGTTGAAGCGCAGAAAGTTGCGATTATGACTGCTTTTCAAGCAGAGCTAAAGTACGGGCGCTTTGGATTGCATGGACGCGGCTATTTCTCCGCAAGCACGAGCGGGCAATAGTTCACGCCCGCGAAGTGCGAGCGGCAAGAAATAGCGCTTCCATTGAGGTTACAAGTCCTGTCACCAAACGAAGCGTTAAAACTTCCTTTTCGGGCTTCGCAATCGTTTAGTATTGATTGCTCGCCCTCAAAGAGTTTTAATCGCGTCGTTGGCACTACGGCTTGCGCCGTTGTGCCCGTCTTATCCCGTTTCCTGCGGGATTTTTTGGTGCGTAGACGCTAAACGAAGCGTTAAAACTTGCTTTTCGCACTTCGCAATCGTGAACAATTGATTGCTCGTGCTCAAAGAGTTTTAATTACGGTATCGCAAGCTCCGCCTCTTCTTCCAAAGCCTTACAACACTTTGCGGGGCCCTTTTTAGAGCCCCGCAGATTGCCATATCATACTTAATCGTCAGGAAATAACTCCCTATTCTTCCTCTTCCATTCTGTAATCGCACCCTGCGATGTACCACTTGCCGTCGGACTTGATGACGTAGCAGGCGAGCTCGACGGTGTCGCTTGACAGAGAGCCCGAGAACCGCGCGTCGACGTCGATCTCAAAGGAGGACGATACCCTTATGGCCTCGCCGTAGAGCTCGAGATAGGAATTTTTAAAGTTGTCGAGGTAAAGGCCGTCGATTCGCGAGCGGTCGAGGAATTCAAGCTCGACGGTCATGTCGTCGCCGAACTCGCCGAAATAGTCGCTGTAGAGCCTCGACATATATTCTTCGCCGCTGAGGCCGAGCTCTTCGCGGTCGGCGATGTGGTCATCGGCAATTTTGGGCGGCTGAGTCGCGATAAAGCTGTCGAAATTCTTTTCGGCGATGGCGTTGAGATAGCGCTCGACGGGCTTGCGGCTCGACGAACCGCCGATAACGCCGTTGTTATACAGTATTATCACTGCGCCGACGGCTATCAGGATTATCAGGACGATCAGAACATTCTGTTGTTTGCGTTTCTGTTCAGGGGTGACGGTTTTCTGCGGGCGGCGCTGTTCAGCCGCTTCGGTGACGTTTTCCGACATTGTTTCCTCCTTTGGTCATCTATGCTCGCCGACGAAGAAGAGCGCGAGCGTACCGGGGCCCGAATGTGCGCCTATTACAGGCCCGATTTCGGTGATGAGCTCGACGTTCATATCGGCATACCTTTCTTTGATCATCTGCGCCAGAAGCTCGGCATCGGCAATACAGTCGCCGTTCGAGATGAAAACGGTGTTGTCCGCGCCCTGTTTTTTAAGCTCGCCGAGCTTGTCGGCAAGGGCTTTTATCGATGCCTTTCTTCCGCGGATCTTCTGCATATTTATAAGGTGCCCCTCGTCGTCGACATGCAAAACGGGTTTTATGCCGAGGACCGCACCCGCGATCGCGGCAGTAGCGCTGACCCTTCCACCCCTCTTGAGGTAGACGAGGTCATCGACGGTGAACCAGTGGCAGATGTTGAGGCGAATGCCCTCGCAAAAATCGCGAAGCTCTTCAACAGACGCCCCCTCGCGCTTTTTCTTCACCGCGAGCCAGACCAGAAGCCCCTGACCCGCCGAGGCCGCGAGCGAATCGACCACCTCGATTTTTCGGTCGGGATAGTCCTCTTTAAGCGATTCGGCGACCAGACATGCGGTCGAATAGGTCGAGCTCAGGCCCGACGAGAACGCGATATAAATTGCGTCGCGGCCCGAGTCAAGCACTGCTTTGAGGGCGCTTTTCAGGGTCTCGGCATTGATTGCCGACGTTCTCGCGATGCTTCCGTCGCGCATCTTTTGGTAAAATTCCGCGGCGGGCATGTCCTCGCCCGTGTGAATGGTGTTGTCGCCATCAAAAGAAAAAGTCAGCGGGCAGAGCAAAACTCCCCATTTTTCAAGGTTTTCGGGCGAGATATCAGCGCCCGAGTCGGTGATGATCACATAGTCGTTCAAAATAAGAACCCCCTTCTTTTTTGCGCCTTGGCATTTTTATACAATATTATAATAAACAATCTGCGCGGGTTTGTCAATACAATGAAAGCTGGTTTTGTTGCTGCTCGCACTTCGTGCCCGTTTCGGGTTGGGCACTCGTGCTCGCAGACAAAGCCCAGCGTTCATGGGAGCCCGCTTACGCGGTCTCCGCAGAGCGGGGTAACTTGGGAGAGCGGAGCGCTTGTGTCCGTTTCGGATTGGGCACTCGTGCTCGCAGACAAAGCCCAGCGTTCATGGGAGCCCGCTGGGGCGGTCTCCCCCGAGATAAATAAAAAAGCGGGGATTTACGCATTATAAGGTATTCGCTTCGCTCGTGCTATTTTTAGACACCTCTCCCCCAGCCCCCTCCCCTAGAGGGGAATGAAAGCTGGTTTTTGCAGCCAATCGGACTTCGTCGCCGTTTCGGTTTGGCGGCTCGTCCTCTTGGACAAAAACCGCGATCCCCCGCCCCTTGAGGGGCGGGGGCAGAGCAAAGTTTTACTTCTTCGCAAGATTTGGTGGGGGGTGGGGTGATAGCGACGCACATGCGGTTGGGATAAAGAGCAGGCCTGATGGATATTTTGTGCGCTTTTGCTTGCGCTTTCCGCATGTGCGGAGCGGTAAAGATAGTATGAGGCGTAAGCCGAATACCTTGTAATAGTGGGCGTGCGGCTGTTGGGCAGGAGCACAATATAATTTTAAATGAGGGCGCCCCTCACCCCCCAAAATTCCCTCCCCCACACTCATTTTTCAAAAGGACTTGCATTTTTTGGCGGGAAGTGGTATTATAATTATCGCAAGGAAAGGGGCGAGCGCACATGTTCTTTTCAAAAAAACCAAAGGAACCGATCGAGGTCCCTGTCGGTTTCACCGATCTGCACTGTCACATTCTCGCGGGCGTTGACGACGGCGCCCCCGACGACGACCACATGTATGACCTCATAAGGCTTGAATACGACTGCGGAATCAGGCACATCTGCTTCACCCCGCACTATAACCCCGCGCTGTTCACCCCGAAGCCCGACAAGATTGCCGAATCCTTTGCGAAGGCAAAGCTTTTTATCTCTGAAAATTTTCCAGATATGGACTGCGCCCTCGGCAACGAGGTTTTCATGCGGCCCGACACTGTCGAGCGGCTTCGCGACGGAAGCTGTCGGCCCCTCGGCGGAACGAAGACGGTTTTGACGGAGTTTCACCCGACCACGACCTTCGACGAGATGAGAATGTATGTCGTGAAGCTTCTCTCGAACGGCTACAAGCCCCTTATCGCGCATATTGAGAGGTATGACAATCTCAGCGACCTTGACGATATTTACGAGTTGAAGAGTCTTGGCGCGAAGCTTCAGATCAACACCGAAGCCTTCGAGAGCCGCCGCAAAAAGCTTATTGCGAGGCTTGTTGAAGAGGGCGGAATCGACGTTGTCGCCGACGACAGGCACAACCGCGAGCGCGGCAATCCCGACTTTGCGAGCTGCTACGCCTATGTGGCTCAGAAATTCGGCCGTCGCGCTGCCGATGCGCTTTTCATCACAAGACCATTAAGCATTTTGAACATATCATCAAAATGAGCACTGCAATTTTTGTCGGGTTTGACGAAATTGATGAAATTTATCATCAAAGGCTTGACATTCAAATTCCTTGGGTGTATTATAAGCGTGGATTCACTTCGAGGCGGTTTCGCCGTGAATTGAATAAAAACGGTTCGGGCGCCGTACAAAGTCCGAAGAATTTTAAATTTTGTAAATGAAAGTGGGGAATTACTCATGAAGAAAATTCTTTCATCCGTTCTGGCAATTTGCCTGGCTCTCGCTCTTAGCGTAACTGCTTTCGCAGCTGAAGGCAGCGTTCAGCTCAGCCCTGTTGTTGAGGCCAATCCTTCGGTCAGTGACAACTCCGGCACTCTCGGTAAGTATGTTTACACTGCTACCGACGCTGACGGTGTTCCCGTTGAAGCTCGCATCGACACCACTACCTCCTTCGACAGCGAACTCGCTGATCAGGGTGCTTCTGGTGTTGCTGGTGTTTATGCCATCTCTGTCTCCAAGACCAGTGGCCCTATCACCATTGATGTTTATGTTGCTGATCCCGGCAAGGCCAAGATGGTTCTCGTCCGTGATGAGTGGGAAGTTCTTGACGGCGCTTCTCTCAAGGTGAACGGCCACAGAGCTACTTTCACTGCTGATGCTGCTGTTATCAACCAGTATCACTACTTCGCGCTTGTCGAGTCCTTCGACACTGTAACCGTTGATCAGGCTACTGAAGGCGGCGAGGGTCAAGGCGACGATGTCAACGTTGGCGACACTGAGACCACCGATACCACTCCTGAGACCACTGAGCCCGAGCCCAACCCGACCACCGGTGTTGCTCTCGCTGTTGTTCCCATGATGGTTGCTGCTGCTGCTGTCGTCGTTTCCAAGAAGAGATAATTTAATCTTCAAAGAAATCAAAAAATAACAAACCTATGAAATCAGCAAGCCCGTGGGTTTGCTGATTTCAATAAGTAAGGAATTTTTGAGGTAAACATGGATCAGAACCAATATCAGACTGACGCCGCGCTTTCAAAGCGCAATGCCGCAACTTCGGGGCCTGCCGCCGAGGAGACACAGGAGATAGATCTTCTGATGCTCTTCAATGCGCTGAAGCAGCATATTCTGATTGTCATTGCGGTTGCGCTGGTGTTTGCGCTCGGCGCAGGAATCGTCGTACAGTTCTTTATCACCCCGCAGTATGAGGCAACGTCCTCTACTTACATTGCCGCATCAGCCGGAGATTCGCTTCTTGAAATAACCAATATCCAGCTCTCGAGCAGCATCGCGCCCGACTATGTCGACATCATCAAGAGCCGCTCGATATTGACCTATATCATCGACAAGATGGGTCTTGAGTACGACTATGAGGAAATGTACAAAAAGGTCGAGGTCACAAACCCTACCGACACACATATCATCAAGATAACCGTCACCGATCCCGATCCCGTTCTTGGCAGCCAGATCTGTAACACACTTACAGCTTATGCCTGCGACAGGATCGCGGACATCATGGACGTCTCGGTGCCGAACAACTATGACGTCGCCGTTGTCGCCGATGAGCCCTCCTTCCCGAGCCTTATGAAAACTGTCGTCATCGCGTTTGTCCTTGGCGCAGTCGTCGCGGCAGGTGTTATTATCTTCATCGCGGTGATGGATACGACCGTCAAGACCGCCGAGGATATCGAGAACCGCTGCGGAATGGTAACCCTCACGAAGGTTTACTACGAAGGCGGAAAGAAGAAGAAACACGGCTATGGCTACGGCTACGGCTATGGCTATGGCTACGGCTCTCACGGTGAGCAGTCGTCTGACGGCCAAAAGTCCGACAAGTCGGGAGGTGCGAAGAAATGAGAAGTTTAACAATCAACAACATTCAGGACCCGACATATGAAATGAATGAAGCGATGAACGTTTTGCGCACCAACGTCTCCTATTCGGGCGAGGGCGTAAAGCTTGTCGCGATCACCAGCGTCGACGAAAACGCGGGCAAGTCTGTCATTTCGTTTGAGATGATGCGCAACTACGCAAGCGCGGGGCTTAAGACCCTTCTCATCGACGCCGATCTCAGAAAATCGGTATTCTCGGCGAGGCATGGCGCCACTGCCGACGACAATCTTCCGATGACAGGTCTTGCCGATGTCCTCTCGGGCAAGGGCGAGATCAACGACGCTGTATATAAAACCAACATTCCGAACGCATACGTTCTTCCCGTCGGCAACTACGTTTTGAACCCGACTCCCCTTTTCAGCGGCAAAATCTTTTCCGCGATGCTCGACGTTCTCAAAAAGGCGTTTGACTTCATAATCATCGACACCCCGCCGCTCGGCAGGGTTATCGACGCGGCCATCATCGCGCCGAACTGCAACGGCGTAATGATCGTTGTCGGCGCAAACGAGGTCGATTACAGGCAGGTCAACGACGCCAAGAACCAGCTCATCAGGGTCGGCGCAAACGTTCTGGGCTGCGTGCTCAACAAGGTCGGCCAGGAGAGCGCAAGATACGGCGGCAAGTATAAATATTACAGCAAGTACGGTTCGGAATATCGCTATTAAATTCGATTGAGGTGTTCTTGAATGGCAAGAGATACCAAAAAATTCAGAAAACGCGACGTGCTGATTTTCTGCGCGATAATCGCAGCTGTCTTCCTGATCGTCGTTGTTGCGGCTTTTGCGGTCGAGCATCTCCCGACAAAGCATACGGCGCGGAATGAGGAAATCACAACTCCCGCGACGACAGAAGCGCCTGTCACGACAACCACCGAAGCCACAACTGCCGAGGTGACGACTGTCACGACAACGGCGGCCACAACCGTCACAACCGAGCCTACCACCGTGGCAACAACTTCCGAGACTACGGTTGCGACTACAGAGGCTCCGAAAACCGAGGCGCCCGAGCCCGCAAACACCATCGACATCAAAGAGGACAAGCCACCGGCCAAGACCGAGGACGTTGAAAAGATCAATGCTGAGCTTGAGGAGATCGCCGACAACTACTCCGACACGGGTTATAACAACAATATCAAAAATATTGTCCTGATCGGCGTCGACCGCCAGGAGCTCGGCGAATCGATGTATTTCAGAGACGGCGGCCAGTCCGACGTCATACTCGTGCTCTCGTTCAACCTCAAGACCAAGGAGTATTTTATCGTCACGGTCAACCGCGACCTTGCGGTGCCTGTTGAAAACTACTCGTCGATCGGAGAGTCCTACGGCTTTGTCACCGAGCAGATCGCCCTTGCGTATGCATATGGTGACGGAAGCCGCGCGAGCGGACGAAACGTCTTGAAGTCGCTTAACTATCTGCTCGGCCCCGATATCTCGTTCCTCGGGTACATCGCCGCGCCGATACCGATAATCAGAACGATGGCTGATGCCGTCGACGGCGTCGATGTCTATGTTGAAGACGACTTCACGGGCGTCGATGACACCCTCAAGCAGGGCCAGTGGGTCACTCTTCGCGGCCAGCATGCCGAAAACTTCGTGCGGTCGAGAATGACAATGAAGTATTCAAATGTCAACTCTCTGAGAATGGACCGCGAAATGACCTTCATCAAGGCGTTTGCCGAAAAGGTCAAGACCAATTTCACCGCTCAGCAGGCGGTCGACCTCTATGCCGACATGCTCGACATGGTAGTCTCTGACATGGGCAAGTCTGAGATCACAAAGTGGATTCTCCAGTGCTACGACTACAAGTTCACGGGCTTCCACAAGATCGAGGGGACTGACGGCCCGTCGCTGCACGGCTCTCATTGCACCTACTATGACCCCGAAGAGGTCGCGGACCTCGTGCATGAGCTCTACTACAAGAAATAATCAAGGAACAGCGTCGGTTTTCGGCGCTGTTTTTTCTTGACAGAACGCCGAAGCGGTGATATACTCAATACAGAAAGTTTTAAGGAGGTTTAATTATGAAAAGCACCCTTTTGATACTTGCGGCGGGCCTCGGCTCGCGATTCGGCGGCGACAAGCAGATATCGCACGTCGGCCCGAACGGCGAATTTTTAATGGAATATTCGATTCACGACGCCATCAAGGCGGGCTTCAACAAGGTCGTATTCATTCTCAAGGACGAGATGGTTGAGACCGTCAAGCGCGAGGTCGGCGATAAAATTTCTGATAAGGTTGAGGTTTGCTACGCGGTTCAGGATTACTCTTCACTTCCCGATTGGTATAAAGTCCCCGAGGAGCGGGTCAAGCCCTTCGGCACCACCCACGCGGTTCTTTGCGCGAAAGAATATCTCACCGAGCCTTTTGTCACCGTCAATGCCGATGACTACTACGGCGCAGAGTGCTTTGAAATCATGCGCGGTATGCTCGATCAGCTCAACGCAAACAGGGGCGCGATGGTGCCCTATATCCTCAAGAACACCGTCAGCGAAAACGGCGGCGTCACAAGGGGCATCTGCAAAATCGAAAACGGCAAGCTCGTGAGCGTCACTGAAACGGGCGGGATTATCCCGAAGGACGGAAAAATCGTCTCTGACAGCGGCGAGGTCGACCCCGAGGCCGAGGTCTCGATGAATTTCTGGGGCTTCAGCGAGAAAACTCTTCCCGCGATGGAAAAATATATGGAGGATTTCCTGCGCGCGCTCAAGCCCGACCAGATCAAGGCCGAGTGCCTCCTCCCCGAGATGGTCAACGATATGCTCGCCGACGGCAGCCTCGAGGTCCTTGCGAAGGCCTCGAAGGACAAGTGGTTCGGCATCACCTACAAGGCCGACAAGGCCGATACCGAGCAGAAGCTCCGCGACCTTCACGCCTGCGGCGCTTACCCCGAAAGGGTTCTTTGAGGCCGAAAAAAGTTTGATTGAAAAGGCGCCTGCCGACCTGTAAAGGTGGCGGGCGCTTTTTTGTAGGCAATCGTACTTCGGGGACGGTAACAATAGTTAATAAATATAGCGGGGAGCCATTGTTGTTTCGGGAAAGTTGTTGGGCAAAGGCGAGAGCCTTTGCAGAGCGACGCTGACAAGAACGACCTTTTATATTTCAAGTGGGTTTCCCACATTGACTTAATTAAAGTCGGAGCACCCTGCGGGAAGTAATATACTGCTGCCAATTTGATTAGACTCGGGGACACCCTTGCAGGGTTTCCCCGCACCCTTTCCGCACTGGCCGCCTCGCAAGCTCGGCGGCGTGCTCACTAATAAATTCGCATAGCTGATATATTTTGCCCGCCCAAACGGCTCTGATACCCCCTGTTATAAGGTATTCGGCTTGCGCCTCATGCTATCTTTAGCCACCCTTCCCCCGCTGAAACATAGCGCGAATGGAAAGGCAGCAGTGCCCCCTCCCCTCGAGGGGAGGGGGCAGGGGGGTGGGGTGATAGCGATGCACATGCGTTTGAGGTAATAAGCGGGCAAGGGAATGTTTTTTAGGGCGTTATTCTCGCACCTTACGCATGTGCGGAGCGATAAAGATAGCACTCGCGCAGCGAGTACCTTATAATAGGTAGTCGCGCTTTTGAGCTGAATAATATTTTCTCCGTGTTTGCCATCTTTACAAACCTCCTCAAATATGTTATAATAACCCTCAACGGAAGCATTCCGCACGACAAATATCAAAGGAGAGATTCAGATGAAAGATTATATCAGCTATGCAAAGTGCCCCGTGTGCGGCACGGTTTTTGAGGACGTTCTCGGCAACCTCGCGAATGTCACCTGCTGCGGCCAGAAGCCCGTACCCCTCACCGCGAACACCACCGACGCGGCGGTCGAGAAGCATGTTCCTCATGTTGAGGTCAACGACGGCGAGCTTGTCGTAAAGGTCGGCTCGGTTGAGCACCCGATGACCAAGGAGCACTATATTATGTGGATTTCTCAGGTCTATGGAAATCGCGAAAACAAGGTTATACTCTCGCCCGAACAGTCGACCGAGGTCAGGTTCCCCTACATGCCCGAGTGCAAGATCTACGCCTACTGCAATCTTCACGGGCTCTGGGTAAAGGAATTCAAGGCTTGAATCGCGACGGGAAACCTCAGTTGAGGCTTCCCGTTAATTTTTTGGGGGATGTCATGATAACACATATTTTCTTCGACCTCGGGTCGACGCTCTACGACGAAAGCGCCTGCGTCGCGAAAAGAATTGAAGGGGTGCTGAGTCAGGCGGGTGCGCCGCCTCGCGAGGTTTTTATTCAGAAGGTCAATGAGCTTGCGATGACGAGTTGGCAGTTTACTAAGGCTGCCGCAGACTTTTACGGGCTGAGTGTTCCGCACTGGGATTCATCGCTCGAACGGGTTTATCCCGACGCGGCAGAGGTTCTTGAAGCGCTCTCAAAAAAGTATTCGCTCGGGGTGATCGCGAACCAGTCGGCGGGCGCCGAGGCTCGAATGGAGGCGCGCGGCATCAGAAAATTCTTCGACACTGTCGTGCTCTCGGCCGAGTCGGGCGTCGCCAAGCCCGACCCCGAGATTTTCAGGCTCGCGCTGAAACTTTCGGGCTGTAAGGCCGAAAACGCCGCGATGATCGGCGACCGCGCCGACAACGACATCGCGCCCGCGAAGCGCCTCGGCATGAAGACGGTGTGGGTTCGGCAGGGCATTTTTGCCGAGGCAAGGTTTTCGCGCCTTGACGAGGGCGCGGACTATATTGTATACAACCTGCGGGAGCTGTTGGGGATTTTCTGACATAGCGGAGGGCGAAGCCCGCCGAACGGCTCCGCCACGATTTACCAGACAAAGGCGGTATTTCAATTTATAAGGTATTCGGCCGAAGCCGAATGATGTTTTTATCGCTTTAGCAAAGTAAAAAAATAAAAAATTATTTTCCGCCCGAAAAAGCAGCAGATTCCCCTTTTATAAGGTACTCGCTTCGCTCGTGCTATCTTTACCGCTCCGCCCATTTTGGGAGACCGCCGCAGGCGGGCTCGTAGCGACGCTGACAAACGTGACCTTTATTTCAAAGTTTTGGGTGTCGCTTGCACCTCTCCCCCAACCCCCTCCCCTTGCAGGGGAGGGGGCGTTGCTATTTATCCTTTTGCGCTATATTTTGACGGGGGAAGAGGTGGCTTTAAATAGCATACCCCGAGCTCGCGGCAGCGAGGTCGCGGGTATACCTTATAATAGGGGCCGCATCGGCTTATAAAAAGGCCACCCTCGTCATTTCACTCGCACATTTAATTTTCTTTCCCTTACTTGTCCCATGCTGCAAAAGCAGCACTCGCTCAGCTAATACCTTTATAATAGTCATTCCTTTCCCCGCGCCCCCAAAATCATTTTCCCCTTGCATCTTCCCTTCAAATGTGCTATAATAATCGCAAGCGATTATTATAATTTATTTTATTCGCCCTTTTGCTCCCCGACTTCGTCGGGAACCGCAAAAGATGGCTAATTATAGCACAAAGCTTTCGGCTTTATGCTGTAATATCCCCGTACCCACACCCTCAGAAAGGAAGATATCTATGAAAAACCTGTTGAAAATTCTTGCGGCGGCGGTTGCGGCGGCCTGCGCGGCGCTTCTTTTAAAGCTTGCGGCCGAGGTCATGGGCAGCTGTTTGCATAAATACATCGAGGTCGATGACTGATATGTAAAAGGGGGAGCGCAGAGCTCCCCCGATTTTTTATGAGCAGAAAACGTGCTCGCCTATTGTCGTGATGACGGGTCGCGAACGAATCCACTTGTTGCTTGTCTTGGCGGGGTTATAGTAATAAATCGCGCCGCCCGTCGGGTCCCAGCCGTTGAGGGCGTCCCTCGCCGCGTTATATGACGATTCTGAAACAGGCTGCCAGAACTGGCCGTCGTCGACCGCCGTAAACGCGCCTTTCTGATATATCACCCCCGCGATGCTGTCGGGGAAGGACGGGTGCTCAACGCGGTTCAAAACGACCGCGCCGACCGCCACTTGGCCCGTATAGGGCTCCCCGCGGGATTCCGCCGAGATAATTCTTGCAAGCAGATTTATATTGGCTTCCGTCGCCTTCGGCACCGAACCAACGCTTACGCCGAGAGCGCTGAGGGTCTGCGGCCCTGCGATTCCGTCGACCGTAAGACCCTTTTGCTTCTGAAATTTGCGGACTGCCGCCTGCGTCTGAGTGCCGTAATAGCCCGTGACGTCAGCCGTGAAAAGCCCCCGCTCTTTCAGAGCCTTCTGAATCGCGGTGACTTCGCTTCCCGATGAGCCGAGCTTTGAAAGCGTTTCCTGTCGGTCAATATTTTGACAAATCAAATGAACCAATGACATACATATAACAAACGCCGCAAGTATATAATAAAAAGACCGACGCTTGGATATGGTCGAATTTTTTTGATTCATGGGTGATCCTCCTTTAAAACGGTGTTTGCTGATATTATGGCCCTGCGCCGCGGGGATAAACATTTATCGCGATGGAATTTAATGGCTCAAAAGGCGATAAATGGGCGTCGGTTTTCCTCGCGGCGAATGCCTTATTGATGGAAATAGCCATATTTCGACGGAATTTTAACCGTGTTAATTGTGCAAACGTCCGAATCGCAAAAAACCGCTTGACAAAAGCCTCAAAAAGTGATAGGATACAAAAGCTGTCCCGCGAGGGGAGCGGTCATTACCAAAAAGGGAATAAAAATTTTTTCAGAAAATTTTAAAAAACCTCTTGACAAAGGCTTCCGTTTGTGGTATGATAATCGAGCGCCTTTTGAACGGGCGTCAAATCAGCAGCTTGAAAATTGAACAGCAGAACGAGAATACAAACCCTTGTAAATTGCTTTGAGAGAAGCG
>CANQWC010000001.1 GCA_947627455.1 uncultured Clostridia bacterium | reverse complement strand
TCAATTTCCGCGAGGGCGAGCGTGTCCACGCCGAGTGCGACAGGATAATCAAAACCGCCGAGCGCCTTTACCGCGACGCCCCCGCCGAGATAAAACCCTCAGTGTTCTATGAGCTCTATTACCCCGCGGTCGCGTCTCTGAACTTTGTCCAGATGTCGATAGAAGCGGGCATGAATAACTTTTACGCTTCCCACGGCAGCCTCGCCGCGAATAAATATCTCGACTGCGTGAAAAAGCGTGTGAAGCGCGACCTCGAACTCAAAGACGAGTTTGACAGCCTTCTTGACGGCAAGTGGGTTCACATGGCTGATTCCGCGCACCACGGCTTCAGAAGCTGGAACAACGAAGACTGGCGTTACCCGCTCGTCAGCGAGGTTGTCCCCGTCGACGCCCCGAAATCCTACGTCTCCTTCGCGGGCAGCGAGAAATATTCGATAGGCACGTTCTGGTGCTCCTCGCCGACGCTTGAAAACAGGGAATTTTTAAACCCCGACGCCGAGAGCATCGCGATAAATATCGAGACAGGCAGCTCAGCCCCCATCGATTTTGAAATTTCCTGCGATGCCCCTTGGCTCAGCTTTGAGCGCAAGAGTGGCTCGCTGAGCACCGAAACGGGCATAGTCTCTGTCGCCGTCAGATGCGACCGCTCAAAGCTCGGCAAAGAAGTTGTCTGCGCCGATGTCGCGGTCAAGTGCGTATTCAAGTCCGACAAGCGCCTCGACCCCGACGAAGAGATGTTCGACAAGCCGATCGGCAGAACGCTTGCAAAGCTTAAAATCTATGCTGGCGGCGATTATGATTACCCCGCGATGACCTTTGTTGACACCGAGGGATATGTCTCGGTCGAGGCGAGCCATTACTCCTCACGCCATGATGCTTCCGACGCCGCTTGGCTTGAAATCGACCATCTTTCGCGGCTCGACACCCCCGCGATGAAGGTCCTGCCCTCCACAAAGGCCTACCTCAGCAAGACCGAGGACAGATATCTTTATGACGACGTTCCCTACCTCGAATACAGCTTCACCGCTCAAAAATCGGGCAAAAGCGAGCTCACCCTCTGGCTCTCGAACCGCAACCCCGTCGCGATCGACGCCTCACTCCGCCTCGGCGTAAGCCTCAACGGCGGCGAAATCGACGTCATTCGCACCGTCCCGAAGGGCTACAAGCCGGGAATGCACGGCAGCACGGCTTGGGGCGACGAGGTCCTCGACAAAATCAGAAAGGTTAAGGCCGAGATCGAAGTCGCCGAGGGCGTCAACAAGCTGAGAATCTACGGCGGCGACCCGAACATAATCCTCGAAAAGTTCACCGTCTGCCCGAGCGGCGCCCAAATTCCCGAAAGCTACCTCGGCGCTCCCGAGAGCTACTATGTAAAGTAAAACACCTTGACATTAATTTTGAAAGGCGGTGCGGCGATGGATCGCAAAAAGCTTGCTTATGATCTTTTTCTTGAGGGCTGCAACTGCTCTCAGGCGGTTTTCTGCGCATTTTCCGATCTCGTCGGGCTTGATATCGACTTCGCCAAAAAGCTTTCGAGCGGCTTCGGCGGGGGAATAGGCAGACTGCGTGAGACCTGCGGCGCCGTCAGCGGCATGGTAATGGCCGCGAGCGCTATTTACGGCTACTCCGACACCTCCGACCCCGAGCTCAAACACGCTCACTACAAGCTCATACAGTCGCTCTGCAAGCGCTTTTGCGAGAAATCGGGCTCGCTTTCCTGCCGCGAGCTTTTGGGCCTGAGCGGTGCCTCCGACCCCTATTCGCCCCCGCGAACAGAGGAGTTCTACAAGACCCGTCCCTGCCCGAGGCTTATCGCCCTCGCCGCCGAAATCCTCGAAGATTACATCACGGAGCACCCCTATGGCTGACTATCTTCGCTTCGAGGAGCTCACCTCAAAGCCCCTCGAGGAGCTTCATGAGGACAACGGCGTCGGAACGCTCTCCGAGAAGTACCTTCACATCTTTTTAAAGAATTATTTAGAGCCCTCCAAGGCCTGCCACGAAGTAAAGGCCGGCCGCTTTACAGCCGATATCTGCAACGAAAACCACATCACCGAGATCCAGACGCGAAACCTCAACGCCCTGCGCGAAAAGCTCGAGTATTACATGCTCGAGGGCTACGACGTCACCGTCGTCCACCCGATACCTCGGGTTCGCAGGCTCGTCTATATCGACTCCGAGTCGGGCGAAATTATCCGCAAACAGCGTTACAGGCATGTTGGCAGCTGGTACGACGCGATTCCCGAGCTCTACAAGATCAAATATTTCCTCGATTGGGATAAACTTGAAGTCCGCCTGATGCTCTTCGATGTCGAAGAAATGCGCGAGCTCTCGGGCGGGGGAGTGTCGCAATCGGGCCGCAAAAGGCGCAGGCGCTCGACCCGCGTCGACAGAATTCCCTTTGCAATCGGCGATTCCGCGGTTCTTGACAACCCCGCCGACTATCTGATTTTCGTCCCCGAGGGCCTCCCGCGCGAGTTTACCTCTGTCGATTTTGCCAAAGCAGCGGGTGTTACAACGCCTCTCTCGAACATGACGCTTAATATTCTGAGCTATCTCGGCACTGTCGAGCACTTCAAAAACGTCGGCCGACGCTACATTTACCGCATGAACAAATATTTTACCGATGATTTCGGCGGAGTTGAATGACTTCGCCGATTTTTTATATTTTTATCAAAAAGGTATTGACAGCGTAACAATGTTATGTTACACTGATGACAGTAACATTGTTACACTCAAAAACGGAGGTGAACAGATGTCCGACCTGATCTCCAAAAAAGAGCTGTTGGAAAAGTACAAAATCTCCTACGGAACTCTCTACCGCTGGAAGCGCATGGGGCTGATTCCCGAGGACTGGCTCGTAAAAAAGTCGACATTTACGGGGCAGGAGACCTTTTTCAACCGCGATTTGATCTGCAAGAGGGTAGAGGAGATACTCTCAAAAAAAGAAGTCTCGTCGCTCGGCGATATTAAGATAGAGCTCGGCGAAAAAACCGCCGAAATCCCGAAGCTCAGAATCGTAACGTCGATGGGCGACAAGCTGTTTTATCTTTCCGATGTCCGCGATGTAATACTCCACATCGGCGACAGCAGCATAAGCTTTATCGACGAGATCAACAAAAAAATCAATAAATCAGAGGAGGAATAACCATGGCAAACATAAATATTTTAGGCAGCAGCGATTTCACTCCCGACGGCTCGTTATACGAAAAAGTCACGATAGCGGGTTCGGGCGATATCTGCGGCCCGTTGAACTGCTGTTCTCTTTCAATTTTAGGTTCGGGTGATATACACGGCCCAGTCACTTGCGAGGGCGACATCACCATAAGCGGCTCAGGCGATATCAACGGCCCGATATGGAGGTGCAAATCTCTCAAAATATTTGGTTCTGGCGATATAAACGGCCCTGTCACTTGTGAGGGCGACATCACCGTGAGCGGTTCGGGCAATCTCAACGGCCCTGTCGATTGTAATGGCGATGTCACCATAAGCGGCTCGGGCGATATCTGGGGCACTGTTACCTGCCGTTCGCTCCGCGTATCGGGCTCTGCAAACATCGATAAAAGCGTCGAAGCACATAAGCTTGAGATGAACGGCAGCGGCGACATCAAAGGCGACGTTTCCTGCGAAGAGGCTTTCATCACGGGCTCGTCATCTGTCAGCGGGCTTCTCAATGCCGAAAACATCGTGATAGAGCTCGGCGATATCACAATCGGTGAGATCGGCTGCACTACCCTCACTGTCCGCGATTCAAGCCGCTCAGCGCCCGACATTATAAGCAAGCTCTTCAATAAAACCGAGCATAAAATCTTCACCTGCCGAGTTATCGAGGGCGACGACATCACCCTTGAAAATACGGTCAGCAAAACCGTCCGCGGCCGAAACGTCCGAATCGGCAAGGGCTGCGAGATAGAATCGGTCGAATATTCCGAGACTCTCACCGTCGACGAAACCGCCGAAGTCAAAAACAGAGTAAAAGTATAAAGCAGCAGGGGCACAACCCCTGCTATTTTTGAAAGATTTCTTGCAAAATTTCGTGAATAATATTGCTATTTTTGCGCAAATGTGTTAATATATTCTCGGTATGAGAGGAGAGGGGAGAATGGCGGAGCGCAAAAAGAAAATCGGTCGGCCGAACCGAATCATCTATAATTTCGGCTTTTGGCTGCTGAGGTTTTACCTCCGCGTCTTTGTCGGAACAAAATTCAGCTTCGACCGCTCGGGTCTTGCCGATTTAATAGAAGGCCCCGCGCTGATAATCGCGCCCCACATTTCGGGGTTAGATCACATCTCGGTCGGCGTCGCGTGTAAAAAATACAGGCCGACGTTTGTCCTGAGCGAGCACCTCTTTTCAAAGCCTCTTTTAAGGTTTATCCTGAGCCGTTTTGCCCATGCGATACCCAAGCGAATGTTTGACGCCGACGCAGGCACGATAATGGGCATAATGCGCGCAAAGCAAGAGGGGAATGTGATAATTCTCTTCCCCGAGGGCCGAATGAACGCGGTTGCCCACACCTATCCCGTTACCCAAGGCACTGCCGAGCTTGTCAAGCGCCTCGCGATACCCGTCTATTGCGTTGTCGGCAACGGCGCCGCTCTTGCCGACCCGAAGTGGTACAGGGGCTTCCGAAAGGGCAATGTCGATGTCAGAACTTATAAAGTTTTTTCTGCCGATGAGATCAAAAGCCTCTCCGTCCCCGAGATAAGCTCAAAAATCGACGCCGCTATCCTCCACGACGACGAAAAGGCGATGGCCGGTCATCGCTACCCCGCGAAGGACACTGTCGACGGCCTTGACGGAATCATCTATAAATGTCCCGAGTGCGGCGCCGAGTTTACGATTGTCGCCGAGAATTCGACCGTAAAATGCCTCACCTGCGGGTTTGAGACAACTCTCACCGACGACTACCGCTTCACCTCGGGCAAAATGAAATCTGTCAACGAGTGGTTCTATTGGCAGATCGATCAGCTCGACCTCAGTAAGGTCATGGAAGAAGACATCACTATCGGCGCTGTCGGCAAAAACGGCAACATGGATTTCAACGCTGGGAGCGGACATCTTCGCCTCGACCGCGACCGCCTCAGCTTAGTCGGCGAGGTCTTCGGCGAGAAAATCGACCACACCGTCGAGCTTTCCGTCCTCGGCGGAACCCCCTACACTCCGAACCGCGAATTTGATATCTACTACCGCAAGCGGCTATTATATCTCCAGCCCCGCGACCCAAAAACCGTTGTAAAATGGGTCACGTTCATCGACAAATCCGTTGCCGAGAAGAGGGGAATATCGCTCTATTAGTTTGATATGCGCACTGCGCGTCAAAATAAATTTTAATGAAAAGTGAGGAACTTAAAATGGCAAACTTACTAACCGCCCTTACTGCGATCGCGACCGTTATCATAAAGCTTGTGATAATCGTCGTCGCAGGTCTTGTTATCGCGAGCGTTGTCGCGGGTCTCATAAGAAAGAGCAAGAAGCTTGACGCCACCGCCAAGAGCTTCTTTGCGAACTTCGCCTCAATGGCTATCAAGGTTCTTACCCTGATAACCGCGCTGATGGCTCTCGGAATCCCCGCCGCTACATTTGTAACTGTTCTCGGCTCTGTCGGCCTGGCTGTCGGCCTTGCCCTTCAGGGCGCTCTCGCAAACTTCGCAGGCGGCATTCTCCTTGTGGTATTCCACCCGTTCAGGGTCGGCGATCACGTCACCCTCAACGGCACAAGCGGCGTTGTACAGAACATCTCTATCTTCTACACAACTCTTCTTGCAGATGACAACACCGTCGTCACCCTCCCGAACGGCACGCTCACCAACGCGCCGATAGTCAACACCTCCGTCGGCAACGACCGCAGAGTTGTCCTTGAATATGCCGTTTCGGTCGATTCCGATGCCGAAGCCGTCAAGAACATCGTCGTCGGCACCGCCTCAAGTAACAGCCTTATCCTCAAGGGCGAAGCTCCTTCCGCCACCGTTTCCACCCATGTTGCCGACAAGATGACCGTAAAGCTCAACGCTTGGGCCCATAGCGCCGACTATGCCAAAGCAGTTGAAGAGCTCGACAAGGAAATCAACGCCGCTCTCGACGCCGCGAAGGTCACAAGAGCATAAAATCCGATTCGGAGGCAATAATTTTTAATATGAAAAGAATTGTCGGGTATCTCATATTCATCGGTCTCGCGACGCTCAGCGCCCTTTCCTATCAGCTTTTCGTCTTCCCGAACAGCTTCGCGCCTGCGGGCTTCAACGGCATCGCCACAATGATCCAGCACCTCTTCGGAATAAGCGTCGGCTATCTCTCGCTGCTCTTCAATATTCCTCTTGTGATAGCTGTTTTCCTGCTTGTCGATAAGCATTTCGCGATAAACACCGCGGTCTACACCGTGACGTTTTCCGTCGCGATACTGATATTTGACCGCATCGACCTTTCGCCGATAATGTATCAGACCGATACGGGCACAAGCACTATCCTCGGCCCTGTCGTCGCGGGCGTCATCGGCGGAATGATCCTCGGCCTTGCGTTCATGATGAACTGCTGCTCGGGCGGCACCGAGCTTGTCGCCGCGCTTATCCACAAATTCAAGCCCTCCTACGATTTCGTATGGGTCTCCTTTGTGCTTAATATAATAGTTGCGGCGCTGTCCTTCTTCGTTTTCGGCTTCAACTTCGAGCCTGTTATCCTCTGCATAATCTACTGCTACGCTTCAAGCGTCGTCAGCGACAAAATGCTCAAGGGCACAAAAGAGGCAATCAGGTTTGAGATCGTCACCGATAACCCCGCCGAGATTTCCCACGAGGTCATCGAAAAGCTCGGCCATTCCGCAACGCTCATCAATGCTGAGGGCTGCTACACCCACAACAAAAAGAACATGCTCATCTGCGTTGTGAACAAGCACCAGTTAGTCGAGATGAAGAAGATCCTCGCGAAATATCCCGAGACCTTCGCCAATGTTTCAAGCGTAAGCTACACCATCGGGCGATTCAGATACCCGAGAGAGACAAGCACCACAGTCGAATAATAAAAAAAGCGCCGAGCCCGCAAAGGGTTCGGCGTGATTTTATAAAAGGGGAGTCACCATCTTTTCTTGTCGCCCAGAACCCCGTCGGTGAAGTCCCCGACGGTCTCCCTGAGCCATTCAATGCTGTCCGCGACCCAATTCGGCGTGCGGTTGCAGCACCAATCGCGGTTGTTGATGGCGGGCACGCAGGTTGAAAATCCGTGGTTTGCGCCCGAGTAGATGTGCGCTTCAAAGCCTATCCCGAATTTATTGAGCGCGTTGAGAAAATTAAGCGAATCCTGAATCGGCACCGTTCCGTCGTTTCGCGATGCGAACACAAAACACGGGCAGGTCTTTTCGCTGACAAACTCCGCGGGGTCTGGCGCGTTTCTCTTGTTCCATGTGCTCACCGACGATATAACGGGGTATCCCAAAATCGCCGCCCTCGGAATATTTCTTGCGGCCGTCGCCGCACATGCCGCAAGGTGCCCTCCCGCCGAGAAGCCTATAACAGCTATCCTCTCGACGTCAACAAACCATTCTTCCGCGTGTTCTTTGATATAATCAAACGCCTGATCGTAGTCTTTCAGCGGATTATCCCAAATCGCGTCGTCGTTCAGCGAATATCTCAGAATAAACACCTGATACCCGACCGCGAGATAGGGGAACGCGACAGGGTCGGCCTCTCTGTCCGAGCAGAACTGATATCCGCCCCCGGGCAGAACGATAAGCGCGGGGCGTTTGGTCATGCCCCAATATTCGCCGCCGACGGGCTGAATATAGCCCTCAAGGGTGCAGTTTCTTTCTTCGTTAAGCGTAATTCTGACGGTTTTCATAAGCTTGACTTCCTTTCGGCATATTTTTACTAATTATACCTCAAAAGCCTGTCAAGGTCAATAGAGATCCGAGATAATAAAATCCTCGGCGGCGTCGCGAAGGTGAATCGGCGACAGCGCGAGCCTTTCGCAGCTTTTCGCGAAGAGCTCCGCCTTATCTCTTTCCGAGGTAAGATCGTCAATCTTCGCGATAATCTCGCCGTTTTCAGAAAAAGCCGCGATACCGTAGGCGATGTAATTTCTGCCTTCGAGCGAACGGTTGTCTTCAGTCAATTTGTAGTGTATCATAGTGTCCTCGTGATTTCTTTCGTTGCGACGGCCTGCCCTTGCTGTATTTTGCATTGTATACCGTTAAAATGTGCGAGGTCAATCGCAATTTGTCGAACCGAGAAAAAATATTTGAATTAAAATTATAAAATCGCTTGACAACGCACAAAACAAATGATATAATAAATGACGCGCTCGGGCGGCTGTTGTTATTTTTGGCGATGTTTTTCCTGATGCCGAGCATTCGCGGGTGTAGTTCAATGGTAGAACTCCAGCCTTCCAAGCTGGTCGCGTGGGTTCGATTCCCATCACCCGCTCCAAGTCGCGGCGCACCACTCAGGCTCGCCGCGATATTTTATAAACGCGTCTTTAGCTCAGTTGGATAGAGCAACTGCCTTCTAAGCAGTAGGCCACTGGTTCGAGTCCAGTAAGACGCGCCAATTAAAAGAACCCCTAATGGGGTTCTTTTAATTGGCGCGCATAGACGTTATTACAACCCATAAAGAGGTGATCCCCATGAACAACCTAATCACAATGTCAAACTCCCTATTAAAACTCGGCAAATAAAAAGCTCTACCCGCAGGGTCACATATGGCTGAACCCATAGCTTCAAGTCCAAAAATTTGTACTCCGAGGCCGATTTTCAAAAAATTTTTAAAAAAGTTGCACGTTTGCGTGCAACTTTTGGCGTTTTCGGGGGTATTAGTGAAACCGGTTTTATTCGCTTTGCGTCTGCAAAGCCTCACGCCCGACATTATTCGGGCGTCAATCCTCATCGCTGTCAGCATCTTCTTTTTCATCTTTCGCCCCGCCGCGCTTCGGCGCTTTAAAGTTAGCAAGAGGGGAGTTCTCAGCGGCTTTTCTGCGGTCGCTGTCCGAGAGGTGAGTATAAATCTGCGTTGTCGCGACGCTTTTGTGCCCGAGCACGTCTTTCAGAACCATCGGGTCGACGCCGCCGTATTCATACATCAGAGTTGCGGCGGTATGCCGAAGCTTATGGGTCGAAAGCCCAAGGTTTCCGAGGCCCGCGCGTTGAAGCTGATCCTCAACGATCCGCTGAACACGGCGGTTTGAGAGCCTTTTGCGGTTATACGAATGTGTCGAAATGAACATCGCGTCGGGGTCGCTCGGCGATTCGGGCCGAACTCTGAGGTAGTCCTTGATTGCCGATATGCAGGCGTCATTTATGTAGATGATGCGTTCCTTCTGGCCCTTGCCGAAGACCCTCAGCGTTCTTGCAGATTCGCTGAAATCATTGATATTTAATCCGACGAGTTCAGAAAGCCGCATACCGCAATTAAGGAATAGAGTTATGATAGCGAAATCTCTCTCTCGATTTTTGCTGTCGATTTCAGAGAGGAGCTGTTGACTTTGTTCAAGCTCGAGGAATTTCGGCAGTTTTTGTGCAGATTTAGGATGCTCAAGCTGTTCAATGGGATTGCTTTTAATAAGCATAGCTTTTTTAGAAAGATATTCATAAAACTGGCGAAGAGCCGACGTCATGCGTGAGCGTGACGAGCTTTCAAAGCCGCGGGTGTCCATGAGGTAGCTCATGAATTCATAAGCACCCTTAAGAGAGAAGCTTTCAACATAAGAAAGCGGAACATCGGCAATGCCGATTTCCTCAAACGGCGTATCCTTAGAAACGTCGCCGTTAATCATTTTGAGATATCTCAGAAAAGTTCTGAGATCCATATAATAATCATCTTCGGTTCGTTCGGTATGGTTACGAACAACGCGAATATAAGTCAGATAATCCCTGAGATAGCTTGGGCAGTCCTTGCGATATTCATCGCGCACAATAACACCTTCATTCTTTAAAATGCGCTCCCCTAATGTTCACATAATTTTTATTATGCGCACATCTCCATGTATATTTTTCAGTCTCCCCTCGCGCTACTTAAGCTCAACCACGGTCACTCCGTCCTCACCCTCGCCGTAAACGCCCTTGCGCGACGACAGCACCGCGGGGTTCTTCCTGAGCCGATTGCGCACGGCTTCCTTGAGTGCGCCCGTGCCTTTGCCGTGAATCACTGTCACTACCTTGTTGCCGCTCATGAGCGCTCGGTCGATAAACGCGTCGAGCTCATAAAGCCCCTCGTCGACGGTGTAACCTCTTATATCAAGCTCAAGCTCAGGCCGCCTTGTAGCGCGGCTTTCGGCGTTTGTCGTGACGCCGTTTTTCGGCTTGAGCTTTTTATTGTTGAACGTTACCTCTTTTTCCTTGAGCCTGATCTTCGAGACATGCACCTTAGTTTTCATGATGCCGACCTGAACCATCGCAAAGCCGCTTTGGTCTGGCGGAGAAATCACAATTCCGCTCTTGTTGCCGTCTGCGATGGTAACGTCGTCCCCTTTTTTAAGCGGCCTCGGCAGAACATAAGTTTCGCCCGTTTCGCCGAGCTTTGCGGCCTCGTCATAAAGCCCGTTTATCTGCCGTTTGTATTGCATTTTTTGGTCGGAGACCTTTTTGGAAAACTCTTCCTTATCCTTTGATTTTCTGAGCTCTTCAAGCTCGTCCATAAGCTGCGCCGACTGCCTGCTGACACGTTCGATTATCGAGCGTGCCTCGCGCTTTGCAAGCTCAATTTCCCTGTCCTTTGTCTCGCTGAGCTTCCTGCGCTCCTCGGCGATTTCGTTCCTGAGCCTCTCCGCCTCGGCCTTATACTGCTCGGTAAGCTTTGAATTCTTTTCAAGCTGCTGCCTTGCCGCTTCAAGGTTATCAAGAATGGTTTCAAACCGCCTTGATTCCCCCGTGAGCATATCCTCGGCGTTCTTGATGATTTTCTCGTCCAGCCCGAGCCGCGCAGATATCGCAAAAGCATTTGATTTACCGGGCGAGCCGATTATAAGCCGATAGGTCGGCTGCAAGGTCTTGACGTCGAACTCGCAGGAGGCGTTTTCAACCCCGTCGGTCTCAAGGGCATACATCTTAAGCTCCTGATAATGCGTCGTTGTGACGAGTTTAGCCCCGAGCGATTTAATCCTCTCGATGATTGCTACCGCGAGCGCCGCGCCCTCAACGGGGTCGGTGCCCGAGCCGAGCTCATCGATCAGAACGAGCGATTTATAGTCGACGGTATCGAGAATCTCGATGACCTTATTCATATGCGACGAGAAGGTCGAAAGGCTCTGCTCAATCGACTGCTGGTCGCCGATATCGACAAGAATTTTATCAAAAACCGTTATTTTGCTGCCGTCCGACACGGGAATCATCAGCCCGCACATCGTCATCAGCGTGAGCAGGCCGACAGTCTTCAAAATAACGGTTTTTCCGCCCGTGTTCGGCCCCGTGATGATAAGGCTGTCAAACTCTCCGCCGAGCCTGAAATCGACAGGCACTACCCTGCCCTTGTCGATGAGCGGGTGCCGCGCCTTGTTGAGGATAATCTCGCCGTCGTCGCTTATTTCGGGAATAGTCGCCGCCATTTTCGCGCCGAGGTTTGCCTTTGCGAAATAGAGGTTGAGCTGCACGCAGGCGGCATAGTCCGACACAAGCTGTTCGCCGAAAGCCGCGCATTCGGCCGAAAGCTCGCGAATAATCCTCTCGATCTCCTCCTGCTCCTTGCCCTTTAAAATGGTGATCTCGTTGTTGGCCTCGACCACCGCCAGCGGCTCGATAAAATAGGTCTGGCCGCTCGCCGAGGTGTCATGAACCAGCCCCGCGACCGAATTCCGATGCTCCGCCTTGACGGGCAGAACATAACGCCCGTCGCGCATGGCCACAAAGCTGTCCTGAAGATAATCCTTCGCGTCGGATTTGATTATTCTGTCGAGGCTCTCGCGAATGCGAACGCCCGCCCCCGCGATTTTCCGCCTGATAGAGGCGAGCTCAGGGCTTGCGTTGTCGCTTATTTCCTCCTCGCTGATAACCGCGTTTGTGATGCTGTCGTTGAGGTGCCTGTTGTCAAAGAGGCATTCAAACAGCGAATCGAGCTTAAAATCGCCCTCAAGCTGGCGCCTCCATGAGATAAGCGCCTCGGTCTGGGTGAGCATCTTCGAGACGTCAAGAAGCTCTCGAAGGCTCAGTTGAGCGCCGCTCTGCGCCCTGTTTGCGATGGAAGCGACGTCTGCGAAATTAAAGAATGTCGGCGAGCCTATTTTTGCCGATGCCGAGTAAGCGTCAAAGGTCTTTGAGACCTCGTTTCTGACAATCTCGACGTCCCTGCTCGGCTCGATTTGCGCGGCAAGCGCCCGCGACGCCTCGTTAGAGCATTCTCCGACAAGCATTTCAAGAATTTTATGTAGTTCAAGCGTGATGTAATGTTCGTTCATAGCTTTATCCGTTCTGTAGTGATTTAAAGAAGTCCAGTGTCTTAAAGTGTCTGCCGAGCTGAATTTCGGCATATCTCTCACAAATGCCCGAAAGAAGTTTAAGATAATCCCTCGGCACGGTGAGATTAAAGATTTTCTGCATATCGCTCAGCGCGATGAACCGAATGAAGTGAAGCAGCCGCTCATCAAGAAGCTCTACGTTTTCAAGGCTTCGCCCGCCGAAACAGCTCTGGCAGTAGAGCCTGCCGTTTTTAAGGTCAAACTGCATCTCTGGCGCGGAATATTCAAAGCATTCGCAGCAGCCGATGAGGTTTGGCGTAAGGCCGATGTCGCAGATCAGCCGAAGCTCGAAAATCGACTTCAATAGAAGGTTTTCGCGGTTGCCGAGCGCCAAAAAGTGCAGCGAATTCAGAATCAGCCGTAAAACCTCGTCGTTCGGCTTTTCCTCGGTCTCGGCGTAAAGAACCATCTCGGCGAAATAGTTTGCGAGCGCGAATTTGTCGAGGTCAAAGCTCACCCCGAAGAATGTTCTTATCGGCTCGGCGCTGTTGAGGATATACCTGCCGCCGCTTTCGGACAGGCAGTAATTCGCATAGCAAAAGGCCTGAGAGACCGAAGCGTTCTTTGAATTCTGCTTTTTGACGCCCTTAGCCGATACCTCGATGAGCCCCGCGCTGTCGGTAAGAATATCAAGAAATTTGTCGTTTTCACCGACGCTTCTCTCGCGAAGCACCAGCCCTTTTAAAGTCGTCAGCATCTTTTTCACCGCTCCGCCCAAAGCCGATATATTTTATATAGTCGGATACAAGACCCGTCTGCATGAATTTTTCCCAAAGCTCGTCCATTTTGACGCCCTGCCTTCAAAGATATTTGTCACAAGATTATCTTTGACAGAACATCGGGAAAATATAAATGGAAAAATCAGTCGTCAGAAAGCCCGAAGTTTTTGATGAGCGCCTCGCGGTTCCGCCAGCCCTCTTTTACCTTAACCCAGAGCTTGAGGTTTGTCTGAATCATGAAGAATTTCTCGATATCGGCCCTCGCGAGCCTGCCGACGTTTTTAAGCATCGCGCCGCCCTTTCCGATGATTATTCCCTTGTGCGATTCCTTTTCGCAGTAAATCGTCGCTGAGATGTCAAGAACCGTCTCCCCTCCTCGGGTATCGCGCTCGTCCATCTCGTCGATTCCCACCGCGATTCCGTGGGGCACCTCGTCGCTTAAAAGCTCAAGAAGCTTCTCACGAATCATCTCGGCGACGATGGCGCGCTCGGGGCGGTCGGTGAATTTTCCGTCTGGGAAATAATGAGGCCCCTCGACCGCAAAGCCCTTGGCAGTCGACAAAACGATGTCAAGCCCGTCGTTTTTGAGGGCCGATATCGGTATCACCGCTGCAAAATCACCGAGCGCCGAATACTCGGCGATTATCGGCATCAGGTCCTCCTTGTTTTCAAAGAGGTCGACCTTGTTGATTATCAAAATTATCGGGGTCATCGGCGATATTTTCCTCAGCAGGGCTTTTTCCTGCTCCCCTGCCCTTTTCTCGGCGTCGACGACCAAAAAAGCAGCGTCGATCGAGCTAACCGAGTTATCTATCGCCTTTATCATGTGCGCCGAGAGCCTGTCCTTCTCCTTGAGAATCCCCGGGGTGTCGATGAATACAAGCTGGGTGTCGCCGTCGGTGAGAACGCCCGTTATCTTTGTCCTTGTGGTCTGCGGCTTCGAGCTTACCGCCGCTATTTTCTCGCCGATAAGGGCGTTCAAAAGCGAGGATTTACCCGCGTTCGGGCGGCCGAGAATGGTTATGAATGCGCTTTTTGTGTCCATATTTTCAGTCCCTTGTCAGTCCTATTTTTTTGAGTATTTTCTTCTCGCGGGCACGCATAACATCGCCCTCGGCTTCGTCAATGTGGTCATAGCCGAGAAGATGAAGCATCGAGTGAACGGTCAAAAACCCGACCTCGCGCTCAAAGCTATGGCCGTATTCCTCGGCCTGTTCAGCGGCCCTTTCGAGGGATATGACAATATCGCCCAAAAGCGCGGCGCCCGTGTCGGGGTCAGCCTCAAAATATTCGCCGCCGAGCGGGAAGGAAAGAACATCGGTAGCGCGGTCAATATTCCTGTACTGCCTGTTATATTCGCGAATTTTGCGGTTGCTCACAAAGGTTACGTCAACCGTCGCAAGGTCGTCAAAGCCCTCGCATTCTAAAGCTGCCTCGCAGCAGCACTCGACAAGGCTTTTGAGGTCGCCGCTGACCGAAAATTTCCTCTGCCTGTTATAGATGTTGACTATCGGCTTCATTTTCTCCTGCTCCGTTCGCTGTTATACTGCTCATAGGCCTTTACGATGTCCTGAACAAGCTTGTGCCGCACAACGTCTTTCTCGGTGAAGTGGTTGATGCCGATGTCCTTGACGTTCTTCAAAACCTTTATCGCCTCGACAAGGCCCGAGTTTTTCGGGTTGGGCAGGTCAATTTGGGTGACGTCGCCAGTTATGACCATCTTCGAGTTGAAGCCGAGCCTCGTCAAGAACATCTTCATCTGCTCGGGTGAGGTGTTCTGGGCCTCGTCGAGGATTATAAACGATTCGTCGAGGGTTCGACCCCTCATATAGGCAAGCGGCGCAACCTCAATCGAGCCGCGCTCCTGAAGCTTTGCAAAGGTCTCAGCCCCGAGCATCTCAAAAAGAGCATCGTAAAGCGGGCGAAGATAAGGGTCGACCTTGTTCTGAAGGTCGCCGGGCAAAAAGCCGAGCTTCTCCCCTGCCTCGACCGCGGGGCGGGTGAGAATTATCTTGCTGACGGTGTGGGCCTTGAAAGCCTTGACAGCCATCGAGACCGCAAGAAAGGTCTTTCCCGTTCCCGCAGGGCCGATGCCGAAGGAAATCGTGTTCTGAGATATCGAGTCGATGTATTTTTTCTGCCCGAGGGTCTTCGGCTTGATTATCTTTCCGCTTGTCGTGACGCAGATTCCTCCGTCTGAGAGCGAGGCAATTTCATCGGAAGCGCCGTCATCGGCCATTGAGATGAAATATCTGACCTGTTGGGCCGATATGCTCTCTCCCCTCTCGGCTATCCTCAAAAGCACGTTGAGACAGGTATAAGCCTTGTCGACGCCCGCGTCAGGGCCTGTTATTCTGATGTCGCTGCCCCTCGCCAAAATATCAACGCCGAGCTCTGACTGAATTATCTTGATGTTCTCGTCATAGCTGCCGAAAAGATTGAGCAGCGAGTCGATATTTGTGACGACCAAAGACTTTTCCGCCATTTGAAAATCCCCTTTTCAGAAATTTACCATACTTCTTCAAATTTATTATAGCAGAAAACCTCCGATAATTCAATATAAATCTCAAAATTTACTTTATATATATTTCCGAAACGTGCCCGATCTCGCCCTCAAGGGTATATTCCGCGATCAGCCTTACCCCGTCGGCGGTCTGCTCGGTTTTGGTCGAACGCTCGATTATCTTTTTGTCCGCCAAAATCCCCTCTTCATAGTTGTTTAACTTTCGGCTGAGCTCGTTCATCGCCTCGGCGGTTGAGAATTGCCTTGTCTCTGCGATCAGCTCGGTATATTCCTCGGTAGTGACTCCGAACGGCAGCGTCAGCCCGAAGAGCTTTATCGGCACGCTATGAACCCTCACCGAGCAGTTCATGCCGCGCGGCATAACCTCGCTCGGCAGCGGGATTTCAAGCTCAAAGAAGTTGAATTTTCGGCGGTAAAAGGTTCTGCCCTCGGTTTGGGTCTGCTCCTCATAGGGCTGATAAAATTCGACCGTTTCGGTGTATCTGCCCGTGATTTTGGCGTAGGAGTGGTAATATTTCGCGATTCCGCCGTAGCTCTCATCAACGCCGCTGACAAGAAGCTGACCCTTGTAGACGGCATCGCCCAAAAGAACGCTCAGGCGGCCGATCATCACCTCTGCGCCGACCACCACCGCGTCCCTGTCGGCCACAATGTTGCAGGGAATCCGCATGTTTTCGTGCTCGGGCTTCGGGGTGTTTTCAACGACATCGACGGTTATCACCGAGCCCGTCCCGCCGATCGACGCCCATGAAATGCCGTCGCAGCGCTTAAAGAGCATTGTCTGCAGCTTTAAAAAGTTCAGCGAGGGAATATATGCCCCCGCCCTGAGCCCGCTGTCGGCGAGCATCGAGCGAATCTCGGCTATTGTCTCGGGGTTATCCGTCCCGATGATTTCGATTTTTGTGACGGTGTTCGAGAGGTAGAAAATCATTATTGCCGCGAGCAACGTCCCGACATAAAACCCGAATCGGCGAAAATACTTTGCGGCGGTGAAAATGAACCCCTTTTTTGAAATCACTTCGCAGATGCAGTTATTTTGCTCGCAGAGCTTTTCGACTGCCTTTGCCCGATTTCCGAAAACCGTCACGAAGAGAGTGTCTGATTTAGTGTAAAGTGATATTACTTTACAGCTTTGGTAGAGCTTTTCGGTGAGGAGCGGGGCGTCGAAGCCGTCGATTTTAAAGGTAATCTCGCCAAGAAAAAGGCGCTCAATCATTCTTGATTCCCGCCTTTCTCATAAACTCGACCGAGGTGATCCTCCCGCTTATCCTCACGACAGAACCGCTGAAACTCGACATTTTAAGCTCCTCGCCCCAGATGATTACATCGCCGTCGCGGGTTTTTACCTTTGCCATTATCTCGTTGCACTCATAGACGTGGGTTGCGTTCTCAATCATCACCTCGCGCCCGCCCGAGACCGTCACATAAACCTCGGTATAGGTTGATGCCCTCGCCTGTTCCTTTATTTTCTCCCAGACTTCCATCGCTTTGCTTCCTTTCAGTATCAGTAAAATTTCCCGTTAAATTATACTCGTCTCACCTTCGGCATAGAATTTAAAGACAACTATTCGGGCGGTGTTTTATGAAAAGAAAGCTTTCTGATTTGATTTTTCTGTTCGCGGCGGTTTCCATCGGGGTGATGCTGATTTTGTTCCGCGATGCGGTCTCTGAGGCTGTTATCGGGGCGCTTAAAAGCTGCGTCTACACGATAATTCCGTCGCTTTTTGCGATGACGGTGGTATCGGGTGCGGTCGCTCAGAGCGGCGTTTTTAAGAGGCTGCCGAAGCCTAAAAGCCTGAATTCCGATGTTCTCTCGGCGTTTGTCTTCGGGAATATCGGCGGATACCCCATCGGCGCAAAGCTGCTTTCTGAGGCGGTCGAAAAGGGGCGTCTCACGCCCGAAGAGGCCTCAAAGGCGCTTTCATTCTGCTTCGGAAGCGGACCCGCGTTCGCTGCGGGTGTGGTCGGGGCGGCGGTGTTCGGAGATGTAAGATACGGCATCTGCGCGATGATGTCGTCGATGACGGCAAATTTTGTGATGTTTCTTATCTATGCCATAAAAAACAGGATTCGGGGCGGCGAAAAGAGCATCGTGCGGGGCGGGTTTTCAACAAAGCTCATGACCGACAGCGTGAGCTCTGCGACATGCGCGATGATGACAGTTTGCTCGATGATACTCTTCTTTTCGGCGGTTCGGGCGGTGCTTGAAGAGCTTTTTCCGAGCCTTAAAAACGCATACATAGCCTCGGTGCTGGAAATTTCAAATCTTGCGGCGCTGAGCGGCTGTAAAGGCGTTTCGCTTGTCGCTGTATCGGTGATACTTGCGTTCGGCGGTATATGTGTGCATACGCAGATTATTTCGCTCATCGGAGGGAGATTTTCTGTAAAGCGTTTTTACTTGACAAGGCCGATTCAGCTTGCTCTGACGGCGGTTTTCGCGAAGATATCTGAAATAATGCTCACCCGATTCGGGGCGGTATCGGCGGCAACAAAAATAAGGCTCAGCCGAAGCCCGAGCCTTATTCCGATAGTTTGCGTGTGCGCGATGGTATTCATCACGCTGAAAGAAAAGAGGGAAACATGAATCAGCCGCCGATTTTTTTCAGGATTATTTCCTTCATGATGCCCGGGTTTGCCTTGCCCTTTGAGGCTTTCATGCATTGGCCGACGAGGTAGCCGAGGGCGTTGGTTTTTCCGCCGAGGTAGTCGGAGACTGACTTTTCATTCGCCGCCAAGACTTCGTCGGCGATTTTTTCAAGCGCTGACTCGTCAGAAACCTGAGCGAGGCCCTTTTCCTCGATTATCTTCGAGATGTCGGCGTCTTCGCTCACGATGACGTCAAAGACTGTCTTCGCGGCGGCGGTCGAAATTTTGCCGTCGGCGATGAAATTGACAAGCTCGGCCATGTTTTCGGGCGTGAGTTTTGTGTCTTCGATCGCGGTGCCCTCGTTCATGAACTTCGAGATCTCGCCCAAAACCCAGTTTGAAAGGATCTTCGGCGACTTGCAACCCGCTTCGAGGCACTTTTCAAAGAACGCTGACTTTTCAACAACGTCGACAATCATCTTCGCGTCGTAGTGGTTGAGACCGAAGCTCTTGACATAGCGCATTATTTTAGCGTTCGGGAGCTCGGGCAGAGTTCTTTTGAGCTCGTCGACCTTTTCCTGCGGCACGACGATGGTAAGAAGGTCGGGCTCGGGGAAGTAGCGGTAATCCTGAGCGTCCTCTTTGGTTCTCATCGAGACGCTGATGCCCTTCTGGTCGTCCCATCTGCGTGTCTCCTGAGTTACCGTTCCGCCCGCTTCAAGTATCTCAATCTGGCGGTTGGCTTCATAGTCGATGCCCCGAACCGCCGCCGTGAAGCTGTTGACGTTTTTCATCTCGCACCTTGTGCCGAACGGCTCGTCGGGCTTATGAACCGAAACGTTCACGTCGCAGCGAATTGAGCCCTCCTGCATTTTGCAGTCGGAGATGTCGATGTATTTGAGAATCGCCCGCACGGTCTCAAGATAGGCCTTAGCTTCATCAGAGCCGCGCATATCGGGCCTCGAGACGATTTCAATGAGCGGAACGCCGCAGCGGTTGAAGTCGACCAGCGAGCCGTCGAATTTATCCGAGTGCAAAAGCTTGCCCGCGTCCTCCTCAATGTGTATTCTCTCAACGCCGATGCGCCTGACGTCGCCGTTGTCCATGATGACGTCGAGATAACCGTTCTGGCAGAGCGGAATATCCGCCTGAGAGATCTGGTAGGACTTCGGGAGGTCGGGATAGAAGTAGTTTTTGCGATCCTGCTTGCAGATTCGGTTTATAGAGCAGTTGAGGGCATGGCCCATTTTTATTGCATACTCTACGACCTTTTCGTTGAGCGTCGGCAGCGTGCCCGGCATTCCGAGGCATATCGGGCAGACCTGAGTATTGACCTCAAGCCCGAAGGAGTTTTTACAGCTGCAATAGATCTTTGTCTTTGTGTTGAGCTCAGCGTGAACCTCAAGCCCGACGACAACTTCATAGCCTTTTATCATCATAAAAACTCACCCCTCTCAAAGCTTCGGCCGCCTGAACCCGCCGAACGCGCTTTCATGCGCTTGGGCAAGGTTAAGAATGGTCTGTTCGTCGAATTTTCTGCCGATTATCTGCATTCCGAACGGCAGGCCGCTCGCGGAATAGCCGCAGGGAACGCTTACGGCGGGAAGACCCGCGATATTAACGGTGACGGTGCAGATGTCGGCGGCGTACATCGCCAGAGGATCGGAGACCCTGTCGCCGATTTTGAACGCCTCGGAGGGCGAGGTCGGCGTCACGATGACATCGACCGACTTGAAGGCGTCGCTGAATTCCTGCTGAATGCGCTTCTGCAAAAGCTTGGCCTTTTTGTAGTAGGCGTCGAAGTAGCCCGAGCTCAGCACAAAGGTGCCGAGCATTATTCTTCTCTTGACCTCGCGGCCGAAGCCCTCGCTTCTGGTCTTTTCATACATGTCAGTGAGGCCGTCGCAGTCTTTCGCGCGGTAGCCGTATTTTACGCCGTCGAAGCGCGCGAGGTTCGATGAGGCCTCGGCGCAGGCGATGATATAATAGGCCGAAAGCGCATAACCCGTTGACGGCAGCGAGACCGAAGCAACGGTCGCTCCCCTCTTTTCAAGCTCGCGGACGGAATTCATTACCGCCTCGGCGACTTCGGGCTTGATGCCCTCGCCGAAATATTCGGCGGGCATGCCGATTTTAAGCCCCGAGATGTCCTCGGAGAGGTTGTCATAGAGCGAAGTATACTTTCTGTCGGCGCTGGTGGCGTCCATTTTGTCGTGGCCCTGAATTTCGTCCTGCAAAAGCGCGACGTCTTTGACGCATCTGCCGAACGGACCGATCTGGTCAAGAGATGAGGCGAACGCGACAAGGCCGTATCTTGAAACGCTGCCGTAGGTGGGCTTCAGGCCGACAACGCCGCAGAGCGACGCGGGCTGCCTTATCGAGCCGCCCGTATCAGAGCCGAGGGCGATTACAGCCTCGCCGCAGGAAACCGCCGCGGCCGAGCCGCCCGATGAGCCCCCGGGCACGCAGCTGAGATCAAAGGGGTTCTTTGTGGTCTTGAAGTATGAATTTTCGGTCGAGGAGCCCATCGCAAACTCGTCCATGTTGAGCTTGCCCGAGATGACGCTGCCCGCTGCTGTCAACCTATCAATAACGGTGGCGTTAAAGACGGGAACGTAGTTTTCAAGCATTCTTGAAGCGCAGGTGGTGGTGATACCCGTGGTCGAGATGTTGTCCTTTATTCCGATGGGAATACCCGCGAGGCGGGGTTTTGCCTCGCCCGAAGAAATCAGCTTATCGGCGTTCTCGGCCATTTTAAGGGACATCTGCCTGTCGGTAAGAAGATAGGCGTCGACCTTATCATCGACCTCTTCGGCGCGGTCGAGGACCGAATTCGTGAGCTCGACCGAGGAGATTTTTTTCGCCCTGAGCATTTCGGAGAGCTCATAGGCGTTGTATTCGTAAAGCTTTTTGTCCATCTTGTGCTCCCCTCTCATTCAACCGTCTTGGGAACGACTACGCAGCCCGCAACGGTTTTCGGGGCGTTTTTGAGGATCTCGTCCCTCGGGATTTTTGTTTCGGAAATTTCGTCCTTGCGAAGGGCCATGGCGTTCTCTGGGTCGACGGTGAGTTCGTCGCTGATGTCGGGCATCGCCTCGACCATCGCAATAATATCGGCCATTTCCTTTTCATAGCCCTCAAGCTCGCTGTCTTCAATGCGAAGCCTTGAAAGCTTTGCTATATGCCTGATGTCAATGTTCATTTTCCTGTCCTCCGATATCTCGTTTTGAGGTTTATCATTTATTATACTCAAAAACTGCGATTCGTCAATAACCGCGACGCCGAGTTCACGCGCTTTTGTGAGTTTTGACCCTGCATCGTCGCCCGCAAGAACATAATCTGTCTTTTTTGACACGCTCGACTTGACGATTCCGCCGTGCTTCTCGATGAGCTCCTCGGCTTCGTCGCGCTTCATGCTCGGAAGCGTGCCCGTGATGACAAAACTCTTTCCCGCGAGACGGTCAGAGGTCGCGACGCGCTCGTATGACATATTCACCCCGAGGCCGCGAAGTGCCTCGATGGTCCTTCGCATGTGAGGCTCGGCGAGGGATTCGGCGACAAAATGGGCGGTGAGCGCACCGAAGCCGTCGATGTCGGCGATCATCTTCTCGGTAGCGCTTAAAATCGCGTCGATATCGCCGAGGCGGTCGCACAAAAGCTTTGCGGACGCCGAGCCGATGTTCTTTATGCCGAGGCCGCAAAGAAGCCTGTCAAGGGAATTTGACTTAGATTTTTCTATCGCGGTGATGAGGTTTTCGGCCGATTTTTTCTTGTAGCCCTCGAGGGTCAGCAGGTCGCTTTCGGTGAGGCGGTAGATGTCTGCGATACTCTTTATCAGGCCCGACTCGTAGAGCGCCTTTGCCTTTTCGGGGCCGAGGCCGTCGATGTTCATGGCGGGCTTTGAGGCGAAATAGATTATTCGCCGAAGAACCTGTGCGGGGCAGTCGATATTCGAGCAGCGAAGAGCGCTCTCGCCCTCGTCTCTCACCGCCTTTGCGCCGCAGACGGGGCAGCGGTCGGGAAGCTTGAACGTCTCGCCCTCACCGACAGCCTCAGCGACGCCGAGGACCTCGGGAATGATATCGCCAGCCTTGCGGACGGTTATCATGTCGCCGATGCGGATTTTTCTCTCGTCGATGAAATCCTGATTGTGAAGCGTCGCGCGGGAGACGCTTGTCCCCGCCAAGAGCACGGTGTCAAAGACTGCGACGGGGGTTATCGCGCCCGTTCTGCCGACGTTGACCTCGATATCTCGGAGCTTTGTGACCTTTTCTTCGGGCGGGAATTTGTAGGCGACCGCCCACTTCGGCACCTTTGCAGTATAGCCGACCTGCTCGCGCTCTGAAAGGCTGTCAAGCTTTATCACGACGCCGTCGATATCATAGGGAAGATTGAACCTTGTGTCGCCGATGTCGCGGATACAGCGCTCGATTTCTTCATAGCTTGTGACAAGCGTGTACTTCGGAATGACCTTGAAGCCCTGAGATTTCAGGTAATCGAGGGATTCCTTGTGCGAGGTGAAGCTTCTGCCCTCGGCGCGCTGGACATTGAAGCAGAATATGTCGAGCTTTCGGCGGGCGGCGATTTTTGAATCCTTCTGGCGAAGCGAGCCCGCAGCGGCATTTCGCGGGTTCTTGAACGGCGTTTCGGAGTTGAGCTCCATCTCGTCCGAAAGCTTCGCGAAAACCGAGCGGGGCATGTATACCTCGCCCCTGACCTCTAAAAGCGGCAGCTTGTCTTCAAGCGAAAGCGGGACCGAGCCGATGGTCTTTATATTTGCGGTGACGTCCTCGCCGACAAAGCCGTCGCCCCTCGTTGAGCCGCAGGTGAGAATGCCATCGCGGTATTCAAGCGAGCAGGAAAGGCCGTCGATTTTCGGCTCGACGGTGAATTTCGGGTTATCGACGTTTTCGCAGATTCTGTCGTAGAAATCTCTTACCTCGGCAAAGCTGAAAACGTCCTGAAGGCTGCCCATCTGTACGGCGTGATTGACCTTTGCAAAGCCCGAAACAGGCGCACCGCCGACCTTTTGCGACGGCGAGGCAGGGCTTAAAAGTTCGGGAAACTCCCGCTCGAGAGACCTGAGCTCGCGCATCAGCGCGTCGTACTCGTAGTCCTCGATCTCGGGAGAATCCTCGACATAATATTTTCGGTTGTGATAATTCAGGGTCTTGGTTAGCTCCTCGACCCGAAGTTTTGCTTCTTCAAATTCCATACTTTTCTCTCATTCAACCAAGGCGCAGCCCGAAGGCACATCGCCGACAATAACCGTCTGGGCGAGGACATAGTCCTGCGAAACGGTAAATTCCGCGCTCTTCGGAGGGATATATACCGAGACGAGCGCAGATACTCTCATTCTTATTTCATGGCGCGACTGGTTCACGCCGACGCCCTCAAAGGTCGATAAAATCGCGATATCGGGAACGGCGGATTCGCTTATTTTAACCGTGACCGTCGGGCCGCGGCCGCTCAGGGAAATATCGTCGAACATGTCGCCGAGCGGGACTTTTATCTTTGAGGCGCGAAGCCGCGAAAAGCTCTTCGACAAAAGTGAAAGGCAGTCGGACTTCATTTTGTTGATGGCGGCGCTGTTATATTCGACCGAGCTTACAAAGCCGCCCGAGGTATATTTTAACCTCACGAGGTCGGAATAACCGATGTCGGCCGAATCAAAATAGTCGGAAACGGTGTCGTTTATGACCTTTAAAACCGCCGCCGAGCCGTAGCTTTGGGCGAGGTCGAAGGCTATCGGCCGAAGCGTTCGGTTTATGCTGAAAGCGGTCAGCACCGACGCCGAAAGCAGCGCACATATCACGGCAAAAATTTTGATTTCGCGGCTTGTTGATTTTCGGCCGCTTCTGTATCTTCTCAATCAATCACCCCCGCCCTGATGATATTTTATGTTCATCAGGGCGGAAAAGTGAATAATTTCAATTATTTTTCGGCGACGGCTTTTTTGACTGTCGCGACAATGTTTTCGGAGCAGAGGCCGAATTCTTTGAGAAGATCGGCGGCGGGGCCCGAGTGACCGAACACGTCGTTGACGCCGATCCTCACGACCCTGACGGGGGCTTCCTCGCAGACGGCTTCGCAGACAGCGGCGCCGAGACCGCCGATTATACTGTGCTCTTCTGCGGTGACGATGAGGCCCGTCTCCTTCGCGGCCTTTATCACAAGCTCTTTGTCGAGCGGCTTGATGGTCGCGATGTTGATGACGCGGGCGCTTATGCCGCTTGCTTTGAGCTCTTCAGCGGCTTTGATCGCCTCGTATACCATGAGGCCCGTTGCGATGATGGTGACATCGCTGCCGTCGGTGAGCTGCTCGCCCTTGCCGATTTCAAATTTGTAGGTCGCCTTGTCGTGGAAGATCGGGACGGCGAGCCTGCCGAAGCGGATATATACAGGGCCGTTGTGGAGAATCGCGGCCTCGACCGCTGCCCTTGCCTCGACGTCGTCGGCGGGGTTGATGACGGTCATGCCCGGGATAGTTCTCATCAGGGCAATATCTTCGTTGCACTGGTGGGAAGCGCCGTCCTCGCCGACGGATATACCCGCGTGGGTGGCGCCGATTTTGACGTTGAGATGAGGATAGCCGATGGAGTTTCTGACTATCTCAAAGGCCCTGCCCGCGGCAAACATCGCAAAGGAAGAAGCGAACGGGATCTTGCCTGTTGTCGAGAGACCCGCGGCGATACCCATCATGTTGGCCTCGGCAATTCCGCAGTCGATATGCCTGTCGGGGAATTTCTTCTTGAAAACGCCTGTCTTAGTCGCACCCGCGAGGTCGGCATCAAGAACATAAAGATTTTCATACTTATCGCCGAGCTCGGCAAGCGCTTCGCCATAGCTCTCACGAGTGGCCTTTTTTACCAAATCTGCCATTATTATCCCTCCAATTCTTTAAGCTGAGCCCGAAGCTCGGCCATCGCCTGTTCATACTGCTCGGCGTTCGGCGCGCTGCCGTGCCATGAGACCTGATTTTCCATGAACGAAACGCCCTTGCCTTTGACGCTTGTCTGAATGATTGCGACGGGCTGGTTCATAACAGTCTCGGCCTCGTTGAACGCCTTTTCGATCGAGTCGAAGTCGTGGGCGTCCATGGTGATGACATGCCAACCGAAGGCCCTGAACTTTTCGTCGATGGGATAGGGCGAGCAGACGTCGGAAATTTTGCCGTCGATCTGGAGCCCGTTGTTGTCGATGATCGCGGTGAGGTTGTCAAGCTTGTTGTGGGCGGCAAACATCGCGGCCTCCCAAACCTGACCCTCCTCGATCTCGCCATCGCCCAAAATAGCATAGACCTTATAAGTATAGCTTGAAAGCTTCGCAGAAAGAGCCATTCCGCAGGCGGCGGAAATGCCCTGGCCGAGCGAGCCTGTCGACATATCGACGCCCGGGATATGCTTCATATCGGGGTGGCCCTGAAGCCTTGAGCCGATGTGGCGGAGCGTCTTGAGCTCTTCAACGGGGAAGAAGCCGCGATGAGCAAGAACGGAATAAAGCGCAGGGGCGGTGTGGCCCTTTGAGAGCACAAAGCGGTCCCTGTCTGGAAGCGTGGGGTTTTCGGGATATACGTTAAGCTTGTTGAAGTAGAGATAGGTCAGGGTGTCGGCAATCGAAAGCGAGCCCCCGGGGTGGCCGCTCTTGGCGTTGTAGACGCCCTCAATGATGCCCATTCTGACCTTGCAGGCGGTGATTTGAAGTTGTTTTTTCAGTAATTCGTCCATTTTTTGGTACCTCCGTTTATCTGTATTTTAATAGCAATCTGACCTGTTTGCTAAAATTTTATAACTGTTCCAAGTATGCAACAGCCTCGGCAATCGCGCCGCTGTCGCAGGTGTTTTTCAATACTGCCGTCGATATCTCTTTGACACATTCCTGAGAATCGGCGGGACAAAAGCTTATATCCGCAGCCTCGAGCATCTCGATGTCATTGTCGTAATCTCCCGCCGCGCAGACCGTCAGGCCGCCGTAGCCGCAGATCTCAACAAGCTTTTTGAGAGCGCTCCCCTTTGAGACGCCCTCGGGAAGAATCTCGAGAAACTTGGGGAAGCTTCGCACAAAGCGGACGCCGCAGCCCTCAAACCTTTTGACGAAGTCCATCAGCTCGTTGATGGTCTCGACTTCGTCGGCAAAGAGCATTTTGTTCCACGGCTCGTTGATCTCGCTCGGGTCGCTGACCTTGGTGAAGCTGATGTCGCCCAGAATGTGCTGGTGCCACTTTTCGACGGTGTTCATGTGGAAATAGTAGCGGTTTGAGAAGGCATAGACCTCGGGGCTGATGTCGGGGAAGTTTTTTTGCACCTCGGTCATTATGTATTTTGCAGATTCGGGGAGATCGACCTCGTAAAGGATTTTTTCTTTACAGGCGTCGTAGATGACCCCGCCGTTGCAGAGTATCATCGGGTTTTTGCCGAGGGTCGGTATGAAATTCGTGACGGTGTGAAGAGGTCTGCCTGTTGCGACAACAAACCTTCCGCCGCCGTCTGAATAACGGCGCAAAGCCGCTTCATCAAGGGGGTTGAGGGTCTTGTCGCTCATCAAAAGAGTACCGTCGAGATCGGACACGAAAACTGTCTTTGAAAAATCCATCGTTACCTCAGACTTGTTAAAATTTGGGTGAAATATTCGGGAAGCTCGGAGGTGAATTCGAGGTACTCCCCGCTTCTCGGGTGGACAAATCCCAGCTTCTTGGCGTGAAGGCATTGACCTTTACAGCCTTTGTAGGGCTTCCCGTAGACCTCATCGCCGAGAATCGGGTGGCCGACATAAGCCGAGTGGACCCTGATCTGGTGGGTTCGGCCTGTTTCAAGGATAAAGCGCATATATGAGTGGCCGCGAAGCTCCTCGATGAGCTCGTAGTGGGTGATTGCTTCCTTTGAATTTGTCGGCGTGACCGCCATTCGCTTGCGGTCTTTTTTGTCCCTGCCGATCGGGGCGTTGATGGTGCCCGTCGGCTCTTTGAAATGGCCGACGCAGATGGCCTCGTACTCGCGTGTAAAGTCATGGGCCTTTATAAGCTCGGCGAGCTTTAAATGGGCGAAGTCGTTCTTTGCGATGACCAAAAGGCCGCTCGTGTTCTTGTCAATGCGGTGGACTATCCCCGGGCGGATAACGCCGTTTATGCCGCTGAGGCTGCCCTCGAAGCGGTACATCAGCGCGTTCACGAGGGTGCCGTCGGGGTTGCCCGCGGCGGGGTGAACGACCATGCCTTGGGGCTTGTTCACGACAGCGAGGTCGCTGTCTTCATAAACAACGTCGATGGGAATGTTCTGGGGAACGGCCTCGGGCAGAATCGGCTCGGGGAGCTCGACGGTTATGATGTCGCCGTCGGAAAGAGTATAGCTTTTTTTAGCTGTAAAGCCGTTGACATTTACGCCGCCGCTCTCGATAATTTTTATCGCCGCAGAGCGCGTAATATCGACCTCGTCTTGCTCTGAGAGCCACTTGTCGAGGCGAATGCCGACATCGGATTTTTCGGCAATGAAGCTGTAATTACTCATCGGCAGTTTCAGGCTCTTCGGTCGGCTTTTTCGGCTTCTTCGACGCCTTTACCTCGTCGGCGACGACGTAAATGCAGAAGAGCAGCGCACCGAAGGTCACGCAGCAATCGGCAAAATTGAAGACAGGGAAGTTCATGAAATCGAGCCGTATATAGTCGATGACGCCCGAAAAGACATCGGTGCCCTCAATCAGCATTCGGCAGCGGTCGATGAGGTTTCCGACCCCGCCCGCGACTATCATGCAAAGCGAGATCTGCTCAAGGGTGGTTATTTTTTTGCGCCTCACGACGGCATAGACAAGTATCGCGGCGAGAATTATCACCGTGAAAACGATCAGGAAGACCGTTTTGCCGCCGAGAATGCTCCAGCCTGCGCCGTTGTTGCGGATATGCGTAAGGCTGAAGATTTTGAAGCTGCCGATGCGGAAAGTGAAGTAGCTTCGCTGAGAATTGACCGCGACGGCGTAGTTTTTCACGATCAGGAGCTTTATGAACTGGTCGATTGCGACGAGGGCCGCGACAAAGAGCGCCGATGGCAGCGTGGTTGATTTTTTCATGGTCACACGGTGCGGGCGCAGCGCTCGCAGAGGGTCGGGTGGTCGGCGCACTTTCCGACGGTGTCGGAGTAGGTCCAGCAGCGCTCGCACTTTTCGCCCTCGGCGCGGGTGACGCTTATGCCGACGCCTGTCGCCTCGCCCTTGAACTCGGTTTCGGCCGAGCGGTCGATGACGACCTTGGATACGATAAACACGGTCTCAAGGAGCTTTTCGCTGCCGTCGAAGAAGTTGTCGGCGGGGTTGAGGGTCACGCAGGCTTCAAGCGAAGAACCGATGACCTTTTCGGCGCGCTTAAGCTCGAGAGCCTTCTTGACATCGTCGCGCAGGGCGCTTATCCTCTCCCACTTTTCCTCGAACTCGGGGGTGACTTCAACACCCGTGACGTTCGGCATGTCGTTGAGGAAGACGCTCTCGGTGTTGTCGCTCGCAGAATGAGGAATATATTTCCAGATCTCATCGGCAGTAAACGGGATTATCGGCGCGATGAGCCTTGCAAGCGCGGAAAGAATGATATACATCGCGGTCTGGGCGGAGCGCCGAAGCTCGCTGTTAGGGGCTTCGCAGTAGAGGCGGTCTTTGATTATATCAAGGTAGAAGTTTGACATATCGACAACGCAGAAGTTGTGGATCGACTTGAAAACGATGTGGAAGTCGAAGCTGTCGTAGGCCTCGGCGGTTTTAGCGATGAGGCGGTCAAGCTTCATCAGCGCCCATTTGTCAAGCTCGGTGAGCTTATCAAGCGGAACGGCGTCGGTGTCGTAGTTGAAGCCGCCTTGGTTGCAGATGTTGCCGAGGATATATCTTGCGGTGTTGCGGACCTTTTTGTATGCCTCTGAAAGCTGGCCGAGGATTTCTTTTGAAATTCTGATGTCGGAGTGGTAGTCGCTCGACGCGACCCAGAGGCGGAGGATATCTGCGCCGTATTTGTCATAGATTTCACGGGGCTCAATGCCGTTGCCGAGGGATTTGTGCATCGTTTTGCCCTGACCGTCGACGACCCAGCCATGGGTGCAGACAGCCTTGTAGGGCGCCATTCTGCCGAGGGCGACGCTCGTCAAAAGCGAACTCTGGAACCAGCCGCGATATTGGTCGGCACCCTCAAGATAGAGATCGGCGGGAGAATGGAGACCCTCGCGCTGGTCAAGAACAGCGGTATGGGTGACGCCCGAATCGAACCAGACGTCAAGGATATCCTTTTCTTTCTCAAATTCGGTGCAGCCGCACTCGCACTTGAGGTCGGGAAGGATCTCGGAGATATCGTGAGCCCACCAAGCGTCGGAGCCCTCTTTTCTGAAGAGGTCGGAGATGGCCTTGATGGTGTAGTCGTTTATTATCGGCTTGCGGCAGCTCTTGCAGTAGACGATTGGGATAGGGACGCCCCAAGTTCTCTGGCGGGAGATGCACCAGTCGGAACGGTCGCGAACCATGCCTTTTATTCTCTCCTCGCCCCACTCGGGTATCCACTTGACGCTCTCGATGGCCTTGACGGCTTCTTCCTTGATGCTGTCGACCGAGCAGAACCACTGCTCTGTTGCGCGGAAGAGTATCGGAGATTTGCAGCGCCAGCAGTGAGGATACTGGTGGGTGATCTTCTCGGTCGCGAAGAGAGCGCCCGTTTCGGCCATATGCTTTGCGATGACCTTGTTCGCGTCGTCGGTCTTAAGACCCGCGAACATGCCCGATTCTTCGGTAAGAACGCCCTTGCCGTCGACGCCGACGACAATTCCGACGTTGTATTTGTTGCCGATCTCGAAGTCATCGACGCCGTAGCCCGGGGCGGTATGGACGCAGCCCGTGCCGCTGTCGAGAGTGACGTGATCGCCGACAATGACAAGAGAGGTTCTCGGCATGAAGGGATGCTGAGCGGTGCAGTATTCAAGCTCTTTGCCGGTGAATGAGCCGACGGTGGTGTAGTCGGTGATTCCCGCGGCCCTGAGGGTCGGCTCGATGAGCTCGCGAGCCATTATATAGTTCTCGCCGTTGGCCTGAACGACGGTGTATTCATAGTCGGGACCGAGGCATATCGCGAGGTTGCCCGGCAACGTCCATGTGGTGGTCGTCCAGATGACGAAATAGGTTTTGTCAAGGTCGATGCCGAGATTCGAGAGCACTCCCCTGTCGTCGGCAACCTTGAATTTAACATAGACCGAGTAGCAGGGGTCGTCCTGATACTCGATTTCGGCCTCGGCAAGCGCGGTTTGGCAGTCGGGGCACCAGTAGACGGGCTTGAGACCCTTATAGATGAAGCCTTTTTTTGCCATCTCGCCAAAGACCTCTATCTGCCTCGCCTCAAACTCGGGCTTGAGGGTCAGGTAGGGATCGTCAAAATCGCCGAGAACACCGAGACGCATGAACTGCTCGCGCTGAGAATCGACATATGAAAGCGCAAACTCGCGGCAATGCTTTCTCAGCTCAAGAGGAGGGATAGCGCCGTTCTCGACGCCGATAGCCTTCATCGCCTTGAGCTCGGTCGGCAGGCCGTGAGTGTCCCACCCCGGGACGTAGTGAGCGCACATTCCGCTCATGTTCTTCTGCTTGACGATGATGTCCTTCAGAACCTTATTTAACGCGGTTCCGAGGTGGATATCGCCGTTGGCGTAGGGAGGGCCGTCGTGGAGAATATACTCGGGCTTGCCCTCATTTCTTTTCAAGATTTTTTTATAAAGACCGCTTTCCTCCCACTCCGAAACCATCGTCGGCTCTTTGGTCGGAAGATTGCCCCTCATCGGGTACTCGGTTTCGGGAAGATTCAGGGTCTTGTTATAATCCTGCGGCATTAAAAATGCTCCTTTCGTGTGTGTATGTATCAGTTGTGATTATTCTGGCCGAATTTAAGCTCATCGGCAGAATAGTTCTGCCTCTTGAAGCCTGCAAAGCTGAACGTATTGTCAGTCTGCTTGTGCTCGTGCTTTTCTTCTTTCTCGGGCTTGGGCGCCTCGGGCTGTTCTTTTTCAACGGGCGCGGGGGCGGGCTCGGCCGCGAGAATTTCGCTTATCTGCTCGTCGGAGAGCTCGGGAAGGGAAACTGCAAGCTTTGTCTGCTCCTCAAGGATAAGGATAAGCTTCTTCTTGAAGTCGGTGACTTCTTTCTGGAGCTCGCGGAGCTTCTCGGTCTGGAGCTCGCGCTGGGTCTTTGAGGCAGCCTCGACCGCGGCAAGCTTATCGTTTTCGGCACGGATAGCGCTTGCGACCTTTTCGATTTCAGACCTTTTCAGGGCGTCGCAGTCGCTTTGGATATCGGCAAGAAGAGAATCGCGCTTGGTCTGAGCCTCGCCGACTATCTTTGCGGCCTCTTCCTTGGCGTCGGCAATTATCTTGTTGCCCTGCTTCTGAGCGACAAGAAGAGCGTCGCGAATGGCGTCCTCGTCGTTGCGGTATTCGTTTATCTTCTCAACAAGCTTGACGATTTTAAGCTCGTTTTCTTCCTTCTCCTTCACAACGGCCGCGTAGGCAATCGCAACGTCGCGAAGATACTCCTCGACCTCTTCGGGCCTGTAGCCCGCGGCGGACTTGGAAAACTTTTTGCTTGAAATTTCCTGCGGATTCATGTTACTACCTCCTGTAAAAATTTATCTGAATTTTCGCACGGTTATGAAAAGTCTGTCCTTTCGTGAGCGGTCGCCAACCTCTGAAAGCTCGATTTTACCGAGGCCGCGCACCGAAAATCTGTCCCCCTCCGAGACCTTGTCGGACGGCGAACAGCTCATGACCCTGTTGTGCATTACGCCTTTGGTTCTTATCAGCTCGGCCGCCTTCTCCCTCGAAATGCGAAAGCCGACGGAAATCACCGAATCAAGCCGCAGCGATGCGACAGTCGAGCGAATTTCGTCGTATTCCTGAATCGGGATATCGGCGTCGGTAAAATCATCGGTAATTGTGACGCCGCAGCTTCCGACCTTGGTCATTTCTTTCACGAGCGGGACGGCGGTGTCTGTCACAAAGACGGCTGTTCTGCCATCGCCGACAAGAATATCGCCGAAAAGCTCGCGCTTTAGGCCGAGAGCCATCAGGCTGCCCAAAAAGTCGCGATGAGAAAGCCCTGCCGAGCTCGGGTAGTTGAAAACCAAAGCTTCTATCGGCGGGTAGGCTTCAGACTCATCGCAGACCCCAAAGGCAATAATACGCCTTTCGGCATCGGGATAGCCGCCGAGCGACACAAAAGCACCCTTCCGGTCCGACTTCAAGGCAGTCTCGCAAATTGCAAGCTGCCTGTCGTCAAGAAAATTTGAATATAGGGGCTGGGCGGTGCGGCCGCTTCTCTCGGCAAGATCAAGGATATGACGCAAAAGAAGCTTGTCCTCATCGCTCTGCGGAGTCGGAAAACGCGGCACGGTCAGAAGCTGTAACCGTTGTTCTCGAGCTCGCTCATGAGGTCGACGCCGCTGAAGCCGACGTTCTTCGGCATGATGACGAATGTCTTCTGGGCGGTCATCTTGATGGTGGCGTCGTTGGCATAGGCAACTCCCGAAAGGAAGTCCATGATGCGCTTGGCATCGTCGGCCTTGACCTGTTCGAGATTCAGAAGAACGGTCTTCTGGTGGTTAAGGTCGTCGCCGATGGACTTGACCTCGGAAAAATCGGTAGGCCTTGCCAAAACGATTTGAACGGTTGCGGTGGTAGCGATCTTGACCTCGCGGTTTCTGCGCTCCTCGGCAACATCAACTGTCTGAGCGGTATCTTCGTAAATAGGCTGATACTCCGCTTCGTCGTCCTCGCCTAAGAGGAACCCTTTTACAGAATCTAAAATGCTCATGATAATCCTCCATCTTTATCTTAATAACTAAAGATACAATAAATCCATGTTATTATTATCTTATATTTTCGGCCGAATGTCAAGATATTAGCGAGATTTTTTATCAAATATCACGAAAATTTCATGTCGAAGCAGTCGAAATCGGGTCGATGACTATTCGGTCGTAGAGATTCAGGTACTCGCTGTCGGAGGTGTTCTTCGACAGAACGTAATCATCGCCCTCGTAAATTACGTCAAGCTTCTTGAATTCGAGCTGCTCACCGACCATCACATAGACGCCCTTGACGTCGTTGACAAAGCGTATTGCGCTTCTTGGGGCGCGGATTCCCGTTTCCTCGACGAAGGTGAGTTCGACATCGGCAACACGGGTGCTCGCGAGCTCGCTGTCAAGCTCGTCGCAGGAGATGACTATTATCGCCTCGTTGCCGTTGCCCGTCGGGGTGATGCTGTCGACGTTGACGGTGTGGATATTCTCGGAGGAATCGATCGAGAAACGAAGCGTTTGGTTCACGAAATATCTGTTCGCGACGTCGATAACGCCGACCATCTTCCACGCATAGTTGCTGAAAACCTTGCCGACGGCGTTTTTCTGAGATTCGGTGGTCTTTGAGGGGTTCGCGATGATCTCTTTTATCTTATCGACGGTGAGGTCGGGTATGCCCTCGATGCTGAGCTCGTCCTCGTAGCCGTCGACCTCGGAAGTGAAGTAGCCCGTGTCGGTCGACGAGACCGTCGCGATGGGCTCTTTGAGGGAAGCGTCGAGGTTTTTGAGCTCGCTGTCAAGGGCCTGAATTCTCAGCTCATAGTCGCTCTCAATATTCGATGCGACGTTGTAGATGTTCATAAGCTTTATCATCTCGAGGCTTTCGTCGTAGACATCGGAAAAATGGCCCTCGGTGAGATTTAAAAGCAGGTTTTTATAGCTCGCGACGACTTGGTTATTGATGAACTCGGGCTGGGCATAGTCGGTGGTGTTGCGGTCTTGGGCCTTGCGGAGGTTGTCAAGCTCTTCGCTGAGGCGCTCAATTCGGTAGCGGTTGTAGATTTGGGAGTAGGAGTCGTAGACCTTCGCGATGGTGGAATCTTTTGAAAGGCGGGAACCGTCGGAAACGGAATAGTTCATCACGCCGTCGCCCATGTGGGTGGAATAGATCACCGTTTCATCGCGGACAAATACGCCCGTGAAGCTCAGGCTCTCCTTACAGGTGTACAAAACGGCGTCCTGAGTGTTTTCGGTGCCGTGCATTCCGAGATAGATCTGAGAAAGTATAAGCGCAAACACGCAGGCGCCGATGAGCGCCATCAGAAGCCAGTCGCGGACCCTGTTATATCTCATAGTCTCCTCCTTCAAGGAATTCTTTTATTATCTCTTCGGCTTTATCGGCGAGCGCGCCGAGCCCCGAAAATTCGTCGGGATAAAGCCATACGGCGTTTTCATATCTTCTGAACCATGTGAGCTGGCGCTTTGCGTATCTTCGGGTGGAGCGCTTTAAATTCCCGACGGCTTCGTCGAGTGAGATATCGCCCGAAAAATAAGGCGCTAACTCTTTATAGCCTATCGCTTGTCGGGATGTCGCAAGCGTCGGGTCGGAAGCAAACCTTTTTGCCTCATCGACAAGGCCGCTTTCAAGCATCATGTCGACTCGTCGGTCGATTCTTTCGTAGAGAACGCCTCTGTCTTTGTAATCGAGGCAGAGCATCAGCGTGTCATACGGCGCGCCCGCAAGCTTGCTGCTTTTAATTTGTTCGCTCATGGTGACGCCCGTGGTTCGGTAAATTTCAATCGCCCTGATGATTCGGTTGAGGTTGTTTTCATGAAGCCGCTCGGCGGTTTCGGGGTCGATCTCGCGGAGCATTTCAAGAAGATGGGCGCTCCCCTTTTCCTCGGCAAGCTGTTTGAGCTCGGCGCGGATATCAGTCGCGGAGCAGGTTTTTTCAAATTGAATGTTTTGGGTGAGCGAGTCGATATAAAGGCCAGTGCCGCCGCAGACTATCGGGAGTTTTTTTCGCGAGGCTATATCTTCGACCGCCTTATGCGCGAGCTCGCAGTAATCGGCGACAGAAAAGGGCTTATCTGTCGGCAGAAAATCGATCAGGTGATGCCTTATGCCGCGCATTTCCTCTTCAGTGGGCTTTGCGGTGGCGATGTTCATTTCTTTATAGATCTGCATCGAATCGGCGCTTATTATCTCGGCCCCGAGGCGGGCGGCAAGCTCGACAGAAAGGGCGGTCTTGCCCGAGGCGGTCGGCCCCGCAATAACAATCAGAGGTATCTTTTTCATACTATCCTCTTGAAGAGCTTCTCGATCTCGCGCTTTGTGAATTTAATCACCGCGGGTCGGCCGTGGGGACAGTACTGAATTTCGTCGTCGATGACAAGCTTTGCAAGGTACGCGAGTTCCTCATCGGTAGTGAAAGAATTGGCCTTTATCGACGCCTTGCAGGCTATCGAATGGTAGAGGTCGTCATAGATCTCATCGCCGCCGCTTTTCTTGCCGAGCGCAAGGCTGTCGGCAATTTTCGTGAGCAGGTCGGCGGGGTCTTCATCTGTAAGAAGAATCGGGACGCCGCAGACAAGCACTTGCGGAGCGTCGAGAATATCAAGAAGAAAACCGAAGCGCCTTAAAAGCTTGATGTTTTCGGCCGCAGCGGCGTGGCCGTCGTATGAAAGCGTGACCTCGAACGGATTCAGCACGGTCTGGATATCAGCGCCAGTGACTCCCCTCTTGAGCGTGTCGAAGTTGTAGCGCTCGTGGGCGGCGTGCTTGTCGATAAGAAACATTTCGTCGCCGCGCTGGACGATGATATATGTCTTGAAAACCTCGCCGCAGAGGGTTATCGGCGGACCGTCGTCTTTTTTGACCTCGGGCTGCTCGACGCATAGCTCGGTCTGCTTTGTGTCGGTTATGTACTTGTAGGATATCTTCGCGGGGGCGGGCTCGGTTTTATAGCTCTTCTGAGATGAGGGCGATATCGGCGACTCGTTTTCATAGGTGAAGTTGCCGTCTTTGTCGAAAATCAGGGTCTTAGCGAAGAGCGGACCGTAGGGCTTCGGCGGCTTATGATTGAACGAAGCGGTCGGGCCCGAGGCAAACCGAAGCTGGTCGGCGGGCTTTTCCTCGGGCTTGCCGTAGATATCTTCAAGAGTGAGAGATTTTTTTGCGGGCTGCTCGGGAACATCTATACTCGCTTCCATCGGGCTGTCAAAGGTCATCATCGCGTTCTTGACGGCGAAATATACGGCGTCGTAGACGGGTTTTTCGTCGCTGAACCTTATCTCGATTTTCGCGGGGTGGACGTTGACGTCGATATTGGCGGGGTCAAGGGTTATCATCAGGACGCAGGCGGGGAATTTTCCAGTCATTATTCTGTTGCGGTAGGCCTCTTCAAGAGAAACCATGCAGGTGACGGATTTGACATATCGCGAGTTGACAAAGAAATTCTGGAACGAGCGGTTGGCCTTTGACATCAGCGGCTTTGTGACATAGCCCCTCACCGAAACGCCGTTGAGCGTGTAGTCGACGGGGATAAGCGAGCCGCTGAATTCCTTGCCGAAAACGGCGTATATCGCGGACATGAGTTTTCCGTCGCCAGAGGTGACGAGCTCAGAGCGGTTGTCGCGAATGAATTTGAAAGAGATCTCGGGGTGCGAGAGCGCGATCTTCGAGACGACATTTGCGATCGCGTTGCCCTCGCTGACGTCTTTTTTCAGGAATTTAAGCCTCGCGGGGACGTTGTAAAAGAGGTCGCGGACGGTTATTGTCGTGCCGTTGGGGCAGCCGCTGTCTTCATAACAGGTCTCCTCCCCTCCCTCGATTCGGTAGTGGATTCCGAGGTCGTCTTCGGGGCACTTGGTTATCATATCGACGCGGGAAACAGCGCATATTGAGGCCAGCGCCTCGCCCCTGAAGCCGAGGGTGGTTATCGCGGAGAGGTCGTCTTTTCGGCGTATCTTGGAGGTCGCATGGCGCAAAAAGGCAACGGGGATATCTTCATGGGCGATGCCCGAGCCGTTGTCGGTGACGCGCATATAGGTTCGCCCGCCGTTTTTAATCTCGACGGTTATGGCGGTCGAGCCCGCGTCGATGGCGTTTTCAAGAAGCTCTTTGATAACGCTCGACGGGCGCTCGATGACCTCGCCCGCAGCTATAAGCTCGTAAACCCTTTTTTCGAGAAGATGGATCTCGGCCATAGTAAACTCCTTAAACGTTTTTGATTATATCTGAGATGAGCTCGCGAAGCTCAGTGTCGCTGAGCTCGTCGATATTTGTCTTTTTCAGGCGGTTGAGGGCGTCGCTTTCGCTGATTCTGTCAAAGGAGATCTGGTCGGAGGAATCATCGGCAGAAACCGCGGCGGGCTTTGTCTCAAGCGTTTTGAGAATTGCCTTTGCCCTGTTTATCAGCTTATTCGGCAGGCCCGCAAGCTTTGCGACTTCGATTCCGTAGCTTTCATCGACGCCGCCCCGCACTATCTTTCGCAGGAATCTTACGCCGTCGCCGCTTCTTTTGACCGCGACGCTGTAATTGAGGACGCCGTCAACCTCGCCCTCAAGGGAAATGAGCTCGTGATAATGCGTCGCAAAGAGGGTTTTACAGCCGATAAGCTTCGGGTCGGCGATGTACTCGGCGACGCTTCGGGCGATGCTTATGCCGTCGTAGGTAGAGGTTCCCCTGCCGACCTCGTCAAGGATTACAAGGCTGTTTTTGGTGGCGTTTTTGACGATTTCGGCGACTTCGCTCATCTCGACCATAAAGGTAGATTGGCCCGCGGTGAGGTCGTCGGAAGCGCCGACCCTTGTGAAGATTTTGTCGACCACCGAGATTTTTGCGTAGTCGGCGGGAACGAAGCAGCCGATCTGAGCCATCAGGACGATGAGCGCGACCTGACGCATGTATGTAGACTTGCCCGACATGTTCGGGCCTGTAATTATCGCCATTCGGTTGGAGCTCAGGTCGAGATAAGTGTCGTTCGGGACGAATATCTCGTCTTTGAGGGTGAGCTCGACAACGGGGTGGCGGCCGTTTTTGATGTTTATAATGCCGTCGATTGCGATTTCGGGCTTGGTGTAGTTGTTTTCAAGCGCGACGGTCGCGAACGAGACCAGAACGTCGACCGTCGCGAGGGCGGCGGCGGTGCGCTGTACCTCGTCGAGGCGCTCGGCGCAGAAATCGCGCACTTCGGCGAAGATATCGGCCTCGAGCGAGGCGATTTTTTCGGACGCGCCGAGTATCATCTCCTCGGTGTTCTTTAACTCCTCGGTGACAAAGCGCTCGGCGTTGGCAAGCGTCTGCTTTCTGATATAGTCCTTCGGGACGAGGTCGTAGAAGGAGCGCGTGACCTCGATATAATAGCCGAAGACGCGGTTATAGCCGACCTTGAGATTGCGTATGCCCGTTCTTTCACGCTCGCGCTCAACTATCTCCTGAATTATGCCCTCGCCGTTATTTTTAATGTCCCGAAGCTTGTCCAGCTCGTCGTTGAAGCCGTCGCGGATAACGCCGCCGTCTTTATATGACACGGGCGGGTCGTCGGCTATCGCCCTGCCGATGAGGTCGGCTATCTCCTCAAGAGGAGAGATTTCGTAATTTAACTCGGCAAGAAGCTGAGATTTAAATGTTGAGAGGTGAGATTTTATCTCGGGAAGTCTTGAAGCCGTTGCGCAGAGGGATTTTAAATCGTTCGGCGAGGCGGTTTTATACATGACGCGGGTCATGAGGCGCTCGATGTCGTATACGCCGCCGAGAGAATCGCTTAAAAAGCCGAGCTCGTCGCCCGATTCGGTGAGCTCTTCAACGGCGTCGAGGCGCTGAATGATTCGGTAGGGGCTCAAAAGCGGCTGCTCGACAAAGGAGCGGAGCATTCTTCGACCCATCGCGGTTTTTGTCTTGTCAATAACCCAGAGAAGCGAGCCGCGCTTCTCGCCCGTGCGCATCGTTTTGGTGATTTCAAGGTTCGTGCGGGCGGTATAGCCGAGGTCCATGACCTGCTCGCCGTCGTGAAACTCGATGGAAGAAAACCTTCCGACGCCGACACGCTGGGTGTCGCAGATATAGCCGCAGAGCGCCGAAACCGCGCATAGGGCGGGGTCGTCCTCGGAAATGCCGATGCTCTCGTAATCATCGGCGGAAAACTGCTTCAAAATATCCTCCCGACGGTAGAGCGGGTCGAAGTCCTTGTCTTCGAGGCGGCTGACGCTGGTCTTCATCTTTACCTCGATAAACCTCAGAACGTTTTCAAGCAGGGAAAACCGCGGCTGGCAGAGTATCTCGGTCGGGCTGAATCGGGAGAGGCAGTTGATTATCTCCTGCTCGGTGTCTTTTTGGCCGATGCGGAAAAGGTGGGCCTCGCCCGTCGACATGTCTGCCATACAGATATAGGCGCCGCCGTCAAGGTATACCGAGCAGAGCCAGTTGTTTGTGCCCTCGTCGAGCATGGTGCTGTCGGTGAGGGTGCCCGGGGTGACTATCTTGACGACATCGCGCTTGACGATGCTCTTGGCTTGGGCAGGGTCCTCCATCTGTTCGCATATTACGACGTTATAGCCGTTCTCTATCAGCTTTTTGATGTAGATATCGCAGGCATGAAAAGGCACGCCGCACATCGGCGCACGCTCGGAAAGGCCGCAGTCCTTGCCTGTCAGGACGAGCTCTAAGACATTTGAGGCGATGATGGCATCGTCAAAAAACATCTCGTAAAAATCGCCGAGACGGAAAAAGACTATCTTATCCATGTGAGCGCGCTTGAATTCAACATACTGCCTCATTCCCTGAGACAGCCTTGACATATCAATGTCCTTGAGCAGAAGTGCCAAGTTCATTCACCCCTTGATGTTTGTGATTCAGTGGCAGCCGCCGCAGGTTGAGCAGCTTCCCGTGCAGTTTGACGGCTCGCAGGTCTCGGGATCCTGACCGTTGGCGCAAAGCTGCAAAATTCCGTTGACGCGGATCATTAAGTCGTCGAAGTCGGACTTCGCCTCGTTGAAGGCGACCATGTTCGGGTTCTCCATGATCTTGCCGTAGAGCTCGCGGATCTTAAGGTTCATCTCGGCGATCTTGTCCTGATCCTTGTCGGTCTTTGACATCTCGCGGTTGAGCTGCATTCTGCCCATGTTGAATTCGCCGATAAGCTTCTGAAGCTCTTCGTCGGCGTCATTCTTCTGCCTCGCGGCGTTATAGGCAGCATATGCGGGGTCGGCCTGAATGGCCTTGCCGAGTTCGCGTGTAAGTTCGATAACGTTCATCTGAATATTTCCTTTCTTTATTTCGCCGATGATACGGCGTATTTTATTAAACAGTTATTTTGCTGATCGGGAGCGGGTTAAGTATATGTCAATAGTCAACCTCACGGCCGTCCTCGGTAAGTTTATCGATTCTCCAGTCCCCGTTCTCGTTTTTGAAAGTGATCTCAAACGGAACATCGCCCGAATCGTAGGTCACTGATGTTTTTGCAAGTATTTCGGTGTCGCTGACCTTGCTTTCGCTTTCAAAAGGCAGGTTGAACGGTGTATAAACTATGTCGCCCGCTTCGCAATAAAGCGCACCGTCGATTTCTTTGAGCCTGCCGCCCTCGCCGAAAAGCTTTGAAGACAGAGCGCCGCATTTTTGCTCGGTATAAACCCTCTTTAAAACAGCGTTGATCTCATCGGCGGTGTCATATTCCTCCACAAGCGGGATATACCAGCCGCCGTCGATCTCAAGAAGATTGCCGTTTTTGTCGACACCGTCGGAATAATCAACGGGCTTGCACGCCTGATTTGCGAGAATTGACACGGCGGTGTTGAAATCGCTTTCAAGACCTTCAAAAATCTCGTTTGAAAGGGCCGCGACGTCCTCACTGTCTGCTTCTTTACCGCAGCTTACAAATATTACCATCGTGAAAAGACAGATTGCCGCGATAGCGATTGATAAAAATTTTTTCATTGTATAACACTCCTCTATTCAGCTGAACCTGCCCGTCGACTTACACGCGAACTCGGCAAAGCCACTGTATGGAAATATTATACCACAACTTGTTGAAAATTACAATAGATTTTTTCTAAATATTGCGGAATTCCCATCGCGAGGGTCGGACGGGAGAAATATTTCGTTTATTTTTCGACAGGCTTGAAAAAATCGGGCAGGTGTGCTATATTTATATCAGAGTATTTTTCGGGAGGCGAAAACCTTGTCACTTAAGCTTAACGGGGGAAGTTGGAAAAGATATTTTCAGGTGCCCTGCGCCCTTGTCGACAGCTATCTTAAGCTCGCGAGCGGCCCCGCGCTGAAGCTTTTTCTGTATTTGGCATCTTGTGAGGATTCGCCCGACGAGGAAAAAATAATTTCGGCGACGGGAATTAAAAAATCAGAGCTTGAAGAAGCCGTGATGTTCTGGCGCGAGCTCGGGGTCATTAGCGGCTCGGAAGCGGGCGCTCGGGAAGAAATCGCGGAAAAAGCATCTGAAGAGACAGTTACAAAGGTGGTTCACTCGCGATATACACCGAAGGATATGGCCGAGATGATTCAGAACAGCCCGAAGCTTCGGGAACTTTTTGACGAAGCGGAGACCACCCTCGGGAGGATTCTTAAGCACGCCGACAGGGAGACGCTTATAAACCTCACCGACTACTACGGCTTCGACGAGGAATCGGTGGTGCTGATTCTCGGCTACTGCGCCGAGCTTGAAAAGACATCGGCAAGATATTATGAGACCGTCGCGAAGAGCCTTTTTGAAAAGGGCATTGTCGGTTTTAAAGATATCGAGGCGGAATTCGAGAGAATGAGGGAACGGCATAGCTTTGAATCGCAGATAAAACGGGATTTCGGCATCGACGTCAAGCTTTCGCAGAAGCAGAAGAATTTGATAAACGAGTGGAGAGACATGGGCTTCGGGGTGGATATGATCTCGCTCGCGAGGGAGCGCTGCACCGACGCGACCAACAAGATTTCATTCGCGTATATCGACAAAATTCTGAAATCATGGCACGAGAAAAACATCGGAACCGTTGAGGCGGCGCTTTCGGAGAGAAAACCGACAGCGGCAAAGACCGAGAGAAGCTTTGACCTTGACGAATTCGACAGATTTACGCTCGGGACTGAGGAGACGACATGAACTATTCAAATGAAGTAATTAAATCGGCTTATGATGAGCTCGACAGGCGCCGCGAGGCCGCGATATCGCTTCACGAGGCAAGAGTTGAAGAGGTCAGAATAAGCTTTCCCGATATCTACGGGGTTTATTCCGAGATACTCTCGACAAAGGACAGGCTCGCGGAAGTGATTCTTTCAAAGGGCGGCGACGTTCGTGCGGCCATCGAGAAAATCAGGGACAAAAATATCGCTCAGCAGGGCGAGCTTAAGAAACTCTTGAAAAAGCACTCGCTGCCCGAGGATTATCTTGAAGTCAAATACAGCTGCCAAAAGTGCATGGATACGGGCGTTTGCGGCGGAAATCGCTGCGAATGCGTGACCGCGCTTCTTGATAAATTCGCGGTGGAAAAACTCAACGAAATGTGCAGGATAAAGCTTTCGGGCTTTGCGGATTTCGACCTTGATTACTACCCCGAGAGCTTTGAATATAAGGGCGCGAAATTCAATGCAAGAGAAAAAATGGCCGAGAACCTCAGATTCTGCATAAGCTATGCGAAAAACTTTTCGGAGAATTCTGTCGGGCTGTTCTTCTACGGCGGGACGGGCCTCGGAAAGACTTTTCTGTCGGGCTGCATCGCGAGAGAGCTTTTGAATCGGGGGTTCAGCGTTGCTTTTGACTCGATTCAGAATTATCTTCGCGAGATTGAAAACGAGCACTTCGGGCGCTCTGAGGGCGACACCCTCGGGGTTCTTCTCAGCGCGGACCTTGCGATTCTTGACGACCTCGGCAGCGAATTTCAGACGCCGTTCAACCAGTCGGCGGTATATAACATCATCAACTCGCGGCTGAATATGGGTAAACCGACCATCGTGAGCTCGAACCTTTCGCTTGAAGAGCTATCAAAAAAATATGACGACAGGATTATATCGCGGATAACGGGAATGTTCTATACGCTTAGGTTCATCGGCGAGGATATTCGGCAGATCAAGCGGCGAAAGGGCGTTTTTGTATAAAATTAAGGGGAGCGGTGCTCCCCTCTTTTTTGTTCAGTTGAAAAGGTCGCTTTTGTCGGAAAACTCGATGTCGAATGTTCGCTCGTTTTTATAGTCGACCGTTTCGCCGTCGGGCGTTGTGACATAGCCCTCAAAGCGGATCGTGGTTTTGCCGTCTTTGACCTCACCGAAAACCCTGATGTCATACGGCGCGACGTAGTTGTTGTAAAGCTCGTTGTCTACGTCGTGATACCACTTGCTGAACTCGTTGAGCTCATCGCGAACCTTCTTCGGGGTGAACCATGAAGTCGAGGTGACGGCCATGATTCGCTCGTCGTGATAGGGCTCGCCCGAAAAACGCTCGCTGGTTGAGATGTCCATTCGGATTATCGAGATTATCGGGTGGTTGGCCCTGTAGACGATGCCCGAAAGATACCTAATCGCGAAGGCAAGGACAGCTATGAATATCACGGCGGACAAAATCTTGAAAAGCTTTTTGAAGATGGGCAGATCGGGGCGCTCTTTTTCGGGGCGGGCTTTTTTTATGAGCTTGTTGATAATCAGCGCGCCGCCGATGACAACAAGAAGAACTATCAGAAAGACGAAGCATAGCTTCAGGACGGTTTCAAGAACGGGGTTTCCCATTTAAAGCGCTCCTTTCTCGGGCCTTGCTGTGGCGAAGGTGCGGTAGATTTTTTCGAGCTCGGTGAAATCAACGGTGTCGAGTGAATACATCACGACGCTGTCGCCGAAATCGGCATAGTAACGGCAGGTGTTGCCCTCGATGATTATTATGTTTCTGATGACGTCGCCGAAGTAGCTGCTGTCGGCAAAGGTGACGCTCAGACCCGTCGAGCCGTCGTTGGCGGAAAATTCGGCGCTGATGACATTTTTGCCGCTGATGCCGATTTCACCGTCGAGGGTATAGCCGTCGGAGAGCAGCATCGGAATAATTTCGGCGCAGGGCTTATATTCGCAGGCCTCTTCGTAGGATATCGGGGTGAATTTTTCGGGAGCGTTGAAGAGCCGCAGGAAAATTGCCGAGCCTATCGCCAAGACAAGGCAGGCGGCAAGAGCGGCGATTTTAAAGCTTCTATGGCTTTTCGGCCTTGGCGCGGGGCCGAGGGCTTCGCTTAAATAAATGTCGTCGATATTGCCGAGGGCATCTGATATTTTCATAGCTTCACTCCCCTTTCGGTGAGATATTTTCTGAGCTTTTCGCGAGTGCGCTTAAGCATCTGCTTGACCTTGCTCTCGCCGAAGCCGCTTGAGGCAGAGATCTCTTTTATTGAGTCGAAGAACCAGTAGCGCCTGACAAATACCCGGCGCGTCGGCGGCTCAAGAAGCCCCAAAAAGGCGTTTATTTCCTCTTCGAGAGCGGAATCGGGCGGAAAATCGGTTTGCAAAAGCTCGCCCAATTCTTCAAGGGATATTTCGTATTCCCTGCCGCGCTTTAGGGCGGAGTTTTTTCGGAGCATCGAGAGGGCGGCGTTTCGCGCCGACTTGCAGAGGTAGTTTCTCAGATTGTCGGGGACGGTCGGCGGGATTTTATTCCAGATCGAGAGGTAAAGGTCGTTGAGGCATTCCTCGGCGTCGTGGTCGGAGGAAAGGATATTCTTTATTATCTTTCGGCAGAGGGCGCCGTATTTTGAATCTGTCGCGGAAATCGCGGACTCATCGCGGGAAAAATAAAGATTTATAATTTCGCGATCTTCCAAGCGGCTCACCCCCTGTTTATATTCTACTTATTATGACGCAATTTTCAAGGGGCGGGGTTACATTTTTAAAAATAAAAACGGCATCTTCCGCAGAAAATGCCGCTTGTGGGGTGGATAGTCGGACTCGAACCGACGGTCTTCAGAACCACAATCTGACGCGTTAACCAACTACGCTATATCCACCATAGCTCGCCGCCCTTTCGGACAGCGAAGTTGATTATAACACAACCGAATTAAAAAATCAAGCCCTTTCGGAAATTTTTTTAAACTCGGCTCAAAAGAACCTCCGCCCTGCCGCTTAAAACGGTCTTCACGCCTGCGGGAATGAAGAGGCTTGAACCCTTTTTCATTTCGACGCTGCCGCCGACCCATGAGGCCGCCGCCTCGCCCGAAAGAACCACCGCGGAGACAAAGCCGTCGCTTTGAATTGTGAATTCGCCGCTGAGGTTCAGAGCCTCGGCAGTGAAAAGCGGGCACTCGGCCAGAAGCCTGACCTCGGAATCGCCGTAGGTGAGAATATTTCCGACAGCGCCGTAGGGCATCGTGGGCGGCTCGGTCTTGGTGACATCGACAGCCTTATCGATATGAAGAGCTCGCGGCTTGCCGTCGGCACCGAGGCGGCCGTAGTCGGAGACGCGGTATGTAGTGTTGGAATTCTGCTGGACCTCGGCGATGAGGATACCCTTGCCGATGGCGTGGAGAGTTCCCGCAGGAATGAAGAAGACATCGCCCTTTTTGACGGGCACAAAGTTGCAGACCTCTTCAATCGTGTTGTCGCGGATTCTGCGCTCGAATTCGGCCTTGTCTATTCTCTTCGTGAGGCCGTAGATGAGGCTTGCGCCCTCGTCGCAGTCGACGACATACCACATTTCGGTCTTGCCGAACTCGCCCTCGACACGCATGGCGTATTCGTCGTCGGGATGGACCTGAAGCGAAAGCCTGTCGCAGGCGTCGATGAGCTTTATCAGGAGCGGGAAATAAGGGAATTTCGCGGCGCGCTCGCCGATGGCGGCATCGCCCCAGATTTTTAATGCCTCGGTGAGGGTCTTGCCGCTGAGCTCGCCGTTTTCGATGACGCACTCGCCGTCTTTGTGGCAGGAAAGAACCCATGCCTCGGAGACCTTTTCGAGGTCGGTTTCAAAGCCGTATTCGTTTTTCAGCCTCTGACCGCCCCAGATGTAGTCTTTTAGCGGAGCTTTTAAAAGTACAGGATACATATGAATCCTCCTATCTTTGATTTTTCATGCGAAGTATAGTTCCCGCCGAAAGCTTCAGCGGGGATTTTATTTTATAGTGCTCGGCGGCGCGGTTGGCTGATTCGACGGGCTCGCCGCTGAGGTCGGTGATTTCGTCGGCGATGAGCTCTCGCGGGGGCTTTGAGGGCTCTAATATTTCAAGGTGCTCGCCTTTGAAGAACCTGTTTCTCTCTAAAACGGTTAGATATTCGCCGTCTGAGCTTTCGACGACCGCGGCGACGTCATAGCTTCGGACATAGCCGCCGTCGCGGGTGTTCTGCATTTTATCGCCCTCGCCGAAATAAAAGCCCGTGCAGTATTCGCGGTGAGAGACCTTCTCAGTTTCCTCGGCGACCCATTCGGGAAGCGGCCCGCCGAGACTGTCGACTGCGGCGCGGTAGGCGTTGGTTATCACCGAGACGTAATATGACGACTTCGCGCGGCCCTCGATTTTGAAGCTTGAAACGCCAGCGTCGGCCAAAAGGCCGAGGTGCCTAATCATGCAGAGGTCTTTTGAGTTGAGGATATAGGCGCCGCCGTCAGCCTCGGCAATCGGGAAATATTCGCCCTCGCGGGTCTGCTCCATCAGCGAATAGCTCCATCGGCAGGGCTGGGCGCACTCTCCCCTGTTGGCGTCTCGACCTGTAAGATATTGGGAAATCAGGCATCGGCCGGAGAAGGAAACGCACATCGCGCCGTGGACAAATGCCTCGATTTCAAGCTCGGGCGGGGTTTTGTCGCGAATCTCGCGGATCTCACCGAGGGTGAGCTCCCTCGCAAGAACGACACGCTTTGCGCCCATTTTGTAAAACTCGCAGGCCGAGGAATAGTTGACCGCTCCCGCTTGGGTCGAGATGTGAAGCTCGATATCGGGGGCGTATTTTTTCAGCAGGGACATCACGCCGATATCGCTGACAATAAACGCGTCGACGCCCGCCTCGGCAGCTTCTTTCGCGAAAGCCTCGAGGGAGGAGAGCTCGCGGTTGTGGGGCAGAGTGTTGCAGGTGAGGTATACACGCTTTTGCTTTTCATGGGCAAGGCGGCAGGCCTCAACAAGCTCGTCTTGGGTGAAATTATTCGGCGCGGCCCTCATTCCGAAGTTTTTTTTCGCGAGATATACGGCATCAGCGCCGAACATCAGGGCGGCTTTTAAACACTCAAAATCGCCCGCGGGTGAAAGGACTTCGGGCTTCATACTTCGAGCCCTGCTGTTTCAATGTTTTCGAGGTGCTCGTCGTAGGTCTCGGCGTAGTAGAACTCGCCCGTTTCGGGGCTTGAGCAGAAGTAGTAATAGCTGTTGGTGTTGGGGTAGAGCGCGGCGTCGATGGCGGCTTTGCCCGGGTTGCAGATAGCGCCGACGGGCAGGCCGACGCAGACGTAGGTGTCATAGGCGTCGTACATCTCCTGATACGCGACGGTTGAATCGGCCTTGATGACGTTCTCAATATACCTGCTCGTGGTGTCGGACTGGAGCCTCGGGTACTCGGCAGGGTTTGAAAGCCTGTTGTAGAATACGCCCGCGATCTCTTTCATCTCGGATTCTCTGCCAGATTCAAGCTCTAATATAGACGCAAGCGTGACTATCTGGTCGAGGGTATAGCCTAACTCGTTGCAGCGGCGGATAACATCGGCGTTGAGGATTTCATCGGTGCGCTCTTTTATCTTCTTGGCGATGTTGTAAACCGAATCTCCCTCATAGAATTCGTAGGTGTCGGGGAAGAGATAGCCCTCGTATTTGTAGTATTTCAGGCTCGAAGAGCTTACATAGGTCTCGAAGTCAAAGCCGTAGACGTTGGTGTTGAACGCGAATATGAATTCATCGGCAGAGCAGACACCGCTCTCTTCCAGAAGCTTCGCGGCGGCGTCGATAGTATAGCCCTCGGGTATCGTCACGGTGATGGTCTTGTGGGCCTCTCTCATCTCGGAAAGAGAATCGATAAGGTCGGCATAGCTCATCGAGGGCTTGACGTCGATGTCTCCGGGGTAGATCATGCCGTCGGCGCCGAGCCTGAACCTCGCGAACCTGACAAAGACCTCGGGATATTCGATTATGCCGTTTTCAACGAGAAGATCGGCTATCGACTCGATATCCGACCCGCTCTCGATGTAAAGCGTGAAGCCGTTGTCGTTGGTGTCGATGCCGAGAAAATCGCGGCCGACAACTATCACAAAGAGAGAAATAACTATCGAGGCGCAGAGAACGATCGTCGCGAGAACAAGCCCGCCGTATGCGGTGTAGTTGGCCTTTCTGACCTTCTTTTTTCTTGGCTTGGGCTCGGGAACTTTTTGGGTGTCCCCGCTGTTCTTGATGGCGGAAACCATCTTTGTGACGTCGCCGTCGGTGAAGCGAATCGTCTTTTCGCTGACGCTCGGCTCATCGCTTTCGTCGGTGAAATTAAGGCTCTCCCCGTTGATTTTGGTCATGTCGTCGACGCCGCTTTCCTCGGTTGCGACGGGCGAACGGTCGGCGTTTTTGTTGTTGACCATGTCATAGAGGAATTTATCGAATACATCGTCGTTCATAATGAAGTCCTTTCGGATATTACTTTTTGTTGAGCGCTTTCAGCAGCGTTTCGGCGCGCTCTTTTGAAATCAGCTTCTCAACTATCGCGCAGGAAAAATCAAGCGCATTGCCCATTCCGCAGGCAGTTATTATATTGCCGTCGGTGACGCATGGGCGGTCGGTGATGACCTCGGCCCCGATGAGCTGATCTTCAAAGCCGACATAGCAGGTCGCCTTTTTGCCCTTTAAAATGCCCTTGTGGCCGAGAATCGACGGCGCGGCGCATATTGCGGCGATAGGCAGGTCATTTTCAACGCAGTAGTCTATCATGCTCTGAACCGTTTCGCTCTTTTCAAGGTTCAGGGTGCCCGGCATTCCCCCGGGAAGAATTATCATTTCAATGCTTTTGTCGGGAATGACCTCAAAATCGTCAAGGTCGCAAACGGTCTTGATTCCGTGAGAGCCGACGACAACTCGGTTGCCGACGCCGACGGTCCTGACCTCTTTTTCACATCTTCTGAGGCAGTCGACAGGCGTCAGCGCCTCAATCTCTTCAAATCCGTTGGCCAAAAATACAAGAATCATAATGACTGCTCCCCTCTTTGCGCGGAAAGAAGCTGCTCCTCCGCGTCCTTAAGTACGGTTTCGGTGATGTTGTCGCCGCCGAGAATTCGAGCGATCTCAAGCTTTCTGCCTTCAAAATCGAGCGGCTTTATCTCGGTCACGGTGCGCTCATCGCCCGTTTGTTTTTCTATAAGTATATGGTCGTCGCCGACTATCGCGAGCTGGGCAAGGTGGGTGACGCATATGACTTGGCGCTTGCGGGAAATCTCGCGAAGCTTGACGCCGATTTTCTGAGCCGCGCGGCCGCTTACGCCCGAGTCAATCTCGTCAAAGATCAGGGTGGGTATTCCGTCGCGGTCGGCAAGAACGCTTTTCAGCGCAAGCATTATTCGCGAAAGCTCGCCGCCCGAGGCTATCTTCGCGAGGGGCTTGGGTTCTTCGCCGCGGTTGGCCGAGATCAGGAATTCAACGCTGTCCATGCCGTTGTGGGTGAGCTTTCCTTTGGTGTTGCTGACCTCGATTCTCACGTCGGGCATGTTCAGAAACCTGAGTTCGCCCTCGACCTCGCTCTTGAATTTTTTTGAGGCCTCGGCCCGAAGCTTGCTGAGGCTTTCGGCCTTTTTCGTGACCGTCGCCAAAAGGGCGTCCTTTTTCTTTGAGAGGTTTTCAAGCTCAAGCTCTGAGCCGCTGAGCTTTTCAAGCTCTTCGGCGGAGTCTTCATATAGCTTTATGACGTCGGAAAGCTCGGGGCCGTATCGGCGCTTTATGCGGGCAAGCTCGTCCCTTCGCTCGGAGAGGCGGCCGTATTCGGAAGCGTCGATATCAAGCGATTCTGCGAGCCGTGAAAGCTCGTCGGAAATGTCGGCTATCTCTATCCCCGCGGAGCTGAGGCGCTCATAAAGCGGTTTAAGTTGGGGCATGAGCTCTTCGTTGCCCGAGATCTCGGCCGAGGCGTCGGAAATAAGTTCGCCCGCGCCGCCGCCCTCATCGCCGCCGCTTAATAGCGAAACCGCGGATTTTATCGCCGCCGAAAGCTCGACCGCGTTATCGATAAGGTTGAATTTTCGCTCGACCTCGTCGTCCTCGCCCTGTTCAAGATTCAGCGGGCCGATGTCGTCTACAATTGATTTCAGATAAGCCGTTCTGCGCTCTTTTTCGCGCTCTGACTGACGGAGCGCGGATATCTGCCTCGCGACAGACTGGAGCTCTTTGAAAGATTCGCGGTAATCGCTTAAAACCTCGTCGGTTTGACCGAAGCTGTCAAGAATATCGAGGTGTTTGAGCGGGTCAAGAAGGATCTGGCTGTCGTGCTGGCCGTGAATGTTCACCAAAAAGTCGCCGATGTCGCGCAGCGAGGAGACGCTTACTGCGCGGGAATTTATTCTTGCGGTGCCCTTGCCGTCGGCAGAAATCTCGCGGGAAATTATAAGCTCGTCCTCGGGCTCGATCCCGATCTCGGCAAGCTTTTGGTTCACATCGTCGGGAACGCCGTCGAAAACCGCGCTTACATATGCCTTTTCAGCCCCTGCGCGGACAATATCGCGCGAGACCCTTCGGCCCAAAACGGCGTTTATTCCGCCGATGAGAATAGACTTGCCCGCGCCCGTTTCACCCGTGAAAACGTTTAAATTCGGGCCGAGGGTTATCGTCGCATTCTCGATGACGGCGAGGTTTTCGATGTGGAGTTCTCTCAGCATCGGACAGACTTCCCTTCAAAAAATCAAATCAGCTTTTCAAGCTCGCGGAGCATTTTCAACGCGTCATCTTCGGTGCGCATCAGGACAAAAATCGTGTCGTCGCCCGCGAGCGTTCCGACGATGTCGCCGTAGCCCGCGTTGTCAAGCCTTGCGCAGACGGCGTTGGCCATTCCCGAGTGGCAGTGGATAACAACGGTGTTCATTCCCCTGTCGACCGCGTAGACGGCATCGGCAAAAAACCTCATCAGACCCGAGCGCGAGCCGCCATCGTATTCTCCCCTCGGCAGCGAATATTTATAGCTTCCGCTCTCACTCATAGTCTTTACAAGCGAGAGCTGTTTTATATCTCTCGAAACGGTCGCCTGAGTGACCGAGAACCCGCGCTCGAGCAAAAGCGCCTGCAGCGTCTCCTGAGTGTCGACCTCGTAGTGGCTCACGATGTCAAGAATTGCCTTTTTTCTGTCGTTTTTCATTTTTGTCTCTCCCTTAATCGTTTTCAGCGGGCTTCGCGGGCTGCATAAGCTTTGAATTTACCGCCCTGAAATAGCTTCCGCCTCTTATATCTATAAGCATGAGCCGCTGTTCGGCCTGCCTTATTATAAGCCTGTCGTTTTCGTTTAGAATTATCGGCTTCTGGCCGTCGACGCTCAGCGATGCGGCGCTGCCGTCGGCCTTATATCTGACCTCAAGCTCGGTCTCGGGCGAGAAGAGCATAGACCTCGCGAAAAGAGAATGGGGGCAGATCTGGGTGAATTCGATGCAATCGAGCGATGGCTCGATAAGCGGGCCGCCCGCCGAAAGAGAATATGCCGAGGCTCCCGTCGGGGTCGAGAAGATGAGCCCGTCCGCCCGAAGAGATGAAACGGTGATGCCGTCGGCAAGAACCGTGAAATCACGGATTGTGCCGTAGCCGCCCGATAAAACGGCCTCGTTTAGGGCAAGGTGCGACTCCTTTCTGCCGTCGGAATAGGTTATCTCGGCCTCGAGCATCATGCGCTCGTCGGTGCGGTAATCGCCCGATATAAGCCGCTCGAGCAGCGAAAGCTCGGTGCGTTCGAGAGTGGCCATGAACCCGAGCCGCCCGCAGTTGATGCCGAGAAGCTTTTTGCCCTGCCGAGCCGCAAGCTTCGCGCATTTTAATATCGTGCCGTCGCCGCCGACCGATATCATCAGATCGCAGGAGGAAACCGCCTCGGAGACATCGCAGAAAATTACGCCGTCAAAGGAAAAATCGCGCCTTTTGGCCTCGGGCATGAGAATCTCGCAGCCCAACGAGGCGAGGATTTTGCAGGCGCTCTCGGTGCAGGAGCGCGAGTGCGTTTTTTCAAAATTCGGGTAGATGAAAACTTTCATGCTTTATCCTTTCAGAGCGTTGAGGCAGAATTTCTTGAAATCTATGGCAAATTCGGCGATGTTTTCCTGTTTTTTGAGGTGCGCGAGGTACTCGGTGTTGCCGTCGCCGCCCTTTATCGGCGAGACCGCGAGCCCGCAGACCGTCAGCCCGATTGAGTTGAAGTAGCCGACGAGCGACTCGATGACTTCGGCGTGGGCTTTCGGGTCTTTCACGACGCCGTTTTTGCCGATGTTCTTTCGGCCCGCCTCGAACTGAGGCTTTATGAGTATCACCGCTGAGCAGCCCTCGCGAAGAAGCAGCGCGGCGGCATCTGCGGCAAAACGCGCGGAGATGAACGAGAGGTCGGCGCAGATGAAATCAACGGGCTCAGGGAAAGTTTCGGCTGTAAAGTCTTTGACGTTTACACCCTCTGAGCATACAACGCGGTCGTCGGCGCGAAGCTTTTCGGCGAGCTGGCCGTGGCCGACATCGGCGGCATAGACCCTTTTTGCGCCGTTCTGCAAAAGGCAGTCGGTGAAGCCGCCCGTCGAGGCGCCGATATCGAGGCAGGTGAGCCCCGAAACGTCGATTTTAAACTCGTTGAGCGCTTTTTCAAGCTTGAGCCCGCCGCGGCCGACGTACCTCATTTCCTCGCCCGAAAGGGTGATTTCATCGCTGTCGGAAACCTCTGCCGAGGGCTTTGTGACCGCTTTGCCGTTGACGAATACTCGCCCCTCGGCGATGTACTCCTTTGCACGTTCGCGGCTTTTGGCTATTCCCCTGTCGACCGCCGCTCTGTCAAGGCGGCTCATTTGTTTTCAAGGAGCTTTTCGGTCATCGCCTCGACAGACAAACCGTAAAGCTCAAAAGCTTGACAAGGTGTCATCGCAGGGACGAAGCCGTCAATCGCGACGACCTCGGTCTGAGGCGCGATAAGCCTTATTTTCTCGCCGATTCCGCCCGCCCGTGAGACCTCTTCAAAGACCACGACTCGGCGGTAGCGCTTGATTATTTCTATATCGGCGTCTTGTAAAGGGAATACCCTTGTCAGCTTTAAGAAGTCGGCGCCTGCGCTCTTCGCGGCCTTATGGGCGTTCGCGGAGAGCCGCCCGTAGGACACCGCAAGGGTCTCGCCGCTTCCGAAGGATTCAAAGTCGGGAAGGGCGAGGTCTTTTTCTTCGCTGCCCTTGGGGAACCTCACGCAGACAAGGCCGCTGTCGTCGTAAAGCGCCTTGCCAAGGCATTCTTTGAGCTCTTTGAAGCTTGAGGGCGAGTATATCGTCACATTCGGAATGGTCGTGAGGAATGAAATGTCAAAAATTCCCTGATGGGTCTCGCCGTCCTCGCCGACGATTCCCGCGTTGCAAATCGCGATAACGGCGTGAAGATTCGGAATCGAGATATCGTGGATAAGCTCGTCATAAGAGCGCTGGAGGAACGAAGAATACACCGAAAAGACGGGGATTCGGCCCATCGCGGCGAGCCCAGCGGCGAACGAGACCGCGTGCTCCTCGGCGATGCCGACATCGAACAGACGGCTCTTCAAAATGCCCGTGAAGTGGTTGAGGCCCGTGCCGTATTTCATCGCGGCGGTTATCGCGACGATTCTCTCGTCGGCCGTCGCGAGCCTTGCAAGCTCCATTCCGAAGATGTCGGGGTATGTGCTTGAAACGGCGGGTTTTTCGCCCGTTTCGACGTTGAAGCCGCTGACGCCGTGATATTCGCCTGGCTGGGCCTCGGCAGGGGCATAGCCTTTGCCCTTTACGGTGTTGACCTGAACCAGCACGGGGCAGTTCATCTCTTTTGCAGAGCGCAGGGCCGCCTCGAGCTTTTCAAGGTTATGGCCGTCGACAGGGCCGACAAACTCAAAGCCGAAGTCCTCAAACATCGTGCTATGAAGAAGCTTCTCCTTTAGGCCGTCTTTCGAGGCGCTTATCACCTTTTCGATGCCCTGACCGAGAACGGGTATCGCCCCGAGAACCTTTTTCGCGCCCGTTTTAAAGCGTTTATAGTTATGCTGCATCCTCAGCTCGGAAAGATACGTCGCGATTCCGCCGATATTTTTGGAAATCGACATTTCGTTGTAGTTGAGAATGACGATGATATTTGTGTCGCTGCTGCCCGCGTTATTGAGGCCCTCAAAGGCAAGCCCGCCCGTAAACGCGCCGTCGCCTATCACCGCGACCGCGTGGTGATTATCGCCCGAAAGCTTCATCGCCTTGGCCATTCCGAGGGCTATTGAAATCGAGTTAGAGCTATGGCCGCTGACGCAGGCGTCGTGCTCAGACTCGGACGGCCGAGTGAAGCCGGAAATACCGTCCTTTTTCCGAAGAGTGTGAAACTCGCCGTAACGTCCCGTGAGAAGCTTGTGGGCATAGCTTTGGTGGCCGACGTCAAAGACGATCTTGTCCTTCGGCGAGTCGAACACCCTATGTATTGCCACGGTGAGTTCGACGGCGCCGAGGTTCGAGCTTAAATGCCCGCCGTTTTTCGCGACCGTCTCGATTATCTTCTGCCTGAGCTCGCGGCAAAGCTCCTCCTCCTGATTCAGAGAAAGCTTTTTTATATCCTGCGGCAGGTCAAGCCTCGAAAGCAGCTTGTACTTCATTTCATCACTTTCTTTTCGGATTATTTTTTTCTTTTGGCGAGCGATATCGCAAATTCGCGCAGGAGCTCGCTTCCCGAATATTTTTCAAGTTCGTCTGACGCCTCTTTGCTGAGCTTTTCGGCTTCTTTAATTGCGCCGTCGATTCCGAGGGCATCGGCAAAGGTAAGCTTTTTTCTCTCGCTATCGCTGCCGATCGGCTTGCCGAGGGCTTCGGCGGTCGAGGTCACATCAAGAACATCATCGACGATTTGGAACGCGAGGCCGACCTTTTCGGCATAGACCTCGGCGCTTTTGAGCTTTTCATCATCGGCACCCGCAAGGACAGCCCCGAAAACGCATGATGCCCGAAGCATTCGGCCCGTCTTTAAATCTGACATTTTTCGCAGAAAAGCGCAGTCGACGCCGTCTGAGCGCTCCTCCGACCACAAGTCGAGCACCTGACCCGCGATCATTCCGCGGTTGCCCGCGCTCTCGGAAAGGATTTTTATGAGCTTTACCGCGGTTTCGGCGCTGATTTTTGAATCGAGGGCGAGCGATGAGAGAAGCTCATAGGGAAGTATCGCGAGGCCGTCGCCCGAAAGAAGGCCGATTGCCGCGCCGAATTTAACATGGGTGGCGGGCTTGCCCCTGCGAAGGTCGTCGTCGTCCATCTCGGGCATGTCGTCGTGGATAAGCGAGAACGTGTGGGTCATTTCGAGGGCGCACGCGGCGCTGTAAACATAGTCGGGAACGTTTTTTTCGCCGCTGAAAAGCTTGTAGAATTCAATCGCCAGAACTGGGCGTATTCTCTTTCCGCCCGCTGAGAGGGCGTATTTTTCGGCCTCAAGAACCCGCTCCCAAGGGGAGTTTTCGGCGATTTCAAGAAATTTACATTCTTCGAGGCAGCGGTTTATCTTCTCGGCCTCAAGGGCTATTTCCTCGGAAAAGGCTTTATTCATCGGCTTTTCCCCCGCTGAGAGCGCTCATGTAGCCGTCGAGCATTTTTTTGCAGCTGTCGCAGAGCCCGATACCCTCTTTGTAAAGCTTTGCGGTCTCGTCGAGAGTGGTGTTTTCGTCGCGAAGCTTGTCGCATATCTCGCGAAGGCGTTTGATTGTTTCTTCGTAGTTCATTTTCGTCCTCTTATCTCTTTTACTTCCGCGCCGACGCTGCCGTCGCGCAGGGTTATTCTGATTCCGTCGCCGACCGAAAGCCCCGAGGCTTCCTCGATGACGTCGCTGTCTTTATATACAAGGGCATAGCCCCTTGAAAGAACGTTTTCGGGGTTTAGGCTGTCAAGAATCTCGGCGATGCTTTCAAGCCCGAGCCGCGAGACCTCATATTTGTGTGCGGCCTGCCTTTTTATGTTCTCACGAATCGATTCAAGCTCGCTCAGGCGGTGAGATATCTTCTCGCCGACAGACATCGCCGAAAGCGCGTATTCAAACCGTTCGAGGCGCTCTTTGCACCTGCTGAGCTTTGAAGCGGTGTATTGCGATATCAGAGCCTTGAAGCCGTCAAGCTCGGCGGACATGTCTTTTATGTCGGGGGTGGCGAGCTCGGCAGCGCCCGAGGGCGTCGGGGCACGCAAATCGGCGGCAAGGTCGCAAAGCGACCAGTCGATCTCATGGCCGATGGCCGAAATGATCGGGGTCGAGCAGTTATAAACCGCAAGCACGACCTGCTCGGCGTTAAAGGCGGATAGATCTTCGGAAGAGCCGCCGCCGCGAGTCAGGATTATGACGTCTGAGCCGCTTCGGTCGGCGCTTGTGAGGGCAGAAACTATTCCGCTGACCGCCTCGGCGCCCTGAACAGCCGTCGGGAAAACCGAAAGCTCGGCGACAGGGTATCTTCGTGAGACGATATTTTTAATATCCTGAAGCGCCGCACCCGTCGGCGACGTCACCACCGCGATTTTTGAGGGATAGCGCGGTATCGGCTTTTTCGGCGCGGAGAACACCCCGAGAGCGTCAAGCTTTTGTTTCAGTTTTGCAAGGGCGTCGAGCGACCTGCCCGAGCCGTCCTCGATAAGCTGGCCGACGATTATTCTGTACGAGCCGTCGCGCTCATAGACCTCGACCGAGCCGTAGGCTATCACCGACATTCCGACGCTCGGCAAAAACCTCAGATTTGCGGCGCTGCCCGCAAACATTATCGCGCGGATATTCGACGAACCGTCGGAGAGCGTGAAGAAGATATGCCCGTTTCGGTTGAGCGAGAGGTCGGAGATCTCGCCCTTGACGGCGATGCCCCTGAACTTGGGGTCGTTCTTGAATTTCAGGGCGATATATGAATTTATCTGAGAAACGGTTAAAATCGAGCTCAATCAAAACAGTCCTTTATATAAGCATAAACCGCGAGCCCCGCGGCGTTATCGGCCGAAAAGGCGGGCTCGGCAAACTCAGCGCTGAATTTTTTTCTGACAGATTCTCTTATTATCGAGTCGGACATCACCCCGCCCGCATAGACGAGCGGCAGTTCGCCGTATTCATTCAGGGCGAATTCGGTCATCGCGATGAGCGCGGCCTCGATATATTTTAAGCAGTAGAGCGCGACATCGCAGCTCGGTTCGCCGCTGTCGAGCATTTTTTTGCAGATGTTTTCAAGCCCCGAGAGGCAGCAGCTTCCGCCCTTGAGAGTGGGCTTTACCGAAAATTTTCTATGAGATCTCAGGGCGAGCTTTTCAAGCTCAGCGCCGCAGGGAAATTTCAGCCCGAGCATCAGCCCAACCCTGTCGACCGCCTGTCCCGCTTTCAAATCAAGAGATGAGGCGACGGCGGTGCATTTTATGATTTCATCTTTGCTCGGCTCGACCAAAAGGCAGTCGGTGGTGCCGCCGCTGAGATGAAACGCTATGAACGGTTTTTTATCGGATATCAGGTCGAGCCTTTTGCAGGAATATAGCGCGGCAAGGATATGACCCACCTGATGAGAGGTCTTATAGACAGGCACGCGCGCAAAGCTTCCGAGGCTTTCGGCAAGGCCCTCGCCCGCAAGAAAGCAGGGCATGTATGAACCCTCGATATTTCTCGGGCGGGAAGAGACGCCTATCGCGGTGATGTTCTCGCCGTTAAAGAGCCTGTCAAGCACCGTCGGGAGCTGTTTTACATGATGAAACAGCGCCTCCGACTGCCTCAGACCCTTTTCGCCCTCGCCGACGGGAAGAAGCATTTTTTCCTGCCTCACCGCTTCGCCGTCAAATATAGCCGCCGAGGTGGTGTAGTTCGAGGTGTCGATTCCGAGGTAGTTATTCATCTTTAAGACTTCTTGTGAACGCGCCCAGAACGCCGTTGACAAACCTTATATCGGCCTCGCGCCCGTAGGCCTTAGCGAGCCCGACGGCTTCGTTTACCGCCGAGTTTGTCGGCACAACGTCCTTTCGGTAGAGGATCTCAAAGATCGCGAGGCGAAGGATTGCAAGGTTGACCTTCGGAATTCGCGACACGGTGCGCTTCGGGCTGAACTCGGCGATGACGTTATCAAGCTCTTCGGCTCGGCTCTCAACCTCTTCGACGGTTTTTTCGACCTCGTCGTCGCACTTGTATTCATAGTCGGTTTCGTGCTGAGTTATAAGCTCAGACACCGACTCGTCGCGGAACATCTTTTCGTAAATAAGAAGGAATTCGCACTCCCGAATTTCATGTCTTGTCATCATTAAAACCGTCCTGTTTTTTATTTATAAGCAGCCGAGGCCAAGCGGTTTTTTATGCCGCTCGGCCTGATGATATTTATTCTTCGTCGGCGCCGTCGGAATAGTGAACGTCGGTGACGGAGACATCGACCCTCGAGACCGCAACGCCTGTCATCGACTGGACAGCGGCCTTGACCTTTTCCTGAATTTTTTCGCACACCGAAACGATGTTGCAGCCGCTCTTCGCGACGACAGACATTGTTATTCTGCACGCCCCATCGGGCATCGAAACCTTTATATCGCTCGGATCGGAGCTCGACTGCAAAAGGCTTTTGATGCTGAGCGGCTTTGTCGCGATCTTATATACCCCGTCGATCTCGGACGCGGCGTTCTTGACTATCGTCACAATTACGTTTTCTGAGACCCGAAGAGTTCCCTTCTGAGAATTTGCGGTTTTTTCCATAGGCTTTTGGCCCTCCTTATTAAACTTCCGTCGGCGAAATAAGAATTTTCAATCTCGCAGATTTAGACATCATTTAGTATAGCACAAATCTTTTCAGAAAACAACTACTTTACTTCAAAAATTCTGATATTTTCATTGTCGACCGAAACCTCGGAGAGCAAAATGTCCTTGATTTCGGCGGCTTGTGCCGATGTCAGGCCGTCGGATTTAACTACTACGCTGGCGTTTTCGCCGTCAAGATAGACCACGCAGTCTTCATAGCCGCAGGCCATGATGAGATTCTCGACCGCCGATTCGCTCTCGACCAGCGAGGAAAGCGTCACCGCGCTCATCGTATATGTCGCGAGCTCCTCGTCGGTGATGTCCTGACCGTCAAGAACCATCTTGAGGGTCTCGACCGCCTGATCGCGCGAGGTGAGCTTATCAAGCCTTGCCTGAGCGAAATAGTCTTCGCTTGAATAGCTGTCGAGCTCGGTGCCGTTGACATACTGAACCTCGCCGTAGGTGCTGCCGACGTCGACGCCGTCGATGACGTCGGTGGTCGGGATCTTTGCGTTCGAGAGCCTGTAGTTGGCATAGACCGTGATGCCCAATAGAAGCGTCAGGCAGGCTAAGATCACATGTTTCTTGTTGACTCTGAGATTAAAACTTCTGCATACTCTTTTCATCGGTATCCTCCTAAAATTATTCTGCGTTTGTTACAAACACTTTGTTTGTCGGTATATCCAACACGGTAGAAACCGCGTTTACCACCTTTTCTTGAATCTGCGGCTTATCCCCTCCCGAGCAGACGACCAGAACGCCCCTGACCTCGGGATATTTTTCTGCCTTTAAAAGCGCCTCCTTTGAACCCGCGATGACCGTTTTTGTTTCAGATGCCCCGTCGCGCTCGGAGACGTCGGAGATATACTCCTTTTCCTCCGTGCCCGAAACGGTCACCATCACCGAAACTTTTCCGACTCCGCGAATTTTCGTGATGATTTCCTCAAGCTCATCTTCAAGCTCTTCGGCGCGGTCTTTGGTCGGCATTATAACCGCCGATTCGGGTTCGGGCGCGCTTTCGGGCTTGGGCGTTTTCATGAACAGAAGAAGCAAAACGCAGGCCGCCGCGACCGAAAGATATACCGCGATTTTCGGAGAGCTTCTGAAAATTCCGCCGATTTTTTCCTTTATTTGTCCGATTCCCATTCAACTGCCCTCATAGTAAATTTCTACATCTATTTGACCTATCTTCTGAGAGATCAGCGAGCGAACCTGTTCTTCGCGGGGTTTTTCTTCGCTGCCGAGCCGAAGACTTGCCTTTGTAATAGATATGCGCCTGTTTCCGTCAATAGTAGTCCCGACGGATACTTTTTTAACATCTATCCCCTCTTCCTCTAAAAGAGATTGAAGATACTCGGAAATCCTCGATTCAAGCTCGCCCTGAATGAGCCTGTCGTTTGAGACGGCTTCGGAATCAAAATCGGGGAGAGAAAATTTCTCGGCGAGGCCGGAAAAATCGGTCTTTAAAATTGCTGAGCAGAGCGCCACGGCGGTTATAAGGGATATCACCGCCTTTATTTCGCGCCGAAAGCGGTCGGGCGTGAGCATCATCAGCGCGGTGCTTATCACCGAAACGGTGCAGACCGTCAGCGTCAGGCCGAGAATAAACCTCATAGAACCGCACCGCCCCCCAAAAGAATCAACATTCCCGTCGCGACGGTGAGCATCAGCATGAATACCGTCAGAACCGTCGCCGCGAAGGAAAACACGTCGGCAAGGCCGTCCATCATCGCGCCGAGCCTGTCTGCGCCGCAGAGCCTGCATATCACCGAGCAGAGCATAAACGAGCCCTTGTATATTGCGAGGGTTATTATCGGCGAGAGCATGAACAGGCAGAGAACGACTATCCCGAATGTTCCGACGGCGGTTCTTATCGCCGAGAGGCTCACGCTGACGGCTTTGTAGGACTCTGAAAGAGAATAGCCGATTATCGGCACAAAGCTTGAAACGGCGTATTTTCCCGCTTTTACGGCGAGGCTTTCGGCGGCTTGACCCGCGAGCGAACGAAGCCCGATGACCCCTAAAAACAGCGTCATTATGAAGCCGATGACCGTTGTGAGCGCCCGCCTGACCGTCGAGGTTATGTTTGAAAGATCGGGGTTTACGGCCTGAGTGACCGACATCACGAGCATACACGCAAGGATAGGCTTTAAAACCGAGGCTGCGAAGTTTGCGGCGATCTCGCAAAAATAGAGAACCATCGCGTTGTATGATACCGCCGCGGCGATATTGCCCGATGATGCGGCTATCGCGGCAAAGGCAGGTATGTACGAGAGCATGAACGCTCGGCAGGAAAGCATCGCGCTGACGGCCGAATCGAAGGCGTCGAGGGCGTAGGGGCTTATCGCGATGAAGCAGATTATCACGAAGAGCTCGCCGTAGAGCCCGACTTTGTATGAAAGTGTAGAGGCGACCTGGCAGACAGCGGCCATCACCGCCGCTATAAGAATAATTTTTATCGGCCGCCTGAACGCTTCGGCGGCTATGCCCATGACATATGAAAGAATTCCGCCCGCGCTCAGGCCGCTGACGTCTGAGGGGTTATCGGGGTCGAGCCCCGCGCTTTTAAGCCCCTCGGAAACGCCCGAGGTGTCGGCCTCTTCAAGCTCGGAAAGAATATTTTCTTTGAATTCCTCGACGTCGGCGCTCAGGGTGACGCTCAGGCAGAGTGCCGCAAGAACCGCCGCTATCGCTGTTAAAATCCTTTTCATTCAAATCTCCAGAACCTTTTTTACAACTTCCATGAATTCGCCCAAAAGCGGCAGGCACATCAGCGAGATCGCGACCCTGCCCGAGATGTCAAGAACGCTTCCGAGGGCTGTTTCGCCGCAGTCTCGGCAGCTTTGGGCGCAAAGCTCGCAGACATAGCATATTCCGAGGGCTCGGAACGCGAGCGAAATATACCCATCGTTGATGTAAGTGCCGCTCAGGAGAGAGCGGATATCGCCGAAGACAGAGTATATGCCCTCGATCGCGCAGAACGCGCCGAAGATCACCGCCGAAATCGACAGAAGCGCGGCAAGGTCGCGGTTTGTCGGCTGAATCACCTTCGCGAGGACCGCCGCGACAAGGCATACCGCGCAGACCTTTACTATATCCATCAGAACCCGAATGTCGACCTTACGGTGTCAAAGAGCTCCGAGATCTCGTTGACGAGCATCAGCATCACGATGACAAGCCCCGCTATCGTTATCATGAGCGCCTGCTCGTCGCGCTCGGCACGCTTTAAAAGCTGGCTCAGCACCGCGACGATTATTCCGAGACCCGCAATCTGAAATACAAGCGTTACGTCCATATTTTACCTCACATTATCATCAGTGATATTCCTATTCCCGAGAGCGCGCCGAAAGCCGTATAAAGCCTTTTGCTGCCCTCTGCCCTTTCGCGTAGCTTCTTTGAGCGCTCTGAAAGCTCCCGCGATATTTCCGCGAGGCGTTCGGTCTGGGTCTGCAAATCGCAGGAACCGAGAATTCGGCCCGCCGACTCAAAGAGCGCCTTTGATTCCCTGTCGGCGGCAAGATTTTTACAGGCGGCCTCCCACTTTTTGTGAAAATCCCCCGAGGATATCGCCCGAAATTCCGAAAAATCGCCGCAGACAAAGCCGTCGAATGAATTCTCGCAGAGGCTGAAAACGTCCTCGGCGTCAAACCGAAGCCGAGATATCATTCGCGAAAGGGCTTCGGCCATCTCCCTCGGTATCTGCGCCTCGCAGAGCCGCTCGCGGTACATTTCAAGCGACGACATCAGGGCGCAGAGGCTGAGCATCGCGCAGAGCAAAAGCTTAATCAATTCTTGTCACCCTCGACACGCGGCTTTGCGAGAGCTCGGCTGCCCATTTGAACGCGCCCGAGCCGATGAGCCGCTTCAAAGCGGGATTCTTTTCGACGTCGGAAAGGTTAAGACCGTGCACCGCGGTCACAAGCGCCACACCCGAGCAATGCGCGTATTCAAGAGCTTCGCAGTCGGCGCGGGTGCCGATTTCGTCGGCGATTATCACCCTCGGCGACATCACCCTCACCGCCGCAGAAATGCCCTTCGGCTTTTCATAGCCCGAAAAAACATCGGTGAGCTTTCCGACATCGTTCTGAGGCACGCCCCTAAGCGAGGCGGAAATCTCGTTTCTCTCGTCGATGAGCGAGACCTTATATCTTCCGCCCAAAAGCCGTGAAAGGTCGCGAAGAAGCGTGGTTTTTCCGCTCGATGGCGGGCCTATCACCAGAAGCCCGCAGGGGCCGTCGGCAAAACATTCGGAAAAAATACCCTCTGCGCAGCCCTTTATCTCGCGGGCGATTCTTATATTCACCGAGGATATGTATTTCAGAGTGTCGCCGCGTACGCCGTCAGAGGGGGCAAGAGTGCCGCAGATGCCCACCCTGTTTCCGCCCCGAACGGTTATATAGCCCTCCGAGAGCTCTCTTGAAAAGCTATGGAGAGAATAGGAAAAGGCGGTTTTGAACGTTCGGTCGATGTCCTCAGCCGTGACGGTGACGCCCTCCGAGACGATATCTTCAGAACCCATGGACAGCGAGAGCTCACGGTTTGTCCGAAGCCTTATCTCGTCGATTTTCCCGACGGTCTCCTCACCGAGGGATTTTATCGCCGAAGAAAGCCTCGGCTCTAAAAGCTCAAAGGCATACTCAATTCTTGAATCCATAATTTTCTCCTTTGACTTGTCCTTTGTATATTTCTATGCTCGGCGGGCGGGGTTAATGACTTTTGCCCGTCAATTTGACATTGACTCCCCTCACCCCGCCTATAACCCCGCAGATTACGCTCACCGCCGCCTTTATCGCGGTCATCTCGGAAAAGCTGAACTCGGAGAATGCTATGCTTAATATCATCGCCGACAAAAAGAGAACCGCGCCGCAGACAAATCCCTGCAAAAGGCCCATCGAGCGCTTCAGGCGGGTTGAGAACATTCCCGCAGAATATGCCGCCGCGCCGAGAATCACCACGCCCAAAAGCCCGACAGCGGCGTCGGAGATATCGACAAAAACACCGACAGCGCCGACCGCCGCGGACAGAAGAAGCATCACCAAAAGAGAAAACAGCAGCCCCTTTGAGACCGCCGAAGCAAAATCAGACATAAAAAGCCCCCGAACACCGTTTTGTTAAACGATATTCGGGGGCTTGGGCTTTTAGAATCGAATCAGTCCTTTTCGATGGGTTTATCCTCATCAGCGGGCTTCTTTGACTTCTTCTCGGCCTTTTCGGCAGCCTTTGCGGCCTCGGCCTTCTTGGCCTCTTCGGTGGCGGAGACGTTCTGAGAGATCGCCCATTTCTTGATCCTCATTTTGCAGCGGTCCGAGCTGGTCTCGATGACAACGGTCTGATCCTCGACCTTGGTGATGATTCCGACGATGCCGCCGATTGTCTCGATCTCATCGCCGACCTGAACGTTCTTGCGCATCTCGGCGTCGGCCTTTTCTTTTTTGCGCTGGGGCCTTATCATGATGAAGTAAAGGACCACGAGCATTATTATCATGAAGATGAAGGGGTAAAGAGTCCCCCCTGCTGAGGCGGGCGCCGCAGTTGCGATTGTGGTTAATAATGAAAGCATTTTAATTTCCTCCGTTTTTAAGTCTCAGATAAGTATATCACAATCGGAAAAATTTTGCAACAAAAATCTGAAAATCATACCGACCTGATGTATTCGTCGATGGCCTTTGCGGCGCTCTTTCCCGCGCCCATCGCCAAAATTACCGTCGCCGCGCCCGTGACGGCGTCGCCGCCCGCGTAAACGCCCTTGCGCGAAGTAAGCATATTCTCATCGACGACAAAGCAGCCCCTGCGGTTGGTTTCAAGCCCAGGGGTCGTCGAGCGGATAAGCGGGTTGGGCGAGGTGCCGATCGCCATGATAACCGCGTCGACCTCAATCTCAAACTCGGAATTTTCGATCGGTCTGACGCCTCTTCTTCCGCTCTGATCGGGCTCGGTGAGCTCCATCTTAAGGCATTTTATACCCCTGACCTTTCCGCTTTCGTCGCCGAGAATTTCAACGGGGTTGGTGAGATATTTAAACTCTATGCCCTCTTCAACCGCGTGATGAACTTCCTCGCGGCGGGCGGGCATTTCATCGGCAGAGCGGCGGTAAACTATGTAGACCTTATCCGCGCCGAGCCTCAAGGCGGATCTTGCGGCGTCCATCGCGACGTTTCCGCCGCCGACGACAGCAATCGCCTTTGAGCGGTTTATCGGCGTGTCGTAGTCGTCAAGATAGGCTTTCATAAGGTTGGTTCGGGTGAGGTATTCGTTCGCGGAGTATACCCCGACAAGCGATTCGCCCGAGATGCCCATGAAATTCGGCAGGCCCGCGCCCGTGCCGATGAACACCGCCTCATAGCCGTTGGCGAAAAGCTCATCGACCGAAAGAATTTTGCCGATGACCATGTCGGTTTTTATCTCGACGCCGAGCTTGCGAAGCCCGTCAATCTCGCGCTGAACGATGGCCTTCGGAAGCCTGAACTCGGGTATGCCGTACATAAGCACGCCGCCCGCGGTGTGGAACGCCTCGAAAACAGTGACCTCATAGCCGAGCTTTGCAAGGTCTGAGGCGCAGGAGAGCCCCGACGGCCCCGAGCCGACTATCGCGACTTTGTGGCCGTTTGAGGCGGGCTTTTCGGGCTCGGCGGCCTTATCGGCCATATAATCGGCGCAGTACCTTTCAAGTCTGCCGATGCCGACAGGCTCGCCCTTTATGCCGCGAACACACTTCGATTCGCACTGGCTTTCCTGCGGGCATACGCGCCCGCATACCGCAGGCAGGCCGTTTGTGGTCTTGATGATGTCATAGGCCGCCGAGATATCGCCCTCTCGGATTTTCTCGATGAATTCGGGAATTCTCACCCCGACGGGGCAGCCGCTGACGCAGGGCTTATTCTTGCAATTAAGGCAGCGGTTGGCCTCGTTGAGCGCCTCGCTGTCGGTATAGCAGGAGGAGACCTCTTCAAAGTTTCTCGCCCTGACCTTCGGCTCCTGCTCGTGAACAGGGGTCTTTTCAAGCTGCATATTAGGCATTTCTGACACCTCCCGTTATTCTGCAAACATGCTCGCGGTCGTGCTGCTCGATATCTCTGTAAGCCGAGTTGCGGTGCATGAGCTCGTCAAAATCGACCTGATGGCCGTCAAAATCGGGCCCGTCGACGCAGGCATATTTTATCTCTCCGCCGACCCTGACCCTGCACCCGCCGCACATTCCCGTGCCGTCGATCATTATCGGGTTGAGCGAGACGATCGTCTTGATGCCGTAGGGCTTTGTGACCGCGCATACAAATTTCATCATCGGCACGGGGCCAATCGCGATAACGCAGTCATATTTGTTTCCCGCGTCGATGAGCTCCTGAAGCTTGTTGGTGACAAACCCCTTTGCGCCGTAGCTGCCGTCGTCGGTGGTGATGTAAAGATTAGTGCTGACGGCGCGCATCTCGTCCTCTAAAATAACTATATCCTTGCTCCTGAACCCCGCGATGACGTCGACCTCGACGCCCGCGTTAAAAAGGGCCTTGGCCTGGGGGTAAGCGATCGCGCAGCCGACGCCCCCGCCGATCACCGCGACCTTTTTCGCGCCCTCGGATATCTCCGTCGGAACGCCGAGAGGGCCGACGACATCGAGGATTGAATCGCCCTCGTTGAACTCGCCGAGCATCATCGTCGAGCGGCCGACCTTCTGGAAAATAATAGTTATTGTCCCCTTATCGCGGTCATAGTCGGCGATGGTGAGCGGCACGCGCTCGCCCTTTTCATCGGTGCGGAAGATTATGAACTGACCCGCAAGGGCCTTTTTCGCTATCAGCGGCGCGTCGATCACCATGAGAGTGACCTGACCGTTGAGCTCCCGCTTTTCAAGAATTTTATACACGTTTATCCTCCTATCTTGCTCTTGCGAGGTACTCAGAAACAGCGTCGACAATCGCATCGGCAAGGCCGCTTTGGTTGCCCGAGTCGTTCATCGCCATCGCCTCTTTATAGTCGGTGACAAACCCGCACTCGACAAGTATTGAGGCGAACTCCTGTTCAAGAGTAACCGCGAAGTAGTTATATTTGGCGCCGCGGTCACGGTTTTTGCCGTCGCCGTAGACGTTTCGTTCGTAATATCTCGCCATCTTGCTGCTGACAAGCGCAGCAAGCGGCTGGCTGAACGGGGTGAAGTAGTAGGCTTCAACTCCCCTGACGCCCTCGCCGTCCTCCACCGAATTGCAGTGGATAGCGATGTAGATATCGGGGCTGTATCTTCTTGCATACTCCGAGCGGTCGTAGACGCTTATATAGGTCGTGTCGGTCGGAAGCATGTATACCGTCGCACCCGCGTTCTGAAGCGCTGAGGTGAGCTTCTTTGAAATCTCAAGGTTTATCTTCTGCTCGACGACATGGCCGACGGCGCCCGGGTCGATGCTTGAAGCCGAGGTATTATAGCCGTGCCCCGGGTCGACAACTATCGTGGTGCCGTAGAGCGAGGAGTTGTAGCCGTTGAATATCAGCGACAGGCCGCCCGAGCCGTCATACTTCGCGGAGTAGCCCATGAACACGCCGCTTCTTGAAAGCTTAAGCTTGAGCTGAAGCTTCTGCTCGCCGCCGACGTTGACGGTTCCCCACTCGCCCGAAGAGAACAGCCCGCCCGAGAAGCTCGGCGTGCCCGAGAAGTCGGAGACATAGTCGAACGTGACAAGAACATAGTCGGGGTTGAAGTTGTTGACGAGGTATGAGCCCGACGACGGGTTGTCATAGCTCAGCGGCGAATAGGATATCGTGAACGGCGTCTGATAGTCGAGCTTGATGTTCACAACGGTGTCGTTTCCGCTGACATAGCTTCCCGCGAATACCGCGCTGTTGTTGACAACGGTATAGCCGTCGACAAGCTCGCAGTCCTTCGCCCTGATTCTCAGGCCCGAGGCGGTGAGGTAGTAGGTAATGCTCTGGGTGACGCCCTCAGAAGAGGCATTATATGTGACCTCGTTGACCAGAACGTCGATTGTGCCCGCGGGCAGCCTCGGCGAAGTCGGGTTCGCGACGTTGTCGGTAGTATAGTAGTCATATGTGAGGGTGTTGTCGTTCTTTATCCTGATGAGCGACGCGGCCTCAGCGCGCTCGGGAACAGCGTTGACGATGACCCTTGAACCCGAGGCGGTTTCACGGCTTATGTCGTCATAAACACCGCTTATCGATATCTCGCCGAGGTCCTGCTCCTCGCCGATAATGCCCTCGGGCGCGGTGAAGTAGCCCGTGAAGTGGATATAATTCGTGTTCGAGTCGAGGTCGTCCGAGCGTATCTCGTCCTCGACAAGCTTGATAGACTCGCCGTTGAGTGTCGCCTTTACCGACGAGCCCTTATACGCGATGACATCGACCGCGATTCGCGTCATTCCCTCGACATACATCGTGTTGCCCTCGGCGGGTTCAACGCTCTGCAAGACCTTTACTTTTCGGAAGATTCGGTACTTGACGGTGTCTGCCTTGTTCTTGAAGGTGAAGTAGTTCTCGCCGACGTCGAGGTCTTCAACAAAGTAGAAGTTTCCCGCTTCGTTGAGGGTTATCTGCTCGCCCATGAAGTAAACGGGGAAGTTCTCATCAAACGAGCCTTGGAAGGTCACTGTCGGCTCATAGGTCGTGTAGTCGGTCTTTTGAGGTAAGACCATCTTGAGCTGTTTATACAGCGCGTTTATGTTGAGGTTGCCCTCGAAATATCTCGTGATGGCATCGGTGCTGACCTTGTCGGACTTAAGCTGTTCATACGACTCGAAAATGCTGCCGCGGTACGAGGAATAATTCTCGCACTCGACAAGCTGCTTCGGTATCTGGTCGACCGCCCACTTGCTGTCAGACGAGCTCACGCGGGCGTTGGCGTGTTTAATGAACATCGGTATTCCCGCCTCGGCGGCTATACCGTTCCACCACGAGGCGACCTCTTCAAAGCTGAGCTCGGTGCTCGCGAGACCGCCGTAGCAGTATACTATCATGAAATCGACGAGCCCGTCAAGGACATACTGCCTTGTGTCGGAATAGCCGTCGGCCAAAGCCTCGAAATCGCCCTTGGTGTCAGAGCCCCGCGAATCGCTGTCGTCGTTCATCCACACGTCGTCGAGGGAAATTCCGACCGCTATCGAGTTGTTTGTCGCCCTGATCGCCTTGCTCACAAGGCCGAATATATAAGCGTTGCTCTCCCTGAGCCAGTTTTCATAGCCTATTCCCGAGCCCGAGGCGCGGTAGTCGGAATACGACTCTTCGTTCTTTTCGGAATAGTAGTCCTGCAAAATTATTCCGTCGATGAGATATTTGCTCGTGAGCCTATGAACGCAGTAGGCAAGGTGGTCGATCTTTCTGCCGACGCCGTCGGCGTCGGAGGCTTTCACCGCGTCGCCGAGGTCGAAGCTTATGTAGATGAAGAAATTCCGCGATACCGCAGAGTCGATAAGCATGGTCAGCGGCGAGCCGTTTGTGAAAAGCTGCTGATCTATCTCGTAATAGATATTCCCGTCGTGAGATGTGTTTATAATAACGGTGTCGAGCCCGAACTGCTCAAAATCGGACAGAATCTCATCGATCTCGGCCTGAGTAGTCGCGGCGCTTTGGCTCGGGTCGGTGAAGAAATCGCTTCCGACGGTTATTACCGAGCCTTTCATTCTGTCGGGAAAAGCCAAAACGCCCTCGCCGATGTCGGCGGCCTCATCGTCGGCAAAAAGGGCCGTCGGGCCGATAAAGCCGCAGTCGGCAGCCGTCAGCAGGCATATAAGCATCGCCAGAAAAACGGATAAAAACTTTTTCATATAAACCTCTGTCTTAATATATTAGAACGCGGAGACGGATTTTATAAGCTGCGGAAACTCCTTTTGCATGAGCTTTTCCGATGAGCTTGCCGAGCCGAAAAGCGAACCGTGGCGATAATATGCCACCCCGCTGTAACCGTTCATTCCGCCGATATAATCGGTTTGTTTTGAAAGAATCGAGCCGCTTGACCACTCGCTGTTCACGCCGACTTTATATGCCGCGATGCCGCATATAAGAGAGATATTCGGCAGCGTAACAAGCGACTGCCAGCGCTCTGCGGCGGCGTCGAAAGCCAATCGGTCGTTGAAGCCGTAATAAATCTGCGGCACGATATAATCGAGATAGCCGTAGGTCGAGCACCATGTCTCGACATCGGCATAAAGGCTCGTGAGGTTGTTGTCGATGTTCCCCTGAGGCGATACCCCGAACAAAACCGTTGAGTTGCAGGATTTAACCGTCGAGTAGATCTCCCTCACAAGGGTGTTTACAACGCTGCGGCGCCACGCCGAGCGGTCTGACGCGCCCGAAGCCTCAAAAGCCGCCTTGTCAAATGACGACGAAGTAGTCGGATAGAAATAATCGTCGATGTGAATGCCGTCGACGTCGTAATTTGAAACGATCTCGGCCACGCCGTTGCATATCAGCTCGCGAACGGCGGGATAAGCGGGGCTCAGCCAATAAAAGCCCGTGTCGCGGTCGTAGACCATGAATGTTCCGTTCGTCGCGTCGGAGTCATACCACTTCTTGAGGGTATAATTCGCGGGCATCTCGGCATAGCGGTCCTTCGAGGTCGTTCTCATCGGGTTTATCCACGCATGGAAAGACAGCCCCCTTGAATGAGCCGCCGAAATCATTATTTCGAGGGGGTCAAAGGGCGCGATAACGCCGAGGGTGTCGGAATATGCGGCGGTAAAGGGATAATACGCCGAGTAATAATATGAATCTCCGAAGGAGCGCACATGTACATAAACGGTGTTGCAGCCCATCGAAACGACCTCGTCAAAAGCCTTTGAAATGCTCGCCTCAAAGCTTTGAGCGTCGGCGTTCGCGAGCATTCCGTCGATGTCGAGATATGCAAACCAGACCGCCTTCTGCTCGGAATAATTGAGCGCGGTATACCTGTTTCTCTGGGTCAGAACATTTAGGTTTTCCTCGATATATTCGGTCTCGGGCGGCTCGGTGACAGGCTCGGTAGTAGTCTCGGTGATGACCTCGGTCTCGGGCGCCGATGTCTCGGGCTTTTCGGTTTTTTCGGCCGATGTCTCGGCGGTGGTCGCTTCTGTCGCTTCGGTCTCCCCTCTTTGCGATAGATAGTTTCCGTTCACGAAATACTCGCCGCCCTTGAAAACCACTCTCACCCAGCCGTTCGAGGCTATGCCCGTGATGTTTACCTCATCGCCCTTGTCAAGGTGGCCGACGCGGTCGCTGTCTGGGTCGGGTTCTTCGCGGACATTTACGCTTGAATTAGCGACCATCACGCCGCTCGCGGGCGAAATTTCAATGCCGCTCTCCTCTTGAGAGGGCTCTGTCTCGGCTTCCGATGAGGCTATCGGCTCGGTTTTTTCGGAGGCGGGAGCGGTTCTTTCTGAGGTTGCGGTGGTTTCTGGTGTATCTGAAAAAATGAATTTATCTGTATTTATCGTCTCGGGCGGTGCAGTCTCGGTCATCGGCGCGACGGTGCCGAAAGTCTCGACCGTAACGGTTTTCGGGAGGTCGTTCTGCCTCTCCTCTTCCCGATGGGCACAGGAGGTGAGCATCGCAAGACACAAAGCAAGGCAAATAAATCTCTTGAAAAGCTTCATCGCGCACCTCCCCAAATATACTATCTGTAGTATTGTACCATATTTGCGGATATATTTCAAGAGCAAAAACGCAATATGTAAAATTTAATAATTTTAACAGCCCCTGCGCCGAAAAGGAACAGGGGCCGAAAATCATCTGAGAACAAGCTTGACAAACTGTTTTTTGCCCTTTTTGAGGATAGCGCCGCCCGAAATATCTATCTTCTGATTGGGGTCGCTGATCTTTACGTCGTCAACGCTCACGCCGCCCTGCCGGACAAGCCTTCTGGCCTCTCCCCTCGATGGCGCAAGCCCCGCGCCGACAAGAGCGTCGATAACGCCGATCTCGGCGCTGTCAAACTCAGCGGTGGGCATATTCTCGCTCGAACCCGAGCCGCCGAAAACAGCCCGCGCGGCTTCAAGAGCCTTGTTTGCCTCGTCTTCGCCGTGAACAAGCTTTGTAAGCTCATAGGCGAGTATCTCCTTCGCCTTGTTGAGCTCGCTGCCCTCCCACTTCTCCATCTTGTGAATCTCATCAAGAGGCAGGAATGTGAGCATCTTTATGCACTTCATAACGTCGGCGTCCCCGACGTTTCTCCAATACTGGAAGAAATCGTAAGGCGGGGTCTTGTTCGGGTCAAGCCATACCGCGTTGCCAGCGGTCTTGCCCATCTTCATGCCGTTCGAGTCGGTGAGAAGAGTTATCGTCATCGCCGAGGCGTCTTTTCCGAGCTTTTTGCGGATAAGCTCGGTGCCGCCGAGCATATTCGACCACTGATCGTCGCCGCCGAACTGGAGGTTGCAGTTGTAATTTTTAAAGAGATAATAGAAGTCGTAGGACTGCATTATCATGTAGTTGAATTCAAGGAATGACAGGCCCTTCTCCATTCTCTGCTTATAGCACTCGGCGCGGAGCATGTTGTTCACCGAGAAGCACGCCCCGACCTCGCGCAGAAGATCGACATAATTGAGATTCAAGAGCCAGTCGGCGTTGTTGACCATCAGCGCCTTGCCCTCGCCGAATTCGATGAAGCGAGACATCTGCTTCTTGAAGCATTCGGCGTTGTGGTCGATGTCCTCGCGGGTAAGCATCTTTCTCATATCGCTTCTCCCCGACGGGTCGCCGATCATGGTCGTTCCGCCGCCGATAAGCGCGATTGGTTTGTTCCCCGCCATTTGCAGGCGCTTCATAAGCGTCAGGGCCATGAAATGCCCCGCCGTAAGGCTGTCTGCGGTGCAGTCAAACCCGATGTAGAATGTCGCCTTGCCGTTGTTGATAAGCTCGCGAATAAGCGGCTCGTCAGTCACCTGCGCGATAAGCCCGCGCTCTTTGAGTTCTTCGTAGATTCCCATTTTTCTTCTCCTCACAAAATCATAAAATAAAGCCCTCCGACTTCTGCGTCAGAGGGCGAAAGCTTCGCGGTACCACCTCAGTTTACAGGCGCGAAAGTGCGCTCTGCCTCATTGGGGCGCTGTAACGTGCGCAGACGCGCTTCCCTAATTGAAACCGTTCAGGAGGCGGGCTCGGAGATGTATTTCACGATGGCTCAACGCTTTCTTGCACCGACCGAAAGCTCTCTGAAGTCATATTGCCAAGGCTACTTCTTCCCGTCAAAGCCGATAAAATATTGATTTTCGGTATAATACCATAGATTTTCCGCTTTGTCAAGGGCTTATGAGAACAAAGCTTCGATATCGGTGACGGGCGTCCCGTCGTAAGAGGTTATCGAGATGTTGACGCAAACTCCGTCCTTGACCGCGATATAGCAGCCCTGTTCAAAGGCAATTCCGTAATACTCGGCGCTCGCCGAGAGCTTTGTGAATTCAATTCCGCTGAGCTTTACCTTTGAATGTTCGCCGAAGGTATAGGTCATTCCGATTGAGCTGCCCATCTCGGTGAGCTGCGCCTCGACCTCGTCAAGAGTGGCGTCAAGGTCGCTCATGCTCGCGGTATTGCCGACAATATCGAGCGAAAGGTTTATGTTATTGCCCGAAATCGCATCGGAAGCCATCATATCATATTTAGCCGCGTCGACGGTTTCATCGATGCCGCCCTCGTTGAGAACGTCCTCGGTAGTCCCCGCGACCTGAGCGATCTCCTCTTCGGTTGCGTAGTCCCATGACGACGGCTTTGTGAATTTCAGGCCGAGATAGCCGTTTTCATAGACATCGCCCGAAACAGAGCCGCGCACTTCGTCAAGCTCAGGCACCCCGCAGGAGCAAAGAGATATCGCAAGCACTAATATTAAAGCAAGAGAAATAAATTTTTTCATCCTATTCCCTCCAAAATGAATATGCATTATATTAGCACCGATATCGCGATTTGTCAAGGGGAGGAGGAAGGATTAAGTGACAAAATTAAGAGTTTTAGGTCGAGCCTTTTACAAAAGGCTCGCAGGGGTCAGGGGGCGGCGCCCCTCGTCGCACTCCGTAGAGTGCGAAATCCCATACGTAGTGCGCTCCGCAAGGGGTGAATTGAAAAACAATCCGGTGGATTGTTTTGAAAGAGGGGACGCCCTGTAAGAGAGGGCGTCCCCTTTTGATTCGCAGCTTTAACAAGAGCTGCGCACCTTTCGCCGCCGAGCGAAGCGAGTCGGCTTGAGCGGGAGGGGGTTCGGGGGAACCCGCAGGGTGCCCCCGACTTAACAATCTCATGGAGTGAGTGATTGAGTGATTGGTCACAGGGTTTCCCTAATTACCTTATAGTAAGAGGCATGTGGCTTTGGGTAGTGGTGTTCTGCAAATCGACTAACTTTCTATTTTAAAAGCGGGGACACCCTTGCAGGGTTCCCCCGAACCCCCTCCGCACCGGCCGCCTCGCTTCGCTCGGCGAGGAGAAATTTTCTCGCTCACGCTCGAAAATCGGGGGAACCCCCGACGAGGGTTCCCCCCACGTCGCAACCGTTCACTGAACGGATTGCTCCTTCCCCTTCCTGCGTTTCGCTTACGCTTTTAAAAAGAGCACGCTTAGTCGCGTGCTCTTTTTGGGGTTTTCGCGCTCTGCGGAGCGCGACGAGGGGCTCTGCCCCCTCGACCCCTGCAAGCCTTTTGAGAAAGGCTTGAGCGAAAACTTTTTTGCTCTTCACACCTTCGATTTTATTCTGTTCAGCGCGCTCTTCTCGAGCCGTGAGACCTGCGCTTGCGAAATTCCTATCTCCTTTGCGACCTCTACCTGCGTCTTTCCCTGATAAAATCTCAGGTAGAGTATATTTTTCTCGCGCTCCGAGAGCATCATTATCGCGTCGCGAAGCATAAGCTCGTCGATCCAGCCGTCGTCGCTCGATGAGTCGCCGAGCTGGTCGAGCATGTAAAGAACATCGCCCGAATTAGAGTATACGGGCTCGTATATCGACACGGGCTCGCTTATCGACTCGAGCGCAAAAACTATCTCAGATTTCGGAACGCCGAGAACCTTTGATATCTCCGCTGCGGTCGGCTCTCTGTCCTTTCCCGCCATGAGCGATTCCTTAACCTGCATCGCCCTATAAGCAAGGTCGCGGGTCGAGCGGCTCACGCGAATAGAATTATTGTCGCGAAGATACCGCCTGAGCTCGCCGCTTATCATCGGGACGGCATAGGTCGAAAACCTCACGTCGAGCGATAGGTCAAAATTATCTATCGCCTTAATCAGCCCCACCACGCCGACCTGAAAGAGGTCGTCGGGCTGAGCGCCGCGGTTCATGAACTTCTGAATGACGCTTAAAACAAGCCGAAGATTTCCCTCGATAAGCTCGTCGCGAGCCTTTTTGTCGCCTCCCCTCGCCTTTTTCAATAGCTCTGTCTTTTCGTCCTCGGTCAAAAGCTTTAACTTCGAGGTGTTTACCCCGCTTATCTCGACTTTGTTATACTGCATGGCTTCGGCAATCTCCCAATAGGTTTTGTGTTAATTATTGCCGAAGCCGTCGGCTTGTATTCAGTCAGGCAGTATACATTATCTGGAAATCAGCATATCGCCTCGAGCTCTTTTTTGAGCTCTTTGAGAATTCTTTTTTCGAGACGCGATATATACGACTGCGATATTCCGATGATGTCCGCGACCTCTTTTTGGGTCATCTCGGGCTCGCCGAGAAGCCCGAACCTCATCTGCATTATAAAGCGTTCCCTGCCGTCGAGCCTTTCGACCGCTTCAATAAGCAGGCGCTTTTCCGCCTCGCTTTCAAGTCGGCTGCCGACCTCATCGGCGTCGGTGCCGATGACGTCTGAAAGCAAAAGCTCGTTGCCGTCCCAGTCTATGTTCAGCGGCTCGTCGATGGAAATTTCGTTGCGCTGCTGGCTTGTCTTGCGAAGATACATCAGAATCTCGTTTTCGATGCACCGCGAGGCATATGTCGCGAGCTTGATATTCTTCTCGGGGTTAAAGGTGTTCACCGCCTTGATTAGCCCTATCGTGCCGATTGAAACAAGGTCCTCTGCGCCGATGCCCGTTGACTCAAACTTCTTTGAGATATACACCACCAGCCTCAGATTGTGGGTGATAAGCTTTTCTCGGGCCTTTTTCGGCTCGGTTTTTAAGAGCTCGAAAACCGCCCTTTCCTCCTCGGGTTTAAGCGGCGGGGGCAGCGTGTCGGGGCCGTTTATGTAGTCGACGTTATCGCCCAGAAGCCGTGAAATAAAGCTGAGAATCCTCCTGAAAATTGCGTTCAAATTGACCATTCCCTTTCTTTATGTAACTATGTCAGAATGTTCGGGTTGAAAACCGCTCGGCAGTCGCCCTCGGGCAGGCCCGCGACAAGCGCCGTGACCTCGTGTGCGTTGCCCCTGCCGTCGGTGAGGGTAAGGCTGTCGGGTCGGCAGGCGTATAGAACCCCCTCGCCCGAGACGGTTTTATACGGCACCGCCCTGATATGCCCCCTCGGCTCGATATCAACGCCCGTGCAGATTATCACGGGAAGCCCCGAGAAAAGATCTTTCGCGGTGTTGCCGGTGTCTGCAAATGCGTCAAGTGAAAATACTTTACAGCCTATGCTGAAGTCAACTCGGTATGAGCCGCTCGCGCCCACGTTTTTTGAAAACATCTTCGAGAAAAGGCACACCGCGAAATAGATGACCGCGGTCGAGATTATCAGGTTCAGCGGCGAGATATCAAGATAGATAAACCCGCCTCCGAGCGCGATTTTCGGCACATTGAGAAATGATTCTGTCAGCCAAAGCGCCGACGCAGTGAGCATGTTGCTCGCCAAAAACGAGAGCGATAAAACCGCTGCTTTTTTGAGCGACCTCGGCCGAAAGGCAAGGTAAGAAATCCCTGCGCAGGAGAGGATTTTCAGCGCCGATGCCGTCAAGGCTAAAAGCTTTACATCGTTCGGAATCAAAATTATCAGCGAGCTCAGCCCGCCGGCGAACGAAGCGACGGCGCGGTTCATCGGCTTGGGGTAAATTTTGCAAATCATCGCGGTGACACTCAGCAGCAGCCACGTCATATATGTATTGAGGATCACAAGAACATCAAGGTAGATATCCACTTTTATCACCCTAACGATTTTAACCCCGTCGGCGACGAATTTCTGTCGATTTTGGACGGGCATAAAAAATCCGCCCGCGCCGAATCTGACGCAGGCGGATATATCACATAAATTATTTTATAAAGGCGGCAAAGCCCTTGTAGGCCATGTAGACATCAAGCTTTGAGGTGAGCTCGAACGGAGAGTGCATGCAGAGCACGGGCACGCCGACATCGACGACCTCCATATCCATGTTGCCGATATAGGCCGCGACCGTTCCGCCGCCGCCGAGGTCTACCCTGCCGAGCTCGGTAGTCTGCCATACAACGCCGTTTTCCTCGAATATCTTTCTCACTTCGGCGACAAACTCGGCGCTTGCGTCGTTACAGCCGCTCTTTCCGCGAGAGCCCGTATATTTGCACATCGCGACGCCGTAGTTGCAGTAGCTCGCGTTGCGCGGGTCAAGAACATCGCTGAAAGTCGGGTCATAGGCCGCGGTGACGTCGGCCGAGAGGCACTTTGAATTTCTTATAACGTTGTATGCGGGAACATCAGCCGCGTCGGCGACCGCCTCGATAAAGTGGCGGAGATAGTCGCTCGAAAGGCCCGTCGGGCCAACGCTGCCGATTTCTTCCTTGTCGGTGAGAACCGCGATCGCGGTGTCGTCGGGGTTGTCGCAGTCCAAAATCGCCTCAAGCGCGGGGTATGCGCATACGCGGTCGTCCTGACCGTAGGCGCCGATGAGCCCGCAGTCGAGACCGACGTTTTTAGCCTTGAAAGCGGGCACCGCCTCAAGCTCGGCCGAGAGGAAATCGTCCTCGGTGACGCCGTATTTCTCATTGAGGATCTTCATGACGTTGAGCTTTACCTTCTCGGAGACCTCGTCGTCCTTAAAGGGCCTGCTGCCGATCATTACGTTGAGCTCTTCGCCCTTGATGCCCTCGTTGAGGGTCCTCTTCGACTGCTCCTGAGCAAGGTGCGGAAGCAGATCGGTGACGGCAAATACAGGGTCGCTGTCGTCCTCGCCGATGTTTACGGTGACGCAGGAGCCGTCAGCCTTGAAGATAACGCCGTGAAGCGCAAGGGGTATCGTCACCCACTGATATTTGCGGATTCCGCCGTAATAGTGGGTCTTCAAAAGGGCATACTCGGAGCTTTCATAGAGCGGGTGCTGCTTGAGGTCAAGTCTCGGCGAGTCGATATGCGCGGCAAGGATTTTTATGCCGTTCTCGACCGAATTCTTTCCGAATACGCAGAGGATAAGGCTCTTGTTCCTCACGTTGTAATAGACCTTTTCGCCCGCAGAATATTTCTTTCCGAACTCGAACGGTGAGAAACCGTTTGCCTCGGCAAGAGCTATCGCCGAGGTGACAGCCTCGCGCTCGGTCTTCGAGTCGTCAAGAAACTTCATATAGCCCTCGCAAAAAGCGTCGGCGCGTTCGGTCTCGTCCGCGTCGATGCGGAGCAGGCCGTTTTTCTTCTGCGAAAGCAGCTTTTCTTCAAGGGCTTTTCCGACTGATTTTTCTTCTTTTGACATTGTTATCTTCCTTTCTGAGAATTCAATTTATCTGAATATTTTTTGTATGCCTTTGTGATCTTCCTGACGTAGTGCCGCGTGTTTTCGCCGCTGATATCGTCGATATTGAAGTTTTCGGGGTCGATCTCTCCCCTCTCGATCCAGCCGTCGACGGCGTTCATTCCCGAGTGATACGCCGCCGCGGTAAGCTCGACGCTGCCGTATTTTTCATACAGGTTGCCGAGCATGAACGCCCCGAACATGATGCTGTACTCGGGGGTGTACATATCCGTAAAGGTGAGGTCCTCGCGATCGAGCCGCCAAGCCACCCAGTCGAATGAATCCTCGATTATCTGCATTATGCCGACCGCGCCGACCTCGGAATATGCCCGAGGGTTGAAGTTTGACTCGGTCTTGATGACCGCATACACAAGCGCGGGGTCGACGGAAAATTCTTCCGAATATTTCTCGACATATTCTTCATATTCGGTCCTGTAAATCGCGTCGGAAACGGCCTTCGGCAGGACGGATATCAGCAGGTATGCAATTATCACAACAACCGCCGCGACAATCAGCAGACGTTAAAATTTAATGCGCATCGAACCGCTCCTTAAGCGACGAAACAACCGCCGCGACGCTTTTTTCAAGCTCAGAAATATCACCGCTGTTCACAATGCAGTATTCCGAGCGGCTCCTGAAAAATTCCTCGCCGAACTGGCTTTTAAGCCGCGACCTCGCGAACTTCTCCGAGATGCCGTCGCGCCTCATCACCCTTTCAAGCTTAAGCTCAAAGGGCGCGATGACGCTCACCACCGTGTCGCAGATGATATCGAGCCCGCTTTCAAAAAGCGTCGGCGCGTCAAGAATCACTGCCTGTTCGCCGCTGCCCGAAAGCCTATGAAGCTCGCGGAAAACGAGGCGGGTTATGTAAGGGAAGATGATTTTTCCGTACTCGCGAAGCTTTTCGATGTCGTTGAATACGACCTCGCCGAGCTTATGCCTCATAAGGCCGTTTTCGTCGACGCAGTCGGGAAAGGCGGTTTTCATCTCGCCGAGAAATTCGGGCAGCTCAGAAGCCCTGCGCGACATGACGTCGCAGTCGATGACCGCAAGCCCGAGACCCGAAAACATATGCGAAACAGTGGTTTTTCCCGCGCCGCTCTGGCCGATAAGCCCGATGATTTTTATTTCGTCAAAGGTATTCATTCCTGCACTTCCGAATCAATTATACAAAAACCCGCCGCCCGAAGAATTCGGTTATAAACCGCAAGGCCGACGCCGTCGGTTTCGGGGCATCGCGCAAAAACTCTCTTCGCGCCGCGCTCGTCAAGAACCCTAAGCGCCTCAAAAAGCCCGTGCGCCTGCTCTTTTGAGCTTTTGCCGTAGCAGATATACGGAACGCCGCCGACCGCCTCGGATTCCGAGAACAAAAGGCAGCAGTCGCCGTCCTGCGCATTTTTCGCGACATATTCGCGATAGGCTTCAAGACTGCCCCTGATTATCCTGACCTCGGCCTTCGGGGCATAGTGCTTATATTTCATCCCGGGCGATCTCGCGACCGCGTCGGGGCTTATTTCGTTGAGCACGCCGCTGTCGACGGTGACGCTCGGGCAGACCTCAAGAAGCATCTCCCTTGTGATTCCGCCCGGGCGAAGAATTCGCACACCGTCGCCCTCAAAGGCTATGACCGTCGATTCAACCCCGACGTCAGACTCGCCGCCGTCAACAATCGCGGGAATACGCCCGTTCATATCGTCAAAAACCCGCTTTGCCGATGTGGGGCTCGGACTGCCCGAAAGGTTTGCCGAGGGCGCCGCAAGAGGCACCCCGCAAAGCCCGATAAGCCGCATCGCGACAGGGTGAGAGGGAAATCTTATCCCAACGGTGTCAAGCCCGCCGCTCGTGACAAGGGGTATCTTCTCGGACTTCGGCATAATCATCGTGAGCGGCCCGGGCCAGAACCTTTTCGCAAGATCGCCCACAAGCGGAGGAACATATGAAGCTATGTCATTTATCATCGAAAGGCTGCTGATGTGAACGATCAGCGGGTTGTCGGCGGGCCTGCCCTTTGCCGCGAAGATTTTTCTGACCGCCTCGGCGTCAAAGGCGTTTGCCGCAAGGCCGTAAACCGTCTCGGTCGGAATTCCGACCACGCCGCCGCTTTTAATTATCTCGGCAGCGGCCTCAAGCTCTTTAACGGAGCACCCAAGCATTCTTGTTATCATTGCTCGCCCTCCGCCGCAAGCCTTGCCGCCTGATCTGCGGTCGCGAGTGCGTCGATGACCTCGTCGAGGCTTCCGTTGAGTATCGAGTCCAACTTATAAAGCGTAAGCCCGATTCGGTGGTCTGAGACCCTGCTCTCGGGGAAATTATATGTCCTTATCCTCTCCGAGCGGTCGCCCGTGCCTATCTGCGAGCGTCTTTCGCTTGCATAGGCCTTGTCAAGCTCGGCCTGCTTCATCTCCAAAAGCCGCGAGCAGAGGACCTTCATCGCCCTCTCGCGGTTTTTCTGCTGGCTTCGCTCGTCCTGACACTCGACCACAAGCCCCGTCGGCAGATGGGTTATCCTCACCGCCGATTCTGTCTTGTTGATGTGCTGGCCGCCCGCGCCGCTCGCACGGAAAACATCTATTTTCAAATCCTTGTCGTCGATCTGAAGCTCGGCGTTTTCGGCCTCGGGCAAAACAGCAACCGTCGCGGTAGAGGTCTGAATTCTCCCCTGCGATTCGGTCTCGGGCACTCTCTGAACCCGATGAACGCCGCTTTCATACTTAAGCCGCGAATATGCGCCGACGCCCTCGACAGAAAATTCCGCCTCTTTAACGCCGCCGAGCTCGGTCTCGTTCATGTTGAGGATTTCAACCTTCCAGTGCTTTGAATCGGCGTAGAGCGTATACATTCTCATCAGCGAATGGGCAAAAAGAGCCGCCTCTTCGCCGCCCGCGCCAGCGCGTATCTCCATAATAACGTTGCGGTCGGCGTTCGGGTCTTTCGGCAGAAGAAGTATCTTAAGCTCCTCTGAAAGCCGAGCGGTGTCGGCCTTTGCCGCGGTGTACTGCTCGTTTATCATCGCCAAAAACTCGCGGTCGCTCTCGCCCTTTCTGAGCTCCTCGGCCTCGTCAAGAGCCTCTTTGGCGCGAAGATATTCCTTATACTTTTCAATTATCGGCGTCAGCGAGGAATACTCTTTCATAAGATCGCGGTAAAGCGTCGGGTCGTTGAGGGTTTCGCTCTGCATAAGCCGCTCGTTTATCTCGTTGTATTTGTCAAGAAGTGTGTTAAGCTTTTCAAACATAATTTTTCCTGCTTATCTGTCAGTTTCGCGGTTAGTCCGGTCGACCGCCCTGATATTCTTTTCCGCCTTCGAGCGAGGTATCATAAACTCTCTTCCGCAGCCCTCGCACCTGAGCTTGAAATCCATTCCCGAGCGCAGAACCGCCATTTTGTCCGAACCGCAGGGGTGTTTTTTCTTCATAGTGAGAACATCGCCTTTTTGGATATCCATATCACAACCGCCTCAATATAATTATACATCGTTATTGTAACACATACTTTTTCGGAATGCAACAGTTTTGGAAACATTTTTCTCCCCTCGGAATATACCCTTTTAAATTCTCATAGTATTTACAAATACCCGAAACGAAAGGAAAGGTTCAAATGAGAAGATTTATTCCCGAGGGCGGGATTATAAATACCGAAGAAAACATCGCCTTGATTTCATCGATAGACGGCCTCAGAAAGGCTCTTGAAGATAAAATTATTTTAGAGGCCGCCGCCGAAAGCTGTTCGCCGTCTCACGACCTAAGTATAAATCTCCCCTGCTGCAGGGCGGTTATACCTCGCGAAGAATGCGCGGTGGGCATCGCCGAGGGCACCGTCAAAGACATCGCGATAATTTCGCGGGTCGGCAAGCCCGTATGCTTCACCGTCAGCGAGATTCGCGAGGAATTCGGAGAATACACCGCGATTCTCTCGCGGGTAGAGGCCCAGAGGCACTGCATAAACGAGTATCTAACAGCGCTCGGCGGAGGCTCGGTCATCGACGCGACGGTCACGCACATCGAGCAGTTCGGCTGTTTTGTCGATATCGGCTGCGGCATCAGCTCGATGATACCCATCGACGCGATCTCGGTCTCGCGGATAAGCCACCCGTCGGACAGATTCGCGGTCGGCGACAAAATCAAGGTGATTTTAAAGGGCTATGACGGCGAGAAGTTTTATCTCTCGCACAAAGAGCTTTTGGGCACTTGGGAGGAGAACGCCGAAAGGTTCAGGGCGGGCGAAACGGTCAGGGGCATCGTCAGAAGCGTCGAGCCCTATGGGATTTTTATTGAGCTCGCGCCGAACCTTGCGGGCCTCGCCGAACCGAGAGCCGACGTTTTTGCGGGCCAGACCGCGAGTGTTTATGTCAAGTCCATCAACCCCGAGAAGATGAAAATCAAGCTGATAATTGTGGATACATACGACTACTCGCCCGAGAAGAAGTGCGAATATTTCATCACATCGGGGAAAATCGGGCATTGGAAATATTCACCTGACGGCTGCCAGAAGGTTATTGAAACGTGGTTTTGAAAGGAAAAGAAAGTTTTCGGTTGAGCCTTTTCTAAAAGGCTCATGGGGGTCAATGAAAGCTGGTTTTGTTGCTGCTCGCACTTCGCAATCAAACAAAGCATTAAAACTTCCTTTTCGGACTTCGCGGTCATAAATGACCGACCGCTCGTCCTCAAAGAGTTTTAATTGCGTTGTTGTACGATTGATTGCTCGTGCTTGCAGACAAAACCCCGCGTTCATGGGGGCGGCGCCCCTCGTCGCGCTCCGCAGAGCGCGAAACCCCTACGGAGTGCGCTCCGCAAGAGGTGAATTGAAAAACAGCTCGGTGAGCTGTTTTGAAAGAGGAGACGCCCTGCAAGAGAGGGCGTCCCCTTTTGATTCGCAGCTCTGACAAGAGCTGCGCACATTAAGCCGCCGAGCGAAGCGAGGCGGCCAGTGCGCGGAAGGGGCGCGGGGAAACCCAGCATGGGTGTCCCCGCTAATAAAATGCGGAGGGGGTTCGGGGCGGAACAAACGACGCCCTATACAAAGCAAAAGCGGTTACTTTTTGTCAGCGTCGTTCTGCAAAGGCTTGCGCCTTTGCCAGACAATCTTACTGAAACAACAAGGATCCCCCGATTTTCGAGCGTGAGCGAGAAAATTTCTCCCCGCCGAGCGAAGCGAGGCGGCCAGTGCTCGGAAAGGGTGCGGGGAAACCCAGCATGGGTGTCCTCGCAAATAATAATGAACGCCGTTCTTACAATGTTAGTTAGCTGAGCGGTTTTCCAACTCCCCTATTTCTTTCCCTTTATCTGCTCCCAGTACGCCTTAGCCGACTGCTCGGCCTTGTTCTCGCCGTACTCATAATAAACCCTGTCCTTGAGAACGTCTGGCAGATACTGCTGTTCGACCCAGTGGTTCGGAAAATCGTGCGGATAGAGATAGTGCTGGCCCTTTACTTTCGCGCCCTCGCCGTCGAAATGCTTGTTCTGAAGCTGCCGCGGAAATTCGGGGCTGCCGTATTTTTTTATGTCCGCGATGGCCGCATCGGTGGCAAGATAAGCGCTGTTCGACTTTGGAGCGGTCGCCAGAAGAACCACCGCGTCGCCGAGGGGAATTCTCGCCTCGGGCAGGCCGAGCTGCAGCGCGCTGTCGACACAAGCTTTAACTATCGGTATCGCGAGCGGATAGGCAAGGCCAACGTCTTCCGACGCGATGACCAAAAGCCGTCGGCACAAAGAAATTATATCGCCCGATTCGAGAAGCCTCGCCGCATAGTGAAGCGCCGCGTTCTCGTCAGAACCCCGAATAGACTTCTGGAGCGCCGAGAGCGTGTCATAGTGCTCATCGCCCGCGCGGTCATATCTCATATTCGAGCGCTGGGTGAGCGCCTTTGCGGTTTCAAGAGTGACTTCAAGCCTGTCGCCGTTCTGCGATGACAAAACGCAGAGCTCAACAGTGTTTATCGACTTTCTGACGTCGCCGCCGCAGCCCCTCGCGATATGTTTGATGACGCCGTCTTCGATATCAAGGCTCAGGCCGAACTCTTCGGCCGCAAGCCTGAACGCGCGCTCGATGGCGGGTTCGGCCTCATCGGGGCTGACGGGCAGAAACTCAAAAACCGTCGAGCGGCTTATAATCGCGTTGTAGACGTAAAAATACGGGTTCTCGGTGGTCGAGGAAATAAGCGTTATCCGCCCGTTTTCTATGTATTCCAAAAGCGACTGCTGCTGCTTTTTGTTGAGATACTGGATCTCGTCGAGGTACAAGAGAATGCCGTTATAGCCGTCGAGGGTGTCGGTGTCGGCGATGATGTCCTTAATGTCCTGAACCGAAGCCGATGTCCCGTTGAGCTTGCACATCTTCATATTCGTGTTTTCGGCGATGATCCTCGCAACCGTCGTTTTGCCGACGCCCGAAGCGCCGTAGAAAATCATGTTCGGGATCCTTCCGCTCTCGATAATTCTGCGAAGCGGCTTGCCCTTGCCGAGAATATGAGACTGCCCGACGACCTCGTCGAGGGTTTTCGGCCTGATCTTATCCGCAAGCGGGACGTTCACGCTCATCATTCCTTTCATAAAAACTCAGGGGAGCAGAAAGCCCCCCTTTTTATCATTTTTTCTTGGCCGTTTTGCCGTGCTCGACCGTAACATCAGCGCCGTCGCGAACCGTTTCGGCGGTGACAGTCACCTTTGATACGTCCTGCTCCGAAGGTATCTCAAACATCGGCTTCAGCAAAAGCTCCTCGACAATCGAGCGCAGACCTCTCGCGCCCGTTTTTCTCGCGAGGGCTTTTTTCGCAATCTCGTGCTTTGCCTCGTCGGTGATTTCAAGCTCGACCCCGTCGAAGTCAAACAGCGCCTTATACTGCTTTTCAAGCGAGTTCTTCGGCTCGCTTAAAATCGAGATGAGCGCGTCCTCGTCGAGCGGAGAAAGAACCGTTATGACGGGAAGCCGCCCGATGAGCTCGGGAATAATTCCGTAGCGAACGAGGTCTTGGGGCTGAACCTTTTTAAGAACCTCTTCCGATGAAACTTTCTCCTTAAGATTTCCGCCGAAGCCGACCGTCGATGTGTCGGTCCTTCTTCTGATAATGTCTTCAAGGCCGTCGAAGGCGCCGCCGCAGATAAAGAGAATATTCTTTGTGTCGATCTGGATAAACTCCTGATTCGGGTGCTTTCTTCCGCCCTGCGGAGGAACGTTTGAAACTGTCCCCTCGATTATCTTCAAAAGCGCCTGCTGAACGCCCTCGCCGCTTACGTCGCGGGTTATTGAGACGTTCTCCGACTTCCTCGCTATCTTGTCAATCTCATCGATATAGATGATTCCGTGCTCGGCCGCTTCAACGTCATAATCGGCCGCCTGAATAAGCCTCAGCAAAACGTTTTCAACGTCGTCGCCGACATATCCCGCCTCGGTGAGGGTCGTCGCGTCGGCTATCGCGAACGGAACGTTAAGAATCTTCGCGAGCGTCTGCGCAAGATATGTCTTTCCGACGCCCGTCGGCCCGAGGAGCAGAACGTTTGACTTCTGAATCTCGACCTTTTCGGCGTCCGAGTCGGCAAGGCTCGTGATTCTCTTATAGTGGTTATAAACCGCGACCGAAAGCGCAATCTTTGCGCTGTCCTGCCCGATGACATATTCGTCAAGAATCCGCTTTATCTCCGTCGGCTTGGTGACGTTGATCTCGGCGGGGGCAGAGCCTCCCCCCTTGCCGCGGGTGAAATAGCCCTTTTCGTCCAAAAGGTCGTAGCAGAACAGAACGCACTCGTCGCAAATATGAACGTCGCCCGCGGAAAACATATTGCTGACGCGGTTTTCGGGCTTTCCGCAGAAATTGCAGCGCTTAAGCCCGTTTTCAGTGCCCGCCATATGACCCCTCCTTATTTATAAAAACTTGAATGTCAGAGCGATTTTGCGCTCGTGATGATCCTGTCGACGATGCCGTATTCCTTGGCTTCCTCGGCGGTCATATAGTGGTCTCGCTCGGTGTCTCTTCTTATCTCCTCGACGGTTCTTCCAGTGTTCTCGGCGAGAATCTTGTTGAGGAGCTCTCTTGTCGCAAAGAGGTGGTCAGAGTGTATCTTGATGTCGCTGCACTGGCCCGAGAGCCCGCCGCCGATTAGCGGCTGGTGAATGAGAATCTCGCTATGCGGCAGGGCTATGCGCTTGCCCTTTGCGCCGCCCGCAAGAAGAAACGAACCCATCGACGCCGCCATTCCGATGCATATTGTCGAAACGTCCGATTTCACATACTGCATCGTGTCATAGATAGCCATTCCGTCGGTTATCGAGCCGCCCGGGCTGTTGATGTAAAGGAATATATCCTTTTCCGAGTCGAGGCTGTCAAGATAGAGAAGCTGAGCGACGACAATAGAAGCCGTCGCGCTGTTCACCTCGTCGGATAAAACGATTATCCTGTCGTTCAGAAGGCGGGAGAATATGTCATAAAACCGCTCGCCGTGACTTGTCTGTTCAATTACATTCGGAACTAATGCCATAATATCCTCCTGAGATAAAATCTTACGCGTTTTCGATTACTGCCGCTGCCTTGATCTCATCGACAGCCTTTGATACCTCGACGTCCTGCTTGATGTCCTCGGGGCGGATATACTGCTTGACCGTCTCTACGGGCATGTTATACTGCTCGCCGATCTTCCTGTATTCCTCCTCGACCTCTTCGTCGGTGGCTTCGATCTTGTTGTCGACAGCGTACTGTTCAAGAGCGAGGCGAAGCTTTACCTGCTTTTCGGCCTGCTCGCGATAGGTCTCGCGAAGGCTCTCCTCGGTCATGCCCATGAACTGAAGATAGGTCTTAAGGTCGATGCCCTGATGAGAGAGGCGGTGCGCGAATTCGTCTACCATCTCGTTGACCTTGTTCTCATACATAACCTCGGGGATATCGCCCTCAAGCTTTTCGATAACTGCGTCCATAATCGCGCCCTCGACCTCAGACTCTGCATGCTCGTTCGCGTGCTCTTCAAGGTGCTTCCTGACGTCCGCCTTAAGCTCGTCGACGGTCTCAAAATCGGTGGTGTCCTTTACAAAATCGTCGTCAAGCTCTGGAAGCTCGGTATATCTGATCTCGTGAAGCTTGATCTTGAAAACAACAGCCGCGCCCGCAAGCTCCTTTGACTGATAGTCCTCGGGGAAGGTGACGTTGATGTCAAACTCATCGCCGACATTATGCCCGACGACCTGTTCCTCAAACCCGGGGATAAACTGACCCGAGCCGAGCTTAAGGGTATACTTTTCGGCCTTGCCGCCCTCAAAAGCGACGCCGTCTTTATAGCCGTCAAAGTCGATGACAACGTCGTCGCCGTCCTTGGCGGGCCTGTCGTCAACGTTTACAGAGCGGGCGTTGCGCTCGCGCATATGACCGATTTCGTGGTCGACCATTTCATCGGTAACAGGATTGACCGTTTTTGTGACCTTTATACCCTTGCAGTCCCCGACCTTCACGACGGGCTTGACGGTGCAAACTGCCTTGAACTTTACGCCGATATCCTTGCCGATCTCGGTGACTTCGACCTCGGGCGGGCAGACCAAAGTAAGCTCCGCCTCCTTGACGGCTTCCTCAACGGTCTCGCCGTAGATGGAATTGACGGCGTCCTCATAGAAAACGCCCTCGCCGTACTGGGTCTCAATCATCTTTCTCGGCGCCTTGCCGGGCCTGAACCCCGGGATAGTGATCTTTGCCTTGTTCTTGAGGTAGGTCTTCTGAACAGCTTCCTCGAACACCTCGGGCGAGACCTCGATCTCGAGCTCGTATTTATTGGTTTCGATTTGGTTTTTTGACTTCAGCATAATTTTGCCTCCTGTTGTTTTTATCTCAATTTAAATAGTGCACATTTTATAAGTATAACATAAGCGCGAAATTATTTCCACCGATTTTTTTAAAAAATCAGAATTCGTGATTATTAACAATATTTGTGATATCGAGCGGCGAAAAATGTAAAAAATCACTTGAAATAAGCCTGAACATAATCCCCTCACGCTCGCCGATGACCGCGTTTTTGTGGGCATACCCGTGCAGATGCCCGTAAAAGCATTCCCTGACGCCGTATTTTAACAGCACCGACATGATCTCGTCGTTTCTGTCGAGGGCATATACAGGCGGATAGTGAAGAAACGCCACGGGGTAAAGCCCCTCATCAACCGCCGCCGCGACCGAGCGTTCAAGCCGCTGAGCCTCTCTTAAAATCACCTTCATATCCTCGGGCTCGCTGCCGTCGTTAATCCAGCCGCGAGTGCCGCATATGCCGATGTTTTCATACCGATAAAAATTGTTATTCAGAATTTTTATCGTCGTGATGCCGTTTTCCGCAAAGAATTTCTCGGCCTTTGTCTTTGTCGACCACCAGTAATCGTGGTTGCCCTTTAAAATTATCTTCTCGCCGTTGAGGCGGTCGATGAATTTAAAATCCTCCAAGGCGCCATCAAGGCCCATCGCCCAAGAAATATCCCCCGCGACGACCACGGTATCTTCCTTTCCGACCCTTGACTGCCAGTTTTTTTCGAGCCGCTCAACGTGGTTATCCCAGCCGAAGAAAACGTCCATCGGCTTGTCTGAGCTCAGCGAAAGATGCAGGTCTCCTATTGCAAATAATGACAAACAGCCACCTCCGAATAATCCCGCCGAATATCGGCATAATAGCTTTGCAAGCGATTGCAAATGAACGGCGGAAGGAGTTTTAAAAATGGAAAAGGAAAAAATCTACGGCATCAAGTGCGGGGTTTCAAGCTGCGAGTACAACAGAGACGACCGCGAGTGCGTCGCGGGAAAAATCGACGTCTGCTGCTGCGGCTGCCAAAGCCCCGAGTGCTCGGCCCAGACCGAGTGCAAGACCTTTAAGCCGAAGCACTGACCGCTCGTCCCTCCGATTTCGGGGGGACTATTTTATTTTGAGCAGCGAATACACTGCCTCAAGCATCTCAGACTTTTCAACCGAGCCCGTAAACCTCGGCTTCTTGTTTTTGAGCTCAGACAGCGCCCTCGGAATCTTCATTCCGCTTATTTCGCAAAGCTTATCCGCCATCTCGAATTCATCGCGATAGTCGCCCTTTGCGCCGAGGGCTTCAAGAACCGCCGCGGGGAATTTATACGGGCTCGCGGTTGAGGCGATGACAGCGGTGGTCTTATCCCCTGTCGCCTGAACATATTTTTTATATGCCCCGACCGCCACCGCGGTGTGTGTGTCAACGGTATAGCCGTATTTTTTATTGACCTCGGCGATCGCCGCCTTTGTCTCGTCCTCGGTGCAAAAATCGGCGCTGAACAGCTCTTTAAGGGCTTTCTTGATATCTTCCGACGCCTCGAACCTGCCGCACTTTGAAAGCTCGGCGAAGAGGCCCGAAATATACTCCGAATCCTTTCCGCAAAGGTGCCAGAGAAGCCTTTCAAGGTTCGACGAAACAAGAATATCCATCGAGGGCGATATCGTCGTATAGAACCTGCGGTTGCGGTCATATACACCCGTCCTGAGAAAATCGGTGAGAACGTTATTAGAGTTCGACGCGCAGATAAGCTTCTTCACGGGAACGCCCATCAGCTTTGCGTAATATGCCGCGAGGATATTGCCGAAGTTGCCCGTCGGCACAACGATGTTTATCTCGTCGCCGAGGGCAATCTTGCCGTCGTGAACAAGCTGGGCATAGCTTGAAACGTAGTATACTATCTGCGGGGCAAGCCTTCCCCAGTTTATCGAGTTCGCGCTCGAGAACATTATACCGTTGTCAGAGAGGACCTTTGCGACCTCGGGGTCGGTGAAAATCTTCTTGACGCCTGTCTGCGCGTCGTCGAAGTTGCCCTTGATGGCGCATACCCCGACGTTTTTGCCCTCCTGAGTGGTCATCTGAAGCTTCTGCATCGCGCTGACGCCGTTCTCGGGATAAAACACAAGAATCTCCGTCCCGGGGGCGTCTTTAAAGCCCTCGAGGGCTGCCTTGCCCGTGTCTCCCGATGTCGCGACAAGAATGCAAACTTTTTTATCGACCCCCGCCTTTTTCACCGAGGTGGTGAGAAGGTGCGGAAGAATCTGCAGCGCCATATCCTTGAATGCGCAGGTCGGCCCGTGCCAGAGTTCTAAAATATTCACTCCCCGCTCAAGCTCTTTGAGCTCCATCACATTTTCGGTCTCAAAGCTTCCGCTTGAGTATGCGCTTTCAATGCAGTTTTTAATCTCATCGGCGGTAAAATCTGTCAGAAATTTTGAAAATACAGCCTGCGCCCTCTCGGTATAGCCGACCTCGCCGAGCCTTTTGAGCTCTTCAAGGCTCACCGACGGTATCTCGCTCGGGACAAAAAGCCCGCCGTCCTTGCTGATTCCCGAAACAATCGCCTCGGCCGATGATACCCGAAGATCGCTGTTCCGTGTGCTCTGATAATACATACCCATACTCCTTTTCGGAAAATTTTAAGCGGTGAATGCCCGCTGAATATACTTAAAATCCGTGACCTTATCGCCGTCAAGCTCGACCACCGCGACGTCAAAAACAATGCTTCCGTCAAGCTCGTGAGAGGCCGCAAAAGCGCTCGCGGCCTTTAAGATCCGCGAAATTTTTTTCGGGGTGATGGCCTCGTCGCCGCTTGAAAGAGCGCCTCTCTTCCTTGTCTTGACCTCGACCACATGAAAAAGATTTCCCTTTTTCGCGACGATATCAAGCTCGCCGCCCCGAATGCAGAAATTTCGGCAGATGATTTCGCAGCCCTTTTTCTCCAAAAACCGCGCGGTGAAGTCCTCACCGATATTGCCGATCTCTCGCGGGGTCATCTGCTCACCCTCTCAGTGCATTTTCTTCAGGAATGACATTCTATGAACGGGGCTCGGCCCGAATCTTCTCAGCGCCTCATAGTGAAGCGCCGTGCCGTAGCCCTTGTGCTTCGCGAAGCCGTACTCAGGGTATTCCCTGTCAAGCCCGAGCATATATCTGTCCCTCGCGACTTTGGCGAGGATTGAGGCCGCCGCCACCGATTGGCTCGTCGCGTCGCCCTTTACCACCGAGACCGCCCGCCCCGAGATATTCGGCGTTTTGTTGCCGTCGATGAGCGCGATGTCAAACTCTCTGCCGAGGCCCTCGATCGCCCGCTTCATCGCGAGCATAGCGGCGTTAAGAATGTTTATCTCCTCAATTTCGGCGACGGTTGCCGTCGCGATGCAGTAAGCCTCGGCCGCCTCGGTTATAACGTCGAAAAGGGCCTCGCGCTTTTTTTCGCTGAGTTTTTTTGAGTCGTTCACCCCGTCGATGACGCAGCCCTCTGGCAAAATCACCGCCGCGGCATATACATCGCCCGCAAGCGGCCCTCTGCCCGCCTCGTCGACCCCGACGATTATCGGGTATTTCTTTCTGACTTCGCAGTCATATTCGTAAAGCGTCATTTCACACCTCGGGAAGCTCAAGGGTTATTCTTCCTAATTTCTGAGAGCGGAACTCGTCGAGCAAAACAATCGCGGTGCGCTCATAGTTTATCTCGCCGCCCGAGATTAGAAAGCCCCTCTTTCTGCCGATGGCCTCCATGACCTCAAGGTCGGTCATTTCGTCGGAAATTTCGATTCCGTATCGCTGCCGAAGCGGCTCGGCCGAAATTCTTCTGAGCCTGTTTATGAATATCACCGAGAGCGTCTCGATGTCAAGGATATTGTCCTTGATCGCCCCCGTGAACGCAAGCGCCAGCGCGACTTCCTTATCTTCAAACTTCGGCGCCAAAACCCCCGGGGTGTCCAAAAGCTCGCAGCCGAGGTCAAGCTTTATCCACTGTTTTCCTCGGGTAACGCCCGGGCGATCCTCGACCTTTGCGCGCTTTGAGCCCGCAAGCTTATTTATCAGCGCCGATTTTCCGACGTTCGGCACCCCGACGACCATAATTCTTATCGGCCTTCCGACCATTCCTTTTGACTCCCTCGCCGCGATGACGTCTTTAAGCGTTTCGCGGAGCGTCGGAATGACCCTGTTGATGTTCTTTCCCGCCTTGCAGTCAACAGCGAGCGCGGATATGCCGTCGGTTTTATATTTTTCAAGCCATGCCCTTGTCGCCGATTCGTCGGCGGTGTCGCTTTTGTTGAGAACGATCACCCTCGGCTTCTGCCCGACAAGCGAATCGATCTCGGGATTGCGGCTTGAGCGCGGAATTCTTGCGTCGGTAACCTCAACAACGGCATCGACAAGCTTTAAATTCTCTGAAATAAGCCTGCGCGTTTTCGCCATATGCCCCGGGAACCACTGAATATTTATATCGTTTTCTATCTTTCTCAGTCCTTAACTTTTAGGGTAAAGCGACCCGAATTTTTTCAAGGGCAGAACCCTCATAACGGCCTTTCCGAGAATATCGTCGCGATCGACGAACTGAACATAATAGCTTCTCGAATCGGTCGAGTGCTGGCGGTTATCGCCCATCACGAAATATTTCCCCTCGGGAACGGTCATCGGGTAGCTGTAATTTGCCTCGCGGTCAAAGGTAGAGTTGTCGATGCCGTCGACAAGAAATTCAACGCCGTCGACATAGACCTTTCCCGCGTCGAAATCGATGTTTATTTCCTGACCCCCGCAGGCGATTATCCTCTTGACGATGACCTTTCCGAGGCCCTCGCAGTTACAGGCGATGATATCCCCCTGCGCAGGCTTATACCCGAGCGACCACAAGACGAGCATATCATTTTCAATGAGGGTCGGCTCCATCGATTCGCCCTCGACACGCGCTGTTCTCGCGACGAAGGAAAAAATAATTATGACAAGCACAAAGGTTTTGCAGAGCGGCTTGAGCCAGTCGAGCAGCTCGTCGATAAAAGGCTGCCTGACTTTTTTCTTCTTCGGCTTGCCCTGATTAAGAGGCATAGATTAAACACTCCTTTTTCAAATGCGATATACAGTGATATTGTACCAAAAACCTTTCCAAATTGCAAGGGGTTTGAGAAAAAAGATGCGCGCTCAAAGAAAACAGAAATCAGAGATCAGATTGTCAGAATTTTTCGGCTTAAAAACTAAAAGTTTTCGGTCGAGCCTTTCTCAAAAGGCTTGCGGGTTTCCAAAGGGCAGCGCCCTCTGGTCGCAGCCCGCAGGCTGCGAAACTCCTTACGCAGTGCGCTCCGCAAGGGGTGAATTGAAAAACAATTCAGTGAATTGTTTTGAAAGAGGGGACGACCTGCAAGAGAGGGCGTCCCCTTATAATTCGCAGCTCTGACAAGAGCTGCGCACCTTGGCCGCCGAGCGAAGCGAGGCAACCCATGCTCGGAAAGGGTGCGGGGAAACCCAGCATGGGTGTCCCCGCAAATAAAAAATCCGAGAGGCTCAGGGGCACCCTGCGGGTTCCCCCGAACCCCCTCCGCGCAAGCCGCCTCGCTTCGCTCGGCGGGTTTTTACTTTCTCCCCCCCGCCCTCAAAAAAACAGGAACCCTCTCGGATTCCTGCCTTTTTTGGTTGCTTAACGAATTGCGTCCTTGGTCTTTGCGGCCTTACCGACGCGGTCGCGGAGATAGTAGAGCTTTGCGCGGCGAACCTTCGCCTTGCGAACGACCTCGACCTTCTCAACGACGGGAGAATGAAGCGGGAAGACCCTCTCGCAGCCACAGCCGTGAGCGACTCTTCTGACGGTGAAGGTCTCGCTTACGCCGCCGTGTTTGCGGGCGATAACGGTACCCTCAAAGGCCTGAATCCTCGACTTGTCGCCTTCCTGAATCCTTACCGACACGCGAACGGTGTCGCCGATGTTGAATTCAGGCGGTGTTTCCTTTAAGCTTGAATTTGCAATGATTTTCAGAGCATCCATTCTTGAAAATCCTCCTTAATTTTTCAGATGTTCATACGCCCCAGTCGGCCGCAGTGGGCCGCTTTAACGGAGCCAGAGGACTATCCGCTTTAGTATCGCAACTAAACCCTACCCCCACAACAGGGGCAGACTCAAATGCCTAAATATTATATCACAACCGCTCGCACTAATCAATAGTGCAATATGCAAAATTTTCGTTTTATTTTTCTTCGCGATTTGTAAATTCTGCCTCAATTATCCAGAAAATAAGCCATCGCGATGAACCCGACCGTCAGCAGCGCCCGAGGTTCAAGGGCGTCCCCCGCCCTCACAAGGGCATAGACCGCCGCAGCCCCGACCGCCGCGCAGCATATCGCCGAAATAATTTTCGCTGCCGATGATTTTTTGCCCAGCGCAAGCCCCAAAAGCTTTCCGCCGTCGAAGTAAGATATCGGCAGGATATTCAGCATAAACAGCGAGAGATTCACCGCCCGAGCGCTTTCGCAAGTGACCGCCGCGAGCAAAAGGTTCACTAACGGCCCGCTGAGATAAACCGCCGCTCTTTTCGGCTTTGAGAGCTCAGAGACGCCGTCGGCAAAAATCGCTATTCCCGCGCCATAGAATCTCACCGCGCTGACCGATACCCCGAAGAGATACATCGCGAAAAGGTGGCCGAGCTCATGCGCGGCGCAGAACAAAAGCGACTGCCCGCCCATTCCCCCGAGGCCCGAAAGCGACAGAACGAGGAAAAACCCGAACGTAAGGCTTATCCGAAGATTTTTTATCGAAAAGGTTATCATACCCGATTATATGCGCCCCGCGAGAAAAAATGCCGACGCGCTCGCATCGGCAAATTATCATCAGCAGGAGGTTCGGTCTTTCGATACGCCGAAAATCATGCGCAGGAAACCCGCAACCAATCTGCTCGGTTTTTTGACGATAACCTTCATAAGCCTTCCCTCCGATTATGTATGATTGCGGCGAGCCGCTTACTACATAATATTCAGCCGAGGAAAAAATGTTAGCGCCTACTTAAGCTCCCAAGGCTTAAGCTTTTTTGCCTCTTCATACATCTCGCGATAGCTTTGGTGCCGTGATCTGCTGATCTTTCCCGCCTCTACCGCCTCGATGACCGCGCAGCCCTGTTCTTTGGTGTGCGAACAGTCCTGATACCTGCACCTGCCGATGTACTCGGCAAACTCGGGGAAGCACCCCGCAAGATCGTCTTTGAAAATGATGTCATATCTGTCCGTCGAAAACGCCGCAAACCCGGGCGTGTCGGCGATATAACCCCCGCAGGGCAGCGGGTGAATCTCGGTTCTTCGGGTTGTGTTCTTCCCTCGGCCGAGCTTTTTGCTTATCTCCCCCGTCGCGGCGTTGATGTTCGGGCAGAGGTTGTTTAATAGCGATGATTTCCCCACGCCCGAATTCCCCGCGAGGGCCGAAAACCTGCCTTTGATTGCCTCAACAAGCTCACTTACGCCCTCCCCAGTGAGGTTATCCACCGCAAAGACGGGGAAAACCCCTCGGTAGTGCGACATAAAGCGCTCGGGGTCAGCCCTGTCGGTCTTGGTGAAAACGATCACGGGCTGAATGCCCTTATAGACCGAAACCGCGGTGAACTTGTCAAGGTTAAGAATATTCGGCGGCGGCTCGGCAGTCGAGCAGACGAACACGAGCATATCAAGGTTTGCGAGCGGCGGGCGAACGATCTCGTTTCTCCTCGGAAGTATCTCGGATATAACCGCCTCTTTGCCCTCGCCGACAATCTCAACCCTGTCGCCGCAGATGGGGCTTACCGCCCTGTTTCTGAGCGCTCCCCTCGCCCGAACGGTATATTCCTCACCGTCGGCAAGAACCTTGAAAGAGTCGCCGAACGAGCTTACAATTATTCCCCGCATATCAGAACTGGCCGCTTGCGAAGACGTCGAGCGTCTTGAACGCGGACGGGTTATACTGATCGATGGTGTAGGTTCTGTTGTCGAAGTCGACGGTATACACCGCAAATAGCATTCTCGGGCCGTAGCGGATATATGCGTCAATAGTCTTGACGCCCGACCCAGTGAGGCTGACCTGATAGCTGTAACCCGCCCATGCAGGCCCGTCGAGCGAGAACTGCGGAATCACAAGGTCGTCGGTGCCCGAGTAGCAGAATGTCACGAAATAGGTCAGGCTCGCGGTCGACGGAACATCGATAGGCACTGTTACGTCGTGCTCGACATTCGGCGTTCCGACGTTCTCCTCCTCGCCGCCGCCGAACGGATAGTCGCTCCACGGGTCTGTCACCGTCCCGAACGGGTCTTCGATGACGTCGGTGTCCTCGCCCGAGCCGTCAGAGACGAATATCGTTATAACGGTGTCCCTCGCGACGTTCGAGCCACCCTCGATATTCTGCGAAATAACGGTGTCGCGCGGCTCCGAGCTCGCCTCATACTGAATCTTCGCGGTAAGGTGCGCGTCCTCGATGGCATATCTCGCGGTGACGACGTCCATGTCGACGACATAGGGCACAATGGTGTCCTCAGTCGTCGGGCCGAGGCTGATGAACACCTTGACCGTCGTCCCCTCCTCAACCTCGGACGAAGCCGCGGGGTCGGTCTGAACCACAAGGTCTTTCGCGATGTCGTCGCTGTCCATCTGAACAAGAATCGAAGTCAGTCCGATGTCCTCAAGAGCCTTAGAGGCCGATGAGTAGTGATAATTCTTAAGGTCGGGTATCTTCACAATCCTCGTGCCCTTGCTGACAGTTACCTTAAGCGTGTCGCCGATCTTCACAAATCGGCCCGCAGCCTTTTCCTGATCGATTATCTGACCCGCCGCGTATTCGTTGTTATATTCCTCCGTCGCGACAAGCTGAATATCGGGGTATTGCGCCCTCGCGTCGTAGAAATTCATTCCGATGAGATATGGAAGCTCATAATCGTTCACCGACGAAGCCGTCGTCTTGAACGCGCCGAGAATAACGTTCGCGACAAAAAGCGTCGCCACGATAACCGCCGTGCAGGTCACTGCCGCAAGAATCGGCAGGGCATAGTTGTGCCTGACCTCTACCTCGTCGTCATCGTCATAATCCTCTTCATATTCCTCCGCGGGCTGCTCCCTGACCTTTTCGGGCTTTTCCTTTTTCGGCTTTTTCTTTGCCTTTATCGAGGCCATCGCCGAGGCTATCTTCTCCTTTGCCGCCGAGCCGTGCTGTTCCTGCTCCTGCTTCTTCTCGGTTCTTTTATCCGTATAGCCGAAGGTGATGCTCTGGTCGATCTTAAACGCCTCGATGTCCCTAATCATGCCCGAGGCCGACTGATATCTCTTCGAGGGCTCCTTCTCCATCGCGTGAAGAATTATCTCCTCAAGCCCGGGGTAGATTGAAGAAACATACTGCGACGGCGGAATCGGCGCCTCGTGCATATGCTTCAGCGCGACCTCGACGGGCGTATCGCCGTTGAAGGGCTTTCTCCCCGTGAGCATTTCATACATCATAACGCCGACGGAATAAATGTCGCTGCGCTCGTCGGTGCGTGTGCCGCTCGCCTGTTCGGGCGAAACATAATGCACCGAGCCCATCGTCTTTTCGTTGGTGTTGTTCTCGACCTCACGGCTGAACCTTGCGATGCCGAAGTCCATCACCTTTATCGAGCCGTCGGACAGAAGCATAACGTTTTGCGGCTTGATATCGCGGTGAACTATTCCCCTGTCGTGAGCAAGCTGGAGCGCCCTTAAAATCTGAATCGTGAAGTGCACGCAGTCCCGCCATTTAAGCATTCCCTGCTGCTCGATATACTCTTTGAGGGTGATCCCGTCGATATATTCCATGACGATATACTGCATGTCGTTTTCATATCCGACGTCGTAAATCTTCACGATGTTCGGGTGAGAAAGCACCGCTATCGCCTTGCTCTCGTTCCTGAATCTTCGGACAAATTCCTCGTTTTCGGAATATTCGCTCTTTAGAATTTTAACGGCTACCACGCGATTTTCCATGATATCTCTTCCGCGATAGACGTTCGCCATTCCGCCGACCCCGATAAGGTCGGTGATTTCATATCTTCCGTCAAGCTTCAACCCGACATATCTGTCCATACAAACCTCTCCTTCCTTTTATATCAGCACCAGCGCAACGGTGATATTGTCCTTACCGCCGCAGCTGTTGGCGTATTCTATAAGCTCCTCCGCCGCAGAATCGAGCGGAGCCTTGTAGACCTTTGAGTAAAGAAAATCGTCCGAGCAGTAGTTTGTGAGCCCGTCGGTGCAGATAAGAAGCACCGAGCCCTGCTCTGCGGCAAATTCAAAATAGTCGACGTCCACCGTCGGCTCGACCCCGACCGCCCTTGTGATGACGTTTTTCATGCTGCTTGCCTTTGCGTCGTCGTCGAGCATTCCGTGTGCCTTAAGATACTGAACAACGGTGTGATCGTTTGTTATCTGTCTGATTCCGCTGCCGTCAAGAATATATGCCCGCGAATCGCCGACGCTCGCGACCGAAACCAGCCCGCTATGTACAAGCGCGGCAACGCAGGTCGTTCCCATTCCTCGGTTTTCATCGCTCTCTCGGCTTCGGTCATAAACGATCGAGTTTGCCGCCGTGACCGACGAAACGAGCATCGACTTGACAGCCCTCGGCTCCATTCCGTCGCGATAGCTCAGGCAAAGGCGATCATAAACCGCGTTCGAGGCTATCTCGCTCGCGACGCCGCCGCCCTTTGTTCCGCCCATTCCGTCGCAGACGACCGCGATGGCCGTTTTGTCGTCGATCTCGCAGATCCTGAATCTGTCCTGATTTTCCGAGCGGGCCTTTCCTATATCGGTTTTAGCTGTCATTATCATCGGATTTCCCTCCGCGTTGTTTAAATTCCCTCATATTCCCGCCTGAGCTGACCGCAGGCGGCATTTATATCGGCGCCGAGGGTGCGCCTTACGGTCGCGTTTGCGCCAAGCTCCGTCAGCAGCGCGCAGAACCTTTGCGCTGCGGGTCTGTCCGAGCGGTAATTCCGCTCCTTGATGCTGTTGACGGGTATGATATTTATGTGATACGGCATTCCGCCGAGAATCGAAACAAGCGCCTTCGCGTCCTCGGGCGAGTCGTTCTCGCCCTCGATAAGGGCATATTCAAAGGATATCCTCCGCCCCGTTTTCGCGAAATAATCTCGGCAGGCCTTCATAAGCTCCTCGATTTTATATCTGTTATTTATCGGCATAAGCTCGCTTCTCTTCGCGTTATACGGGCTATGAAGCGATATCGAGAGCGTAAGCCCCAAATCGAGCTCCGCAAGGTCATAAATCCTGTCGACAAGCCCGCAGGTCGACAGCGAAACATGTCTCAGGCTCATATTCGTGCCCTCGGGGCTCGAGAGGATTTTCAGAAACTTCACGACGTTGTCGAAGTTGTCGAGCGGCTCGCCGATGCCCATCAGAACGATGCTCGAAACCTTTCTCCCAGTGACCCTCTCGGTCTCGTAAAGCTGCCCGAGTATCTCCTGCGGCTCAAGATTTCTCTTGAATCCCGCGATGGTCGAAGCGCAGAACCTGCACCCCATTCGGCAGCCCGCCTGGCTTGAAACGCAGAGCGAATCGCCGTGCTCATAGCTCATCAGAACGGTCTCGATGTGGTTGCCGTCCGCAAGCGCGTAAAGAATCTTTTCCGTCCCGTCCTTTTGCGATTTCAGCACCCGAACGGGCTGTATATGTTCAAACGAAAATTCCGATTTAAGCTTTTCCCTGAGCGCTGCCGAAATATTTGTCATTTCGTCAAAGCTTCCGACGCGCTTTTTGTGCAGCCATTCAAAGATCTGCGCGGCGCGAAAGGGCTTTTCGCCGAGCTCTGTAAGCCGCTCTTTAAGCTCGTCAAGCGTCATCGCGAGAATATCCGTCAAGTCGCTCACCGCTTTCTTCTGAATTTTGCGATGAAAAATCCGTCGCTCATAAACATATCGGGGGTGATGGTCACGCTCGGGCCCTCAAAGACCGAAAGCCCCGCAGGCTCAAAATCTCGGCACTCCGAAAGAAACCTCTCGGCGACTTCTTCGTTCTCCTTTTTGCGAAGCGTACAGGTCGAGTAGACGAGTATCCCGCCCTCTTTAAGGTATCCCGCAGATGTCTTAAGTATCTCAAACTGAATCTCGGGGAGCTTTTGCGCGTCGCCCTCGGGTTTATATTTTATATCGGGTTTTCGCCTGATTACCCCGAGCCCCGAGCAGGGAACGTCGCACAAAACCCTGTCGGCGAGCGGCAGCTTTTCATTGAAAATCTTCGCGTTGTTTACCCCCGCCGTCACCGATTCAAGTCCGAGCCGCTTCGCCCCCGAGGCGATAAGCCTTGCCCTGTTCGGGTGAAGATCAAACGCAAGAACCTTCCCCTTGTCCGCCATCATCTCGGCTATCGTGAAGGCCTTTCCGCCCGGCGCCGAGCATAGATCAAGAACCGTGTCCCCCTCGCGGGCTTCAAGCTCCCTGCAGCAAAGCTGACAGGAGAGATCCTGAATGTGAAGCATGCCTTTTTTATATGCCCCGAGCCCCTCAACCGAGCCGCAGCCCGAAATCTCAGCGCAGCTGTCTGTAAAGCTGCTCAGCTTTACACTGATATTTTCAGTTTCAAGCTCTGATAAAATCTCATCGAGCGAAAATTTCGCGGTGTTAAGCCTTGCGGTCATCGGAGCGCGATTCAGCGAGCTTTCGAGGATTTTCACCGCTCTCTCCTCACTGTAATCCGAAATAAACGAGCCGACTATCCAATCGGGGCAGGAAAATTTAACTGACAAGTCTTTAAGCTTTACACTGCTCTGAGGTATCCTCTCCCCGTCGCGAATAAACTCACGGAGCAGCGCGTTCACAAACCCCGACGCGCCCTTGTTTTTAAGCTCCTTCGCGAGCGCTACGCTCTCGTTGACCGCGGCGCTCTCGGGCACCGAATCCATATAAAGAATCTGATAAACGCCCATTCTGAGAATCTGCCGAAGTTCCGAAGAAAGCCTGTCCGCGGGCCTTTGGCAGTATCTGTCAATAACAGCGTCGAGGGTAATCTTTCTCTCGAGAACCCCGTAATAAAGCGCCGAGATAAACCGCCTGTCGATGTCCCGCAGATCCCGATATTTTTTCAGCGCACCGTCGAGCGCGATGTTAGAATACTCGCTCCCGCGCTCTGTTGCCGAGAGAAGCTCAAGGCAGATCTGCCTCGGCGACCTCATCAGCGGCGCCTCCTGCCGTTGCTGCTGCTGATAATCAGAAACAGCCTGAATATCTGGGCAATCGAGCTCACAAGCGCCGCGACATAGGTCAGCGCTGCCGCCGAAAGAACCTTTCTTGCGTAGGGCACTTCGTCCGATTCAAGAATAAAATCCTCCTCAAGCGTCCTGAGCGCGCGGCTTGAAGCGTTGAACTCAACGGGCAGCGTCACAAGCTGAAACAGCGCGATTAGCGAATAAAGCGCAAGCCCGATAAGCGCGAGCATCTGGTTCGCGAAGATAAGTCCTATCATCAGAAGAATGAAGCCCGCCTTTGTGCCTATCGGCGTGATCGCGACAAGGCTCATTCTGATTTTAATCGGCATATACCCGACCGCGTGCTGAACCGCGTGCCCGCATTCATGTGCCGCAACCCCGAGGGCCGCGACCGAATCCGAGTCATAGGTGCTGTCCGAGAGCGAAAGCGTCTTGTTTTGCGGGTTATAGTTGTCGGTGAGGTTCCCCGCGATGTGTGCGATCTTGACGTCGAAAAGCCCGTTCGCGTCCAAAATTCTCCTCGCGACCTGCGCTCCCGTGATCCCGCGCGAGCTTCTGACTTTCGAGTATTTTTTAAATGTCGAGTTGACCTTGAACTGCGCATAAAACGCCAGTATAAGCGCAGGTATCAGCACGATATAGGTGTAATCAAAATATGAATACGGCATAATTTCTTCCTTTCCGAGGTCTATTCAAGCACCGTGCCTTTTTTTATCGGGTGCCCTCTGAGGTAGTCCGAGCTCGGCATTCTCCGCGAGCCCTCCGCCTGAATTTCGAGGATATTTACGCTTCCCTCGCCGCATGAAACGGTGAATTTTTTCTCGTCGGTGATCTCTCCCGCGCGTCCTTTTGATGATTTCTCCGCCACCTCGGCGCGATAAAGCTTAAGCTTTTTCCCGTCGAGAACCGCAGTCGCGCAGGGCCAATCAGACAGCCCGTTTATATGTGCGCAGACCTCTTTTGCCGACCTTGAAAAATCCGTCGGCGACATCTCTTTATTGAGCATCGGCGCGAGGGTAGCCTCGCCGTTATTCTGCGGCTCGGGGGTGATATTCCCCGTTTCAAGCCGCTTCAGGGTCTCAACCAAAAGCTCCGCCCCGACAAGCGACAGCCTGTCGTAATATTCCGCGGCAGTCTCGTTCTCGCCGACCTTTACCGCCTTTCTGAGCAGCATATCTCCCGTGTCCATGCCCTCGGCCATGAGCATCGTCGTGACCCCGCCGTACTCGTCGCCGTTGATGACCGTCCACTGAATCGGCGCCGCTCCTCGGTATTTCGGCAGAAGCGAGCCGTGAACATTCACGCAGCCGAGCCTCGGAATTTTCAGAATCTCTGGCGGCAGAAGCTTTCCGTAAGCCACCACAACGATGCAGTCGGGCGACATGGCCCTTATCTGCGGCGCGACGGTCTCAACCTCTTTTTTAAGCGATTCGGGCTGAAAAACGGGTATCCCGACCGAAAGCGCAAGCTCCTTGACGGGCGGAGGCGTAAGCTTCATTCCCCTGCCCTTCGGCTTGTCCGACTGGGTGAACACCGCCGAGACCTTATGCCCCGCCGCGATTATCGCTTCAAGCGAGGGCACCGCAAAGTCGGGCGTTCCCATGAAAACTATATTCATATGATATCAGTCTTTCTCAAAAATTATTCGTCCTTTTTCGGGTCATAGGGCGCCTCGATGTTGTCGGGCAGCACCCGCCCGTCAAGGTGGTCAAGCTCATGGCACACCGCCCTCGCGAAAAGCCCGCTGACCTCTTTTTCATAGAGATTTCCGTGCCTGTCGTAAGCGCGGAATTTTACCGTCATCGGCCTTGTGACGTATCCGTAGAGCTCGGGATAGGAAAGACAGCCCTCGGTGCCGTACTGGGTCTGCTCCGAGCGCTCGGTGATCTCGGGGTTGACAAGCTCGATGAGCCCCGATTTGTCCTGCGAGACGTCGATGACCACCGCCCTGCGGATTATCCCGACCTGCGGCGCGGCAAGCCCGAGGCCATCGGCGTTATACATCGTCTCGGCCATGTCGTCCAAAAGCTCCGCGAGCCGCGAGTCAAACTTCTCAACGGGTTTGCAGTGTTTCAGAAGAACGGGGTCGCCGTCGGTAACTATATTTCTCAATGCCATAAATTAACATATCCTTTCATATATTTTCAGGGTTGATATCCGCCGCCACGCGGACGTTTGCAAACCGCCTGTCCTTTGAAGCCGATATCAGAAGCCCCGATATAAACTCCCTGAAAGCCTTTGAATTTCGGCATTTGACCGTAAGAGCGTATCGGTATTTTCCGTTCGCCCTGCCCTGCCCCGCCTTGGCGGGCCCGAGCACCCGAAGCGGAAATTTCTCGCTCAGCTCATTGATTTTTTCTCTCATGAGCTCAACAAAAGCCTCGGCCGCGCGATATGCGTCAGACTCAAGAACCGAGCTTAAAGTTACCGCGCAGATGTCGCAGAACGGCGGATAGATAAGCTCCCGCCGAAGCGAAATTTCCTGCTCATAAAATTCTTTGTAGTCCTGTTTTGCGGCCAGCCCGATTATGTGGTGATCGGGCAGAAAAGTCTGAATATACGCGACTCCGCTCTCGCCGCCCCTGCCGCCTCTCCCGACGACTTGGGTCAGAAGCGAAAATGTCCTCTCAAAGCTTTTATAACTCCCCGCGAAGAGCGAGCTGTCGAGCGAAATAACGCCTACAAGAGTGACCTTCGGGAAATCAAGCCCCTTTGCGATCATCTGGGTGCCGATCATGATGTCATACTTTCCGTCCTCAAAGTCGCGGAATTTTTCCTCATACTGAAGCCGCGACGAAGCCGCGTCGGCGTCCATTCTGAGGATCCTCGCGCCCTTGAAGAGCTCCGAAAGCTCCTCCTCGATGAGCTGCGTTCCCGCGCCCGAGGTCCTCACCCGCTCGCCCCCGCAGACGGGGCACCTGCCCTCGAATTTCACCGAATGCCCGCAGTAGTGGCACATAAGCCTGCCGCTCTGCTTGTGAAAAGTCAGCGGAAGAAGGCAATTCGGGCATTTAACGGCGGTTCGGCAGTCGGCGCAGACCGCGAAGGTGTTATAGCCGCGTCGGTTGAGCAGCAGTATCGACTGCCTGCCGTTTTTGATATTTTCGTTGACCGCGCGGATAAGATCCTCGCAAAAAGGGGTTCTGTTGCCGTTCTCCGCCTCAAGCGACATATCCGCGACAACTACTTTCGGCAGAGGCGCGTCGTTGAAACGCTTTTTAAGCTCAAACAGCGAGTACCTCCCGCTCTTTGCGTAGTAATATGTTTCAAGCGAGGGCGTCGCCGAGGCCATCAGAAGCACGCAGTTATGCGTTCCGCAGCGATGAATCGCAACGTCTCTTGCGTGATATCTCGGCGAGGATTCCGACTTATAAGTTCCCTCGCCCTCCTCGTCCATGATGATAATGCCTATGTTTGAAAGCGGGGCAAAGACCGCGCTTCTTGTTCCGATGACGATTTTTGCGTCGCCCGATTTCGCGCGCTTATACTCGTCCATTCTCTGCCCGAGGGAAAGCGCCGAGTGTATCACCGCGACGGTGTCTCCGAACGCCGCCTTAAATCTTCCGACGAGCTGGGGCGTGAGCGATATCTCGGGCACAAGCAGAATCGCGGATTTTCCGCGCTCTGTCACCGACTGAATCAGCTTGATGAACACCGCGGTTTTTCCGCTTCCCGTGACCCCGTGCAGAAGCGCGCCCGCGGGCTTGCCGTCATCGACGAGCTTTATTATCCCGTCGTATGCCGACTGCTGATCGTCCGAAAGAACGATCTCATCGGCGCTCATTCCCCTGCCCTCGATTTCGGGCGTGCGAAAGACCTCATACTTATATTCTTCAAGAACGCCGTTTTTAAGCATCGTCCCGACAATCGTCCTCGTGACTCCGAGGTAATACAGCGTCTCCTTAACCGAAGCCGCGCCGTTTTCCTCCAAAAATTCCGCGATAAGCCGCTGCTTCGGCGTAAGGCTGAACGCCGCAGGATCAGAAGCAAAGCTGTCCGAAAGCTTAAGCATCGAGACGGTCTCGTCGCCGACTCTTCTCTTTATCTCATCGCCGCGCTCCAAAAGTCCTTTTTCCGCGAGCGAAGAGAGCAATCCCCTGTCCGCCGCCGAAATGATCTCATCGAAGCTCTTTTTCGTCCTCGCCGAAAGAAGCGCGTCATAAAGCTCCTGCTCGGCCTCCGAAAGCGGGTCGTCCTCGGTCGGCCTCTGCGGCGAGAGCGAATAAGAATCCCCTACGCTTACGGAATACCCCGACGGCACGACCGTTCTGAACGCCTCATAAAAGGTGCAGAATGTTCGGTCTTTAAGCCATCTGATGAGCTCGGCGGCCTCCTCGCCGATAAGCGGTGCGCGGTCGATAAGCGAGAGAATCGGCTTGATGCCCTCCTCGTCCTCGCGGCGGTATACCCTCATCACAAGCCCTACCCGCTTTCGGTTACCCCTCCCGAACGGAACAAGAACCCTCATTCCCTCGCGAAGTGTGCCGACCAAAAGCTCGGGGCAGCGATAGGTATACTCAATGTCAAAGCCGTAGGCCGTCCCCGAAAGAGCGACCTTTGCCGCGGTTATCACTTTTTCTTGAGCGAGGGGTCCTCAACAAGGCGGTACTCGCCCTTTGCGAACTGCTCAACGGCGGTTTTAACGGGCTTTTCGTCGATGATGACCTTTTCTTCAAAGGCGTCGTCGATTATTTGCCTTGCTCGCCTCGCAACAGCGATCACCAGCGAATAGTTGCTCTCACCGTTCTTTAAAATTTGTGAGCTTGACGGTCTCAACATTTGTTCAACACTCCTTCTATTGTATCATGATTAAGTTTTGTCAATTTCTTTGCGGCTCTCATTACTTCCCTGACGTCCTCGATCGCCTTTTCAAGGTCGTCGTTGACGACTACAAAGTCATAATTTCGCGCCTTCCCGATTTCTCCCCTTGCCTCGGCTATTCTTTTCGCGACGGTCTCTTCGCTTTCCGTTCCGCGCGATTCAAGCCTATGCCGAAGCTCTTTAAGCGACGGCGGAAGAATAAACACCGACACCGCCTCGGGGCATGCCGCCTTGACGTTCATCGCGCCGACGGTTTCAATTTCAAGTATAACGTCGTGACCCTCGGCAAGCTTGTCGAATACCGCCTTTTTCGGCGTCCCGTAGCAGTTTCCGCAGAACTCGGCGTGTTCAAGCATACCTCCGCTGTCGACAAGCCCCTGAAATTCCTCGCGGCTGATGAAGTAATAGTTTACGCCGTCTTTTTCGCCCTCTCGCGGGGCCCTTGTCGTCGCCGAGACCGAAAAGTGAATGTTCGGGTCAGCTTTTAAAATCTCCGAAACAATGGTTCCCTTTCCCGTCCCCGACGGCGCCGAAATGATGTAAAGCGTTCCTCTATTCATTTTTATCATCGCCTTTCGGGTCAAGAATATATTCAGGTGCTCTCGAAGAAAGAATAACGTGGTCGCTGTCGGTGACGATAACCGACTTGGTCTTTTTGCCGTAGGTCGCGTCGATAAGCGTTCCCTTGTCTCTTGCATCCTGAACAAGCCTTTTTATCGGCGAGCTCGAGGGCTCGACCACCGCGATTATCCTCCCCCGAAGAACATAGCAGGAATACCCGATATTTATAACGTCCATCGCCGTGCCCCGCTATTCAATGTTCTGAATCTGTTCGCGGATCTTCTCGACCGCGTTTTTCATTTCAAGAACGATTTTTGTGATCTCAAGGTCGTTGCACTTCGAGCCTATCGTGTTGACCTCGCGGTTGAACTCCTGAATCAGAAAGTCGAGCTGCTTGCCGATCGGCCCGCTTTTCGCGAGGATCTCGCGGTACTGCGAAATGTGGCTCTTAAGCCTCACTGTCTCCTCGTCGACGGCTGTCTTGTCAGCGAATATCGCGGCCTCGGTGAGAATCCTCTGTTCGTCGATGTTCTTGTCCTCCAAAAGCTCGCGAAGCTTTGAATAAAGCCTGTCTCTGTAAGCCGCCGTGACCTCGGGCGAGCGCTTCTCGACCTTGTTGACGTCGGCCTCGATCTCATCAAGCTTTAAAAGAATATCCGCCCGAAGCTTTTCGCCCTCCGTCTGCCTCATCGAGACGAACGCCGCAAGCGCTTCGTTCGCGGTCTGCGAAATCTCGCCCCATAGCTGCTCTTCGTCCTCCGCGACCTTTTTGACGGTGAACGCCTCGGGAATTTTCAAAAGGTGCGACAGCGCAAGGTCATCGACCGCCCCAACCTTATACTGAATATTCCTCAGCGCGGTGACATAGCTCTCGATAACCTCGAGGTTTGCCTCAACGGTCTCATCGGGCGCCCCGACAGAAGTCACCGAAACGAACGCCTCGACCTTTCCGCGGTTGATCTCGGCCGAAAAAAGCTTCTTGAGGCGCTCCTCAACAAAAGCATACTGCCTCGGCGCTCTTGCGGTGAATTCAAAGAAACGGTGATTCACGGCTTTAAGCTCGACCGTGACCTCACGGTCATCAAAAGTTTTTACGGCTCTGCCATAGCCTGTCATACTTCTCGGCATACAAAAACTCCTTTTATCGCATAGTAATCCATAATCGTAGTATAGTATAGCACAATCGGAAAAATAAAGCAAGGTTTTATTACAAAATTAAGGATTACAATTTAATTACAAGCGAGCAGAAAAACTTTTTCTCTTGAGCCGTTTCAAAAAACAATCCTACCAGTTTAAATACATTGGCGTTTTTTATTAGGGGTCCCCGCAAAGTCGTAAGACTTTGTGGGGAAAAGGAGGAGCAGCGGAATGAGTGAGCCCTGCCGATTTCGGCGGGGCGAGGGATATGGAGCTTGCGACGACGTGCAGGGTTTGGGGAAGGCACTCCCCAACAAGATTCCGCGCAAGACAAAATTGAGCTTTGAGCCAAATTTGGTCCCGCGGTAGAATCTTGCTCTTTAATACATTGACATACTATATCAAAAAAATTAAAATAATTTATATCCCCTGTAACCTTTCCCCGCAAAATACTGTCTATTATTATAACAGACAATGGAGGACCCTATGCTTGACGACAACCTTATAATTGAAAAATATTTTGCGAGGGACGAAACGGCGATAACCGAAACTTCACGAAAATACGGAAAGCTCTGTTATACCATATCAAATAACATTCTCGCATCTGCGGAAGATGCGGAGGAGTGTGTTAATGATACCTATTTAAAGCTTTGGCATACTATCCCGCCCGAGCGTCCTTTGAGTTTGAAAACTTTTATTTCGGTCGTTATACGAAATATTTCCCTCAATCGTTATAACTATCTTCGGCGAAAAAAGAGGTCTGCTGAGATGGAAATTTCGCTCACAGAGCTTGAAAATATCCTGCCCGACAAGTCAATAAATCCCGAATTTGAAAACGGATTTTCCGAATTCATTGATGAATTTTTGAGTATGCTCTCGGCGGATTCTCGTTTGATTTTTGTCAGGAAATACTGGTATTTTGACAGCATAGGCGACATAGCGTACGACTTCGGCTTTTCTGAGAGCAAGGTCAAGGTCAGCTTAAAAAGAAGCAGAGATAAGCTCGAAAAGCTGCTCTATGAGAAAGGAGTAAAATTATGAGCTTGCCGAAAATTGTATATGAAATCGGGAAAATAAATCCGAAATATATAGAGGAGGCTGCGGAATATCATCGTAAAAAACCGCAGTTCAAGCCTCTCCTCCTCGCCGCCGTTATCTCTGTTTCGGTATGCGGACTGACTGCCGCCGCAATAGGCATCGGCGGGCTTGAACGACTAAAGGAATATTTTTGCACGCAGGAAAATCGCTTTGAACATGGCGTTCCCACCGTCCGCGATCCCGAAAGCTACGGCGTGGAGTTTCGGGAGGACGATTTACAGGAGGGCGAAGCAAAAGTAGTCAGCATCACCTCCGACGGACACAGCTTTTTTGCACTGATAGATTACCTTGCACCCGCAAAGGCTCTTGAAGATATGTCGGAAAATGAGATACTTTCGTTTGAAAAATTTGGCGACAACTGTTCAAATTGCAGTCTCAGCCTTCAGCCTGTTTCGAGGTACGGAAATCTGTTTACCTATATTTACTATTGCGGAGGCATCAAGACAATCCCGGAAGATGAAATCGTCATCACGCTCGAGGAGTTCGAGAGGCAGCGTTCGGATTTCGCCTATGAGGTTATTTCGGACGGCAGCGTCGAGGCGTCTGTGTCTGTTTCGGATATTAAATTTTTAGAGCCCTCAAGCTCCGAAAATACGGTCACGGTCTACGGCGCGGAGATTTCGGCGGAGCTTTCGCCCTTGGGGATTCTTCTTACGCTCGACCGCGAAAGCTATCTTGAAGCGGAAAAGCTGTGCGGCGGCAAGCTGCTTCAGATAAGCAATATAGCTATTTATATGGAGGACGGAACGGAATACAGTTTTGGCGCAGGAAATTCGCCGAGCCTTTTCCGCTCGGATACAGGTTGGGTTGAAAACGGCGTTCAATTTGCATATATGGGCTTTTCCGCGCCTTTGGATATTTCAAAGATAGAAAAAATAACCCTGTATGACCAAGAATTGATTTTTGAGGAGGATAAAAGGCATGACAAAAATTAGTAAAATAACCGTTCTTTTTGCAGCGTTTTTGCTTCTTTGCTCATGCGTAAAAATGCCGGAAAGTTTAAAAGAAACCGAGCCGTCCGAACCCGCACCGCCCACCGTCGTAACCGCTTTGGTAACAGACGAAGCTGGAAACACAATCGGCACGGAAAGTATTCCCCTCACGCCCTGTGAACGCGGAGATGTCGTCACTATTCGTGCGCAGCTTGACTATGACCTGCAAAAGACATACAAAAATATAACCGTCGAGCGGGCGCGGGTGGGCAGCGGGGTGATCATGCCTTCATATGACATAAAAATAGGCGGAAAGGCAGACTTTGATATTTCTGGTATAGTTGAATATCTCTATTCGGAGCGAGAGGACATATCGGATACAAACAGTTATATTTATATGAAGCACGGCGACCCGATGGACAAAAGATACCCCGCGTGGGAAGAACCCGTGCTTTATAACGGGGAGATCTTCACACCGAACGCGCTGCCCTATGACCTTAAATCCTTTTCACCGACCGATGAGCAGACTTATTGCACCGTATGGTATTCAAACGGCTCCGTGTGGGGCTCGGAAACAGGACGTGAGGGTGCGGGCGACGGATATTACTTTGAAACAAAGGATATAGTGAAAGAGTACGCCCTTGACTTTGAACAGCCCGATATGTCGCTTTCCTATAAAATGTATGACGGTGAGGACTGGAACGCCCAAGAAGCGATAGATTTTATTGAGAGCTTCTGGAACAATTATCTTTCGGAATCGGACGGTCAGGATTTTAAGTATAAGGCCAAGACGTTATATGTGCTTGATCTGGGCAGCGGCAGATACGGTTATCTGTTTCAGATGCAAAGATATGACGAAAACGGGAATTTCTATGACGTTGAGAGAAGATACTATCCCGATACAAAGGCAATAGAAAGCGGCGGGAGCTTCATGGTTGAAAACAACCTTATGACGTGGTGCTCGGAAAAAGAAGTGATAACAAGATATATAAAAAACTATTCGTTTACCCCAAAAGATTCAACCGACGGAGGCGATGATCTTTTATCCCTTGGCGCGGCTTCGGATATTCTTTCCGAGGGACTTGCGCAGAACATAAACCTTTCGCTGACAGCCGAGCTTAGCTATGTTGTAATCTGCAAGGGCTATCCGTTTTATTCTCAGTGGGAATATCCCGAATATTACGAGGATATTTGCCTTGACCGCTGCGAATTTGAAATTGCGCCGTACTGGTGCTTCAGAACAAAGCAGTGTACCCTCACGGACGACCCCACCGAAATCTACTTTGTAAACGCAAACACGGGCGAACTAAGCGTTATGCAGGACGGCGAATATTCAAGGAGATAAAATATGCAGACGTTAAAGGACAGAATAAATTCCTGCCTTCCGATGGCCGCTTCCGCCCTGATGTCAACGCTTCTCTGCCTTATGTGCGTTTACAGTGAGGAAAGCTATACGGGGCTTGAATTTAAGCCTATAATTGAATATATGCTTACCGAAAAAAGCGATATTTTTCTAAATTCATCATCGCTCTATGCGGCTCCTTTGGTGGCATGTTCGCAGTGGAATAATTGGTTTCCGCTTTTCCTGCCGGTTTTGTGCGCAGTTCCGTTCATACGGGAGCTTTCTTTTGAAATGAAAGGAGCCTACAGATTCCACGTCACCCGCGAAAAAAACTTCTCAAACTATTACGGAAAAACATTTTTCCGCTCGGTGCTGTCCGGCTCCGCAAGCGTGTCGATAGGCTACGGTCTCTTTTCGGCGCTGGTGTTTATCTATTATCCTCATAACTCGGACTATCCCGAAAAGGCAATAGACCCTAATCTTCAGAGAAATATTCTTGATTCGCCGCTCAACGATCTTTTCGGCTCGCAAAGCGAGTTTCTGTATTGGCTAAGCACGGCTTTATCGGTTTTTGCCTGCGCCTTTTTGATCTCGGCGGTATGTTTCCTGATTTATATAGCCTTAATGAATAAGTATAAGGCTCTCGGCTATCCTTTGATAGTGTCGTTTTTGTCGGAAAGAGCCGTTACAAACCTATGGCTCGGAGGCAAGCCGAAAGCACTCATATTTTCGCCGCGATACCTGATGTTCTGGACAAAAATTACCATGCGCGAATGGGGCGCGGGCTATCTTGTGTTTTTCGCGCTGATTTTCCTGACAGCGGCAGTCATATACTTTGTGGCAAAGCCGATTTTCAGAAAGCGGGTGATGAATTGATGTCATGCTCCGAATACATAAAATGGCTGAAAAGCGACAGGCAGTTGGCGGCGGCGCTGACATTTTTATGCCTTTATCTCTATTTGCTCACGCCGCTAAGAGAAGCTGCGCAGGAGATTGGCGAACCCGTCAATATCTTTGAGCCGTTTATAACATTTTGCACAAATATTTTTTGTTTGCCGCTGATCACCGTTTGCTTCACGGCGATGATGATAGATTTTCCCGATATTTCCGCAAACGCTGCCTTTGTTTTGATAAGAGCAGGCCGAAAGCGCTGGTATTGCGCCCAAATACGCTTTGTTATTCTTTCCGCGGCGACATTTCTTGCAGCGCTTCTTATATTCAGCATGGCCGTTATTTCACCTGACGCTTTTTTCGGGAATGTTTGGTCGAACGTTGCAAAAATAATAAACGGCACAAACTATTTCGTCTTTCGCGGTGAAAACCCGCTGAGCTATCCCGATATGACGGCTATAACAAATTTTGCGCCGATCTACGCGGTAATACTGAGTTCGGTTCTGGCGCTTTTACACCTTACTTTATCGGCTCAGCTCCAAATGGCATTCACGCTGAAATTCAACAAGCTCGTCGGCACTGCAATAAGTCTTGCTGTTCTCGGTGCGGGAATGGCTCTTCAATACGCCGAAACTCCCGCAAAATGGCTCCTGCCGCTCGCCCATTCCACAGTGGCAGGACATTATGACAGCCTGTTCAACGAAATGTATTTCCCTGTTTGGGGCTCGGTTTTGTATCTTGTCGTCGCGAATATACTTATGTATTTCATCGGCGTGAGGGTGATAAAGCGCAAAAATCTCTCGCTGATGAGCAAGGAGGATTAGAATGATAAAAGTTGAAAATGTCAGCCTAAAAATAAAGAAAGACATGATTCTGCGGGACATAAACGTCGAGTTCGGCGACGGCAAGATTCACGGAATTATCGGCAGAAACGGCTCGGGAAAAACTATGCTGATGAAGTGTATCTGCGGGTTTATCCGCCCCACCGAGGGCGAAATCACCGTCGCGGGCAAGCGCATCGGCGTGGATTGCGACTTTCCCGAGAGCGTCGGGGTGATCATCGAAACACCGGAGTTTATACCGTATTACACGGGATTTAAAAATCTCAAGCTGCTTGCGGATATTCGGCATAAAATCGGTGATGAGGACATCCGAAAGAGCATTGAGCTTGTCGGGCTTGACCCAAAATTAAAGAAGTCGGTTAAGAAATATTCCCTCGGTATGCGCCAGCGGCTCGGCCTCGCGCAGGCGATAATGGAAGACCCCGACCTGCTGATCCTCGACGAACCGATGAACGGACTCGACAAGGACGGTGTGGGGGAAATACGAAAGTATCTGCTCGACCTAAAGGCGCAGGGCAAGACGATCCTGATCGCCTCGCACTCGGCAGAGGATATTGACGTGCTGTGCGATACCGTCGTCGAGATGGATAAGGGGAAAATGGAGAAAGTGAGATGACTTTCAATATAGCGAAAAAACGAGGAAAGATGTTTATAATAGGACTGAAGCGCAGTGAGGGATGTAAAAAATATATCCCAACGGCTTGACCCTGACAATGATTCATTAAGCAGGATAAGCAAAAGCCATACCCGAAATCTCGGATATGGCTTTGTTTAGCACCCTTTTGGCAGACCGCCGCAATAAAATTTTTGATTTGTTGTTTTATGCGGTGCTGCCTAACCGTCTGCTTTTTTGTTTATAGAGTGTGCGGTTGTCGGAAAGGTAAATCAGAATTTATTTCTCTGATTTTTCCAAGACAAACGAAAAACTGCCGTCGCTGCATTTGCCGTCTGATTCAATTATTATGTAAATTGTTTTATTGCCTGTAAACGTTTCGGTTTTTCCGTCAGCAGAACCGTTAGTTTCAAGTTCAAATAAGTTCAGCTTTTCATCATTATAATCATAGTAAACTTTTATATTTCCTTCTCCCAACGCTGCTTCATAATTTATAAACACCTCGTCTGCGCTTTTGTTCTTTAACTGCATTACATATGTTCCGCTAAAACTGTCAAATGAAACCGACGCTTTATTTGAGGTATTTTCCCTTACCATCAGCATAGCACTATAATGACTTGCATATTTGCTTCCGCAGGCTGATAATGTAAAACACAATACCAATGCTGCCGCTGCAATAATTACCCTTACAAATTTTTTCATAATACATTCCTCCGATAAATTCCGACTTATCACATATGCTGTCAAGTCGGCAATCCCCCTTCCGAGCTTCATTTTTCTACTTCCTCTCCTCCACAAAGCTTGACGCTTCGCAGTCGGCGATCATAAGGGCAAGCGCGAGCGGGTACATTCTCAGGGCGTTGCCGACGAGCTTCTGGTCCTCGGTGCCCGAGAACCCCATATGCCAGCGAATCGCCATAGCCTCATCGCGTGTGAGGCGCATAAAGCCCGAGACGATATACACCGATTTTTCGCCGTGGCCGTAAGGCAGGGTGTCGTTGTACTCATAGTAAGGCACCTTCGACCACACGCCCGTCTTGTCGTCCTTGACGTTTCTCATCGAAGTTTTATAGGTGTCGATCTTGCAGACGTCATGCAAAAGCGAGACTATCGCGACAGATTCATCTGAAAATTCCAGCCCGAATTCCTTTGCGCGATCCGCTGCGAGGTAAGATTTGAGGCAGTCGTAGACGTTCAGGCTATGTTCGCAGAGGCCGCCCTCATACGAGCAGTGAAACCTTGTCGAAGCGGGCGCGGTAAAGAAGTCGCACCTGTTCTGCAGATAGTCTAAAAGCTCCTCCGCGCCTTTTCTCCTGATGTTTTCGCGATAAATTTCAACAAAGCGGTCCTTAATTTCTGAAGTTGTCATTGAGTGATTCCTTTCGGTTGATGTTTGTGCCGAGTCGCTCTATGCCTTTTCAAGCGCAATCAGAATTTAAGGTTCTTCGGAGTCCTCGAATATGCCTGAACATCGCGGATATTCCCGACGCCCGTGACATACATCAAAAGCCTTTCAAGCCCGAGCCCGAAGCCCGAGTGCACCACTCCGCCGAATCTTCTGAGGTCAAGATACCAGTCAAGGGTATCCTTTTCCATCTTAAGCTCGTCCATTCTCCTGTCAAGGAGTTCAAAATTCTCCTCTCTCTGCGAGCCCCCGATAAGCTCGCCGACGCCGGGCACCAAAAGGTCGCAGGCCGCGACGGTCTTCCCGTCGGGGTTGAGCTTCATATAAAACGCCTTGATGTCCTTCGGGAAGTCTATCAGGAAAACAGGCCCTTTCGCGATCTTTTCGCATATATAGACCTCGTGCTCCTTGTTGAAGTCCATTCCCCACGAGACCGGGTTTTCAAACTTTTCGCCGCTCTTGATGAGCTCATCGACTGCCTCGGTATAGGTAATAACCTTGAAGTCAGAATTGACCACGCTTTCAAGCTTCGTGATGAGGTCGTGCTTCTCAACGACGAAATTATTGAGAAATTCAAGCTCGTCCTTGCAGCTCTCCATAACGTCGCCGATGACGTATTTAAGCATCGCTTCCATAACGGCCATATCGCCCTTAAGGTCGCAGAACGCCATCTCGGGCTCAATCATCCAGAATTCCGACGCGTGATACGGCGTGTTCGAGTTCTCCGCCCTGAACGTCGGCCCGAAGGTATAAACCTTCCCGAACGACAGCGCGAACGGCTCAACGTGAAGCTGCCCCGAAACGGTCAGGCAGGCGTGCTTCCCGAAGAAGTCCTCCTGATAGTTTCCGTCCTCCCTCGTCGTAACGGTGAAGCACTCCCCCGCGCCCTCGGCGTCGTTGCCCGTGATTATCGGCGTGTGGATATATACGAACCCGTTTTTGCGGAAGAATTCATGAAGCGACTGCGATATCACCGAGCGGATCTTAAACACCGCCATAAAGGTGTTTGTTCTCGGTCTGAGGTGCGGAATCTCGCGCAGAAATTCAAGCCCGTGGCGTTTTTTCTGAAGCGGGTATGAAGCGTCGCAGTCCCCCAAAAGCTCAACCTCCGAGGCGTTGAGCTCAAAGGGCTGCTTTGCCCCCTCGGTGATGACAAGCTTACCGCTCACCCTAACCGAGCACCCCGTCAGAAGCTTTGCGATCTCCGCATAGTTCGCGACCTTATCCTCCTCATAAACAATCTGGCAGTTCTGAAAGCACGAGCCGTCGTTGAGGGCGATAAAGCCAATCTTATTAGACGAGCGGTTAGTCCTTATCCACCCCTCAAGAGTGATGTCCGCCCCGCTGCAAAGCTCAGCCCTCGGCATAAGCCCGCGAACGCTTTTATAAATTTCGTCGATCAAATATTTCATTTGAGACGCCCCTTTCAAAAAAATCAAAAATATTATAGTCCCCCGCGCCCGAAAAGTCAAGACCCGTTTTCCCGATAGATGTGGCCGAAGCGGCCACATCAAGAAGACAGAAATTAGAGGTCAGATGTCAGAATTTCAAGGTGTCGCCTACGGCGACGTTTTCAAATACTGAGAATAATGTGTGCGGAATGGGCACTCCCTTTCCCGATGTGTTTCGCATCGTAAAACAGGCCGAAAATCAGAAGTCAGAGGTTAGAAATCAGATTATCAGATTGTCCGCCTTATCCGCTTCCGCGATTTTCCTTCTCGTATCCTTATCTATCTCCGCCTTAAGCTCTCTGAGCCACCCGCTCCACGCGACCTTGTCCGTCCCGTGCGAAAATTGCAGCTCATACTCATGCGGCTCCCAAGTCGAAATATCCGCCTCGTTGTGCGATATCACCGCCTCAAGGCAGTCGAGCGCCTTATAGAGCTTCGCCTCTTCGGTTTCAAGCCTCTCCATCTCCGAATACAGCCCCGAAAATTCCTCGCGAGCCCCCTCGCCCAACTTTTCAAAAAGCCCCTCGGCGGCCCGTTTCTCGACTTCCTCATCGGCTTCGGTTTTCAAAAAACAGGGTATATCCCCCGTAACGGCTTCCCCGAGGTCATGAATGACGCACATCTTCACCACCCTGTCGATGTCGACTTCGGGAAAATCTTCCCTGAGAGTCATCGCCATAAGCGCCAGCCGCCACGAATGTTCCGCGACGCTTTCCCTGCGTCCCTCTTCTGTAAAATTGTGCCGATACGCGGTTTTAAGCTTTCCCGCCGCCCCCAAAAAATCCAGAAACTCCCTCGGTGTCAATCCTCTCGCCCCTCTTTCCCAAACGCCCCGCAGAGCGCTATAAGTTCGTTCATTTTAAGCTGCTCGGGCCGTTTCCCCGAGTCTATCCCCGCCGCCCGAAGTATCTCCTCGGCCTGCGATTTTTCAATTCCCATCGAGCCCGAAAGCGCGTTGAGAACGGTTTTCCGCCTCAGCGTGAAGATTCCCCGCACTATTTTAAAGAACAGCTTTTCGTCCGAGACCTCGGGCGTATTTTTCCTGATATTCAGCCTGATGACAGCGCTGTCTACGTTCGGCTGAGGCATAAAGCTCCCCCGCGAGACATTAAAAAGCCGTTCCGCCTCACTGAAATAATCCACCGCGACGGTTACCGCGCCCGCCTCTCGCGACCCCACGGGTGCGCAGAGCCTCTCTGCGGCCTCTTTCTGAACCATCGTCGTGATAGATTCAATCGCGAGCCTGTCCTCCAAAAGCTTCATCACGATCGGCGAGGTGATATAATAGGGCAGGTTTGCGCACACCGCGACCCGAAGCCCCGAAAACTCGTCGTCTATGAGCTTTTTAAGGTCGACGTCGAGCACATCGGCGTTGATGATTTTAAGGTTTTTATGTTCCGCGAGGGTCTCGCCCAGAATCGGCAGAAGCCGTGAATCAAGCTCGATCGCGACGACCTTATCAGCGCGAGCGCAAAGCTCGTTAGTAAGAACGCCTATCCCGGGGCCGATCTCGATAATTCCGAAGCCCTCGCCCGCCCCGCCGAGCTCGGCGATCCTCGGGCAAACCGACGGATTTATCAAAAAATTCTGCCCGAGCCTCTTCGAGAAGGTAAACCCGTGCCGCGAAAGAATGTCTTTTATCACCGCAGGGTCAGAAAGATTAAACACCTAAACTTTCAACTCCTTTTCAAATTTTTCATGACGACTTTCGCATATACCGTTTTAAATTTCAATTTATTCCATTATCATAGTCATGTATTTTACATATTCGTCCGCATGGTTCATGCTGAGATCTCCGTGACGGTAATTACTGACTGTAATCAGTTCGCTGTTTGCAAGCAAACTGTTAATCAATTTTGCAGATTTTTTCATGATAGACCGCTCTTTGCCGCCTACAAATATAATAACTCTTGCCCGACACTGCAGTAAACTCTGTTTTGCATGATATGACGAGTTGCTTTTCATAAAACTGATATAATTATCACACGAAATAGCGCATGTGTCGCGATAATAGTGCTCAAATAAGTCATTACGAATATACAAGCTCTTCATCTGCAACTTAGAGAACCATTTTTTGCATATAAGCCCATAGCTTATTTTTATGCTTGGCGCAATTAAGCGGTGAGTTATCGGCATGGGAACGGCAAGTGCGCTTTCAATAATCGCAAATTTGCAAATGTCATTTCGCCGCGACAGAATCTCCAACAGAATCTGGCCGCCAAGCGACAAACCGCATATAAAAAGTACATGACCTTTAAATTTTTCGTCAATGAAATTCATAATTCTGACGGCATTATCCTCAATAGAATTAAAATCAGCGTCACTTTCGGCGTGACCGTCCAAAGCGGGAATAACAACGTGAAATCGCCCAGAAAGAAGCTCAATCTCATCGATATAATTCCACCAAGCCAAACCGCCGCCATGGAGCAAAACAACGACTTCACTGTTTTCAGTGCCGAATTCTCTGCAATTCATATTGGAGACCCCCAAATCATATTTTTCCCACCGCAGGGTCAGAAAGATTAAACACCTAAACTTTCAACTCCTTTTCAAAATTCTAAATCATTCTACCAAACCCGCACGCGCCTGTCAACCGTTGACAGAGAAAAGATATTATGCTAAAATAATCGCAAGCGATTATTATAATTTATTTTTATTCGCCCTTTTGCTCCCCGACTTCGTCGGGAACCGCAAAAGATGGCTAATTATAGCACAAAGCCCTTGGCTTTATGCTATAATATCGGCAACGCTCACTGATACCAAAAAACATCCTCCACCGCCGCGCCGAACGCCCGCGCAATGTCCATCGCCAGCCGCAGCGACGGGTTATACTCCCCCTTCTCGAGCCGCGAGATCGTCTCCCGCCTGACGTTTACAATTTCTGCCAGCTCGGTCTGGCTCATGCCGTAGATTGACCTATACTCTCTTATTTTTGTATAAAGCTCAGCCATTTTCAATTTCCTCCGCTGAAGTTTTTCTGAGATAATTTTCCAGATGATTCGTAACTCCGTTTTTGTGATATATTTCTCACATCGTGATACAAATATATCACAAAAAATCGCCCCTGTCAAGGGCAAAAAAGCTTAATATTCATAACTAATATTCCCTGAAAGGAGCACAAAATGAACTACCAAGAAATAAATTCACACACCATCGACAGGTGGGTCGACGAGGGCTGGGAGTGGGGTATCCCGATCTCGCATGAGGCCTATTTACGCGCTTTGGCGGGCGATTGGCAGGTTCTTTTAACCCCGACTAAGCCCGTTCCGCGCTCTTGGTTCGGCGAGGAAATATCAGGAAAAAAGCTGCTCGGTCTGGCCGCCGGCGGTGCCCAACAGATGCCTGTTTTTGCGGCTTTGGGGGCGGTCTGCACCGTCCTCGATTATTCCGCAAAACAGCTAAACAGCGAGGTTTGCGTGGCATCGCGGGAGGGGTATAAAATTAACATAGTTAAAGCTGATATGACTAAACCGCTGCCATTTCCTGACAGCGAGTTTGACATAATCTTCCACCCCGTTTCAAACTGCTACGTCGAAGAGGTCGAGCCCATCTTCCGCGAGTGCTTCAGGGTGCTGAAAAACGGCGGAATACTGCTGTCCGGGCTTGATAACGGGGTTAATTATTTCTTCAACGACGACGAGTCAAAAGTAGTTAATACGTTACCATTCAATCCGCTTAAAAACCCCGACCAAATGAAGAGCATCATCGGTAACGACTGCGGAATTCAGTTCTCTCACACGCTTGAGGAGCAGATCGGCGGGCAGCTCAGGGCGGGATTTATACTTAAAGACATTTACGAAGACACCAACGGCGAGGGGTTCCTTCACGAGCACAACATACCCACATTTATCGCGACAATGGCGATAAAACCGTAAATGAGGTATATAATGAGATTATTTATTTCTTTCTCTGCAAGAAAAATCGGTAATTGCGCTCAGATTATTGATTTTATAAAGACACCGCAGGATAAAGTGGTTTATTATAAGGATTTGAACACACACGGGTGCAGCAATTGCGATTATGAGTGTTTCAAAACACAATGCCGATATCGTGACGATGATGTTTATCGCCTTTACAGTAGTTTTGAGAGCTATGAAAAAGTAATTCTGCTTGTACCGATGTATTGCGGAAACCCTTCCTCACTATATTTCGCCTTTAACGAAAGAAGCCAAGACTTTTTCGTGCACCATGAAAATGAATATATGTCTTTTGCAGAGAGACTTTTTATCATCGGCGTCTATGGAAGCAAGAAAGAATCACCTGATTTCATAAGGTGTTTTGAAAAATGGTTTGAGGGTACTCCTTATCAACATCATGTTCTGGGAATCGAACGCCGCTTGTATCAGCAGACAATGAAGGACAGCGTAATAGATATTGAGTCGGTTAAAACGGCGTTACATGGGTTTATGCGATAAAAACAGGTGGGCAAAACATGGCGTCAAATGCAGTTTTAAAGAAATGCGGATTTACACTTGAAGGCTGTATCAGAAACGGAAAGATGGTCAGCAGCTACTGCACTTACAATATTTACGGATATATCCGAGATGATTTTCGTCAGCGCTCGAACGGGCAACACACTTAGGCGGATTCCGAATTATTAAGGGCGCTTGAAAGAGCATCGCTTGAGCGGCGGGGTGCCTCAAAAGCTAATTTAAAATTTAGCACTTATTTTTGAAGAGTGCTAAAATTTACAGATTAATAACAATATGTACATATATCCGAAACAAATCGAGGCTATAATATATATCAACAGAAAAGCGGACAGGCGCCCGCTCTTCCCGAATCATTATAATAAGGAGAAGATAAAATGGAAAAGAGACAGTTTCAGACTGAGTCAAAAAAGCTGCTCGACATGATGATCAATTCGATTTATACGCATAAGGAAATTTTCCTCAGAGAGTTGATCTCTAACGCGAGCGACGCCATCGACAAGCGTTATTTCAAGTCGCTCACCATGCCCGAATGCGGCCTTAATCGCGATGAATATGAGATTCTCATTTCGGCCGATGAGGAAAACCGCATTCTCAAAATCAGCGACAACGGCTGCGGAATGACCGCAGAGGAGCTTGAAAACAACCTCGGCACTATCGCGAAGAGCGGCTCGTTCGACTTCAAGAGCGAGAACTCTGCCGACAACGTCGACATAATCGGCCAGTTCGGCGTGGGCTTTTATTCGGCGTTCATGGTGGCGGAAAAAGTCACCGTGGTATCAAAGGTATATGGCGCGGAAAAGGCCTATAAATGGGAGTCTGAGGGCGTCGACGGCTATACCCTCGAAGAGTGCGAGAAAGACAGCGTCGGAACCGAAATTACGCTTCACATCAAGCCCGACAGCGAGGAAGAGGACTACTGCGAGTTCTTGGAGCAGTATTCTATTCAACGGCTCGTGAAGAAATATTCAGACTATATCCACTACCCCATCAAGATGGACTTTGAGGTCAACAAGCCCGTCGAGGGCAAAGAGGGCGAGACCGAAAAGGTAATCGAGCGCAGAACCCTCAATTCGATCACCCCGCTATGGAAAAAGCCCGCGGCAGAGGTCACCGAGGAGGAGTATAACAACTTCTACACCTCGTCGTTCATGGACTATGAACCGCCGATAAAGGTCATGCACTATAAACAGGAGGGCACCGTTGAATATACCGCGCTGCTCTATGTCCCCTCTCATGCGCCTTTCGACTACTACTCGAAGAATTATGAAAAGGGCCTGAGACTTTATTCGAGCGGAGTTATGGTTATGGACAGGTGCGATGAAATGCTGCCCGACTATTTCAGCTTCGTCAAGGGCCTCATCGACAGCTCGGATATTTCGCTAAACATCTCCCGCGAGACGCTTCAGCAGGACCACCAGCTCAGAACCATCGCAAAGGCGGTCGAGAAGAAGATCAAGTCAGAGCTTCAGAAGCTTATGGAGACCGATCGCGAAAAGTATGAAAAATTCTATAAGGCGTTCGGCTCGCAGCTTAAATTCGGCGTATACTCAGACTACGGCACCCACAAGGAGCTTCTTCAGGACCTCATTATGTTCACCTCTTCAAACGAGATGAAGTATACCACCCTTAAAGAATATGTCTCGAGAATGCCCGAGGCCCAGAAGAGCATCTATTACGCATGCGGCGACACCGCTGAAAAAGCGCTTAAGCTTCCGCAGGCAGCCGCGGTCATCGCGAAGGGCTATGAAGTTCTTCTTCTGACCGAGGACGTCGACGAATTCACACTCAAGACGATGATGACCTATGAGGACAAGAAGTTCGTGAACGTCTCGACCGACGAGCTTGACCTCGCGACTGAGGAAGAGACCAAGAAGCTTGAAAAGGAAAACAAGAGCGGCAAAAAGCTTTTGGACTTCATCAAGGAGAGCGTCGGCGGGCTTAACTCGGTAAAATTCTCGAACGCAATCGGCGACCACCCCGCGGCGCTTTCGAGCGAGGGCGGAATGTCCATCGAGATGGCGAGGGTTCTCTCGAAGATGCCCGACGCGGACGGCGGTCTCAAGGCTTCGCTGGTTCTTGAAATCAACAGCACTCACCCGATAACCGAAAAAATCAAGGAGCTGTTTGAAACCGACAAGGAGAAGTGTGCGAAATACTGCAAGCTGCTCTACGCTCAGGCGAGGCTTCTCTCGGGGCTTGAAATCGAAAACGCCGAGGAGTTCAGCGGGCTGATTTCAGAGCTGATGGTCTGATAACACAAAATAGACCGTACCACTAAGGTACGGTCTTATTTTATATCTGTAATCATCGGTTCGTAGATGTGCGAAAACCTTGCGAGGCTTGAATCGACGTCGATCTCATAGTCCCTGACCATGCAGTGATCTATATCGGAGTCGAAATATTCCCTGAGCATCACGCCGCCGAGGGCCTCGATGGTTCGCCAAGAGGCAGGGTTGTCGGTGTCGGCATCAAGAAGAACGCTTTTCAGGCCGTGAAGCTTGCAGAGCCGCAGGGCGAGGTAGAGATTGATTTTGTTGTAACCCTTGTGCCGTTCGGTCGGGCGGATTGAGTAGCCGATGTTGCCGCCGTATTTTCTCAGGCGCTCGGTGAGGACATACCTTATATTTATCATTCCGACGACGCGGCTGTCGCTTTGGCGCACCAAAAAATATGTCTCGCTCGGCGACCTTTCTTCATCGGGGGTTCTGTTTCGGTCGGCTTCAAGCTTTGAAAGCCAGCCCTCATAGTCGCCCGTGAAGCGGTCAAGGCCGCCAGAACCGTTGATATCGGAGCCGTATTCGTTAAACTCGGCGATATATTCGAGGGCGTCGGCCTTGCGGGAAAGCGAGGGGTATTCAAGATAAAATCTTTCCAAAAAATCACTTCCGAGGGATTATTTTTTAAAGCGGCCGCCCGTGTTCGCGAGGATAAAGCCCGCGATCGCGACAGCAAGGAAGAGGAGCATACCCCACCACGCTATCGGTTTAATGCCGATCGCGAAACCGATTATCATGACGAGCCAACAGGCCGAAAGCGCAAACATAAACTTCGCCATGAACCTGCAAAGCTTTTTCTCGTCTAACTTTTCTTTTTCGGCCTTTGATGAGGTGTTATAGCCCGAAATCAGAAACGCTCCCTTTCCGAAAAGAAAGATCACCCCGAGCGCGACCAGCGCCGCCAAAACAAGAATCAATATAACCATGAGATACCTCAGCTCTTTTTCTTCCAGACGGACGGGCTCAGCAGGAAGATTATCGGGTAGATTTCAAGCCTGCCGAGGAGCATCGACACCGAGAGGATAACCTTTGAAAACGCGGTATAGCCCGCATAGCTGCCCGTCGGGCCGACAGCGCCGAGCCCCGGGCCGACATTGTTGAAGCAGGCTATCACCGAGGAAAACTTCGTCTCGAAGTCGAACGGCTCGAAGCTTATCAGCAGGAGCACCGCGAGGATTATCGCGATATAGAACGAAAGATAAACCCCTATGCCCGAGAGCGTCTGTTGGTCGAGGCTCTTGCCCTCGAACCTTACGGCAGAAACCGAGCGCGGGTGAATCATCTTTTTGAGCTCGCGCTTGGCAGATTTGAAGAGGATTATTACCCTTGAAATTTTCAGGCCGCCCGCAGTCGAGCCTGCGCAGGCGCCGATGAACATTAAAAGCAGAAGAACTGTTCGCGAAAACTGGGGCCAGAGGTTGAAATCGGCGGTGGCATAGCCCGTCGTGGACATTATCGACATGACCTGAAACGCGGACATTCTCAGCGTCTCGGAGAGGCTGCCGTAAATCGGGCTGATGTTCAGCGCCACGGCAAAGATTGAGATGAAAACTATCGCGACGTAGGTCCAGAGCTCTTCACTCGAAAAAACAGACTTGAAACGCTTTATCAGCGCGAGATAGTAGAGGTTGAAGTTTATGCCGAAGATGAACATGAACACCGTTATGACCCACTGGAGATAGGGGCTGTAGCTTGCGATGCTGTCGGATTTGATTCCGAAGCCGCCCGTACCCGCAGTGCCGAAGGTGTGGACCATCGAATCGTAAAGCGGCATTCCGCCGACGGCAAGAAGGAATATCTGCAAGAGCGTCAGGGCAATGTAGATGATGTAGAGTATCTTTGCGGTCTGCCTGACCCTCGGGACAAGCTTGCCGACGATAGGCCCGGGCATTTCGGCGCGCATTATGTGGATAGAGCGGTCGGTCGTCATCGGAAGGACCGCCATGACCATCACAAGTATGCCCATTCCGCCGACCCAGTGGGTGAAGCTTCGCCACATTAAAAGCCCCCTGCTCATCGATTCAATGTCGGTGAGAATAGAAGCGCCCGTTGTCGTGAAGCCGCTGACCGTCTCAAAAAAGGCATCGGCGTAGGAGGGAATCTCGCCGCTGAAAACAAAGGGCAAAGCCCCGACCGCGGAATAGAATACCCATGTCAAAGCGGTTATGCAGAAGCCCTCGCGGGAATAGATCACGGTGTTGTCGGGCTTGACCGAGATCAGCGCGGCCGAGAGGATCAGCGCGACGCCGATTGTCGCAAGAATTGAAAAGAAGCAGCTTTCGCGGTATATCACCGAGGTTATCAGCGGCAGAAGCAAAAGCGCGGCTTCAATGAGCATCATCTGCCCGCATATATGGAAAACCATTTTGCGATTCATTTAATCACCGATTCCTGCTGTTAATTTAAGATGTCAAGAATGTCGTTAATGCGGTTGCCCGATGAAATGACTATCACCCTGTCGTTGGGCATTATCATGTCGGCGCCGCTCGGGATTATCGTTCGGCGGCCGCGCATTATGCCGCCGATGAGAAGATTCGGCTTAAGCTTTATCTCCCTCAGCGGGACGCCCGTGAGCTTTGACTCGGACTTTACGTTGAATTCGAGCGCTTCGGCCTTGCCGTCGAAGATTTTATACAAGGTCTCGACCGCGGCGGAGCCCGAGGAATTTTCGAGCGCGCGGGCGTATTGGACAAGGATATTTGAGGTTATCTCTTTGGGCGAGATCGCGCTCTCGATGCCCATTTTTTGGGCAAGAAGATAGAGCTCGTCGCGGTTTATCTTCACGACCGACTTCGGCACCTTTTGCATCGACGCGAAAATCGAGAGGAGGATATTTTCTTCGTCCATGCCCGTCAGCGCGACAAAGGCATCGCAGGAAGAAAGGCCCTCTTCCATCAAAAGCTCCTGCTCGGCGCCGTTGCCGCGAATGACAGTGGCGTTGGGAAGCGCGGACGTAAGCTCGACGCAGCGGGCTTCGTCCTGCTCGATTATCTTTGCGGAGTTTCCGCCCGACTCGAACATCTTCGCGAGATAGTAGGCAGATTTGCTTCCGCCGAGGATTATTATGTTCTTTGCCTGCTTTTTGAAGGCGTTAAGCATTTTCAGGAGCTTTTCCATCTCGCTCTGAGAGGCGGTGAGGCCGATCTTGTCGCCCGCCTGAAGAGTGAAGAAGCCGCTCGGGATATAGACGTCCTCGCCGCGCTGAACGCAGCAGATAAGGAATTGGGCGTCGTACTTCTTTCTGATGTCGACAAGGCTTTTGCCGACGAGCTCGCTGTCTTCGCTGAGGCGGAACTCTATCATCTCGAGATTTCTTCTCGAAAACGTCTCGATTCTCAGCGCCGAGGGGAATTTCAGGATATTGTATATCTCCTGCGCGGCGCGAAGGTCGGGGTTTATGGCCATCGATAGCTCAAGATGCTGGCGCATGAAGCTTAGGCTCGTGTCGTTATATTCGGGGTTTCTTATTCTTGCGATGGTGTTTTGGGCGCCCATTCTCTTCGCCAAAAAACAGCTCAGCATATTCAGCTCGTCGGAATCGGTCATCGCAACAAACATTCCGCAGTCCCCTGCTCCCGCCTCAATAAGCGTTTCGCAGTCGACCGCGTTGCCGCATACGCCCATGACGTCATAGACGTTGGTGAGCTCGCTTATTACGTTGGGGTTCTTGTCGACGGCGGTGACGTCGTGCCCCTCCTGAGCAAGGCTTGAAAGAACAGATGTTCCTATCTTTCCGCAGCCCGCAATAATTATCTTCATATTCTCCTCCAAAACAGGCATCAAATAAAATTCAAAACTATATTATCACTTTTTTTCGCGATTTGCAACCTTTTGACGAAAGAAATCACTTGTTTTTCCGAAAGAAGTGAGTTATAATGGTAGACAGGAATTCTTGAAAGGACGTTTTGAACATGAAAAAATCCAAGCTTCTTTTGAAATCGGCTCTGTATATAATTCTCTGCGAGCTTGTCGGGTTGTTCATCTCGATGTTCTTCCCGATGTGTTATCAGCGCTTCGGAGTTATAATGTGCTTTCTGTTCGGGATATGCTCGCTCGGGGCGGCGCTCTGTATTTACGGGGACTTCTGCTATAAGGCGGGCGGAAAGATGAATACCCGCTCGAACCGCGAAAAGGTTCTTCCGAAGGACAAGCACTTCGGCGCGGTGATCGGGGCGATTCCGACGGCATATAACTATATTCTTGTGCTCATTCTGTATCTTTCAAAGTTCGGGGTTATCAAGTCGGACTTCTTCCCGCTCTTCAAGACCCTGACATTCTACTTTATGCCATTTACCTATATCTTTGCGCCGAGTCACCTTGAATACGACGAAAGCGGAAGATCGTTCACGGTGAACGTCGCGGCGGCAGACCTCAGCGCGGGGGCGCTTATAATCGTCACGGTGCTGCCGTTGGCGTTTCTGCTCACCTGCTGGGCGGCTTATTACATCGGGCATGAGCATGTCGACCTCAAACAAAAAATTCTCTACGGCGGGGACAAAGGGTAATATTTTCAAAGACAACCTCATAGTCTTGTAAAAAAGACTACGGAGGCAGATAAATATGTTGAAAAAACTCTGGGTAAACCGCGTGGGAGCGCTTATTGTGCTTCTTTGCACATATCTTTTGGTGTTCGGGTTCATCAAGACCGCTCAGCTTCCCGAGCAGGCGGTATCTGTCGGGGCGGAGACGGATTATCCTCTTCCGACAATTGTTTTGGACGCGGGCCACGGCGGAATCGACAGCGGCTGCGTGAGCGTAAACGGGACGGAGGAAAAGGACATCAACCTCAGCATTATGCTCAAGCTTCGGGATATGCTTGAAGTCACGGGGCTTCGGGTAGAGGTCACAAGGGACACCGACCGCTCGATTCACGACACGGGAGTTACAGGGCTCGGGAATCAGAAAAAATCGGATATGAAAAACCGCCTCGATATTGTCAATTCGTTTGACGACGCGGTTTTTGTGTCTATTCATCAGAATCAGTTCACCGACCCGAAATATTCGGGGGCTCAGATGTTTTATCCCGCAGAAAGCGAGGAGAGCGAACACCTTGCGGCTATCATGCAGGGAAATTTCGTGGCTCTGCTTCAGCCAGATAATACCCGCGAGATAAAGCCCGTCGGCACCGAGATTTATCTTCTTCACAACGCGGAATGCCCCGCGGTAATGGCAGAATGCGGGTTCCTCTCAAACCCCGAGGAGGCCGCAAAGCTTGAAAGCGACGAATATCAGACGATGGTGGCGTTCACCGTTTATAAAAGCCTCTGCGACTATTTGTTCAGCGGCGGAGAAGTATAACTTCTTGATGTGTACACATCAAGAAGTTAGAAGATAGAATTTAGAGGTCAGAGGTCAGAAGTTCAAGGTGTCGCCTGCGGCGACGGTTTCAAATATAGAGGATAATGTGCGCGGAACGGGCACTTCCTAAATTAAGAAAGGACGTTGAAATATGCCGAAGATGAAAAGCGTTTTTGTCTGCCGCTCCTGCGGGTTTGAAAGCCCGAAATGGAACGGAAGATGCCCGAATTGCGGAGAATGGAATACCTTTGAAGAGGTCGACGCCCTGCCGAAAAGCAGCTCTTCGGCGGGAAAAAGCTCGGCAAGGGTTGCAAGAAGCATCACACCTTTAAAAGAGGTAGACCTTTCGGAAGCGTCGGAAGTGAGATATCACACGGGAATGGAGGAGCTTGACAGAGTTCTCGGCGGAGGGCTTGTAAAGGGCTCGCTGGTTCTTTTGGGCGGCGAACCCGGGATAGGCAAATCGACGCTTTTACTCCAGATCTGCGAGCACCTCGGCAAAGAACATACGATTTTATACGTCTCGGGTGAGGAATCGGCAAGACAGATTAGGCTTCGGGCAGAACGCCTCGGGGTGGTCGGCGACGGGCTTTATATTCTTGCGGAGTCTGACGCCCAAGCCATCGCCGACACGGTTTCATCAAACAAACCCGACATCGTTATAATAGACTCGATTCAGACGATGGGGATAAGCGAAATAAACTCGGCTCCGGGCAGCATCACCCAAGTTAGGGAATGCACAAACCTGTTCATGAGGCTCGCAAAATCTGAGGAGATACCTTTCTTTATCGTCGGGCACGTCAACAAGGACGGCGCCATCGCGGGGCCGAAGGTTATGGAACACATCGTCGACGCGGTGCTCTACTTCGAGGGCGACAGGAATCTTTCGTACAGGATTCTCAGGGCGGCGAAAAACCGCTTCGGCTCGACGAACGAGATCGGCGTTTTCGACATGAAGGACAACGGCCTTGAGCAGGTCGAGAACCCGTCGCAGATGCTGCTTTCGGGCAGGCCGACAGGAGTCTCGGGGTGCTGCGTTTTGTGCACGATGGAGGGCACAAGGCCGATTCTCGCCGAGGTTCAGGCGCTCGTCACAAAAAGCGGGCAGACCTCGCCGAGGCGCGTAACTACGGGCTTTGACTTCAACCGCGTATGGATGATTCTTGCTGTTCTTGAAAAGCGCCTCGGGTTCTGTTACAGCGCGCTCGACGTATATGTAAACATCATCGGCGGGCTAAAAATTCAGGAGCCCGCGGCGGATCTTCCCGTCGCGATGGCGCTTTATTCATCGCTTACCGACAAGCCCCTCGGCGACGACGTTATCGCTTTCGGCGAGCTCGGCCTCGGCGGCGAGATCCGCTCGGTTTCGCACGTTGAACAGCGCATCGCGGAGGCAAGGCGGCTCGGGTTCAAAAAATGCATCGTCCCCCGCCACGCGATAAAGAGCACTCAGAAATTCGCGGGGATAGAGGTCATCGGCGTGAGCAGCCTCAGACAGGCGTTCGAGGCGGTGAAATAAAAAATCAGAAGCCGTTTTTCAACGGCTTCTTTTTTGGTTATTTGAGTTTAAGGCCGTCCTTGAAGGCGTCGCCGACGCGCTCGGTTACTTTGTAGTAGCCGTGGGTGTAGGGGTCGAACGCGATGGCGTTCACGAGGGAGATGTCGAGCTTGCCGTTTGTGAAAACGCTCTCGTCGGCGGTGACGTTCACGACCCTGCCGATGACACCGCAGCCGTATTCGTTGGTCTGATACTCGACAAACCTGCACTCGAGGGAAATCGGGAATTCGTTGATTATCGGGGCATCGACCGCTTCGGCCTTGCTCGCGGTGAGGCCGCTTTTTTCAAACTTCTTCGGCTCGTCGTTTCCCGAGGCGATGCCGAAATAGTCGGCCTCGACAACATGGGCGGCGTCGGCAATTCCGACCGTGAACGCTCCCCTTGCCTTTATATTCTTGACGGTTTTGTGGGATTCGGAGAGGTTCAGAGCAACGGTGTTTCGCTCCTGCATGGTTCCCCAAGCGGCGTTCATGACGTCGACGGTGCCGTCATCGTTGTAGGTCGCGACCATCAGCACGGGCATGGGAAAAATTCCCTCGGTTATATTCAGCTTTTTTCTCATTTTGATTACCTCTTTCGTGATTATTGGGCGATGCGCTCAAAAGATATTATAGCACGGACGGGGCGAGATGGCAAGGGGGAGCTCCAGACGGGTGTGTACAAACCGCCCACAATATGCTATAATATCATCGAGGTGATAAAAATGTCGCGAGTAGCAAAAATTGATGAAAACATATATTGCCCAAAATGCGGCAAGCATGAGCATCAGGTCAGACATGGCAAAAACAAGTCAGGGTCGCAGAAATATCGCTGCAATGACTGTAACATAGACTACACTCCCGAACCGCGTCCGTGGCAATACAGCGAGGAAGTCCGCGAGCAGGCAATCAAGACATACTATTCCGGAGTGAGCGGAAGAAAGGTGGGACTTTTGAACAACTTCAGCAAATCCAATGTCTATAATTGGATAAAAAAACGTGGCAAGTAATCAACAAAATGTTGAAGTGCCGTCTAAAGTTTTTAAGTTTTTCAAGAAATATAATATCAAGCCAAAGCTTTATGAACTCGACGAGCTTTACTGGTTCATAGGCAAAAAGCCGAAAACAGAAACAAAAGAGAATGTTTATTTGATGTCGATGGTATCTCGCAAGCCGCGCATTATAGCGGGTCATCAAGTTGCAGAAGACAAATCTGCAAACAGGATTCAGGAGATAGTCGACAGAGCTCCGTATGCCGATTACTACTGCACCGATGGGTATTTCGGCTATCTGAGCGTTATCTATCCCGGAAAACATATTTATAATTGTCATGACAAAAGCGATACTTTTACAGTTGAAAGTGTTAATGCTGACTTTCGTGATTATATACCGTTGCTCAGACGCAGGAGCAGATGTTTTGCAAGGAGTATTGAGACCCTAAGAGCTGTCGTTGAAGTTTTTGTTGACGCTTACAATAAATTCGGTATTGCGAAATTGATATATCGTGAGCGCTATCCTAAAGGCGAAATCCCTTTCGGCTTGGTCGATTTCCTTTAATGTGGGCGCTTTGGACACTCCCCTCCAGACCCTCAAGGGCGAGGCTTGAACGCAGCTTTTTATGCTGATTGGGCTTCGCCACTGTTATAATATGCCGCTATAATTCTTAAGGGCAGGGACACCCTTGCAGGGTTTCCCCGCACCCTTTCCGTGCTTACCGCCTCGCTTCGCTCGGCGGCTTAAGGTGCGCAGCTCTTGTCAGAGCTGCGAATCAAAAGGGGACGCCCTCTCTTACAGGGCGTCCCCTCTTTCAAAACAGCTCACCGAGCTGTTTTTCAATTCACCCCTTGCGGAGCGCACTACGTATAGGGTTTCGCGACTGCGGTCGCGACCAAAGGGCGCTGCCCTTTGGAAACCTGCCAACCTTTTGTAAAAGGTTGGATCTAAAACTTTTAATTATTGTACCTATTCAATCAGCGCGCTCAATTTTTTCTTGACTATATCGGGAAAAAATGTTATAATTTCGGTGAGAAAATTTCTCGGAAAGGAATGACGGAATTATGAAGTTTTACTCTGTTTTTGACAAGGAATTCGCGCCCTACGGTAAGGTCATCGAAGGTTATGACACCGCTGAGCTTTTGAAGGCGATGGAAAAAATCGCCCTGCCCGAGAGCGGGACGGCCTATGAACCTTCGATCAAGTCGCTTGAGGACTGCGCGATTTTCACCGACTTCTCAAAGCGCGCTTACGGCGGTATGCCCGTTCAGATCGGCATGTGTTGGGGGCACAACACTAAGCTCAACTGCCTTGAATATCACCGCGACAGCGAGATGAACATCGGCACGGGTGAATTTGTTCTTCTTCTTGCGAAGATGGAGGACATCGTCGATTGGAAGCTTGACACCTCTAAAGTCAAGGCGTTCAAGGTGCCCGCAGGGGTCGTCGTTGAATGCTATGAGACCACTCTTCACTATGCGCCCTGCCATGTGAACGCCGCCGAAGGCTTCAGGGTGGCGGTCGTTCTGCCGAAGGGCACAAACGAGGCTAAGCCCGAATTTGAGCCCAAAAACTTTGAAGATAAGCTTCTCACTGCGGCTAACAAGTGGCTTTTGGCTCACATGGATTCGAGCGAGGCAGCGAACGGCGCTTATGTCGGGCTGGTCGGCGAGAACATCGACATCGCGTAAAACTTAATAAAATCTTAAGAAACGGCTTCCTTGGCGAGGCCGTTTTTTGTTGAAAAAATTTTCGCCGTATGATATACTGAAAGAAAAAATCGGAGGCAGGGCTATGTATAAGCTTTTTATTGTTGAGGACGACGGGGGCATCGCCGAGGAGCTGAAACGCCAGACCGAGGCTTGGGGCTTTGAGGCGCGGGTGTGCGACGACTTTCGCAATATCACCGCAGAGTTCTCGGAATTTGCGCCGCATATCGTGCTGCTCGACATCGCCCTGCCCTTTTTCAACGGGTATCACTGGTGCGCCGAGATAAGGCGGCTTTCCAAAGTTCCGATAATATTCGTTTCATCGGCATCGGACAACATGAACATAGTCATGGCGATGAACATGGGTGCAGACGACTTCATTGCAAAACCCTTCGATATGAACGTTCTTATCGCGAAGATAAACGCGCTTTTGAGGCGGACATACGACTTCTCGGAGGGGGCGAGGATTTTATCGCTCGGCGGGGCATTTCTCAATACCGACGACGGGACGCTCAGCTTTAACGGCGAGAACATTCCCCTCACGAAAAATGAATTCAAGATTCTCTCCTGCCTGATGGAGAACAAGGGAAAGATCGTCAGCAGGGAAAAGCTTATGGAGAGGCTTTGGAAAACAGATGAATTCATCGACGAGAACACCCTCACCGTGAACGTGAACAGGCTCAGGAAAAAGCTTGATTCGGCTGGGCTTGAAAACTTTATCGCGACTAAATTCGGCGTGGGGTATATCGTCGGGGCGGAGGAAGCAAAATGAGATTCGTACTTTTATATATAAGGAGCAAGGCGGCTGCGGCGATTTTGGCGGCGGTTTTCTGCGCGGTATTTGCGGCGTCGTTTGCGCTCTACGGGCTGCCAACAGACGCGGTTTTATACCCCGCGGCGATATGCGCGGTGATCGGCGTTTTCGCGATGGCGGTCGACTTCATCGCGAAATATAAAAAACACCGATATCTCGTCGGGGTGTCGAAGGCTTCGGCTGAGCTTATTGAAAAGCTGCCCGAGCCGAGGGATTTTATCGAGGAAGATTACAGGCGAATCATCGAGAGCCTTAAGAGCGAGACGCTTGAGCTTTCGGACAGCTTTTCGGCGAAATATCAGGACATGTCGGAATACTACACCGTGTGGGTGCACCAGATAAAAACGCCGATTGCCTCGATGAAGCTGGCGCTTGAAAACGAGGATACTCCCCTTTCGCGGCGGCTCAGCGCAGACCTTTTCAGAATCGAACAGTACGTCGGAATGGTGCTTGCGTTTATTCGGCTTGAATCGCCGTCGGGAGATTATGTTTTCAGGGAATATAAGCTTGACCCGATAATTCGGCAGGCGGTCAAAAGATTCGCCTCGGAGTTCATCGACAAAAAGATAGCGCTTGAATACTCGCCGACAGACAAAAGCGCCGTAACCGATGAAAAATGGCTTTTATTCGCCGTCGAGCAGGTGCTTTCAAACGCGCTGAAATATACCCGCTCGGGAAGCGTTAAAATTTATGTCAGAGAGCCGCTGACCCTCTGCATCGAGGACACGGGAATAGGCATCGCGAAGGAAGACCTGCCGCGAATATTTGAAAAGGGATATACGGGCTATAACGGAAGATCGGACAAGAAGGCAAGCGGGATTGGGCTTTACCTTTGTAAGAGGGTTTGCAGGAATATCGGCGCGGCGATATCGGTTGAATCAGAAATCGGCAAGGGAACGGCGGTAATGATCGACCTTGCGAGGGATGAGCTTTTGGCAGAGTGATTTCTTACAAAAATGTAAGAATTTATGCGGGAAATGTAAGCCGATTCTATGGCGGCGCGTTTCCCGCTTGATGTATGATGATAATATACCAAAGGAGGTATTTATCACTATGAGTATTCTTGAAGTAAACGGAATAAGAAAGGTGTATTCCTCGCGGCTCGGCGGAAATAAGGTCGAGGCGCTTAAAAACGTCAGCTTCAGCGTTGAAAAGGGCGAATTCGTCGCAATCATGGGCGAATCGGGCTCGGGAAAAACCACGCTGCTGAATATTCTTGCGGCTCTTGACAAGCCGACGGGCGGAAGCGTTGTTCTTGACGGGCTTAACCTTTCAAAGATAAAGGATTCATCGCTTGCGCAGTTTCGGAGGGATAACCTCGGGTTTGTGTTTCAGGAGTTCAACCTTTTGGACACCTTCACAATTGAGGACAACATCTATCTTCCGCTCGTTCTGTCGGGCAAGCCCTATCGCGAGATGGAGGAAAGGCTTCGGCCCATCGCGGCAAAGTTGGGTATTCCCGGGCTTTTGAAGCAATACCCTTATGAGGTCTCGGGCGGGCAGAAACAGCGCGCAGCCGTCGCGAGGGCGATGATAACCTATCCGAAGCTGATTCTTGCGGACGAGCCGACGGGAGCGCTTGATTCAAAGGCGTCGGACGAGCTTTTAAGGCTCTTCTCGGAGGTAAATATGCTCGGGCAGACGGTTTTAATGGTGACGCACTCGGTAAAGGCGGCAAGCGTTGCGGGAAGAGTTATGTTCATCAAGGACGGCGAGGTGTTTCACCAGATCTATCGCGGAGACGACACAAATCAGGAATTCTATCAGAGGATATCGGACACCCTCACCGCTATTGCGACAGGGGGCGATGAAAAATGATCTATCCGAAGCTTGCATTCGACGGAATAAGAAAGAACAAGAGGCTTTATCTTCCGTATATTCTCACATGCGTCGGAATGGTGACGATGACCTATATCATAGACTATCTTCACTATTCAAAGACGGTGAGCGAAATGAAGGACGGAAGCATCATCGGGGAAATTCTCTACCTCGGAAACCTTGTCATCGCGTTCTTTTCCTGCATATTTTTGTTTTATACAAATTCTTTCATCATTAAAAGGCGGAAAAAGGAGTTCGGGCTTTATAACATTCTCGGAATGGGAAAGCACAACCTTGCGATGATTATTTTGTGGGAGACCGCGATCGTCGCGGCGATTTCAATCATCGCGGGGCTGGCGTTCGGGATACTTCTATCAAAGTTTGCTGAGCTTGTTCTGCTCAACATAATCGACTTCGGGATAAATCGGCAGTATGACATTTCGGTTCCGGCGGTTATCGACGTTACGCTGATTTTCCTCGGGATATTTGCGCTGCTGCTCATAAACTCGATAAGGCAGATAAGATTTTCAACCGCGATAAATCTTCTGAAATCGGAAAGCCTCGGCGAAAAGCCCCCGAAAGCTAATTGGTTCTTGGGGATAGCGGGGATTGCGCTTTTGGGCGTTGCTTATTATCTTGCGGTGACTATCACGAACCCGCTGGCGGCTATTACGACCTTCTTCTTCGCGGTGCTGATGGTAATTGCGGGGACGTATCTTGTGATGATATCGGGGTCGGTGATGTTCTGCCGACTGCTTCAGAAGTTCAAGGGGTATTACTATCGGCCGAATCACTTTGTTTCGGTCAGCTCGATGGCCTTTCGCATGAAGAGAAACGGCGCGGGGCTTGCTTCGATTTGTATTCTTGCGACGATGGTGCTTGTGATGATATCGTCGACATCAAGCCTTTACTTCGGAGAGGAAGAGGCGCTTATGATTCGCTACCCTCGGGAAATCAACGCGGAAATACAGATGGACGGCATTGAAAACCTCAGCGAGGAAAAAATCGCGATGACTAAAAAAGTCATCGATGAAGCGGCGGAAAAATCGGGCGTGCAGATATCAAACGAAATAAGCTATACGGCCGCGCAGGTCACGGGGATACTCAATGACGGAGTGGTCGAGACGGACGTTACAAGCTATGTGATGCCCGATCTCGCGGAAATCGAAAAGGGGCTCTATGTGTTTTATTTCGTGCCGCTTGAGGAATATAACCGAATCTACGGCACGCGGGACACCCTTGAAAGCGGCGAGGCGATGGTCTATTGCTATCGCGGTGAGCTCGGGCTTGACGAAATTTCGTTCAACAACGGAAATACCTTTAAAATAGTCAAGAACCTCGACGCGTTTTATCTTGACGGCGACGCGACGATGATGATGTTTCCGTCTATTGTGCTGGTCGTTGATGACCTTGAAGAGGCGCTCGGCGGGCTTTTGAGCCTTGCGGACTTCAACGGCGACAGAATGGTGACTACACAATGGGTATATAACTTTGACACGGGGCTCGACCCCGACGGGCAGGTCGCAGCGACGGCAAATATCTGGGAGGCTTTGAAAGAGCTTGACAAGACGGAATACGGGATCTACTCGCGGAGCCTTTCGGGCAGAGAGGACTCGCGGAGAGAATTTATGGAGCTTTACGGCGGACTGTTCTTCCTCGGGATAATGCTGTCGATAGTTTTCCTGTTCGCGGCGGTGCTCATCATCTACTACAAGCAGATCTCGGAGGGGTATGAGGACTGCGGAAGATTCGGGATCATGAAAAAAGTCGGAATGACGGACAGGGACATCAGAAAGAGCATAAACTCGCAGCTTCTGACCGTTTTCTTCCTTCCGCTTGTGTTTGCGGCGCTTCACCTTTTCTTCGCGTTCCCCATCGTGAAAAAGCTTCTTATGCTGTTCAACCTCAACAACATCAGCGAGACAAACTTCTTCGCGATAGTTTGCATCGCCTGCTTTGCGGTGTTCGCGGTTCTTTACACGCTTGTCTATAAGGTGACGTCGGCGTCGTATTACAGGATAGTCAGCGGAAGAAAGGAGGACGCAAGATGAAAAAGCTTTTTGCGCTTATCCTCGCAGTGATGACCGTGGCTTGGCTTGCGGACAGGTATATTCGGGAGGAAGACTATGATTAAAAGGCTGATACTTATTTTCGTCGCGGCGGCGATGATGCTCTTTTCGGGGTGCTCGCGGGTGACAACGGGAGGATATTTTAAATACAGAGCGTTGGATATCTTCGAGCGGGCGGTTGAGAGCATCGGCAGGCTGGGCGTCACGGGGGAAATCTTTCTTAACGGCGAGAGGGATTTTTACTCGGACATGTACACGGGCAAATACAGCGCGGTGTGCCGCAACGAAAACGGAAAGGAAACCGTCTTCGGGGGAACATCGGTAAAGGAGAGAAAAATCAGGCTTTGCGTGCAGGTTTTTCAGACAAAGGGAACGGCTGAGCTTAAGATTCGGCTCGGGGCGGACATTAGGAGCTATGAATTTGAAAGCGACGGCTTTCTTGAGCTTGAGCTCAGCCTTGACGGCGGGGCGAATTACATAAGCGTCGATTATCACGGGTTCAGCGGAATCGTTCGGATAACCTCGGAATATCGGTGAAAATATTTTTCGATATAAAAGCACAAAATGTGAAAATTTTTCTTGACAAACGCAATATATGGTGGTAGAATACACCGTAGAGTCTTTAAACAGCGGTACAGTGATGCCGAAAAGATACGGTGATTTTAAAAGCATGCCCTATCGTAGCTTTTTGGCGCGATGGGGCTTTTTCTTGCAAAGGGGCTGAGAACGTGACCGAAAAAGCAGTGATAATGGAGGAAAGCGCCATTAAAAGGGCTTTGGCGCGGATCTCTCACGAAATTCTCGAAAAGAACAGGGGCGCGGACGGCGTCGTGCTTGTGGGAATCAGGCGGCGCGGCTCGGCGCTGGCGGACATCATCGCGGAAAATATTCTTAAATTCGAGGGGGCTGAGGTGCCCTGCGGCGATATCGATATATCATACTACCGCGACGACCTTGCGACGCTCTCGGATCTGCCTGTTTTTAAAAAGGCGGAGCTCCCCTTTTCTATCGAGGGTAAAAAGGTAATTCTCGTCGACGACGTTCTTTACACGGGAAGAACCGCGAGGGCGGCAATCGAGGCGATTTTCTCGATCGGCAGGCCGGCGGCCATTCAGCTCGCGATTTTAATTGACAGAGGCCACCGCGAGCTTCCGATTCGCGCAGACTACGTCGGCAAGAACATTCCGACCTCGCATACCGAAGTCATCAGCGTGCATATTCCGCCGTTCGACAGCGACACGGCGGTTAAGCTTATGGAGAACGGCGAACAGCCTTCTTCAACAACTATATAGGAGGAATTTGAAATGAAACTCATCTACGGTATCAAGGACAAGCCGAAGTTCGGTCAGATGATCATTTTCGCCATTCAGCAGCTTTTGGCTATCATGGCGGCGACTCTGGTCGTTCCTGTCATCACCTCGGGAAGCATCGAGGGCGGCTCGATGGACCCTGCGGCGGCTCTCTTCGGGGCGGGCATCGGTACTCTTGTCTATGTATTCTTCACTAAGGCTTCAAGCCCTGTTTTCCTCGGCTCATCGTTCGCTTTCCTGGGCTCGATGGCCGCGGCCTTCGCGGGCGGCGTTTCAATGCAGCTCGGCTTCCTCGGGCTCATCATCGGCGCAATCTTCGCGGGGCTTGTTTATGTTGTAATCGCGCTTTTGGTCAAGGCAGTCGGCGTCAACTGGCTCAATAAGCTTATGCCGACCGTTGTCATCGGCCCGACCGTTGCAATCATCGGACTTTCGCTCGCGGGAAACGCCATCGGCGACCTTCAGACGGGCGGAGTTAAGGCCGAGGACGGCAGCTCGGTCGCGGCGGTTCTTATCTGCGTGCTCGTAGGCGTCATCACCCTCATCGTCACCACCGTTGCCTCGACCTTCGGCAAAAAGATGGTAAAGCTTATTCCGTTCATCATCGGCATTCTTGCGGGCTATGCCGTCGCGACGGTATTCACCGTTATCGGCAACATCACGGGGACCGACGCCCTCAAGGTCATAAGCTTCCAGTCGTTTGCGAACCTTGTTGACGGCGGCTTCGGGCTTCACACCATTATCCACCTTCCCGAGTTCACATTCCTCACCGCTTTCGGCGCTTTCGGCGAGCTCTCGGGCTCATACATCGGCGCTATCGCGATCGCTTATATTCCCGTCGCGTTCGTTGTCTTTGCTGAGCACGTCGCCGACCACAAGAATATCTCCTCAATCATCGAGAAGGACCTTCTTGACGACCCCGGGCTTTCAAGAACACTCCTCGGCGACGGCGTAGGCTCGATGGCGGGCGCGTTCTTCGGCGGCTGCCCGAACACCACTTACGGCGAATCCATCGCCTGCGTGGCCATCACGGGTAACGCATCGGTAGCGACAATTATCACCACCGCGGTTCTCGCAATAATCGTTTCGTTCTTCGCGCCGTTCGTGGCATTCGTAAACTCGATTCCGAGCTGCGTTATGGGCGGCGTCTGCATCGCCCTCTACGGCTTCATCGCGGTATCGGGCCTTAAGATGGTTCAGAAGGTCGACCTCGAGGAAAACAGAAACCTCTTCGTCGTCTCGACAATTCTCATCTGCGGCATCGGCGGCCTCTCGCTTAACTTCGGCGCTGTCACCGTAACTTCCATCGCGACCGCGCTTATCCTCGGCATAATCGTAAACCAGATTCTCGGTATCAAGAAAAGCAAATAAGAGTTCCCACTAAACATAAAAGTGCGCCCTCGGCCAATAGGTCGGGGGCGGCGCTTTTTTTGAGCGAAATTATTTGATTTCGAGGCGGCGGCGCTCGGGCTTCTGCTCAACAAGCTTGGGCATTGTGAGCTTCAGAACACCGTCGGTAAACTCGGCGTCGATCTTGTCGACATCGATGCCCGTGGTGTCAAACGAGCGCTGATATGAGCCGTAGGAACGCTCGCAGCGGACATAGTTGCCTTTCTTGTCCTTCTCCTCAAATTCGGAGTGGCGCTCGGCGGTGATGGTGAGGATATTGTCCGAAAGATCGAGCTTTATATCCTCTTTCTTGACGCCCGGGAGATCGGCCTCAAGGACAAATTCCTTGCCGTTGTCGCGGATATCGGTCGAGAAAGCGGCGACCTTTGAATCGTTCGAGCCGAAGAACGCACGCTCGATTTCGTCGAGCTCGCGGAACGGGTCAAAAGCTGAGAGATTTCTTCTTACATATGGTACTAACATTGTTATTTCCTCCTTTGGAAATGTTATATTATGTGTTGTTTTTTCTTCTTTATTTGCGGACGCGGCCGCTGCCCGCAAATTTTTGCCTTCGGGGTCTTTCCCCTCTCGGCAATTATCAATATATACCCTGTTTGTGTTGATATTGTGACAGAACGGTGATGTTTCAGCGAATTTTAGCAGTCAATTGCGTTAAGTGCTAACAATTGAAAATTGAGAGTGCTAAAAATCCCCTGCCCGATTCGGACAGGGGAAGTTTTTATTCGGTGAAGTATCAGAACAGGCCGCTGATTCTGCCGTCGGAGTCGACGTCGATCTTCTCGGCGGCGGGAACCTTCGGAAGCCCGGGCATCGTCAGGATATCGCCCGTGAGAGCGACTACAAAGCCCGCGCCCGCGGAGATCTTGACGCTCTTGACCGTGACGGTGAAGCCTGTCGGCGCGCCGAGCTTTGTCGGGTCGTCGGAGAAGCTGTACTGGGTCTTGGCGATGCAGACGGGGCAGCCGCCGAAGCCGAGGGCTTCAAGCTTTGCGATTTCCTTCGCTGCGGCAGGAAGGAAAGTTACGCCGTCTCCGCCATAGACCTTTTTGACGACCGCTTCGATCTTCTTGGCGATCGGCAGGTCGAGCTCGTAGGAGAACCTGAAATCGGGCTTTTCCTCCTCGCAGAGGCGGACGACCTCGCGGGCAAGCTCGGTGCCGCCCTCGCCGCCCTTGGCCCAGACATCGGAGAGAATCGCCTTGACGCCGAGCTCTGCACACTTTCTGATGACCAGCTCGACTTCGGCGTCGGTGTCGGTCGGGAAGCGGTTCACGGCGACAACAGCGGGCAGGCCGTAGACATTCTTTATATTCGAGACGTGGCGCATGAGGTTCGGCAGGCCCTTTTCGAGGGCTTCGAGGTCTTCGTTGCCGAGGTCTGTCTTCGGCAGGCCGCCGTGCATTTTGAGCGCCCTAATCGTCGCGACGACGACAACGGCATCGGGGGTGAGACCTGCCATGCGGCACTTGATATCGAGGAATTTCTCGGCACCGAGGTCTGCGCCGAAGCCCGCCTCAGTTATGGCATAGTCGCCGAGCTTAAGGGCTGTTTTTGTGGCGATGACCGAGTTGCAGCCATGGGCAATGTTCGCGAACGGGCCGCCGTGGACAATCGCGGGAGTGCCCTCAAGGGTCTGGACGAGGTTGGGCTTGATGGCGTCTTTGAGGAGAGCGGCCATCGCGCCGACAGCCTTTAACTCGCCCGCGGTGACGGGCTTGTCGTCGTAAGTATAGCCGACGACGATTCTCGAAAGGCGCGCTTTGAGGTCGTCGATATCGCTCGCGAGGCAGAAAACAGCCATAATTTCGCTTGCGACGGTGATGTCATAGCCGTCCTCGCGAGGGGTGCCGTTGGCCTTTCCGCCGAGGCCGTCGGTGACAAAGCGGAGCTGGCGGTCGTTCATGTCGACGCAGCGCTTCCATGTGATTCTCCTCGGGTCGATGTTGAGCGCGTTGCCCTGATATATGTGGTTGTCGAGCATCGCGGCAAGAAGGTTATTCGCAGCGCCGATCGCATGGAAATCGCCCGTGAAATGAAGGTTGATGTCCTCCATCGGGACGACTTGAGCGTATCCGCCGCCCGCAGCGCCGCCCTTTATGCCGAAAACAGGACCGAGCGACGGCTCGCGAAGAGCAACGACGGAATTTTTGCCGATTTTTCTGAGACCGTCGGCAAGGCCGATGGTAGTGGTAGTCTTTCCCTCGCCCGCAGGGGTCGGGGTTATCGCGGTGACAAGAACGAGCTTGCCGTTTTTGCGCTCGGACTTCATTATAAGGCGGTTGTCAAGCTTCGCCTTATACTTTCCGTAAAGCTCGAGCCAGTCGGTGTTTATACCCGCCTTTTCGGCGATCTCGGTTATCGGACGAAGAGGGGTTGACTGGGCAATTTCAATATCAGACAAATAAGCCATATCGGTACTCCTTCACTTTCAGACTGCGGAAAACCGCGTTTTTATTTCTCGTGATAATTTTAACATCAGCAAACAAAATTGTCAACAGCATTTCAGGGGCATTTAAAAAGACTGTCGAATTCAATATATAAATCGGTTTTTAGGCAAAGTTTTTTGGCAAAACAAAAGCGCCCCTTTCGGAGCGCTTCGGATAGCTTTTAACTGATCAGTGCTTCTTGGAAACAACCGCAGCAGCAGCCGCAACCATCATCGGAACGACGGCAAGAGCAACACCCGTGGTCGGGTTCTTCTCAGGCTCGGTATCGCCGACATTGACATCTTCGCCCTCGGTATCGCCGACGTTGACATCGTCGCCCTGACCTTCACCGCCCTCAGCAAAGACAGCAACGGTGAACATTGAAACAACCATCATGAGAGCCAAAAGCATCGCAAGTAACTTCTTCATAATAAAAACCTCCTTCATTTTTAGCGGAAACCGCCTTTTATGCTAAATATTATACATTAGTACGGGCAATTTTACTATATCCAAATTACACAATGTTTTCTTAAATATTTCCGACTTTTTGGGCAATTATGCAATAATTCGGGAAATATTGCAGGCAATTTGTAAACTTATTGTAAATTTTTGCATGCCCCTTTACCGCTTTTGTTTGACAAATCAATCGTCGGTGCTTTTTCCCGCGAAACCGTAGGGGTTCATCGACTGCCACTTCCACGAATCGCGGCACATGTCGTCAAGGGTTCTCGAAGCCTTCCAGCCGAGCTCCTTTTCGGCGAGCGACGGGTCGGCCCAGCATGCGTCGGTATCCCCTGCCCTGCGCGGCGCAATTACATATGGAAGCTCGCGGCCGCACGCACGCTCATAGGCATGAAGAACATCGAAAACAGATGAGCCCTTGCCCGTTCCGAGGTTGTAGATCTTGACCTCGCCGTTGAGCGAAGCCATCTTCTCAAGAGCCTTGAGGTGGCCCTCAGCAAGATCGACAACATGAATATAATCGCGGACACCCGTGCCGTCGGGAGTGTTGTAGTCGTTGCCGTTGACGTTGAGATAGGGCCTGCGGCCGACGGCAACCTGAGCGATATAAGGCGTGAGGTTGTTCGGCACGCCCTGCGGGTCCTCGCCGATGAGACCGCTCTCATGCGCACCGACAGGGTTGAAATACCTCAGAAGTATGACGTTCCAGCTCGGGTCGGCGGTGTGAACATCGGTAAGAATCTGCTCGATCATCCACTTGGTCCAGCCGTAAGGGTTGGTGCAGGTGCCTTTCGGAGAATTCTCGGTGATCGGGAGCTCCTTGGGGGCGCCGTAAACCGTCGCCGAAGAGCTGAAAATTATATTCTTGACATTGTGAGCCCTCATCGCCTCGATCAGCGTGAGAGTTCCGCCGATGTTGTTTTTGTAATACTCGACAGGCTGAGAAACCGAAACGGCAACCGCCTTTAAACCTGCGAAGTGGATAACCGAGGTTATCTCGGGGTTTTCATCGAAAATTTTATTCATCGCGGCGGGATCGCACATATCGGCGTTGTAAAACTTCACCTTTTTACCCGTGAGCTTCTCGACACGACGAAGAGACTCCTCGTAAGAATTTGAGAGATTGTCGAAAACGACGACGTCGTAGCCCTTCTCAAGCAGACAGAGAACGGTGTGCGAGCCGATGTAGCCCGCCCCTCCCGAAACAAGAACAGACATGAAAAAACTTCCTTTCGTTTATAGTCATATGAATTATAGCACGGTTTGGGGGAAATGTAAAGGGGTGGGGCGGAAATTGTCGCGAATGGCGTGGGAAATGGGGTAAATTTTCTTTCCCGCTTTGGCCGAGCAAGCTCGGCTGGCAGGGGGAAGTCTCCCCCCGCAATCCTCTCTATGCAAGCCGCCGAGCAAAGCTCGGCGGGGAAACAAAGCGCCTTGAAAAATTTGCCTCGCTCATCGCTCGGCAAATCGGGGAGACCCCCGACGGGGGTCTCCCCGCGCGAAAACAATTCACCGGATTGTTTTCGCTCCCCTTCCTGCGTTTTGAAGTTTTAAAAGAGCACGCTTAATCGCGTGCTCTTTTTGAGGATTTCGCGCTCTGCGGAGCGCGACGAGGGGCTCTGCCCCCTCGACCCCTGCAAGCCTTTTAGTAAAAGGCTCGAGCGAAAACTTTTAATTTTGTCAAGATAACCGACTTTCATTGACCCTATACTTCTGATTTTCCCCGCAACGCTGCGTTGCGCGCAAATGTCAGCCGCTGTCGCTTTACTTTTGGGTTGCCGTCTGCTATAATATTGCCGTTGAAAGGAGTGTTTTTATATGACATACCTTGCCCGACGGATTTATGACCTCAGAACCCAAAAGGGCCTCAAGCAGGACGAGCTCGCGGAAGCGCTCGGCGTCTCGCGGCAGGCTATCTCTAAATGGGAGATGGGCACGGGCACGCCTACGCTTGAAAATCTCGTCGCGATTAGCAACTACTTCGGCGTGAGCCTCGACAGCCTCGTGAAAGACCCCGCCCCTGCTGAAGCCGAAACTGAGACTCCACCGCCGCCTGTATATCGCCCTGAGCTCGGCCGAAAAAAAGAAATCACACCGCCGACGAAAACGCTTGTCAACGCGGCTGTTCTCATCGCGGCATACATGTTTTCGTTCGCAATCGTGAACGGCATTGAGTATTTTCTCACCGTGTTTATGGGGAATCGGTCTCTTGAGGCGCTTAGGAACTACGCCATAATTCAGCCGTACCTCGGCGCGGCCCTTAACCTTGTATTCAGCGCCCCGCTATACTATTTTATGACGGCGGTTTTTCGCGACGGCGCTTATCTTTTCGCCCTCGGGCGAGGTTACAAAAGCCGCCTGCCCGACGTCTTATGGCTATGGCTTATTTTGCTCGCGAGCATCGCGGTTACAGGGTTTATCGCCCGATTGTCGAGCGTGTTCGCCTACTACCGCGTTGCGCCTTTTTTGAATTGCGCGGTCTACATTATTTTTTACCTGATCCTCACCCGAATGAAGGGCTTTAACCGCAGGCTGAAAGTCCTGCTGCCGACGCTTGGGGCGATGATCACGGCCGCGGCGGTGTTCGCGCTGATAATCGTCGCGACGGAATTGTCGGAAAGCCTCAGCACGGGCGAGCGGCTCGCGAGAATAAGCTGGACAATGCGGGCATCTGGCCTTGTGACGGCGGCGGTTTCGCTTGCGTCGCTTACGGTGCTTTACGATTACGGCAGAAAAGAGGAATAAAAAAGCGCTCCGACGGTCATTCCGTTCGGAGCGTTTTGTTTGATTATCAGTCGGCCGAATAGGGCAGAAGAGCGCAGTAACGTGCTCTCTTGATGGCCTTGGTGAGCTCACGCTGATGATAGGCGCAGGTGCCTGTTACGCGGCGCGGAAGGATCTTCGCGCGCTCGGTCATGCACTTTCTGAGCTTTGCGGTATCTTTATAGTCGATGGTTTCTGCTCTGTCGACGCAGAACATGCAAACCTTCTTGCGGGACCTTTTTGCAGGTCTTTCGGTTCTCTCCATGATAATTCTCCTTTCAATAATTCAGAACGGTACTCCGTCGTCCGAGAGGATCTCCTCAAAATCGTCAAGTCCGCCTATCGAGATCGGCTTGTTGTCGGGTTCGCGGTATGCGGGCTGCTCCTGCTTCGGGGAATCGTTTCTGTACTGGGGCTGATCATTATTGCGGCTCTGATAGCTGTAATCGCCGTTTGACTGCTGGGCACGCTCGCCCGTGAAGGAGACCTGATCGACATAAACCTCGGTCACATAATGCTTTGTGCCGTTTTTGTCGTCATACGTCCTCGAACGAAGGTTGCCCTCGATAGCTATAAGCCTTCCCTTTGAAAAGTAGCGGTTGATGAACTCGGCCTGCTGCCTCCATGCGACGCAGGTGATGAAATCAGCCTGCCTTTCCTCGCCCTGTTTCACGAAGTTTCTGTCGACGGCGATGTTAAAGGTGAGAACGCTCTGACCCCCTGCTGTTGTGCGAAGGTCGAGGTCCTGAGTGATCCTTCCCATCAAAATAACTCTGTTAAGCATTGAAATTCCCCTTTCAATAGGAACGGATTAGTCCTTGCTGATGACGATGGAACGAAGAACGCCGTCAGTGATGTTTAAAATTCTGTTGAGCTCTGCGGGGAAGTCGGGCTTGGATACGAATGTGTAGATGACATAGTACCCCTCGGACTCATAGTTGATGTCGTAAGCAAGTTTTCTCTTGCCCCACTCCTCAACATTGGTCAACTCGGCGTTCGACTCGATCAGGCTCTTGAATTTGGCAACCAAAGCCTCGACAGCTTCGTCGCCGTTCTTCACTGATAAAACCACCATGGATTCGTAGTTTCCGCTGATTTTTGCCATAATTGCACCTCCTTCTGGATTACGTCCGCGTTTGTCACGGACAAGGATAACATTTGAATTATATCAGACAAGGGCCGAAAAGTCAAGAGAATTCGGAAAAAATTTCTTTCGGCCTTGTTAGACTACAATACATCTTGTACAGTAAAAATAAAAAAGAAGAATGTGCCCAAGTGTGGTAAGATAAGATTGCCCACAAATCACTACCGCCAAGAAAGGAAGCACATTCTTCATGAACAGTATAACACAAGAGGCAAGATATCGTCAATCCCTGATGAAGTATGCGGAGAAATACGGAGTGTCACGGGCAAGCAGAAAATACAATAAGGCACGGTCATATATCTACTTTTGGAAAGCACGTTGGGACGGAACGGAAACGTCATTGGTAAATCAGTCCCGCAGACCTCATCATCACCCAAATGAGCATACTCCCGAAGAAATAGCTCTAATTAAGCGCTATCATCGCAGAAGTCCGGATTTAGGTCTTACCGAGCTTTGGTGCAGGCTTAAAAAGAAAGGCTATACTCGCCGTCCGGAGAGTCTTTACAGAGTTATGAGAAAGTTCGGACTGATAGAGGGTCCAAAGCCTAAACAGAAGCGAAAACCAAAGCCTTATGAGCAGATGACGCACCCCGGAGAGCGTGTTCAGATAGACGTCAAGGTGGTTCCTCTGAAGTGTCTTGCAAATCCCGAAGAAAGGCTGTATCAGTACACGGCGATTGATGAATACACTAGATTGAGATATTTAGGCGCTTATGCGGAACAGAGTACATATTCATCTGCTGATTTCTTAGAGAGGGTCTACAAGTGGTTCAAAAGAAAGGGAGTGACGATAGAATGCGTCCAGACCGACAACGGATTTGAGTTTACGAACAAATTTTCAAACAGCAAAAAAGATATTCCTACGCGATTTGAGCTTACCGCAAAGAAGCTGGGAATAAGACACAAGCTTATCCGTCCATACACGCCTCGGCACAACGGCAAGGTTGAGAGAAGCCACAGAGAGGATCAAAAGCGGTTTTATGATTCACACTGCTTTTATTCTCTCGCCGATTTTGGTGCGCAGCTCGCTGCGCACCAAAGAAAATCTAATAATCGGCCTATGCGTCCGCTGCTCTTCCTCTCTCCTTCCGAATTCTTTGCTTTTAATGTACAAGATCATTGACAAACTTACAATTCGGAAAAAATTTCTTTCGGCCTTTGTTCAGAAGCTCAGGAAGAACGACAGGATCATCGACAGAACAAGCTCGGCCGCGATTGCAATTGCGAAATAGGGCATAGACACGCCGCCCTGCTGTTTTATCGCGGCGGAAATGTGCAGCGAGCCGTCGGATTGGCTCTTTAACTTGTAGATGTCGGCTTTTGCCTTGCGATAGTAGATATAGTTGGCGAATACACCGCAGAAAATGCTGATCGCATAACTCAGGATAAAGCAAATATTATAGACGACCGCGAACGCGGGGCTGCTCATGAACGCAAACTCGCCGAAGCCGAACGCGGAGAGCGACTCCATCGCGGCGGGTATGCCGATAAGCGTCGTCAGAACGATGGTTATTGCGCTGATAAGCGGCATTTTTCTGTATGCGAACCAGAACTGAGGGAAGAAGAACGCCGCAAAGTTGAAGCTGAGCTTTGAGCCCGATTTTGCAAACCTCAGGAATTTCGGGATATAGTAGAAGAATTTCGCGCCGACGTATTCGGAATACTCCCCCACCGTGTTGCCGTCGACATCGGTTTCGGCCGCGATGGTGCGAACGTTCACAAAATTTGGCATTCCGGTTGCGTCGCGAGGGCCGAAATTGCCGCCGTAGGGGCCGTTGTTACGCCCGAAGTCGGGGTTTGTGCCGAAGCTTCTTGCCTCGGCGCTGAGGGGGGCGCCGCACTCGGAGCAATAATATGAGCTCGGCTTGTTATGGGCGCCGCAGTTTGAACAAATGAGCTCGCTTTTTTCGCCGCCATCGACAGAAGCGGCGGGCGCGGCTATCGGCGCGGGCGTCCAGCTTTCGCCGCTCTCGTGAAGGACGGTGTTTATGCACCTGCCCTCGTTTTTATAACATTCGCGATGGTAGGGCGAGCCGCAGTCGGGACAGACGACGATCTCATCGCCCTCTTTGAAAACGTTGCGGCATGATGTGCAGGGTTGACCGATATATTTTGACATAGTTGACCTCCGAAATAAAAATGATACGTGTAGTGCCTACTTATAATAAGTATAGCACTATTTTCCGAAAATGCAAACATATTTTGGGAATTTCATTTTATTTTCATCAAATTTTTAGGATTGAGCGGGGAGATGTACCATATTCCTATATTTAAAATCGTCGCCGCACGCGACACCTTGAAATTCTGATATCTGACTTCTAACTTCTGTCTTCTTGATGTGGCCGTTTAGGCCACATTTTTGCTGCCCGTTGGGCTTTACTTTTCGGAAAAGTTGTGCTATACTGTCAGTGATTATAATTTTTGATATTCGGAGTTCAGTATGAATCAGGATAATATTCGCAATTTCTGCATCATTGCTCATATCGACCATGGCAAGTCGACCCTCGCGGACAGGATTTTGGAGCTCACCGAGACCGTCGCAAAGAGGGATATGGAAGAACAGCTTCTTGACAACATGGACATCGAGCGAGAACGCGGCATCACGATAAAGGCGCGGGCCGTCCGCCTTAAATATAAGTCTGAAAACGGCGGAGAGTACATCTTCAACCTCATCGACACCCCCGGGCACGTCGACTTCAACTATGAGGTCTCGCGCTCGCTTGCGGCCTGCGAGGGGGCGATTCTGGTCGTTGATGCATCTCAGGGCATCGAGGCCCAGACCCTCGCGAACACCTATCTCGCCATCGAGCACGACCTTGAGGTCATGCCCGTCATCAACAAAATCGACCTTCCGAGCGCAAACCCCGATGAGGTCATCGCGGAAATCGAGAACGTAATCGGGCTGCCAGCTCAGGACGCGCCTAAAATTTCGGCGAAGCAGGGCATAAATATCCGCGAGGTTCTTGAAAGAGTAGTCACCGACATTCCCGCGCCGAAGGGCGACCCCGACGCGCCGCTCAAATGCCTTATTTTCGACAGCGTTTATGATTCCTACAAGGGCGTTATTATATATGTAAGGGTCAAAGAGGGCACGCTCAGGGTCGGCGACACAATCAGGCTTATGGCTACCGACGCAAGATTTCAGACCGTTGAGGTCGGCTATATGGGCGCTACCGAGCTTATTCCCTCGGGGATTCTTCGGGCGGGCGAGGTCGGCTATATCACCGCCTCAATAAAGAATATCTCCGACACCAAGGTCGGCGACACCGTCACCGACGCCTTTAACCCCTGCGCTGAAGCGCTGCCCGGGTACAGAAACGTTCAGTCGATGGTTTTCTCGGGCATATATCCCGCTGACGGCGCGAAGTACGGCGACCTTAAAGACGCGCTTGAAAAGCTCCGCCTCAACGACGCATCGCTGACATTCGAGCCCGAGACCTCTGTCGCGCTCGGCTTCGGGTTCAGGTGCGGTTTCCTCGGGCTTCTTCACATGGACATTATTCAGGAGCGCCTCGAACGGGAATACAACCTTGACCTTATCACCACCGCGCCGTCGGTTATATATAAGGTGACGATGACAAGCGGAGAGGTAAGGTTCATCGACAACCCGACAAACTATCCCGACCCGTCGCTGATTCAGTCGGCCGAAGAGCCTATCATCAACGCGCATATATTCTCGCCGTCTGAGTTCGTCGGAAATATTATGGAGCTCTGTCAGGAGCGCCGAGGAACCTTCAGGGACATGAAATACATCGACGACAAGCGCGTTGATATCCACTATGAGCTGCCGCTCAACGAGGTGATTTACGACTTCTTCGACACGCTTAAATCGCGCACCCGCGGCTATGCCTCATACGACTATGAAATGCTCGGCTATGCGCCCTCAAAGCTTGTGAAGCTTGACCTTCTTCTCAACGGCGAGATCGTCGACGCGCTCAGCTTCATCGTTCATGCCGACAGGGCTTACAACCGCGCAAGAAAGCTCTGCGAGAAGCTTAAGGACAACATTCCGAGGCAGATGTTCGAGATTCCGATTCAGGCTGCCATCGGCGGAAAAATCATCGCGAGAGAAACCGTAAAAGCCTATCGCAAGGACGTTTTGGCGAAGTGCTACGGCGGAGACATCACAAGAAAGAAAAAGCTCCTTGAAAAACAGAAAGAGGGCAAAAAGCGCATGAGACAGCTCGGCACCGTCGAGGTTCCGCAGGAGGCTTTCATGAGCGTCCTCAAGCTTGATTCTTAACGGAGGTTATTTATGAACAAAAATATTCTGTCAAACAGATGGGTGAAGCTCGGAATTTCGGTGCTCACGGCGGCATATCTCATCTTTATCGGCCTGCTCTCATGGTGGACATTTTTATATGAGATTCGCTTCAACAGCGAAAAGGCGTTCGGCGCAATCTATATCATCTCGAGCCTGTTCTTCTTGGTCCTGATGCTCTATTCGAGAAAACAGCTCCCGACAAGAATTATCGCGATGATACTCCCCCTCCCAGCCTTTCTGCTGATTCTCTTTAACTTCTCGCGGCCGCTGATATTCATTCCCCCGCTGGTCGTCAGCCTGATTATTTTCTTCTCATGTTCGGCAAAGGAATCGACCAAAGTTATCATGGGCACCATTTATATTCTTCTCTATGTCGTCGGAATCGTTGTGTTCATCATCGCGACGGCGCTGTTCAGGGGCTCGTCGGTAGAGACAAAAATCAACTCCTCTGCCCCGAGCGAGGTTACATCGCAGTATGACATGGCGGCCATCGACAACCTCAACGCGATGAGCGTTTCGCCCGACGGGAAATACAGGTATTACATCGTCGACGTCGTTGACAACGCAAGGGGCAAGGTAATGATAGTCGTCGAGCCGAACGACCTTGACGTAACTTACAGATATTTCACCCTCGTTGAGGTCGGCTATTCGTCAAGGGTCGCGATTCACAACGCGAGAGGCGTCACGCCCGATATCAGGTGGTCGTCAAACGACACCATAAGCTATACCTTCGGCGACGGCGAATGGCGCACAACCACGATCACGCCGATGACCGAAAAGAATTATCTGAGATTCTTGAGTATTGGGAATTAAACATCAAAAACAGGGAGCCTGACTCGGCTCCCTGAATTTTTTTGCAAAAAACAGGCGGGATACTCTCCCGCCTGCTTTTATTTGAGCTTAAGAATTACTTCTTGAACTTGATTGCCGCCTGAGCCGCTGCAAGTCTCGCGATCGGGACGCGGAACGGCGAGCAGGAGACGTAGTCAAGACCGATCTTGTGGCAGAACTCGATGGAGGACGGGTCGCCGCCGTGCTCACCGCAGATACCGCAGTGGAGCGAAGGTCTGACTTTCTTGCCGAGGGTAACGGCCATATCCATAAGCTTGCCGACGCCCGTGGTGTCGAGCCTTGCGAACGGATCGGACTCGTAAATCTTGTTGGCATAGTAGGCGGGCAGGAACTTGCCTGCGTCGTCTCTCGAGAAGCCGAAGGTCATCTGGGTGAGGTCGTTGGTGCCGAAGCAGAAGAACTCGGCCTCCTTGGCGATGTCGTCGGCGGTGAGGGCAGCTCTCGGAATCTCGATCATGGTGCCGACCTCATAGTGGAGGTCAACGCCCGCTGCCTTGATAACTTCATCGGCAGTCTTGACAACGACGTCCTTGACGAACTTGAGCTCCTTGACCTCGCCGACCAGCGGGATCATGATCTCGGGAACGATGTTCCAGTCGGCGTGACGGCTCTTTACAGCGATGGCGGCCTTGATGACAGCCTTGGTCTGCATTACGGCAATCTCAGGGTAAGTTACGGTGAGACGGCAGCCGCGGTGACCCATCATCGGGTTGAACTCGTGGAGGTCGTTGATGACCTGATGGATATAGGCGACGGATTTGCCCTGAGCCTTTGCGAGAGCCTCGATATCGGCCTCATCGGTGGGAACAAATTCGTGGAGCGGCGGGTCGAGGAAGCGAATGGTGACGGGGTGGCCGCCGAGCGCCTCGAACAGGCCCTCGAAGTCGGCCTGCTGCATGGGCTCGATCTTCGCAAGAGCGGCTTCGCGCTCTTCGACGGTCTCAGAGCAGATCATCTCTCTGAAAGCGCCGATTCTCGAAGGATCGAAGAACATGTGCTCGGTGCGGCAGAGACCGATTCCCTGTGCGCCGAAAGCGGCAGCCTGTTTTGCGTCGGCCGGAGTATCGGCATTGGTTCTTACGCCGAGAGTCTTATACTTGTCGGCAAGCTCCATGATCCTGCCGAAGTAACCGCTGTTCGGGTCGGCGGGAACGGTGGGAATAATCTCGCCGTAGATGTTACCTGTAGAACCGTCGAGAGAAATCGCGTCGCCCTCATGATAGGTCTTGCCCGCGAGGGTGAAGCACTTGTTCTCTTCGTCCATCTTGATGTCGCCGCAGCCCGAAACGCAGCAGGTGCCCATTCCTCTCGCGACAACAGCCGCGTGAGAGGTCTGCCCTCCGCGAACGGTGAGGATACCCTGAGAGTATTTCATACCCTCGATGTCCTCGGGAGAGGTCTCGAGGCGAACGAGAACGACCTTTTCCTTGTTCTTGCCGTGCTTTACGGCGTCCTCAGCAGTGAAGACGATGGTGCCCGCGGCGGCGCCCGGTGAAGCGGCGATGCCCTTTCCGACGGGAACAGCCTTCTTAAGAGCGGCGGCGTCGAATGTCGGGTGGAGGAGCATGTCGAGCGACTTGGCGTCGATCTGCATAAGGGCTTCTCTCTCGGTGATCATGCCCTCGTCGATAAGGTCGCATGCGATCTTGATGGCGGCGGCGGCGGTGCGCTTGCCGTTACGTGTCTGGAGCATATAGAGCTTCTCGTTCTCAACGGTGAACTCCATATCCTGCATATCGCGGTAGTGGTTCTCGAGAATGCGGCAGACTTCCTGGAACTGCTCGTAGACCTTCGGGAATACCTCGGCCATCTTTGCGATGGGCATAGGAGTGCGGACGCCCGCGACGACGTCTTCGCCCTGAGCGTTGGTGAGGAACTCGCCCATGAGGCCCTTCTCACCTGTTGCGGGGTTACGGGTGAACGCAACGCCCGTGCCGCAGTTGTCGCCCATGTTGCCGAATGCCATCATCTGAACGTTGACGGCGGTGCCCCAGCTGTAAGGAATGTCGTGGTCCATGCGGTAGACGTTGGCTCTCGGGTTGTCCCAAGAGCGGAAGACGGCCTTAATAGCCTCAAAGAGCTGCTCCTTCGGGTCGTCGGGGAAATCCTTGCCGAGCTGGGCCTTGTATTCGGCCTTGAACTGGTTGGCGAGGGTCTTAAGGTCCTCGGCGTTGAGCTCGACGTCCTGAGTAACGCCCTTTTCTTCCTTCATCTGGTCGATAAGCTTCTCGAAATACTTCTTGCCGACTTCCATGACGACGTCGGAGAACATCTGAATGAATCTGCGGTAGCAGTCCCAAGCCCAGCGGGGGTTGTTGGACTTCTTCGCGATAACGTTGACGACTTCTTCGTTGAGGCCGAGGTTGAGGATCGTGTCCATCATGCCCGGCATCGAAGCCCTTGCGCCCGAACGGACAGAAACAAGAAGCGGATTCTCCTTGTCGCCGAATTTCTTGCCTGTAATGGTCTCCATCTTCTCGATGTACTCCATGATTTCGGCCATGATCTCCGAGTTGATCTTCCTGCCGTCTTCATAATACTGAGTGCAGGCCTCGGTCGAAATGGTAAAGCCCTGAGGAACGGGAAGACCGATATTGGTCATCTCCGCGAGGTTGGCGCCCTTTCCGCCCAAAAGCTCACGCATGTTGGCGTTGCCTTCGGTGAAAAGATAACAGTATTTTTTGCTCATTATTCTTTTTACCTCCATTGTTTTTTTCCGACGGTGCCGAGAGCATTAACGGGCACAATCGGAGTTAATAGCATTATAACAGAAATAACTTAATTTTTCCATAGTCTTTTGTGATTTTTTCGGAAAAAAATATACCAAATTACTTTGGCTGATTTTGTGCAATTTTATGCAAGATTAGTCCTGAGATAATGCTTGAAAGTTGAATTCAAATATTGTATAATAAGGGTTAATCAATTTCAAAAGCAGGAAAGAGGCTGTTTTTTATGACCAACGCGGTAATCCTTGCGGGCGGGCAGGGCAAAAGAATGAAATCAAACAGGCCGAAAGCGCTGACCGAGATACTCGGCAAGCCTATCCTCGGCTGGATAATATCGGCGTTCAAAGAGGCGGGCATCGACAACATCTGCGTCGTGACGGGCTTCGCTCACGAATATATCGACGGCTATCTTGACGGGAAATTCAGAACGGTGTTCCAGTCCGAGCGCCTCGGCACGGGTCACGCCGTCATGACCGCCGAGAGCTTTCTTCGCGAGAACCCCGACGGCGAAACCATAATCTTCAACGGCGACGCGCCTTTCGTCGACAGCGGCACGCTCAGGCGCTCGCTTGAATTTCACAAAAACAGCGGGAATTCCGTCACCGTCATCACCGCCGAGGTCGGCGACCCGACGGGCTACGGAAGAATTATCCGCACCCCAGACGGCAGCTCTCTGCTTGCGATTCGCGAGCAGAAGGACTGCACCCCCGAGGAAGCCCTCAAAAAGGAGATAAACTCGGGCTGCTTCTGGTTCGACACAAAATCGCTTCTTGAGACCCTGCCGAAGCTCACCCGAAACAACGCTCAGGGCGAATACTACATCACCGACACGATTGAAATTCTTCTTGCCGAGGGCAAGGGCGCGGGCGCTTTCAAGGCCGACAACGAGGACATCGTCCTATCGGCAAACGACCGCAAGGGTATGCTTCTTCTGAATGACATCGCGAGAAAGAGGGTTCTCGAAAAGCACCTCGACAACGGCGTTGAAATCATCTGCTCCGAGGGTATCGTCATCTCGCCCGACACGGTAATCGGCGCGGGCGCAAAAATCCTCCCGAATACGATTATTTCGGGGCGGTGCGTCATCGGCGCGGGGGCGGTCATCGGCCCGAACACCCAGCTTCGCGATACCTCCGTCGGTGAGCGCACAAGCCTCAACAACGTGATGGCGACCAACGCCGTCATCGGCGCTGATTGCAACATCGGGCCGTTCGTTCAGCTTCGGCCCGACAGCGTCATCAAAGATTTCGTTCATATCGGCGATTTTGTCGAGATCAAGAATTCCACCGTCTGCGAGGGAACTTCGGTTTCTCACTTCAACTATGTCGGCGACAGCGACGTCGGAAAGAACGTAAACTTCGGCTGCGGCTCGCTCACCGCAAACTATGACGGCAACGTAAAATCGCGCTGCGAAATCGGCGACGACTCGTTCATCGGCTGCAACACAAACCTCGTCGCGCCCGTAAAGCTCGGCAGGGCGTCATATACCGCCGCGGGCTCGACGATAACAAGAGATATCCCCGACGGGGCGCTCGGCATCGCGAGAAATCGCCAGGAGAACAAAGAGGGATACGCCGAGAAAAAGCTTCAGCGCCACCTTGAAAAGGGCAAAAAATTCAGATAAAAAGTCAAAAATCAATAGCGCACACCCCCCTGCCCCTCGGCACGGGGGCAAAAGCGCGTATAAAGGAGCAAAATATGGGAATATTTTCTAAATTCAAGAAGGACAGCGGCGCGATCGAATGGCTCATCGTCGGGCTCGGCAACCCCGGAGTTAAATACCTCAGAACCCGCCACAACTGCGGCTGGCTGACGATCGACCGCCTTGCCGCGAGGCTCGGGGTGAACGTCACGAGGGCAAAATTCAAGTCGATGACCGCTCAGGCCGAAATTTCGGGCAAAAAGTGCCTGCTGATGAAGCCGACGACGATGATGAACGCTTCGGGCGAGGCCGTTGTAGAGGCGATGAATTTTTACAAGCTGCCGATCGGGCAGGTTGTGGTCATCAGCGACGACGTAAGCCTTGACGTCGGGAAAATCAGAATAAAGAGAAAGGGCTCGGACGGCGGCCAAAAGGGCCTGCGCTCGATAATCACGCTGACGGGTTCGGAGGATTTCGCGAGGGTAAAGGTCGGCATCGGCGCAAAACCCCACCCCGACTATGACATGGCCGCGTGGGTGCTCTCGGAGTTCTCGGACAAGGAAAAACCCGCAGTTTTCGAGGCGTTCAACGCCGCCGCCGAGGCCGTTGAGCTCATTGTCGCGGGAAAAATAGACGAAGCGATGAACAAATTCAACTGACAGGAGCGGTTATGAACATTTATTTACAGGCCGCCGAGCGGCTCAGCTTCATGAAAGAGCTCACGGAGGCGGTTTCAAAGTCGCGGCTGCCCGCCTCGGTGACGGGGCTTTCGGCGATTCACAAGGCCCACTCGGGGCTGGTTCTTGCCCAAAATAAGCGTGTGCTGATGATTTTTCCCGACGAAGCCGCCGCCTCAAAGACCGCCGCAGACATCAACGAAATGGCGGGCGCCGACATCGCGGTTTTATACCCTGTAAAGGATTTTTCCTTTGCAAACATCGAGACGGCTTCGCCCGAATATGAGCATAAAAGAATAGGCGCGCTGTATCGCATAATGACCGATAAAGCGCGGGTTTTGTGCTGTTCGGCCGAGGCTGCGATGCAGTCAGCCATGCCTCCTGACAAGCTTATTGACTTTACACTTGATTTTGTCTCGGGCGAGAGCGTCGACCTCAGCGAGCTGGCGGGTCTGCTCTCGGAAATAGGTTATACCCGCTCGCCGCAAACCGAGGGGCGCGGCCAGTTTTCAGTCAGGGGCTCGATAATCGACATCTTCCCCGTGAGCGCGGACACCCCATACCGAATCGAGCTTTGGGGCGATGAGATCGATACCATCTCCATCTTCGACCCCGAATCTCAGCGCCGAATCGACACGGTAAAAACCCTCTCGGTCACCCCCGCGAGGGAACTTCTTATACGCCCCGAAGAACTTATCGAAAAAATCGAGGGCATGATCGGGCGCGTCTCGGGAAAGCTCGGCGACAAAATCAAAAAGAACCTCTATTCCGACATCGACGCCCTGAAAAGCGGGGTCGGCCTCGCAAGCTATGACAAATACTACGCTCAGATCTGCGAGCAGCCCGCCGACATCTTCGACTATTTCACCGACGGCGTCTGCGCGATCTCGGAATACGGCGCCTGCGTCGAGCGCGCAAAAGCGTTCTCAATTCAGCTTCAGGAGGACATCAAGCTGCTCTATGAGGACGGCATTCTCTACAAGGAGACAAACGGCTTCTATAAAGAGTTTGCCGACGTTATGGCGCAGGCCGAAAAGCTCGGCGCGGTCTATCTCGACATGTTCCTGCGCGGGTCTGACATCAGGCTCAAATCGCTGATTTCGGCCGAGGCTTTTCAGTCCTCGGGTTGGAGCGGTGAGAGCGCTCCCCTCTTTGAGGAGCTTCACTCTTTCGGCGAGAGGGGCTGCTGCACCGTCGTTCTTGCGGGCAGCGAAAAGGCCCGCGATATCCTCTGCGAAGACATAAAGGCCGAGGGTTTTAGCTGCCAAGGGCTTACCGAGCAGTCGGAATTCGCGGCGGGAATGGTTTATGTCGGCGCGGGAAGCCTCACGGGTGGGTTTGAATACCCGACGGCGAAATTCGCGGTCATAACGAGAATGAAAAACTCGGCTTCAAGAAAGCGCTCGAAGCAAAAGCCGAAGGACACCAAAAAAATCACCTCGATATCCGATATATCCGTCGGCGATCTCGTCGTTCACACCCTGCACGGCATCGGGCGGTTCAACGGCATCTCGAAGATCGAGACAAACGGCGTCACAAAGGACTATATCACGATTAAATACGCGGGCGCAGATGTTCTCTACGTCCCCGTGACCCAGCTTGACACCGTTTCAAAATACATCGCCCCGGGCGACGATGAGGCCGTAAAGCTCAACAAGCTCGGCACTCAGGAGTGGACACGCACCCGCGCAAGGATCAAAAAGGCCTGCAAGGATATGGCCGACGAGCTCATCGCGCTTTACGCGAAAAGGCAGCTTGCAAAGGGCTATCAGTTCTCGCCCGACAACGACTGGCAAGCCGAATTCGAGGAGCGGTTTGAATATGAGGAGACCGCCGACCAGCTTCGCTCTATCGACGAAATCAAGGGCGATATGATGAAGCCGATGCCGATGGACAGACTGCTCTGCGGCGACGTCGGCTTCGGAAAAACCGAGGTCGCGCTCAGGGCCGCGATGAAGTGCGTGCTCGACTCAAAGCAGTGCGCGATAATGGTTCCGACGACGGTACTCGCGTGGCAGCACTACCAGACAGCAATAAGGCGGTTTTCCCACTTTCCGATAAATATTGAGCTTCTTTCGAGGTTCAGAACCCAAAAAGAGCAGAAAGAAATCGTCAAAAAGCTCGCGAGCGGGGAAATCGACCTCGTTATCGGCACTCACCGACTTGTTCAGAACGACATAAAGTTCAAAGACCTCGGGCTTTTGATCATCGACGAAGAACAGCGCTTCGGCGTCGCTCACAAGGAAAAACTCAAGGAGCAGTACCCCGCCGTCGACATTCTCACCCTCTCGGCGACGCCTATCCCTCGCACGCTGAATATGGCGATGTCGGGAATCCGCGACATGTCGGTAATCGAGGAGCCGCCGCAGGACCGCTACCCCGTTCAGACCTATGTTTTGGAGCATCAGCAGGGGGTAATCATTCAGGCGATTCAGAAAGAGCTTCGGCGCGGCGGTCAGGTATACTATATCCACAACCGCATCGAGACCCTCGAGATGTGCGCATACAGGCTTCAGCAGCAGCTTCCCGACGCGAGAATAGGCATCGCCCACGGCCAGATGGAGGAGGAAAGGCTGTCGGACATCTGGCGGCAGCTTTTGGAAAACGAAATCGATATTCTTGTCTGCACGACCATCATCGAGACAGGCGTCGACGTGCCGAACGTCAACACGCTTATCATCGAGGATTCAGACCGCTTCGGGCTGTCTCAGCTCTACCAGCTGAGGGGCAGGGTCGGGCGCTCGAACCGCCGCGCCTACGCGTATTTCACGTTCAGGCGGGGGCGGGTTCTCACCGAAGTTGCCGCAAAGAGACTTGAAGCCATTCGCGAGCTCACCCAATTCGGCTCGGGGTTTAAAATCGCGATGCGTGACCTTGAAATTCGCGGCGTGGGCTCGATTCTCTCTGCAAAACAGCATGGGCACATGGAGGCGGTCGGGTACGACATGTATCTGAGGCTTCTCACCGAGGCCATCGCCGAACAAAAGGGCGAAGCCCCGCCGAAAGCCCCCGAGGACTGCCTTGTAGACATCAGCATCGACGCCTATATTCCCGAGGATTATATCGAGGATCTCTCGCTGAGGATAGACGCATACCGAAAAATCGCCCAGATAGCCAACGTCGCCGATTCAGAGGACGTCATCGACGAGCTCATCGACCGCTTCGGAGACCCGCCGAAATCGGTCACGGGGCTTATCGACGTTGCGCTTCTGAGGAACATGGCCTCGAAGAACGGCATCAAGGAAATATCGCAAAAAGGCGATTTCATCTATTTTTATATCCGCGAGGCGAATATCCCCGCGATAATGTCGGTGAGCAGGGCCTATAAGGGCCGCGTGCGCGTCGACGGCACCGAAAACGGCTTTATAAGCGTGAAGCTCGCGAAAAACGAAGCTCCGATAAAGCTCATGAAAGGCGTTTTGGGAATCATGGACGGAAAGACGGAGGGAGAATGATGAGCGATAACTTAAAGTTTTCGCTCAAGCCTTTCTCAAAAGGCTTGCAGGGGTCGAGGGGGCAGAACCCCTCGTCGCACTCCGCAGAGTGCGAAATCTTTAAAAAGAGCACGCGGCCGAGCGTGCTCTTTTTAAAATGAAAAAACGCAGGAAAGGGAGCGAAAATCTGTCCGGTGGACAGTTTTCGCGTGGGGAGACCCTCGTCGGGGGTCTCCCCACCGCCGAGCGAAGCTCGGCGGCTCAATGTGCGCAGCTCTTGTCAGAGCTGCGAATCAAAAGGGGACGCCCTCTCTTACAGGGCGTCCCCTCTTTCAAAACAGCCCACCGGGCTGTTTTTCAATTCACCCCTTGCGGAGCGCACTGCGTATGGGATTTCGCGACTGCGGTCGCGACCAAAGGGCGCTGCCCTTTGGAAACCTGCAAGCCTTTTGAGAAAGGCTTGAGCGAAAACTTTTAGTTATAGCTCATTTTAGAATTCAATACCCATTCTCCAGCGCAGTGATTTTATCCACCCTGCGCTGATGCCTGCCGCCCTCGAATTCGGTGTCGAGGAAAAGGTCGACAAGCTCGCAGGCAAGGCCCGCGCCGACGACACGGCCGCCCATGCAGAGGCAGTTGGCGTCGTTGTGAAGGCGGGTATACTTCGCAGAAAAGGCGTCAGAACAGGCGCAGGCGCGAATGCCCTTGATCTTGTTCGCGGCGATCGAGATGCCGATACCCGTTCCGCAGAGGAGTATCGCCTTGTCGATCTTCCCCGCGACGATATCGCGGCAGGGCTTTTCGGCGGCGTCGGGATAGTCTATCTTCTCGCCCGCGGCGATACCGTAGTCGATAAACTCGATTCCCCTCTCCTTAAGGTGCTCGCAAATCGCGATTTTAAGCTCGACCGCGGCATGGTCGTTTGAAATTCCTATCATTTTATAAGTCCCCTTTCAATAAGTTCTTTTTGATATTTTGTCATCATCGGTTCAGCGCCATTCGCTGTTATATCACATACCGCCGAGAATATTCTGTCAAGGCGTTCTACGGTCTTCGGAATATCAGCGCAGAGCTCGTCAAGAATATCCTTTCCCTCTTTCAGGGCGGCATCATATTGATTTTTCGTGATGTCACCGCTCGCCAGTGCGGCGTCAAGCTCATCAAGGTCAAGAACCGAATACTCGCCGTTAGGCGTGAAAACCACATCAAGATATTTGTCGACAAAGGCCGCAACGCCGTCGGGGTCGAATTCTATCCTCTCGATGATGTCGATATAACAGACAGACAGCGCGCCGTCGGGCTTATACATCGCGGTGATGAGCCTGCTTTTTCCGTCGGGAATGAGCTGTAACCACTTCATTCCGCCGCCCGAGACGGGAGCTTTTCCCGCTCTTTCAAAATCCCAGCAGAACTCCTCGCCCGAGATTATGTCGATCATGCTCGCGAGGCCGTGAAAGCCCTCAACATCGAGCCGCAGCTGATAATACGGAAAATATTGGAACCCCCAGCCGATATCTCGGTCAAGCCTTTTTCGCTTCATTTGCTTTCTCCCTGTCCTTGAGCTTTTCAGCCATCGTGTTCTGAAGATATCTCGCCGAGAGCGTTTCCGCGCTGCCCGCCTCATCAATATGCGCAAGGGCTGCCATGCACACCCCGGACGCGCTCTGAAGCCTCACGTTCGGCGGCGAGACCCTGACCCTCTCGTCATCGGCGAAAAGCTCGGCCTTAAGCCGCTCGGCGCAGTCGCCAGTCAGGACAACATCGCCCGAAAGCCCATCGACAAACTCTTTGAGCTCGCCCTGATCGGCCACCCTGTCAGAAAGCTCCTGTTTAAGCGTTATCCCGTCCGAGAGATATCCCCCGAAGTAGACCACGCCCTGCCTCGCCGAAAGCGCGGGGATAATCATACCCCTTGCCGAGGCGCACCCGAACGCGAGCGCCTCGAGGGTCGAAACCCCGATGCAGGGCTTGCCGAGGGCGCATATGCCCTTTATTGCCGCGATGCCGATTCTCAGGCCCGTATAGCTTCCCGGGCCCGCCGCGACGGCAAAAAGCCCGATATCCGAGAGCGAAAGCCCCGCGTCGCCGAGGGTTCGCTTGAGCGTCGGCAAAATCACCTGGGAGTGGGTCAGCTTTGTCTGAAAGGTGTTCTCGGCGATGAGCACTCCCCCGCTCATTATCGCGCAGGAGGCGATTTTCCCCGAGGTCTCAAGCCCCAGAACGGTGTCATTCAAAGTCAAATCTCTCATCTCCGTAAACGGTTATTTCCCGCGAATTTTCAGATAAAACCGCGATATCAACGGTCGTGGCGTTCTTCGGGAGAAGCTCGGCGATGTTCTCGCTCCACTCAACGGCGATCACGCAGCCGTCGTCAAGATAGTCAAAAAAACCAGTCGATTCAAGGTCTGCCTCGCCGCTTATTCTGTACATGTCAAAGTGGCAGAGCTTCGGCTCGCCGCCGTATTCATTCACAAGCGCGAAGGTCGGTGAGCTCACCCCGTCGCGAATGCCCATTCCGAGGGCTATTCCGCGGGTCATCGCGGTCTTTCCCGCGCCAAGGCCGCCCCGAAAGGCGATAACGTCGCCCTCGCGAAGCCTTTCGCCGATCTTTCTGCCGAGCTCCTCGGTCTCCTCAACAGAATCAGTGCGATATTTATAAGCCATCAGTAACCGCGTTCCCCATTGACCGATTCATCGTTCATTATCCACTCCATGACCTCGATGACTCGGTAGTCGCTGTCGTTATCCCTGATGATAACGCGCTCGATTCCGCTGTTGATGACAACCCTCTTGCAAAGCGAGCAGCACACCGAATTTTTGATATATTCTCCTGTCGAGACCTCCCGCCCGACAAGATACATCGTCGCCCCGATCATCTCCTCGCGAGGGGCGCTGATGATGGCGTTCATCTCGGCATGAACCGAGCGGCAGAGCTCATATCTCTCGCCTCTCGGGACCTGAAGCCGTTCGCGAACGCAGTCGCCGAGGTCGCAGCAGTTCTGCCTGCCCCTCGGTGCGCCGACATAGCCCGTCGAGATAATCTGGTCGTGATTCACGATCACCGCGCCGTATCTTCGGCGAAGGCAGGTCGAGCGGGCCGAAACGGTATCGGCGATGTCGAGATAATAATTGATTTTGTCCCGTCTTTCCATAAGGGTCGTCCTCCCGAAAAATTTTTTAAAGGCGGATTCCTCCGCCGACATATTTAGCCAAACATATATTACCACATATTTATGACTTTTGCAAGAGGAAACGGGCGTCAAATTAAATGCTTCCGTCCCCATAGACAACCCCTTAAAATTCTGACCTCTATCCTCTATCCTCTAACCTCTAACCTCTAACCTCTAACCTCTAACGGGAGTGCCCATTCCGCACACGTTATCCTCAGTATTGAAAACGTCGCCGTAGGCGACACCTTGAAATTCTGACATCTGACCTCTAATTTCTGTCTTCTTGATGTGGCCGCATCGGCCACATCAACCTCTAACTTCTATATTGACTTTTCGGCGAATAAGCTGTATAATTAAATTAGGGGAGTGATTCGGTTGCCGAGATTTTTTGTTGACGAAGCGCCCGTCGGCGGGAATATAATAATATCGGGCGACGATGCGCGCCACATCGGCCGAAGCCTCAGAATGGCGGTCGGAGAGCAGGTGACGGTCTGTTCGGGCGGGGTCGATTTTCTTTGCAGGCTTGAAAAAATAACCGACAGCGAGGTCGTCTGCTCGGTGATTTCCTCGGAAAAATCAAAGGAGCCGAACATTTCGCTGACGGTCTTTCAGGCGCTTCCGAAGCTTGACAAGCTTGAGCTCATCGTTCAGAAATCGGTCGAGCTCGGCGCGGTCGGGGTCGTGCCCGTTCTGACTAAGCGGTGTATATCTCGGCCCGAAAAAAATCAGTTTGAAAAAAAGCTTGAAAGGTTAAATAAAATTTCTCTGGAGGCGGCAAAACAGTCGGGACGCGGTATTATTCCGCAGGTTTCGGGGATAATAAGCTTTGAAAACTGCCTCGAAAGAATGAAAAAGCTCGATTTAGGGCTTATCTGCTATGAAAAGGGCGGAAAACGGCTCTCAGAGCTTGAATACCCTGTCGGCGGAAGCGTCGGGGTTCTGATCGGCCCCGAGGGCGGGTTTGAACAAAGCGAGGCCGAAATCGCGGCATCGGAAGGGTTAATACCCGTCTGGCTCGGCGACAGAATTCTCAGGACAGAGACCGCGCCGATAGCGGTTGCGGCAATAATCATGAATTTAACAAATAATATTTAGGAAAAGTCTTGCAAAATCAAAAAATATATGGTATAATATCTAAAATTAAGCGAAAGGATCTGACATTATGGGAAATTTTCTTAAGATAGCTTTGGGGCTTGGCGCGGCAGCCGCAACAGCAGCGCTTGCAATCGCGCTCGCAAGAAAGAGCAGCGAGGCCGATGAATGCACCTGCGACGAATGTGAGGACGAGGAGCCCCTCGAGACCATCGAAAATGTCGTTGAAGATGCCGCTGACGACATCGCGGAAGATATCAGCGCCGACGACACCGATGACGACGATACCGAAGACGAAGATGTTGAAGTTCATACCCCGAAGATCGACATAAAAGAATCGGTCGACAACATAATCAACGGCGTTATGGGCGGCGTTGTGGTCGCATCTGACAAGGTTTCGGAGCTTGCGGGAAGATTTGCCGACTTCATGGCGGATAAGCTTGCCGAGAGAAGCTGCGACGACTACGGCTTCGGCGACGATATCGACATCGACGCCGAGAACATCGCCGACCTCGCGGAGGACGCGGCTGACGCAGCTAAAGACGTTGTCGAGGACATCGCCGACAAGGTCGAGGACGCTGTCGAAGATGTCAAGGATAATTTCGAGGAATAAAGCGAATATTTTTAAAACGGCGCGGCTGATTGTCGTGCCGTTTTTCTTTTTCAGTGCCTCTCGTCAAAGTCGATGTACCTCTCGCAGAAGCGGGCGGCAAAGGCGGGCTCTTCGCCCGCGGCGTAAAGATGGGACAGGTCGCCGAAACTCTGCATTCTGAAAATCGCGATGCCCTCTTCACGCTCCTCGGTGATGAGAGTGGTGACTGATGTCGGCGCGGCGCAGAAGTTCTGGGCCAATATCACGGGGGAAAGCCCCAGAATATGGCCCAAAAGCTGGCACTCTATGCCGAAGTGGCAGAAGAACACCACCGTGTCGCGGTTGGGGCTTACGGCGTCGTAGTATCTGCCGTTTCGGCGGTAGCCGTGGCGCTCTAAAAGCGCGTCGAGGCCGTCGGTGACGGCTTTGTAAAGCTCGGGGTAATTCCCCTCGCGCATATAATCGGTTTCTTTGAACAGGACGGGGTCATAGAGCTCGTCCTGCTTTGTGTAAAATGAGGGAAGAAAGTCCCAGCATATTTCGGGTTCTTCCCGCCCGGGTACCTTTACTTTGCAATAGTAAAACTCCCTGAGCCAGTCGCAGATCTCTGCCTCGCGGCCCATTTTTTCAAGGGTGGGCTTCGCGGTGTCAAGAGCTCTGCCGAGCGGTGAACAGTAAAATGCCTTTACATCAAGCTTCGAGATCCTCTCGGAAAGAAGCTCGGCCTCACGCCAACCCTTTTCGGTGAGGCTGTCGATCGAGTAGTCGGGGTCGCCGTGGCGAATTATAAGAAGCCGCATAGTTTTCCTCCTGCTTTACTTTTTATAGCCGTTCAGGGCGAGTTTGAGATACTGACCCGTAAAGGAATTTTTGTTCTTCGCGACCTCCTCGGGGGTGCCCGTCGCGACGATCGTTCCGCCGCGAACGCCCCCCTCGGGGCCGAGGTCGATGATATAATCGGCCGATTTGATTACGTCTAAGTTGTGCTCGATGACGAGCACGGTGTTGCCCGCGTCGGCGAGCTGCTGAAGCATGTCGATGAGCTTCGAGACATCGTCGGCGTGAAGGCCCGTTGTGGGCTCGTCTAAAACATAAATGGTTCTTCCCGTCGCACGGCGGGAAAGCTCTGTCGCAAGCTTTACGCGCTGGGCCTCGCCGCCCGAAAGCGTCGTCGAGGGCTGGCCGAGTTTTATATACCCGAGGCCGACGTCGAACATTGTTTTTACCTTGCGGTAGATCTTCGGCATGTTTTCAAAGAAGGCGCATGCCTCCTCGACCGTCATGTCGAGGACCTCGGCGATGTTCTTGCCCTTGTACCTGACCTCAAGGGTCTCGCGGTTGTAACGCTTGCCCTTGCAGACCTCGCAGGGAACGTAGACATCGGGGAGAAAATGCATCTCGATTTTTAAGATTCCGTCGCCCGAACAGGCCTCGCAGCGGCCGCCGCGGGTGTTGAAGCTGAATCTGCCCGCAGAATAGCCGCGCATTTTCGACTCCTGAGTCATCGCGAAGAGGTTTCGGATATCGTCGAAAACGCCTGTATAGGTCGCGGGGTTCGAGCGCGGGGTGCGCCCGATCGGCGATTGGTCGATGTTTATTATCTTGTCGAGGTTCTCAAGGCCCTCGATTTTTTTGAACTCACCCGAGACCGTGTGGGCACGGTTGAGCTTGTTCGCGAGCTCTTTATAGATAATGTGGTTGACGAGCGAGCTCTTGCCGCTGCCCGAGACGCCCGTTACGCAGGTGAACGTGCCGAGCGGGATAGCCACGTCGATGTTTTTAAGGTTGTTTTCCTTTGCGCCGATGACCTTTAAGAACGCGCCGCTCCCCTTTCGGCGTGAGGTCGGGACGGGTATCGAGCGCTTGCCCGAGAGATACTGCCCCGTTATTGAGGCGTCGCAGGCCATTATTTCCTCGGGCGTGCCCGCGCAGACGATATTTCCGCCGTGTATTCCCGCGCCCGGGCCGACATCGACGATATAATCGGCCGAGAGCATCGTCTCTTCGTCGTGCTCGACGACAATAAGCGTGTTGCCGAGGTCGCGAAGGCGCTTTAACGCCTCGATTAGCTTGGAATTGTCGCGCTGGTGAAGGCCGATGGAGGGCTCGTCGAGGATATAGAGGACGCCCATCAGCATTGAACCTATCTGGGTCGCGAGGCGGATTCGCTGGCTCTCGCCGCCAGAAAGGGTCGACGATGAGCGGGAGAGGGTGAGATAGTCGAGGCCGACATTTTTGAGGAAGCTCAGGCGGGAGCGGATCTCTTTTAAAATCTGAGCGCCGATGAGGCTTTCGCGCTCGGTTAGCTTCAGGCCGTCGACAAAATCAAGGGCTTCGGAAATGGACATCTTTGTGAAGTCGGCGATATTCAGCCCGCCGACAGTTACCGCGAGGCTCTCTTTTTTGAGCCTGTCGCCGTGGCAGGTGTGGCACTTGACGTCGGACATGTATTCCTCGATCTTCGCCTTGGTGACGTCGCTGTCGGAGGACTTGTAGCGGCGCTCGAGGTTGTTTATTACCCCCTCGAACGGGGTTATCCAATATCCCCCGCCCCACTCCTCGGGGCGCTTGAATTTAAGCTTGCGGTCGCCTGTTCCGTAGAGGAAAATGTCTACGGCGTCGCGGTCGAGGTCCTTTATCGGGGTGTCGAGCGATATGCCGAATTCCTTTGATATCGCTTCGTAGTACATCATCGTCATCGAGCCCGCTTCGACCGTGTTCCAGCCGTCGGCACGGATAGCACCCTCGCGGATAGAAAGCTCGTCGTTGGGTATCACGAGGCGCTCGTCGACCTTTCTGAATACGCCGAGACCCGTGCAGTCGGGGCATGCGCCGAACGGGTTGTTGAACGAAAACATTCTCGGGGCGAGCTCCTCGACAGAAACGCCGTGGTCGGGGCAGGCGTAATTCTGGCTGAAAAGAAGCTCATCGCCGCCGATGACATCGACACCGACAAGGCCGCCAGAAAGACCCGTCACCGTCTCGATGCTGTCGGAAAGGCGCGAACGTATTCCGTCCTTTATCACAAGGCGGTCGACGATGATCTCGATGTTGTGCTTCTTGTTCTTCTCCATCGTGATCTTTTCGGAGAGGTCGTAGGTGATGCCGTCGACCCGAACCCTTACATAGCCCGATTTCCGCGCGTTTTCAAGCTCTTTCTGATACTCGCCCTTTCTACCCCTGACTATCGGGGCAAGGAGCTGAATCTTCGTGCCCTCGGGCAGCGCGAGGACCTGATCGACGATCTGGTCGACAGACTGACGCTTTATCTCTCTCCCGCAGACGGGACAGTGGGGTATGCCGATTCGGGCATACAAAAGCCTTAGATAATCGTATATCTCGGTAACGGTGCCGACCGTCGAGCGCGGGTTGTTAGACGTGGTCTTCTGGTCGATGGATATCGCGGGAGAAAGGCCCTCGATGGAATCGACGTCGGGCTTGTCCATCTGGCCCAAAAACATTCGCGCATAGCTTGAAAGGCTCTCGATATAGCGGCGCTGGCCGTCGGCAAAAATGGTGTCGAAGGCGAGGCTGGACTTGCCCGAGCCCGAGAGGCCCGTGAAGACTATCAGCTTGTCGCGGGGGATTACAAGGTCGACGTTCTTGAGGTTGTGCTCGCGAGCGCCTTTTATTACGATTTCGTTTGAAGGCATGGTGAGGCTCCTTTTTGGAAAATTGTGTGTTGAGGGGGTGGTGGAGAGGGGGAAGCGGGGTTATCAATAATATATCGGGGTATCTACTGTTAGAATGTCGGGGGGCGACTCAACGTTTCTATTAGCGGGGGAACCCTTGTCGTTTCAGAAAGATTGTCGGGCAAAGGCGCAGCCTTTGCAGAACGACGCTGACAAAAGTAATCTTTTGCACTTTGGAAAGGACGTCGTTTGTTTCCACGCACCCTTTCCGCTTTTTTATTTGCGGGGGCACCCTTGTCGTTTCAGAAAGATTGTCGGGCAAAGGCGCAGCCTTTGCAGAACGACGCTAACAAAAGTAATCTTTCGCACTTTGGAAAGGGCGTCGTTTGTTTCCCCGCACCCTTTCCGCTTTTTTATTTGCGGGGGCACCCTGCGGGTTCCCCCCCCGCACCCCCTCCGCATAAGCCGCCGAGCTTCGCTCGGCGGCGGGGAAACCCCCGACGAGGGTTTCCCCACGTCGCAACAGCCCACCGGGCTGATTGCTCCTCCCCTTCCTGCGTTTCGCTAACGCAAAGGGTTTCGCGACTGCGGTCGCGACCAGAGGCTTCTCGCCTCTGGACTCTCGTGAGCCTTTTGTAAAAGGCTCAACCGAAAACTTTTATATTCGGGTTGGGGAAAACCTGCGGAATTTATTTCTTTATGACCTTTCTGTCAAGTGCCCTGAGCTCGGCGATTTTGTCGCGATAATAGGCGGCCTGCTCGAAGTTTAACTGCTTCGCGGCCTCCTTCATCAGCTTGGTCATCTTCTCGATCATGTCGAGCCGCTCTTTCTTTGTGTACTTCTTGAGCTCCTTGCCGACGTTCTCCTTCGTCGTTATCTCGATGACGTCGCGGACGCCCTTGATTATCGTTTTCGGCGTGATGCCGTGCTCGGTGTTGTACCTGCTTTGAATCTCGCGGCGGCGCTCGGTCTCGGTTATAGCACGCTCCATCGAGCCCGTCACGCTGTCGGCATACATTATTACCTTGCCGCCTGCGTTCCTCGCGGCACGGCCGACCGTCTGTATAAGCGAGCTCTCGCTGCGCAGAAAGCCCTCTTTGTCGGCGTCAAGTATCGCGACAAGCGAAACCTCGGGGAGGTCGAGGCCCTCGCGCAGAAGATTTATTCCGACCAAAACGTCGAACTCGCCGAGCCTCAAATCTCTGATTATCTCCATTCGCTCGATGGTGTCGATCGAGTGGTGCATATAGCGCACCCTGATGCCGACGTTCTGCAAATATTGCGTCAGATCCTCGGCCATTTTTACCGTCAGGGTCGTGACGAGCACGCGCTCGCCCTTTTCGGTGCGCCGGTTGATTTCAAGTATTAAATCTTCGATCTGACCCTGAGTAGGCCTGACCTCTATAAGCGGGTCAAGAAGGCCCGTCGGGCGGATTATCTGCTCGACTATCGCCTCGGAATGTTCTTTTTCAAACGGCCCCGGGGTAGCGGAGACGAACACCGCCTGACCGACACGAGAGTAAAACTCATCGAAAGTTAAGGGGCGGTTATCGAGCGCCGAGGGAAGCCTGAACCCGTAGTCGACAAGGATATTTTTTCTTGCGCGATCGCCCGCGAACATGCCCCTGACCTGCGGCAGCGCGACGTGGGATTCGTCGACTATCAGCAAAAAGTCTTTCGGGAAGAAGTCAAGAAGCGTGAACGGCACCGCCCCGGGCTCGCGCCTCGCGAGAACCCTTGAATAATTCTCGATTCCCGAGCAGAAGCCGACCTCTTCAAGCATCTCCATGTCGTATTTGACGCGCTGCTCGATTCTCTGCGCTTCGATCAGTTTATCCTGAGAGCGGAAAAATTCGACCCGCTCCCGCATCTCTGCCTCTATATCCTCTATCGCGTCGTGAAGCTTATCCTTGCTTGTGATATAATGCGACGCGGGAAATATCGGGACATGGGCGAGCGAGCTTATCACCTCGCCCGTAACGACGTTTATCTCGTTTATTCTGTCGACCTCGTCGCCGAAAAATTCGACCCGTATCGCGGTGTCGTTCGAGCCCGAGGGGTATATCTCGACGACATCGCCCCGAACCCTGAACCTGTTGCGCTGAAAATCGACGTCGTTGCGCTCGTACTGTATCGCGACAAGCTCGGAAAGAAGCTCGTCGCGGGATTTGGTCATTCCGCGCCTTATCGAAACTATCTGCTCTTTGTATTCCTCGGGATCGCCCAAAGAATATATACAGCTGACCGACGCCACGATTACGACATCTCGCCTCTCGGAAAGCGCGGCCGTCGCGGAATGGCGGAGGCGGTCGATCTCGTCGTTGACATCGGAATCCTTCTCAATATAAACATCTGTCGAGGGAATATATGCCTCTGGCTGGTAGTAGTCGTAATAGCTCACGAAAAACTCGACCGCGCTGTCGGGGAAGAACTCGCGGAACTCGGAACAAATCTGGGCGGCAAGGGTCTTATTCGGCTCCAAAATAAGGGTCGGCCTGTTTATCTCGGCGATCACGTTCGCCATCGTGAAGGTCTTTCCCGAGCCCGTTACGCCCATGAGAGTCTGGTTCTTCTTTCCCTCGCGAATTCCCCTGACAAGCTCGGCTATCGCTTGGGGCTGGTCGCCTGTCGGCTTATATTCGCTTTTGAGAACAAATCTGTCCATCAGATCACCCGCAAATCAGAACAAATGTTTATAATTCTATTTTAACACATAAAAAACAAAAAGTCAATGGCTTGCATTGACTTTTGCCGACTTATATCAGAGAGCCTGCTTCAGGGCCTTGGCAAGCTGGTCGGGGCAGGAGGTTGATTTTGCGCCGCAGGTAGTGTTTTCAAGCCTCTCGATGACGTCCTCGACCTTCATGCCCTTGACAAGGCTGCTGATGCCCTTGGTGTTGCCGTTGCAGCCGCCGACAAATTCGACGTTTTTGACGATGCCGTCCTCAACCGTGACGTTTATCTGGCGGGCGCAGGTGCCCTGAGTTTTGTATTGAATTTCCATTTTGATTCTCCTTTTCGGTGATGGTTTGAGGATATTATAGCAGGTTTTGGACGTGTAGTCAAGCATTGAGAAAAAGAAATGGTAATGGGCAGAGGGGGCAGCGGGTTTCTTAATTTTTTCTTAAAATTCGATATTGTTACCGCTTTGTTATTGCAAACTTAAATTCGCGGTGTTATAATAACATCAGATAATTTCCTTTCAGGCTCGGAGGTTTATATATGAAAATTTCAACGACTTTTAAATCGGTTTTTCTTGTCTCGATACTTTCCGCAAACGCCCTGCTCTCGGCCTGTTCTGTCGTGAAAACGGGCAGCGATCAGGAGACTGTCACCAAGCCCGCGGAAACGCAGCCGCAGATAACCCTTGCGACTGAGGCCAACGTGCCCGACAGGGTCGTTGATACACTGCCGCCGACGCAGCAGACACCTTTAAATACCGTCGATACGCCCGCGACTTCGCCCACGCCCGCGACTGCTCCGTCTTCTTCGCCCGAGCCGCAGGCCACCGCGGCGGACGGAATGATCATCGACGACTGGCAGAGCGGGCTTGACCTCTCAAAGGATAACCCAGACGACCTTTACAGCGCTTTCGGCATCGACAGGACGGTTCGCGAAGGGTATTACACAAAAATATGCTCTGAAACGCAGTTCCCGATAATTCACATATCGACAGAAAACAAAAAAGAAATTCTCTCGCTCGACGACTATGTAAACTGTTTTGTCGAGGTCATGAACTGCGACGACATTTATAAGCTTGAGGCAAAGAGCGGCGGCGTTCGGGTTCGCGGAAACGCGAGCGCAAACTATGGCGACGTCGACTGGATTCGCGCCAACAGCGTTTCTTATCGCCTTAAATTCGACGATAAGCAGTCGATGCTCGGCCTTAACGATTTCGCGAAGTGCCGCTCGTGGGTTCTGCTGAAATCATATGAGGCCGCAATCGAGAACCACCTTGCGTTCAAGGTCGCGAGGGCGATCAGCAACAACGAATATTACTGCTCAGACTCGGTTTTTGTTCAGCTTTATGTCAATGAAAAATATATGGGGCCGTATCTTCTCTGCGAGCAGACCCAAGCCAACTCGAACCGCGTGGACATCAACGAGGCGGAGGAAAACTACGGCGGGACGGATATAGGCTACCTCGTTGAGCTTGACAACTATGCCACGGGCGACGATCACCCCTATTTCTTCCTGAATTATAACCTTGAGCCGATAACCGACGTCAGCGGGACTTCAAGGGTGCCGAGAAAATATGCATACTCGGTCAAGAACGACCTTTATTCCGACGAGCAGCTCGACTTCATCGAGAGATACTTCGAGCTTGCGTGGGAGATTCCCATGCGCGCGATAAAATACGGCGAATTTTATAAAATCGGCGAGGGGCTTGAACTTCTGCCCGCGCAGGACGAATTCGCGAGCGCTTATGACTGCATCAACGCGGTCATCGACGTCAATTCGGTCGTGGATATGTATATGACCTATGAAATAATCAACGATCAGGACGTCGGCGGGGGAAGCTTCTTCTTCGCGGTCGACTTCGGGGCTGACCCGAAATATGAGCGCGTGACGATGCTTGCGCCGTGGGACTTCGACTGGGCTTACTATGACTATTCGAGCGACGCCGACGGCGGACTTTATGCCGCCAACTTCAAGGACAGCTACTTCGTCGACCACTGGGGCGACCGCTCGAACCCGTGGCTTATTCTCTTCTATTCGGCGGATTGGTTCAGGGAGCTTGTGAAACAAAAATGGCAGGAGCGCCTGCCCGAGATAAGAGCCGCGGTCGATGACACCGAGAGCCTTATCGTCAACTATACCGACGAATTCAACCTTGACGGCACAAGGCGCAGCGGCAGCGCAAAGACGACTATCAACTGGGTGAGGGACAGACTTGACTATCTCAACGGGTTGTGGGGATAATCGGAGGTTAAGATGAGAGAGTTCACCGTCGGAAAAAACGACGCGGGCCAACGCGCCGACCGCTTTATCTCAAAGGCGGTTCCGAATCTTCCGAACGGGAAGATGTATAAATTTATTCGCGAAAAGAAAATAAAACTCAACGGCAAACGCTGCGAGATTTCTACACGCCTCTGCGAGGGGGATATCCTGAGACTTTATATTCCCGATGAGTTTTTCGGCGAGACATCGGAAGAAGAAAAAAACCTCGATGATATACCCACCGAGGTCACAATCATCTATGAAGATGAGAATATTCTTCTTGCGTATAAGCCGACGGGGCTTGTGGTGCATGAGGACTCGGAAAACACCAAAGATACGCTCATCAACAGGATAACGAAGCTTCTTATCGAGCGCGGCGAATATGACCCATCGGCAGAAAACAGCTTTGCGCCCGCGCTCTGCAACCGCCTCGACCGAAACACCGAGGGCATTGTTGTATGCGCTAAAAACGCCGAGAGCCTTCGGGCGCTCAACGGCTTTATCCGCGAGCGGAAGCTCAAAAAGAAATATCTCTGCGCGGTTCTGGGAAGCCCTCGCAAAAATGAGGGGAGGATAAAGACTTACCTCGAAAAGGTCGAGGCCGAGAACACCGTTTACGTTCGCGAAAAGAAGACGCCGAACTCGAAGACCGCGATAACGGACTATCGGGTGCTCAAAACAAAGGGCGGGCTTTCGCTTCTTGAGGTCGGGCTTGTCACGGGGAGAACCCATCAGATCAGGGTGCACCTTGCGTATATCGGCTGCCCGATTCTGGGCGACGGGAAATACGACCGCGAAGCAGAAAACCGCCGATATAAAAGGAAATCGCAGTGCCTTTGCGCCTACAGCCTCGGGTTTGATATCCCGCGGGACGGACCGCTCGGGTATTTGGCGGGGAGGACGTTTAAAGCGCCGACGCCGAGGTTTGTTGAGGAGATGTTTGGGGAAACAGATTAAATAACGGTCGGGACTTTCGGGCTCGGCCGAATTTTTTATGCCGCCCTCCCCTGTCATACTTTGTCCCGAGGTGAAATAGAATGGTACAAGACTGTTTCAAAGGGGTGGGTGTTACGAAAAAGCAGGGGCTTATACGGAGTTCGCTTATTCTGATGGCGTCGGTGATTGTCGGCAAGGCGGCGGGGCTCATCTTTAAGATAATTCTTGCGAACATTCTCGGCGGGACGGGAATGGGGTATTTTTCAAGCGCATACGCGGTGTTCACGCCGATTTACGCGCTTTGTGCGGCAAGCCTTACGCCCGCCGTCGCGCAGCTTGTTTCGGAAAACGAGGCGAGAGGAAACCTTGGGGCGGCAAAAGGGATAAAATCTGCGGCGCTTAGAATGTTCACGCTGCCGAGCATTCTTCTCTCTTTAGTGCCGATGCTTTTTGCGGGGTTCATCACCGAAAGGTTCATCGGCAACGCAAACGCCAAACCCGCAGTAATCGCCATACTCCCCTGCGTGTTCCTCGGGACGGTTACGGCTGTCTATCGCGGATATTACGAGGGGCTCAGAAACATGGTGCCGACGGCGCTCTCGCAAATCACCGAATCGGTGGTGAGGGTGGCCGCGGGGGCGGGGCTCGCCTTTGCGGCGCAGAGCTATTCGCTCAGGCGATTTGAAAGCGGGCTGACGGTTTTCGGCGTTCTATGCAAAGACAGCGGCGAGCTCTCGGACGCCTCGCTGCCGTATGTCGCGGCGGCAGCGGTAATCGGGGTGACGCTTTCGGAAGTCTCGAGCTTTTTGTTCATGCTGATTAGACATGCGGCGGGAAGCGACGGGATATCGCCCGAAATAAGGCCGACGGCGGAGGAAATATCTGACGGCAGGCGCAGGCTTTTGAGGCTTATGGCGCCGATCTCGGCCGCAGCGATAGTTTCAAGCCTCGCGGGGAGCGTCGACCTTTATACGATAATTCTCTGCATTAAATCGTCGCTCGCGAAAACGCCCTCGCTCTATGCCGAAAAATACGCAGACATAATCGCGAGCGGAGTGTCGTTCAGAGAGCTGCCGAACTATCTCTACGGGTCGTTTACGGGCCTCGCGGGGACGGTTTTCGGGCTGGCGCCGTCGCTCTGCTCGGTGTTCGGGAAAAGCGCTCTGCCGAACATTTCGGAGGCATGGGCAAGAAAAGACTCGGCAAAGGTGAGCCGCGAAATAAACCGCGTTCTGACGCTGATTCTTGTCATTTCGATACCCGCGGGGCTGGGGCTTTCGGCGCTTTCGGAAGAAATTCTCGGACTTTTGTTCTCATCGAGGGCTCAGGAGGTGGCAGTAACCGCGAGGCCGCTTTCGATAATGGCGCTCGGCACGGCCTTTGTGACCGCGGGCGGGGCGGCTTATTCGATGCTGCAGGCAGTCGGGCGGGCGGACCTGCCGATAAGGATAAACCTTTTCGGGGCGTTTTTGAAGCTCGGGCTTAATACCCTCTTGGTGCCTGTTCCGAGCCTCGGGCTTTCGGGGGCGGCGCTCGCCTCGCTGATAAGCTCGGGGGCGATGTGCGCGCTGTCGGCAGGGGCGCTTTTCAGGATAACATCGACAAGACCGAAATTGAACTATTCTCTTGTCGCGCCGACTGTCGGCGGAATTATGGCGGCGGCGGGCGCTGTTTTCTTCAGAGACAGGCTCACGGAAATACTGCCGAGAGCCCAAACCGTGGGAATTTCTGTATCATTTGCCGTTATATCGTACATAATTTTTGTTGTTTTGTTGGACATTTCTACTAAAAATAAATTTTCAAGCGAAATCTTCGGAAAATAGTCTTGATTTTTGGGCAAAATCGGTATAAAATTAGTATCATGTTGGGTCTGCGGGGAGCCGCATGACGCAAATATTGATTTATGCACAAACAGGAGGAAACAAAAATGACTAAGGTCGAATTAGTAAACAAGATCGCCGCCAAGGCTGACGTCTCGAAGAAGGACGCCGAGAAGGCCCTCAACGCTGTAGTTGACAGCATCAGCGAAGCACTTTCCGCAGGTGAGAAGATCACCCTCGTCGGCTTCGGCACTTTCGAGGTCAAGGCTCGCAACGCTAAGGTCGGTATCAATCCGAGAACCAAGGCTCAGATTAAGATCCCCGCAAGAAAGGTTCCCACCTTCAAGGCAGGCAAGGCTCTTAAGGATTCCGTCGCCAAGTGATTGATGACTTAACCGATTGGTTCACCGCCAATCGGTTATTTTTTTGTGAGGTAAATATGAGGCTCGATAAATATCTTAAAGTTTCTCGGCTTATCAAGAGAAGAACCGTCGCGAATGAAGCATGCGACGCGGGAAGAATTTTTGTCAACGACAAGCAGGCAAGGGCTTCTTACGACGTTAAGGTCGGCGACGTCATCGAGATAAGGCTTGGGCAGACGCCCCTTAAGGCTCGGGTGACTTCGGTCGCGGAGGTTGTGAGAAAAGAGACCGCTCAGGAGCTTTATGAAATAATTCAATAAAAAAAGAAGCGTCGAGTTTTAAAGCTCGGCGCTTGGTTTATTTTAAGGTCAGAATTCGGTGCCGAAGCGGTAGCCCTCGGCAAGCATGGCATCGATAAAATCGCCGAGGATATTCGCGTTGGTCTCGGATACCGAGTGCAGGAGGTAGACTGCGCCCGGGTGAGCACGCTCGATCAGCTTGTTGAGAGCTTCCTCGGGGTCGGGCTGGTTTTTTGTGTCCCAATCGGCATATGCAAAACTCCAGAGAACCGTTTTATAGCCGAGGTCGCCTGTCACCGCAAGACTCTGCTCGGAATACTCGCCCTTCGGCGGCCTGAACAGGGTCATCCGGATTCCGAAGTGCTCGGAAACATAATCCTGTAAGCCGAGGATCTCGTTCTTCATCTCTTCGACCGAAAGCTCGGGCATTGAGTAGTGGTTGACCGAATGCGAGCCGACAGTGTGGCCCTCGTCGATCATTCGCCGAACAAGCTCGGGCTGCCTTTCGGCATAGTCGCCGACGACAAAGAATGTCGCCTTTACGCCCTTTTCTTTGAGGGTGTCGAGGATCATCGGGGTGAAGCCGTTTTCATAGCCCTGATCAAAGGTCAGGTTTATGACCTTTTCCTCGGTGAGATTTATCGCGGTGGCGTTGTATTCCGAATAACCGTTATTGAATTCGACCGCACCCTTGGGTCGGTTCAGGTCGTCAAACCTGACGCCCTGGCCGTAGCCGTGAGATTCGGTGTCAAGAGCCGAATAGTCACGCTGTATCACCGCGGCAAGAGGTTCGATCATATCCTCGGGGGCGGCGGTTTCATCGGGCTCGGTGCTCGGAAGAGGCTCGGGCTCGATGGGCGCGGTGCTCTCGGGATAGGTTGCGGGCGGCTCTGCCGTTGTTTCGGGCTCGGGGGCGGTTATCGGCGAGGTGGTGACAAAGGGCTCAACGCTTTCGGGCGATGTTGCCGCCCCGCCGTTTTCGCCGAAGTCATAAACGCCGTCGTCGATCGACATGCACCCGCAGAGCGAGAACATCAGCAGTACAGCGACTGTTAAAGATATGGCTGCAATTTTTAATGACATTTGAAATCTCCGTTTCCGTCACGCGCATGTGCGCATTGCTTTCGGATCGCGGCGCGGTTTAAAATAAGTATAAACGGCTCCGCTTTCTCTTGAACTTTATGCGGGAGATTCCCGCAAGGTTAATATGTGCGGTTTTGCGCCAAAAACATCAGGAAAAATCAGGAAAAAGATTTTGACGCCGATGGCTGTCGAATTTTGTCGACAACATTATTATAAAACATCGCCCCGAAAAAATCAATTTCGGAGCGGTAACAGTTTTATTAAAATTCGGTTACAATCATGATTTTCTGAGCCTCGCAAGGGCGGTTATTCCGATTATCAGCGCGATCGGGAAGATTATTGCCGCCAAAAACCCCGCACGAAGGCTGCCTTCGGCGGCGGAGGAGACAAAGCCGACAACAGTCGGGCCGCAGGTGCAGCCGAGATCACCCGCGAGCGCAAGCATCGCAAACAGGGCGGTGCCGCCCTTGGGCATACTCGCGGAGGAAAGGCTGAATACGCCCGGCCACATTATTCCGACCGAAAAGCCGCATAGACCGCAGCCGATGAGCGAAAGAGCGGGTATCGGCGAAAGCGCGGTGAGAAGATAGCTTGCGGCGCAGGAGATCGCGCAGATGAGGATAAATTTCTCGATTTTGATTTTGTCGCCGAATTTGCCGTAGAAAGCTCGGGCAAGGCCCATCAGCACCGCAAAGGCACACGGACCAGCAAGGTCGCCGATAGATTTTGAGATGTTCAGAGCGCTCTCGGCAAAGGCGGAGGCCCACTGGGCCATCGCAAGCTCGGAGGCGCCTGCGGCAAACATCATCAGCGCGCAGATCAGGAAAAGCTTTGAGCCGAAGAGCTCACGAACGGTCATGCCCTCCCCTTTTTCGGTCAGGGTGTTGATCGGCACCCTTGTGAAGAGAAAGGCGCTCACGAGGGGAAGAATTGTCCAGATAAAGCAGAGAATACGCCAGTTTTCCCTGCCGAAGACAAAGAGAAAGAGCGTTGAGAGCGCGACGACCGCGACTACTCCCCAGCAGTAGAACGAGTGGAGAAGGCTCATCGCCTTGGCTTTGTTCTCTGACGGGCAGGCCTCTACTATCGGGCTGACCAAAACCTCTAATAACCCGCCGCCGACGGCATACAAAACCGCGGCTATCAGCAGCCCGATAAACGGCACGGGAAGAAGCTCGGGAAGGACAGCCATTCCTATCAGGCCGACAGCAGAGAGGATATTCGCGGCGATGACGCACTTTCGGTAGCCGATTTTATCGACAAAGCTCGCCGAAAGAAGGTCGGTGAGAAGCTGGGTCGCGAAGTTGACGGTCGTTAAAAGCGTTACCGTCGAGAGGGTCGCCCAACCCGTCGAGATAAAGGTTATAAACAAAAGCGGCGCAAGGTTGTTTACGATGCCTTGGGTTATGTAGCAGAAATAACAGGCATAAATTGTCTTTTGATAAGGGTTTTTCATGATACACCTCGTGATAATAAGAAAGCGGCGCCGAAGCACCGCGTTCTGGCGCGCCCGGGGAGATTCGAACTCTCGACCTGCCGGTTCGTAGCCGGACACTCTATCCACTGAGCTACGGGCGCATCCACAATTTGCAATATTATCACAAAAGTTCCGACTTGTCAAGCGATTGCTCCGAAATTTTTTAATTTTTTTGAGAGCGGCTGATTTCGACCGAAAAAGCCCGCGAATCATTATTTATTTTATCCATTATTTTATCTATTGCAAAATCCGTAACAGTCTGTTATAATAGAAGCCACACGCAATATGCATACAACAGGTTTCTGATTCTGATAAAAAGAGGTAATTTGGTAATGTCTGAAAAATTCACTTTTATGACCCTGCCCTGCATCGCCACACGCGACGTTGTCGTTCAGCCGAACATGGCGCTCAGATTCGATATCTCGCGCAGACGCTCGCTTGAATCACTCGCGATGGCGCTTGACAGCGACAGAATGGTCTTTCTCACCGCTCAGCGCGACCCGAACGTTACCGACCCCGACACCGACGACGTTTACCTCGTCGGCACGGTATGCGAGGTAAAACAGGTCGTCAAGGGCGCTGACGGCATCTCTCGGGTGAGAGTTGAGGGCGTACATAAGGCAAAGCTTATCGACTTCAGCAAGGAAAACGCGGGAATCATCGCGGTGGTTCGCCCGCTTAAGACCTTCTCTCGCGAGAGGGCCTCGGAGGACGAGATGTATGCCCTGATGAGAGTTCTAAAGAGCGCGTTTATGGCCTATTCTCAGGTCGTGCCGAGAATGCCCGATGAGCTCAGAACATCGGTTGAGGCGGCAAAATCGCCCGAAGACCTTTATGAGCTCATCGCCTTTAACATCAACATACCCGCGGAAAACCGCCAGCAGATTCTTGAAGCGCCGTCGCTCAGCGATAAGCTTTCGGTGATTCTCACGATTCTCTCAAAAGAGACGCAGATTCTCGCGCTTGAAAACGACATTCACATGCGCGTCGGTGAGGCAATCGACCGCGGGCAGCGCGAATATTACCTTCGCGAGGAAATGAGGATAATCAGGGAAGAGCTCGGAGAGGAGGAATACCCCGAGGACGAGGGGTATAAATATCTCGAAAAGATTTCAAAGCTCGGGCTGCCCGAAGAGAGCGTTGAAAAGCTCGTCGGCGAGGCAAACAGGCTCGCGAAGATGCCCTACGGCTCGCAGGAGGCGGCGGTGATCAGGAGCTATCTTGATACGGTGCTTGAGCTGCCGTGGAACGTTAAGACCGAGGACAAGGCGGACATCGAAAAGGTAAGGGCTCAGCTTGACAAAGACCACTACGGTATGAAGAAGGTCAAGGAGAGGATTCTTGAGCTCATCGCCGTGAGAAACCTTATTCCCGACGTAAAAGGGCAGATAATCTGCCTTGTGGGCCCCCCGGGCGTCGGCAAAACTTCTATCGGGAAATCCATCGCAAAGGCCCTCGGGAGAAAATACGCGAGGGTGTCGCTCGGCGGAATTCGCGATGAGTCGGACATCAGAGGACACCGCAAGACATATATCGGCTCGATGCCCGGGCGAATCATCGCGGCGGTGAAGCAGGCAGGGACATCAAACCCGCTGATTCTGCTCGATGAAATCGACAAGATGGCAAACGATTTTCGCGGTGACCCCTCGAGCGCGATGCTTGAGGTTCTGGACAGCGAGCAGAATAAGGAATTCCGCGACCACTATATCGAGGTGCCGTTCGACCTCTCGGACGTTTTGTTCGTCACGACCGCAAACAACCTCGACACGATAGCGCCGCCGCTTCTTGACAGAATGGATATCATCGAGCTGCCGAGCTATACCCGTGAGGAGAAGTTCGAGATCGCTAAGCGCCACCTTGTGCCGAAGCAGCTTAAAGCCAACGGCCTCAACGGGAATATGCTAAGGTTCACCGACGCGGGACTTTATGAGATAATCGACTACTATACCCGCGAGGCGGGCGTCAGAACGCTCGAAAGGACGATCGCGTCTATCTGCCGAAAAGCCGCTAAGGATATAGTCTCGAAAGAGGCGCAGAGGATAACCGTTTCGCCCGAGGCTGTCGAGAAGTATCTCGGCGTGAGAAAATATTTGGGCGATCTTCGCTCGGAGACGCCGCAGGTCGGCGAAGTAAACGGCCTTGCGTGGACCTCGGTCGGCGGAACGATTATGCCGCTGGAGGTTCTCTCGGTCGACGGAAAGGGCACTGTCGAGCTCACGGGCTCGCTGGGCGACGTTATGAAGGAGAGCGCTAAGATAGCTGTCAGCTATGCGCGCTCGGTGGCCGAGAAATACGGCATCGACAAGGACTTTTACACCAAAAAGGATATTCACGTTCACGCGCCCGAGGGGGCTGTACCCAAGGACGGGCCGTCGGCGGGCGTGACCCTCGCCACGGCGATTATATCTGAGCTGTCGGGGATTCCCGTGCGCTCTGACGTAGCGATGACGGGTGAAATCACCCTGCGCGGAAAGGTACTCGCGATCGGCGGGCTTCGGGAAAAAACCATGGCGGCCTATAAGGCGGGAATCAAGACGGTCGTTATTCCGAAGGCAAACAAGCCCGACCTCGAAGAGGTAGATGAAAAGGTTCGCGAGGCGCTTGAATTCGTCTTTGCGGAGAATATTGAGGACGTTCTTGCGGTGGCGCTCGAGACCGAGGAAAGCGGAAGAATGGTTATTCCGCCGTCGAACTTCAAGAAAACATCAAAGGGAATCGGAGCAAGAAGCTGATGAATTTTTCACTTGCCGAATTTAAGGCCTCATACGGGACTTTTAAACAGCTTCCGCCGCCCGATAAAATCGAGATCGCCTTTTCGGGGCGCTCGAACGTCGGGAAGTCGTCGCTGATAAATCGGCTCTTCGGGAGGAAAAACCTCGCAAGAGTAAGCGCGACCCCGGGTAAGACTGCGACGATAAATTTCTATTCTCTCGGGAATATTAACTTTGTTGACCTCCCCGGGTATGGGTACGCTAAGGTAGCGAAGTCGGAAAAGGAGCGCTGGAACGAGCTTATCGGCGGGTATCTTGACGATGTCAGCCGAGACCTCGCGCTCGTTTTTCAGCTCATCGACATGCGTCACTCGCCCTCGAGCGACGACATCGTTATGATAAACTATCTCGTCGAGAGCGAAATACCCTTCGTGGTGGTGCTCACCAAGGCGGACAAGCTCAACAAAACAGAGCGGGCAAACCGCCTCGAAGCCTTTAAAACCGAGATTCCGTACTATGACCAGATCACCGCAGTCCCCTTTTCGGCCGTCACCGACGAGGGCGTTGAACGGCTTCGGGAGATCATCGAAGACGTCGCCGATGTCGAGACATGACGAAAATTAGAAAAATTTTGAATTTTTTTCTTTTTTCTGTCAAAAACCTCTTTACATTTTTAATAAAATGTGGTAATATATCGTTATACAGACATCGGACAATCAAATTAACTTAAGGAGAACATCATGAAACTTGCACTTAAAGACCAGCAGCTCGACGATTTGTTCGAGGCGATACTGTCCCTTGAAACAAAGGAAGAGTGTTATTCTTTCTTCGAGGACCTTTGCACCGTTCTTGAGCTCAAGAGCATCTCTCAGCGCTATGAGGTCGCAAAAATGCTCTCGAACCATTATGTATACAGCGACATCGTCGCCGAAACGGGCGCATCGACTGCCACTATCAGCAGAGTAAACCGCTCTATCAACTATGGCTCGGGCGGCTATGCGATGGTGTTCAAGCGCCTCGCAGATCGCAAAAAATCCGACGAATGAGCTATAACGCCTTCGCACGGTTTTACGACCGATTAACAAAAAATGTCAACTACCCCGCATACGCAGACCGTATCGGCAGAATTCTTTCAGACCTCTCGGTTAAAAGAGGGCTCTTGCTTGATGTGGCCTGCGGAACGGGTAATCTTTGTATTGAGCTTTTAAGGCGCGGCTATGGCGTCTTCGGCGCTGACCTGAGCAGAGATATGCTTGACATCGCCGCTTCTAAGGCATGCAGCGATGAGTTTTCGTGCTCAAGCTTCAGGCTTTTTTGCTGCGATATGACAAAGCTCGACGGAATTTTAGGGGGATTTAACATTCCCGCGGCGATATGCTCGCTCGATTCTCTCAACCACCTTTCGGGGCGGGAAGAGATCGCGCGGGCTTTTGTATCAGTAAAAAAATGCCTGAAAAAGGGCGGCGTATTCATCTTCGACATGAACACGCCTTATAAACATCGGCAGATTTTAGGCGACAACACTTTTGTCTACGACCTGCCCGAGGTCTACACCGTCTGGCAGAACAGGTTCAGGGAGGAAGACTGCTCGGTGGGCATTACGCTTGATTTCTTCGAGAAGACCGAGAGCGGGTATCAGCGGTACACTGAGAAATTCCGCGAGAGAGCCTATAAGACCGATACGGTGCTGAGGCTTCTCAAAAGCTGCGGCTTTGAGGCGGTGGGCGTATACGACGGAATGAAAACCTGCGCACCGATGCCGCACTGCGAGCGGATACTTTATGTTGCAAGGAGCATTTGAATGGGAAGAATTGTCAGAACAATAAGCGCCGATGCGTCGGTTGTATGCTCGGCCATCGACGGGACGGACATCGTCGCGGAGATAGAAAGAATTCACAAAACCAGCGCGGTAGTCACCGCTGCGCTCGGCAGGCTTGCCCTCGGCACCTCGCTTATAGGCTTCGGGCTTAAGGATAAGGACGACAGCGTTACCGTGAAAATCAACGGCGGCGGGCCTATCGGCGGGCTTTGCGCGGTTTCGGACAGCATGGGAAACGTCAAGGCATACTGCGACGAAAATATCGTCGAGCTGCCCCTCAAGCCGAACGGAAAGCTTGACGTCGGCGGGGCTGTCGGCGTTGACGGGACCATCACCGTGATAAAGGACCTCGGGCTTAAAGAGCCTTATGTCGGGCAGACCGAGCTTGTCAGCGGCGAAATCGCTGAGGACATCACCAACTATTTTGCCGTAAGCGAGCAGACACCGACGGTTTGTGCGCTCGGGGTGCTTGTGAACACCGACCTCACCGTTAAAAAGGCGGGCGGGTTCATTTTGCAGCTGCTCCCCTTCGCGCCTGAAAGCTGTATCGAAGTAATCGAGAAAAATATAGCCGCGATGCCGAGCGTCACAACGATGATGGAGCTTGGGCTCTCGGCAGAGGACATCGCGATGAAGGCGCTCGACGGGCTTGAGCCGAATGTTCTTGATGATTTTGAGGTCGCGTATAGGTGCAATTGCAGCCGCGAAAAGACCGAGAAGATTCTTTTCAGCCTCAGCAAGGAGGACATCGAGAGCCTCGCGGAGGACGAAATTACCGAAGTGAAGTGCCACTTCTGCGACAAGGTTTATCACTTTACGCGTGATGAGATCATCGCACTGAAAGAGCGTAAATAAAGGATTTAAAGAAAAACGGCGGTCCGAAAGGATCGCCGCTTTTTGTCAAGGTATTATGCTTTACAAGATTATCCCCGTGCCCACCCTCGCCGAATCAGTCAATGCCGCGGTAGTGAACCATGCGCAGTGCGCGATACGCTTATAAGCCGTTAAGACTAACAGTAAATCGGGAGTCGAACCCGCGCCCTGTCCTAAAGGCGGCCATAGCATGCAGTTCAATCTCAACTGCGGGAGATGGCATTCGCCCCGAAGCGGCTACCGACTTTGGGCTATTCGATCAGATCGGTCTGCCAGTTCGCGGCCTGAATCGAGTTGTCGAGCTGCCTGAGTTCCTTTGCCATGAGGTCGGCGGTCTTTTGAAGCTCGCGGACGTCGACGGTGCTCAGAATTTTTATTTCAGTGTGGCGCGCACGCTGGGCGGTCTGGCTCGCCGAGGTGATGAGGTTTCTGTAAACCGAAAGCTTGACCGCCAGAACATCTTTTTTCGCGAGAAGCTCGGTGACGGTCGACTCCCCTACCTTTGTGACGCAGTTGGTCTTATTTATCGCCGCGATGAGGTATTCAAGCCGCTTTGAGCACTCGGCATACTCATTCAGAAGCTCGGCGGGCTTCTCAGCGGGGCGCTCGCCCTCCTGAACGACGCAGTTGGCGGTGAGCCTTCCCGAGAGGTTTGAGAGCTTGATGTTTATGTCAGCCCTCTCCTGAAGCGCTTCGGCAAGTTTCATCTTAAGTCTCCTTTCATGTTCAATAAAAACCAAAGGCATGCCCGAAGCACGCCTTTTTCTTATGGAGGTGCCGCCCGGATTTGAACCGGGGGTCAAGGAGTTGCAGTCCTACGCCTTACCACTTGGCTACGGCACCGTATGGAGCGGATTACGAGGCTCGAACTCGCTACCTCCACCTTGGCAAGGTGGCGCTCTACCGGATGAGCTAAATCCG